>CAWUID010000022.1:0-34003 GCA_963922315.1 uncultured Gammaproteobacteria bacterium
TGTCCTCATAATATATTTTGGCAGGCTTAATATTAGATCGTAAACAGGTTCTTAGTGTACTGTCATTTGCTGCAATTCACCTAACCCAGTGCGGACATTCATGCCGCCAAAATGCCGGATAGTGCCATCTTGCCGGTCTATGCGCCCATCGCGATTCCGGTCATAGAGGTTATAAGGCAAGCGCAAGCGGCCCAGGCCTTTTGCGTCAGTAAAGGTCATTGGTTCACCAGGATCCAATTGCTGGTTATTATTTGCATCAAAATACAAAGTGGCACCTGCGAGCGCAGCACCAGATACTGAACGCGATCCACCGACCCAGTGTGCCCCGCTGGCATCAAATTCAAACAGCGGGAAATAACCGATCAGTTCTTCCCATACCTTGATTTTGAAGGTTTCAATATAGGCTTCAAAATCCACATAGAAAGTAAAGCCCATATCAAACGCACTCATCGGATCATTCACCATCTGCATGACAAAATCATATGCACGGATCTTGCCATCATAACTGCCGCCAGCAGTGAAATCACCATTGACGATCGGGTCACAGGCATCCGGTGTGGTTGATTCACAAATATCCACCAGATCAATGCCGCCACCGAGTCCCGGACCGCCCTGGAAGAAAGCTCCGAATACGCCGAGATCCAGACCTGCTCCAATATCAATTTGTGCGTTGCCGGCTAATTCGTACTTGTCCCAGACGGTAATACCCGGCAATTGTCGTTCGTTACCTTGCCAGAAAGTTTTATTAGAGCTGGTGTCCCCTCCGACATAATAGCTTTGTTCATTCCAATCCCGTAGATACACACTGTTCAATAAGCGTATCGCGCGATCACCCGCCGCCAGGTTGCCCTGGCAATTCCATATCGCACCTGGTGAATCATCACCGCAGATAGTTTGCAATAAGCCTCCCGTGTCAATCCCTACGATGGTATCGGTCAACATGTCCATACTGCCGGATATCTTACCTTTGAAAATCGGGACGGGAGGTGGTCGCCAACCTTTTTCTATCTCAAAGTTAAATGCAAAATCAGGTACATCTATCAATACTAAATCCGCTGGATCACCGAAAATGAATTTCAATACATCCATTGGATTAGATAAGATCGGGAAGCTGATGACACCGTCTTTACGCAAATCAGCATAGCGCGATTTGACCTTACTCATGCTGGTGTTTTGCTGAGCAGCCGGTTTGCCCAGTACTGGTTTCACTGGTTCCATCGGCCGTACGCTGGATGAGGTTAAGGTACCACCGAATGTTTTGATATATTGATAGTTTGTATCAATACCCAGCACTGCATGTCCCAAACTATTCACATAGGGCACCAGGGATACATCTACCCCGGTGAGGTCCGTAGTGGTTTGATACGGCACAATACGAATCAGGTCAGGAGAAAGTTGATAACCGTCAACGGATAATACCCGCTCATCTAAGGCTTGAGCACCCGATAGTTCTGTACCTAACTCATCCGCAATCTTGATCATTTGCGCAATACTGGCAATGAATTCTAAGAAACGATTCACTGTTTGCAGTTGCTTTTCGTAACGGTCTTTAGTTGATCCACGCTTTTGCAAAAATGGTGTTGGTATTTCCAGCACCGTCACTTTTCCATCGTGATTCGCATCAAAGACATGCTCCAGGTTAATAGCTGAAAAGATTTTCATATCAGCCGTTAAAGCATTCGCTACCGGTCGAATCGGTTCTAACCAGTTATTCAGACTGCCTAATGGATCAACCAGTTTCTCTGAGATAAATTCGCCTAAATCTAATTCCAGGTTAAAGGCACCAAACATAAATTCGCCACCACTACTGGAGATATCCGCGAAGTTGCCTTGCTTTTCATATTGCGCAACTAAGCCTATGTTAGTTGCAACCGAAGGCCCGGGCAAACTAAAGGCTTGATAGTTTGGATCGTCATCATCTTGTTTCGGTGGTGCACCAATGCCGGCGTTAAAACGCGCATACAGCGCAGCGTTGCCACCAAGCGCATATTGCACAATATTTTTGGGGTTTTTCAGGTCACTGATATACAACATACCGGTCGGCTCTTTTTTCGGATCACGCAGGGCAACATCAATAAAGACATTCGCTTCCGCCATTGGATTGATCGATAAAGAGCTGACCTGTAATGGCTCGCCAATACCAGGCTCATGGTAATTCAACGAACCGCCTGTCCAGCCATTGGCTGGCAAATCAGGATTTGCCGCATAATCATAGCTATTAACAGATAAACCATTGTAAGGCACATCGTTAAATTCAACCGAGATACCGGTATCCACACTACTCAATGCCACTTTCAGCTTCCGAAATGCGGTATCGGTACGGGTGGAAATAAAGAACTCATCCACCATTTTCATCATGCCATACAAAATATTGTCATCTTCACCTGTGTTGACAATTTGATACACCGCTTTCAGGGGCTTCCGGTTATTCAGGTTAGCTGTATCTTGCCAGTTCGACATATTCACTAAATCTGTGTTAATGGTCGTTTCTAGTGAGGATACTCCGTCTTGGGTCAATGTCTTGGCATCTTGTGGTACATAGATGACATTCGGATTTTTAACAGTACAGGTACTCTCCCCAGTCGCAACTTTTGCGTAGGTATCACAACCCTCGACGGTATAACCTTTGAATGCTAATGTTACCTGAGGTTGTGTTAGGTCATCCCAATGTACTGAATTACCATTTTCATCCAATGCCAGTAAGTCTTTACAGAAGACCTTCAGGCTCGCATCGTTCGGACTGGTTGGCACTTCTGTGTAATCAGCACAGTTAAGGGTCCAATTATCATAATCTAATTCAGGTTTTCGGTAATAACCATAAGAACCATCTTTAGCCAGTGCCAGAACGCCATATTGTCCCACAATAAAGGCCGGGGTATCTGCATTCGCATTCGAATCTTCGATATTCACAATCGTCGATTTCGCATTCGGATTACCAATCAGTTTGCTATAAACTGCATCCGGCTGAATCAGGCTGGTTGCTTCTACATTGGTTGGCACTGCGGCTGCTTGATTGATTGAACCTCCCACCACAAACAATTGGGCATCTCCCCGGAACTCAATCGACCCCGATAGATCGGCTGTAATCTTCGAGACAGCTTGTCCTTCCACTGCAGACGGTTGTCCTTCTAAAAACATCAACATATGCCGCGAGATCATATAATCGATGGTTTCATGATCATTTGCATCAGATGTTGAAGTTAATGTGATGGGTTCTACTGCAATAACATTCGAATCCGTCGGGAAATATTGTAACTTAGCTGGTAAGGATGAAAATTCCCAAGTCCACTTGACTTCTTTTTTACCACCCGATGCATTTTGAACTTTGCCTTTTAGTTTCAGCTTACCTTGTGCGAGCGTGACTGTTTCTGAATAAGTGGTTTTCGTCTTAAAAGCATTTTTGTTGGTCGGAAACAATCGCTCAGTGACACTACCGTTTTGTTTCCACTGTGCTTTGACTTTAAGTTTTTTAGTCTCACATTTGCTACCGTTACCACTCGACGTACAGTGAGTCACTACGTATTTTTTAGGATCATTCTCTACATAGGTACCGTCCACTGGCAATACAATTTGATTCGATGCGATTTCAACATCCGGTGTCTTTTTCGTCAAGATAGGCTCTGCAACCCAACTATCCAGATGAACACCAATCGGGTCTGTCGCGCCTTGTTGCTTAATTTCAACATCAAAATCTAGTGACAACGCCTGGGATTCATGCAAATTTTTTGCTTTATTGTTAGCACTTTTTTGATCTGAATAAATATCAAATACTTTGATTTTCTGATTCGAAAACGCCAGTTGAGTATTCGTGTCATTTAAATAACCCAATACGGCTCCAATATAGTCTTTTTTCAATTTATTGGCTGAGCGATTAGATTGCAATATCCCGTCTGGATCCAGTACCACCCCTAGCTGGATGTCAGCCGTTGTGTTTGGCCCAATCGCGGTCGGCTGGCGTAAGCTGATCGCGATAAAGTCACCAAATTCTTCGCCGGTGTTATTGGTCACATAACCGATAAGAGTACCAAAATCAGGCACACCACCTTTTGCATTGCCATAGGTGTCATTCAGGTTCCAGCTCATGCTGTTGTTTTCTTCCAGCCATTTCCAATGAATTTGCGGACTGATATTTGTCACATCATTATATTTTTCTTTTAACGCCTGGTTAATCGCGTCGGTGTTATCCGCTTGCAATGCTGCATTGGATATTTGCATTTGTTTACCGTGACGATCCAGGAATTGCACACCCGTTTGTCCAATACTCACCCCATCCCAGGTCTTCAGAGTATAAATATTTACTAACTTGTGGGGGTTACATATAACTTGTAAGAGATTATTTTACGGACTTTTCGCCTAAGAGGCTGTTTTTACTGGTTTTTATTGAAGATCAGTGAGGGTTGTTTTTACACTTCACTTGTCACTGTTTTGGCGAAAATCCGCTAATTTGTTCGGCTTTTCTGTGGGTTCGACGTTATTTCTGCGCTAACTATTGGTGCCACTTTTGTTGATTTTATGTATTTGGTTAAGCTCAGCTTGAGGCGACGTTAAGCCTGGGTTGATGGCTGCTTCAAAATATTCAAAGCCCTGTGGGAGAGGTCTCCTACAGGGCTTTTTTTTGCTATTTGCCAGGGATCTGATACTCGTAGTATGACTTATTTGGTGGTATTTCAGGCTCTGGCGGAATGCATTCTGGCGGGCCGAAGTCTTGTGGGCCATAACCGTCTACTGCGCGGACGTAAAGCCTTCGGAGCGGCCAGTTGGCTGCTCTGAGCTGCTCATCAAACATCTGTATCACCTGTGCCTTGGTAAGTGGCAGGTGGTGGCGATATTGGCAGAAGACGTCGTGCTGCAAACTGGCGAGATAGGTGGATGGCATATTCTGGCGGCGTGGGCCGTTCGGTACGCCTATGGAGAACAGGCCCAGGATTCTGATGCGAGGGGTGCATCCGTCACTGGCATAGCCTTTATGTACGGTCATCTTACCATTATCTATGGTGACGTATGGCGCTGTAAATTTCAGTCCTTGCAGGTATGGGTGCTGGTAGTGGTAGTCCTTCGGGGCTTCGTACAGGTAGGCTTCCTGTTTAAACCAGCGGAATGCTTCTTTCATGTGACTAATCAGGCCAGGTGTATTGCAGAGCGTCGAACAGGTGGATGTTGCCTATATGCGGGGCGACGAGTTCAAAAAATAACCAGAGACTCAGGCCTGTGAATGTCAGCACTTTTAATGCGCGAAGTGTGAGCTGCTTCATAAAAGTTATCCTCCTGTATTTCCGGGTCGGGCGAGCAGTCGTACCAACTCATCTGAGCTGGGTGGTGTGGGTAGTGTATGGCATGGTTGGTAAATGCTAGTGTTGAGTCTGATCCAGTCTTTTCGGCGTTCGCGAACGTGTTTTTCCGGATTCTGGTAATAAACCCGTTCTATGCACAGGGTGCCGTTGATGACAACATGCTTTTTTTTCCACCGATTCACACACTGTGGTGACTTTTCCATGTGTCTGGCGAATGCGGCGGGTGTTGATTGGTAGTGTTGTGCGATGTAGTCGGCGAGTGGTTGTGGTGTCATGTTGCTGCTCCTGACTGGGATGGTTCCGGGCAGGAGCTAGTTTACATTTTTGTTTACAGTATGTAATCAGTTTTTTGTGATGGTGATATGGTCGGTGGCTTCGGTGATGATGTCATTGATATGGTCTTGGCTCAGGCCGAAGTAGGGTCTGGCGGGGATGGTGACTTTATGACCACGTCCGGTTTTGCCGCCAAAGTGCTGGATAGCCGCTTGTGGTCTGTTGTTGCTGACCTGAGCATAGTCATTGCTATAACTCGGTGTTGTAGCGGCGGCCAGAAGCCCCCGAACTTGTAACATTTTGCCGGGCCAGTGACCGCTGCGTTCGCGCTGCCGGATAGTGATATCTGATAGAGGTGTCCAGGGTGTTCCTTCGGGTGATTGTTCTTTTGCAAAATTATGTTCTATGGCACTCAGCATGATTGCTGAGATCCCAGCCATTAAAGGTTGTGTGTTTGTTAGTTGTTGTTGTGCCTGTTTCAGAACCGTTTCTATGCCATCGTGTTCGACGATGATCTGGATATGTCCCGTCATGGTTATCGTTCTGCGGTGAGTTGTTGCAGGGTGTTTGTCCAGGTTTTACCGGGGTTATGACTCCAGCCAGCATCTGGATAGAAGGTGATCCAGTTGCCGTCTTTATCCAGTGCGCCAGTATTGATTCCGGTCACTTCGGTATATTTGGGATTGCCCGCTTCATCAGTTCCAGCTTGAACTGTTTTTTTTACTAAACGCCCGGTACTGTTTTCGACAGACAGTCCTTCCCGATCCATTTGTCGTTGAGTTTTCGGAACCATGCGGCAGCGACAGTTCCAGCCATTCGGCGGCCAATGGGTATCTAGCAGAGGGTCATCGTGCCGGAATACCTGACCATTCAATGCGGCATGGTGTGGTCGGGTTTTGGCATCCATCACTGCAACATATTGCCAGTAAGGGGCGATGTCACGCGCGGCCTGCATCGCGTGATAGCGACCGACGTTGTAGGCGGTCATCAGGTTTTGTTGGTAGATCAGTGACAGGCGCTGCATTGATCCCTGCTGTACCGGTTTGCTCGTGCCTGGGTAGGTCGCGAGGATTTCACCAGTAACGGGATCTATGGCCGGGCCCCACCAACCTTTTTCCTGCAACATCGGCTGAAGCTGTTGCACGAATTGTTGCAGGGTGATGCCTTCACGCAGGGCCGCAATCAGTGCCTGGCGGATGTCTGCCAGGATATCCTGACGGGCCAGGTTGGCGATGGTGAAGGTGCGCACATGTGCTTCTGCGGTCAATTGGCCCCAACTGCCGGTCAGTTGCAGGCCCTTCGCTTCAAAATAGCGCAGGGCTTGTTCTGGCGGTAGTTTGAAGACTTGCGTCAGGCTGATATCAGACATGCTGGGCCGCGATGTCGTTTTGCACGTCCATTTGTCCTTCCAGTTCTGCGATCAGCATGGCGCGTTCCAGGTAGTCTTGTAATGCAGACAGGTTTTCATCCGGAAAAGCTTGCTGTAAAGCTGGCAATGCCTGTTGCGCAGAAGCACCGCTCTTAACCAGGTTTTCAGCGGCGATTAACACCGGATTAAGCAGGGTTTGTGCCTGGCTCTGAAGTTGTTCTATGTCGGGTACCAGGCTGAGAACCGGCTCTTGCATCAGACTGGCACGAGCATATTGTGCCGAGGGTGCTGGTGGCGAGGGTTGTGCGGTTATCCGCAGTTGATCGGCTTCGTTTTCCGGTGCCGGAATTTTGGTCATAGTGCGAAAAAATGTGGTGCTGACCGGTGCCAGGCTGGCTGCTTTGGTCAGGGTGTCCACCCAGGCGGTAGGTGGCTGCTCTTGCTGATAAAACTCGTGTTTTGGTGGTGTTGCGCCGGAGAAATTCAGTTCGGTGATCCAGGCGAGAAGCTGGTTGATGGTCGCTGACACCAGATTGCGGTTTGCACTGCTGATCACTTCGGTCATGGTCTGGCCGGTTTCAGCAGCGGCCCGACTGCCATTCTCTTGCTGCTGACCGGCGATAGCCTGAGTGGTCAGGGCCTTAGTCATTTCAAGATTAGCCAGCAGGATTTCGCGCTCGTGCGGTGATCTCTGACCCGCGCCTTTCATATCCAGGACTTCAATGCCGGTGCCTTCCGGCACCGCTGAAACACTATTGCTGATCAGCTCAGCCAGGTTCGCAACCAGTTCCTCGACCTTATCTTCTCCCGTACCTTGCGGATAACGGCCTACGATTTGTGGGATGCCACACTTCCGGCAGAAGTTCACAAAGCCACGCCAGCCCATGTTTTTGAAGGTGTAGGGCCAAAAGCAGGCGCTCATCACGGCAACGCCATACGGATTGCCCTGATCGGCCATGTGCCGGGTTATCAGGAAGCGGTAGTCCAGTTCAATCGCTTCGCCGTGTATCGGATGGTCGCGGCTCAGGCAGCGGAGTTCGTTGCCTATTGTGTAACCGAAACGACGGGCAGGCCGATCTTTGATGAAGGCAGGCAGGTAGTAGCGGTCATCGACCAGTTGCCAGCCGATTTCATGGATGCGCTGGCCATGCAGCACGGCAACATAGATGTTCCAGTAGAGTTCATCCCAGCTCAGGCCGGTTGCCGGAGTCTGGTTCAGATAATCCTGCAGAAAGTCGTACGCTTGCTGATCAGCCGGTTGTTCGCCACCGATGTTCAGGCGGCGTTCGTAGCTCAGCAGTTGCGAGCGCAGCATCTGGACGTCGCCCATCACCGATGGGTCGTACAAGATTGACTGATACACGCTGGCATCTTTGCTTGCTTTGCGCAGAATCGGATCGGGGTTCGGCAGCCATTGGAGGTTGGCATAGAACCCAGGGTCTGTATCCGGGCCAGCGACTTCTTCGCTGCGCAATAGCTGGCGTTTTAAGCGATCAGTAATACTGCGGATTATCATCAAAGCCTCGTAATGGGTCGTCAGACAGCAGTCCGGTTTTTTGCGGGACTGTCACGGTGGGCAGGCCACCACTCCATCTGAGGGCAGTGCGCCAGAGCATTTCCAGGGCATCCGGGCCGTCATCGTGGCCTGCCTTCGGGTAATGGCTCAGTTGTTCAAACAGGGTGGTCTGGCTGGCATGCAGCCGGATCAGGCCATTTTTGACATGGGGTTGCAGACTCAGAATACGGACTTCTTTCGCGACTCGGGAGCTGTCGCCATAAGCCGGTATCGGGCAGCCGAGCCGGGCGGATTCTGCCACCAGAACTTCTTTGAAAAAGTCCTGGAATGCCACGTTTTCCACCAGCCAGGCCAGACAGTTGTATTCACGTTGCAGGGCGATCAGATCGCTGATGATCACATCCGGTACTCGCTGCACAATGTTCGCTTCAACCACATCCAGGATGCCGGTGGTGCGGTTGTAACCACCAACCAGCAGGGCAGAGGGATCACCTTTCTTGCTTTTGCCCAATGATGGGTCACAGGCTCCAAAAAATAGCCATTCACGCAACCGGTTGACCCAGAAGGTGATGCAGCCGTGGAATGGTGCGAGATCGCTGGCCACCGGGTCATTCTGGATTTCACACGCAAAGGCTGAATGATCCTGCGCTCGCAACAACATCAGGTTGACGAGCGGGCGCACCTGCGGCCAGGAGACGACTGCGCCCTTGTCCATCTCACGCTGATCGTTGTGGTAATAGGCCAAGGCGGCGGCTTCGCCTGAACTCTTCAGGATCGTTTCAAAGGTTTCCCAGAGATCCATCCGATGCGGCCATTGCAGAATGGCCTGAAATCGCTGCGACTCCCAGAGGGAGTTCTTCATCATCCGCGCCAGCACGGAATCGTAGTGCAGCAAGGTGCCGATCATGATCATATCCATGGAACCATCCGGTGGCCCCAGGTAAACAAGCGCCTTGAGTATCCAGCTCTCTGTCTTGTCGCGTTGATCCAGGCTCAGCACATTTTCATCGTTCTCAACATCGTCAATCAGTACCAGATCGGGTCGCCGCGAACCATGCCGCAGCCCCCGTATGCGTTTGCCGGAGCCAAACGCTTCGAGCTTCTGGTTTTGTTTCGTGACGATGGTACCGATCTGCCACAGCGGGCCTTCACCACACAGCTCAGGATAGTCCATGGCTAAGCGCGGGTTGGCGATCAGCTCGGCCTTAATACACTCCAGCAATGTCGCAGCCTGACCAATCGCATCGGCAATCAGGCAGATGTAATGCTTCTTTTTGAAAGCCAGGCACCAGAGCACGAAGAACAGCGAAATCACGGTTGATTTCGCCTCGCCACGTGGCGCAGCGATGGCCAGTTTTCTGCCTTTTTTATCTTTTACCAATGCCGGCAGATGTTCAAACAACCAGACATGCAACACACTGGGCTCAGGAGACTCAGGCGTCTTTTTTTTAGGCTCAGGAAAAGCCTTTTTACCGGTGTAATGCGGAAAGTAATACGCCACAAATTCGGCAAAATACATCGCAGACCGGTTGATCCGAATCTGTCGATCTGACGGTCGGGAAGAAAAACCAGAGCAATCGGCTTCGATCTGCGCTTGCAGATTCTCAGCCAGCGACTGCATCTGGCGGATGAATTTTTCATCACTCAGCGGCATAGTGCTTGCTCAGGTATTGCCCGAACGGTTGCAGGGTTTCCAGCAACACAGGAGCGACTTGCGGATGCTCCTTGCGGACAAAATCGGCTTGTAGCTTCAGCACCTCCAGAGCCATAGCCAGGCGGTTATGTTTCGGGCTGTGGCGGCTGACTGCGGCCAGCACTTTACTATACGAATCACTGAGTCTGGTGAAGATGGTGGATCGCTCCAGCGGGGTCAGCGAGGGATCCTGTTCAACGTCGTTCATCAACACCGCAAATTGACGGCAAAAGCGTTCCAGCACCTCGTCATTCAGGGCACCGACACCGCCTTTAGCGAGCTGAGTGGCATTCTTTACCGTAATCCAATCGTCACCCTCTGCCTTAGACGTACGCATCCAGTTGCGCACAGTGCCGACGTGTACGCCAGCCTTATCCGCTGCCTGTTGTTGCGACAGACCGAGTTCAACAATGTAATCGCGGACTTCTGCCCGTTTCTCCTGACCATGCATGTCAGACGCCTGGCAATAATGTCCGGCGCAACATTTCTATCCCCACTGACACCATAGCGCCAGCCACGCCACCAGTCGTGCCGCTACGGGTATACAAACCTTTTTCTACGGTTCCCATCCGCTCACGGAGATCCGTGACGCCGCTCTCAATACAAGTCATTTTCCCTTCGAGCCGTCCCAAAGCCTTTATGACCTCATGCTCCTGATCGCTGGTCATAGCGAGCCCTCCTCCGGCAAGAGTTGTAGCCTGGCTTCCTGCCCGGCAGCACCGATCACAATCTGATCCAGCAGCCGTTTACGCAACATGCATTGACCATGGTCGGCATGCGCCTGGATCGCCCATTGCAAGACGGTTCTGGCATCGCCTTCGCGCAATTCAGCCAGCGGCTCGCAGGGTTGTACGATCTGTTTCGGCAATAAGACCACCGGTGCCGGACGTGGTGTGGCACAACCGGCTAAGCCGAATACCAGCAGAAAAAGCCCACACATCAGGATTGTGTAGCAGGTCATGTCATTCATGGTGTGGCTCCGGTGGTCAGCTCGCGGGCCTGGTTGATCAGGTCTGTGCGATCACCCAGGCAATCGGTGGCGGGCTGTTGTGCGGCCTGTTGTTGTAATGCCGTGATTTCAGCTTGCAGAGCAGCGGTATCAGCCTGATGGCGGGCATATTCGTGCAATACCGGGGCAACCACTGTCTCTGCCTCTGGCAGGGCACAGGTGGGCAGCCAGCGGCTGCCGATCAGGATACCGATGAGGCAAGAGACCAGCGCAATAGCTGCCAGGCGAGTGGAGAACGAGAGACGAGCAAGCTGGCTCAGCAGCGGTGCGGACAGCTTGTGCAGAAGAGGGAGTATTGACATCAGGTGCGTCCTGCCCGGCGATCACGCCACCATGACCAGCCCAGCCGGGCCAGACCCAGGACAAACAAAGCGACGAAGACGAACTGGCCTTCGGTACTTTGCAAAGACAGGGTGCCGCTGGCATCGACGATGCCGCTGGACTCCAGCATCTGCCCAACCATCGGCACGCCGAGTAAGGCCCCACCTTGCAGGCGGGCAGAAGCCGGTGCCGGTTTAAAGTCGGCTTGAGGCTGCAATTCCAGGGCGTTTAACGCGCGTTGATACTTTTGCGGATAGCCGTTCTTTTTATACGCCGGGCCGTTGTAGCCACGGAAGAAGGCATCCAGATCCAGGCCATCATCGGTCAGATGGCGGATCAGCGGCTGCTTGCCGTGATTCAGGAAGGCAAAGAAGGCTTCCACTTGCTTTTGGGTGCTTTGCCCCATCGCCGCGACAAAGTCCTGGACGCTGTCATAGCCACATTTGGCATAGTTTTCACCCAGAATTTGCGCGACGCCCCAGGAAGCCGATTTCAGCGCAGCGGTGTCGTCAATCTTTTGCGCTTCGCGCAGGCGATAGTGCTCACCGACACCGCCGAGGTAATGCTTTTTTGTCCAGCGCTTGTAGAGGATGGATTCGTTGCCACGCACAAAACGGTGCGGGTCTAACCCGGCCTGACGCAGGTTGCGCCAGAAGCGGTGGCCTTCAAACAGAATTTTGGGAGAACCGTCCGGATTGAAGCCGTGACCAGAACTTTCGACGGCCAGTACAGCTTGCAAACGGTTGAGGGGAACACCGGCGTAACGTTGATTTTCGGTCAGATCAAGCAGGTCGATCTGGTGCCAGTTGACTTGAGAATGGAGAGACACAATAACCTCCTGGGTAGTCTGTCAGGTCAGGTTATTGTGTCAATTTACGGGGAGAGGTGGCAGGGTGAAGGATTTCACCCAGAGGGGGTTCAGAACAGAGAGAGCTGATTCAATCCAGTCTCATCATCGATACCATGACAAATGTTGATGATGTGTCGTTGCGTCAGATGATACTCAATAGCCAATTGACGGTTCGTGGCATATTCGTGCTGTTTGCGGTAGCGGATAGACTGATCCCGGAAAGCGGTCAGTAAGCCCTTCGGAATGCTGCCGATTGTCTCACCCCCGAACCGCTCACACAAGAGACGAATCTTGTCTGCGGGCAACACCTGGGCCAGCAGGTTCGCTCTTTCCGGCTGGATCGGAATGTACAACGGAAGCCCGCCGAATTTCTGGGTCAGTTTGAGTGTGGCGGGCAGACCAATCAGCTCTATGAGTTGTTGCGTGAGTTCCGGCAGGCGCATATCACCTCCTTGTGCGATCCTGTGTTTGACGAATGATTCTTGCTTTCCAGCTCTTCAGGCCTTCAACACATTTTGCCAGCTCGGGATAGATTGCCCACTCCAGCCGGTCAGCCCGGACATGATGGGCGCACCAGGTTCGCATCGCATGATCTGAAGGATCACGCACCGCACCGCGCTGATGCAGATCCAGCCACAAGGCGGTGATCTTTTTGATCACATCAACCCGCCAGTTCTTCGGATCAAACCGCGTCTTCTGTCGCTTTGCCGGACGCCAGCCCTTCCTTTTCAGATACGTGACCATCGCGTGCCGCTGAGCAAAACTGAGCTGCGCCGTGCTGGTCTTGGTGGTGTTCAGATGTTGTTGCATCGCGTCAATATAAGTCTCGCGATCCATCTTCAGTGCTTTGCGGGCCATATGGATCTGCGCGAGCTGCGGATCACGTGGCATGCGTGGATTCCTTTTCATACGGCTCAACGAAGAAGGTTTCTTTCTTAATAATGCTGATGCCTTTGATCGCGGAGGCTTCTTCCGGATGTTTCAGAATCGCCTCTTTATCAATTGTCTCGGTAGTGCGCAAAAACTGAGGTTTGCCTAACTGCTTCAGGCGTTCAATCAGCTCGGCGATTTTGCTGAGTGACACCTTCGGCGGATGCGTCCGCCAGCCCATCTCGCCATGGGTCAGAAATACGGTGCGCTTGCCATCTGCCAGCAGCGCAGACTTATTCGCTTCGCCATACGCCTGCAAACCGGCTTGCAGCCGCGCCATATGCTCTTCCAACGGTACCAGGCTGCCTTCATACGTATTGCGGATATCTGCCATTTCGTCGTCCCGATGTGTCTCCAGGCGGATGTGTTCGCGTTGATGCTGGCCTAGTTGCAGCATCCATTCATTCGCCTCTTCCAGCGTTTGCGGGGCGGTGACAGCGGCGGCTTTGGCTTTTGGCATGGGGGTCTCCTCAAGGTTGAATAAAATCGGCAACGGCGCTGGCAGTCAGCGGTACCACACGTGGCTTTTCCGGGCTGTTGGTGAGCGGCACCACACCCGGCTTGTTCGCGCCACCGCAACATAGGTGCAACAGGTATGCTTCATCGGCCTGATACCAGCCACTGAGCCAGGCGTGGTGATGCACGCGGTTTTGATATGGGACTCTGGCAGGCAGTTCGGACGACTGCGTCCGGGCGGCGAAACCGGCTTCCCAAAATTCGCGACAGTGTTCAAACATCACTAGGCTCCCTGTGCAGAAAAGAAAAACGGTTGCGAAGCGCAGTTATCTGCATGCGATTGTGTGCCGCTTCTTCGGGCGTGATGGTGTCGTGTGCTTCAAAGGCGATCTGCTGATCACGTCCCGCATGCCAGCCACGTATCCAGGCCGCTTTACGCTCCGCCAGGCGGTAGGGATTCGCATCCAGCGAGGTGTTAGCTCTACCGCATGCTTCACCTTCTTCAGTGATCGCTTGCAGGATGTCTTTTTGGGCCATGTCACATCTCCTGACGTAGCTTCTGGATAGCGGCCAGCCCCGCCTCGCGGTCTACCATCTGGCTTAAAATTTTTTGTGCCGGTTGCGGCGCTGCCTCGCGTGGCGGGCGTTGCCGGAGTTGTTCCAGATGCGCGGATTCGGCTTTGGCAGCGGCCTGTTCCGCCCGATCTGCCAGGGTGCATAACAGATAGCCATGCCCCTTCAGCGGGGTGTTAAGATCCGGTTTTTCCGCCAGATAAACCAGGGTTTCAGCCCACAGACTGTGGGGCACCTGGTAGGTGGTGCCCTGGTGTTTCAATTGTTGTTGCTGAATCAGCGGTACCAGCTCTTTGATCAGGCTCAGCAAGGTGGTGCTGCGGAAGTTTTGTTGTTTCGGGGCCAGAAGATCCAGATAGCGCAACACCGGGCTGGTCAGGCTGGCCGGTAGCTGTTGTAATTGCTCCAGAAACCGTTGCCAGGACGCATCGGAACGCGCCTCACGCAGCTCGAAGGTGCCACGGCAATGCGGGCAGGTGAGGCTTATGCCGGACATGGTGCAAGCGTGATGTCATGCGGTTCAATTGGTGAAATGTCGTACACAATATTCACCAGATGGTTGAACCAGTCCAAATGGTTAAAACTGTTAATCAATTGAGTGTTGATATCAACAGTGTCTGTGCCGATAGAAGCGTATCCATCAAAACTACCATCATGTTTTATCGTGATGACAATGAATGGGGTGTCTGCATCACTATTACCGTCTGGATAAGTACAAAAATGCATATCTCCGGGATGGTCAGGACTTTCAGAGATATTGATATCCCAGCCGAGATCCTCTCCCAGCGCGACCATCTCTTCCGGTTCGCGACACCAGGCGGCAATCGGATACCTGCGGCCTTCAAAATTGTGCAGAATCACGAGGGTACGGTTCAGGTTCATGCGGCGGCTCCCGGCATTTTTGGCAACGGGATGCTGAGTGCCTGGGTGGCACATTGCTGAATACGTCTCGGGGTGAGCGTATGGCCCTGGTTGATGCAGAACTCCAGAATTGCGGGCAACAGATTCTTCACCAGCATCCGCGCGGAGCCGCCACACAATGTCCAGAGGGTGTTAAAACAGTCGGAGCTGATATCCGGAATCACCTGATGCACCATCGCCTGCGCATCGGCTTTACTGATCGCAAAGATCGTTTGCGGCCACAGGCTGGAGCGCGAACCGAGCCGGTTAAAGACGTTGTTTTGCCGCTGCAATACCTCGTGCAGGCCCTCGTTGCCGACCATCAGACCACCGATCTGCGTGTGATCAATCAACCGGCGCAGCGTCTCCCGCGCGTTGTGTGCCACCTCTTCTGCTTCATCCAGAATGATTAGGCTCGGGGTGTCTTTCAGCCGGTGTGTCAGGCGGCGAAAGCGCTGATGACGATTGCCGCTTTCGGGCAGATCCATCGCGTACAACAGCTCGTTCAGAAAGGTCGAATCGTTCATCCGGGGTGTCGCTTCGACCAGCCAGGTATTCGGCTGGGTTTTTGCCAGGCGTTTCACCGCTTCCGTTTTGCCCACCCCGACATTGCCGACCAGCACGCCGAAGCGTCCGGTGCCGCGCACGTTCTTCGCCAGCAGGTGCGCAGTGCGATAGATCTGCGTTTCAACGAAGAATGTCGGTACCCGCTTTTGCTGCTCATCTAGCTGTAACATGATGTCAATAACCTGTTGCAGCTTCTCCGTCGGCGAGGCACCATAGCTGCCTGCCAACAAGGGTTTTATCGTGCCTTCCGGCAATTGTGAGGCTTCCATTAACGTGGTTTTTGACCGGCCTGGACGCGCATTTAACCAGTCGATAATCTGCCCCAGCAGACCGATATCGTCTGCCGAATAGGCTTCATGACATTGTTCGGGTAAGGTATAACGATTGACTTTTTTATCGGACATCATATAATTCCTTATGAAGTTCTTCCGAGGCGGACAGTCTGATTCACTGTCCGAGAAACCCGGTACAGCGCAAGTTGTGCCGGGTTTTTTTGTGCCCGACGCCAGCGCCAACCGGCGTGTGAGGTGGAGTGGCTGGTTTATGCGCCTGTGAGGGCGCACTGCCGTGCTGTTGTACGGGCGCACCGCCGTGCGCCCCTACTGTTCAGAGCCGGTAACAAATTGGCTACATCGTTTCGTGAAATATCCAGGCCCCAGTGGATGGGGCAGTTTTCTTGACAGTGTTTTTTTATTTCCGATAAGCGGTGTTTTAGAAGCGGGTATATTCCATGATTATCAGTGTTGGCAAATATCACGTCAGGCGCTATGGCACGATAAGTCGCGAGTTGTTTGGTCGTTTCCAGCGGATTGTAGGAGTTGCGGAACATAAGAAGCTTTTTTTGTGTGTAACCGTAGCGTTCCATCGCATCAATTAAAGCCATCAGAGCGATTTCAGACTGGCGTCGACAGGAAAGACAGAGCCCGACCACGTAGTTAGAAGCGACATCAAGCACGACAGCCATCCGTACTTTGCATTTGTGCCCGGCATCCGGCAGATTGATCTTTACAGTGAAGTTTTGTTTATTTACGTGCCAGAGATCGCCGGGCTTCAGGGCGGTGTTGTTTTCGTTCATATCAAGCTCCGTTAGGTGTCGTAAAGATTAAAGTCGTCGTCTTCTGCGGGCGCTGGCGTCAGGTCAAGATCGGCCAGCGCGGCCCCAAGCAGGTCGGGGATATCGTCTTCTTCCGGTGGCTCCGGGTCAGCCATCGCCAGGGCCAGAAAGTCGGGCTCATCTTCCTGTTTGGGCGCACCGCCGTGTCCTTGTACGGACGCACCGCCGTGCGCCCCTACCGCAGGGAGGGCGTCTCCCGCCAGGGTGAGAAACGCCTGACCACTGCCTTCGCCGGTGATCAGCGCATGCCGCTGTTCCAGTTCCGCCCGTTTTTTCTCCAACCGCTTCGTTGCCGCCTTCAGGCTGTTGATCCGGGCTTCTTCAATGCGCGACTCCGGCACATACGCCTGTTTCTTAATTAGGGTCGCGTCAAACAGGTGACGGCCCTGGTCATCCAGCACCTGCACCACGTCGTCTCGGGTCAGGCTGTATTGCGCGACCAGCGACGTGCCGTTATACAACAGCAGGTCGGGATGTTCGTAATGGCGTTTGTGCAATACAAACCGGTTGCGCCGGATATGCACCGTTTGTTGCGGCAACACCAGGCTGCTCGGGTGCAGGTGCAGCTCAGTGCGCTCCAGTTGTGCCCAGCGGCTGGCTGGTGTCGCACCGTCCAGGCCACGATGACCGCGCTGGTGATACTCCGCCAGCCAGCCGACCAGCCGATCCTGATATTGTTGTTGCCCCGGCAGCGTCAGCTTGCCGCTGTTGGCATCGCGTACCAGCTTGTCCAGCACACTCTTGCTCATATCGTCGCCACAATAGCTGTCGAAACTTTTGTGGAACTGTTCTTTTAGGGTGCCGAAGAACCGCTCGACATGCCCCTTGCCCTTCGCATTCCCGGGAATCGAAAACATCGCTTCAATGCCGAAGCGTTGATAAAAGCCGTGGTGTTCGTCATTCATCATCTGGTTCTTATAACCAGAGCCGTTGTCGATATGCAGCATCGCCGGGACATGGTTCCAGCGCTGGATCGCATCTGAGAGGGCGAATAGCGTGCTGTTCGCACTTTCTGCATTCGAGAGCCAGAAGCCGACCACATAGCGTGACGCGATGTCCAACACCAGGGTCAGCTCCAGGCGGTGTACCCGCTGCCCGGTGGGATGCCGGGTGTACACATCCACCGTGTGCCCGTCCATGCTCCAGATATCGCCCGGCTTCAGATGCTCAGTGCTGCGGCTGATATAGCCGCGATGGTTCAGGCGCACTTCTTTCGCCCCCAGCCGCCCGGCACTCAGCTCGGTGAGGTTGGTGGACAGGCTTTTCAGCCAGCGCCAGACCTGATTGTATTCGCACTTGAAGCCTTCTTTTTTTAAGTCCCGGTAGACCTGCGCGCCGGAGGGCCGTTGCGGGCTGGCATACAGACATTGCGCCCGTAAATGCCACGACTTCTTTGCCCGCTGACGCGGTTTGCGCTTGTCCACCAGGCCATTCAGGCCGTCCTTCTCATAAAGTTTGACCCAGCGATACAATTGTGCCGAGCTGATCAGTCGACCTTTATGGCCGATGGTCTGTGCCAGGGCATGCAACTCATGGCCTTCGTCCTGCAAGGCGGTGGCAACGGCCTGACACGCCGGTGTCAGCGCACCCCCGGCGAGAGACTGGTGAGCCTGGACGGCGTCCACAAAATCTTTGCGTTGATGGCCCAGCTTCGTCTGATGCTCGGTGGGCCCGCTGCGCTGCTCCTGGGCATAGTGCATGATCTCCGCCGCAGGCAACCGGGCCAGGGAGTTCATCGCGTTTTCTTCCGCAGTTTTTTATTGCCGTGCGGTTTTTTCGCGGTCTTCTCAAATTCGATAATTTGCAGATCATCACGCAACTGGTGCATCTTGTAAGTGCGTTCGTAGGTTTCCGCTAACACATCCATCTCCGGATCACTCATCTCCAGCGCATGCACGCCGATTTTGTGCAGGTCGAAATCAAACCGTTCGGTCGCCTCCAGTAACAACTGTTGCGCCTGATTCGCCACCTGCGCCAGTGCAGTCAGGATCGGCGGTAACGCATCCTGATGCGCCCGCTCTGGATCCGGTCGGGTACACTGCACCTGGTGGTATTCGTCCAGCAGACGCCGCATGGAGCCGATGCTGGCATTCGCTTTCTCGCCATAGATCAAACCAAGGTGACGGGTGTTGATCACGTGTTGCGGGTAATCTTTACCAGGAATCGGTGCGGCTCGTGCTTCGCGCTCGCGTATCAGGTCTCGACGCTGATCTGTGTTTTCTTGTTCCAGCCTGGCAATTTTTTTATCTCGCCCATCCTGCAAAGGGCCTTGGATTTCAATATCAAGTTCCCGTGTTGTCATGCTTGCAATATCAGGTAATGTCAACCCAAACAGCTTGTTGCCGTTACATAGTTCAGCCAGGCGCTCTTCACCACTACGCAGGAGGATGCTCAGCTTCTGCCAACCAAGTTTCAGTAAAAGCTCTTTATGTTCACGTAAAGCAGTGAATGTCAAGGCAACAGCGACTCGCTTCATTTTTTTTGCTGTTTCCGTGTTAACTCCCAGGTTTTGGGCTTTGTCCTTGAAGGTTCCGGGGAAAAAAACCTGATACATCAGCAAGATTAGCCCTTTATTGTATTTTTGAATGGCTGCCTGCTCATCGCATTGACGCCAGTAGTATTGCAGTACTGAGTCCAGTTCCTCATGTGGCAACATTTGGTTACGCGCGTACCCAAAGTTTGCTCCGTGAACACCTGACACCAGAGTCTTTTGTAAGGACAGAAGCACTGAATCATCTTGTTTTGGAAGAAAATCCCCTTTATCTGTGGTGACAGTAGGGAGTTGTTCCGCCAGACTGGCAAAAATCGCCGGATCAGCCTCGTGTTCCAGTACATTCTGAGCAGCGATAATGGTTTTAGCGTGAGCTGTCATGGTTTAGCCTTTGTTCGGTACGAGTCGGGTAATGCCACCATTGGGCGTTCTGGAAGGTGAGCAGGGTTAGTTTTTCGGTACTAAAATCCACCGTAAAGAGGATGTGGTGCCGGGATGCGTTTCTGTTGCGCTAATAGGTTGCCGAGTGCCGAGTCAGACTCAATGTAGCTATGGGTGCGTGGCGGACGGAAGGACCGGTTTATGCTACGTATCTGCCACCTGTGCAGGGGTTCCGGGATGACAAAAACATCTTTCAGCCAGATCGCGGTTATCATTTCGTTAAAATCGGCATAAGCCATATAACTCTTATAGCTCATGCCGGAATATACGCCATAAAGATCCCATATCGTTCTCCAGTTATGTGATAAAACGCCATCACAGGTTGCCCCGACACCGATTTCTCGGTAGGGCTGGGTATTCCAGAACCAGAGGGTATCGCCTTCAGATAATTGCTTTGGTCGGGTCTTACGAATCTCAATCGTTTTTTGGCGGTTCAGTATCTTTTGCAAATACTCATCACGGATGCTGAGTAACAGGTTCATCAATCAGTCTCCCGTAAATTCAGATGATGCAATAGTTCATCTTGGTGTTCATCTAAAGTCTGGATCGCTCGCTCCGATTGTTTCGGATATTTATGATGGATAAGACCTCTTGCTATGCCGAGTTTCATGTTATTCAATAATTGGGTATTCTGAACTTGTTTTGCATACGTCATGAGCTCGGCATAACTTTTATCTTTATTGGCTGCATAAATAGTATCGACGTGTCTTTGAAAAGTTTTTGCGTCCATATTTTTTCCTCCTGCGACGGATGTTTGTGTTTAAGATAGATCTTCTATGACCTTTTCTACTTTCTCAAAATTGCTCAAAAGACTGAGACAAAGGTCATAAGCCTCTCTTCCGCTCAGTCCGTTAGCTCTGTGTTCTGAAACAGTTTTGCAAAAAATCAGCTTAGCCTGAGCCAGGTTTTTTTGAGATTCGATTTCTTGCAGAACTTTGGGGATATCTTCTTCCGGTAGAGAGCAAATATGAAATACGAAGTCCAGAGTTTGTTTGAAATCAGACGGATTAGCTATGATATTGAGTCCTTGCAGGTTGTTTGGTTTTTGATCTAAGCGTGTCGTGTATAAAGAGCATCAAGTTTATGTAGTTCATCCATGCAAGCCAAATAAGCCTCGCTTGTTGTCATGCTATTTAGTTTGTGGATAAGGAATTGTGCCAGACAAGTCTGTTTTACTTGTGTTGCCAAATCTGTACTTTCTAGTGATTTTATAACTTGCAGAATATGGCTGTCTTGTTCGTTAATCATGGAAAGTAAAAAATCAGCAGCTTCTATATGCACAGGGTTATGCATCATCGTTTCGCCTGAGTTGTTGTGCCGGGATGACAATAGAAGCAATGAACTCTTGACGGATGATGGTTGACGTTGTTTCTGTGGCGAGGTGGATTGAAGTATCATCATAGTCAACCACCGTTCCTGTTAAACATAACCCCCGGTGCAAATAAATTTTTATGAAGTAGCCGAGTTGCTGCGCATCACATAATGCTTGAGTGAATACAGAGTTTTGCATCATTTTTCTCCGTGAAATTGTTGGTCATCCAATGTGTGTATAAGATCATCAAAAGATGAGCTTTGTTATCCTGTTGCTTTGTGTGGTTTACAGCTCCCGAGCCTTGTTCTCAGGCAGGTGCATCAAGTGCATCAGTTCGTTGTATTCTGCTATCGTCAGATTATCATCTGTCATCATTTCCGCCTGGAAATGTACCTTGGCTTCTCTTAAAGCATTGCTTGTTGTCGCGTATAAAACGGGATCGCTCTTGCGTAACCAGTTCAACAGGACAGCACTCTCTATGAGTTTTTTATGATGTTCTTGTTGCACATGTTGCAACTTTCGTGTTATCCATTGCTTATTGGATTCATGCCCATATTTTCTTGCCAGGCAGACAATTTCCCAGATGTCTATGACTTCGTTCATGAGGTTTCCTTGTTATGTAGATGATCAGGTTTTATTACTGCCGATCAGGCTGCGGAAGGTTCGTAACTCTGCTTTCTGCTGACTGTTCAGGAACTGTTCTTTGTACATGGTTTTTCGGAAATCTTTATCTGTATCCTCTAAAGTTTGTATAGTTTCCTGATACTGGTCAGGGTTATATTTATATAAGGCAGCCAGCGCAACGCCACACAATATCTGACCTCTATGTATCGTATGTTGCTGGTCAATCAGCAAGTCAGCCAGTTCTTCCGGGGTGCTCTGCATGGCGGTTAGCAGGCTGCTGTTTAAAAGCCCTGTAACATCGACTTTCATGCGGGCTCCTCCGAAATACAGGTCAGACGAAACACCGGCTTGTCCGGTTGGCTGAAGTCAATCTGGCTGATGCGCAGGCCCTGCTGGCGCAGGGCAGCAATGAACTGGTCTGCGGTGGCCAGTGCCCGATGGTGCGGATTAGCTCGGATACGCGGTTTTGGCATGGTCTCATTCCTGTTTCGTGGTGTAATTCGGGAAGTGTCGTTCGGCGGCGGCTTGTAAGCGGTGGCCAAACTCTCCGGTGATGTCACTCAACGCCATCAGGTGGCTGTTCAACAGGGTGCTGACTGGCATGCCGATCAGTAGCGCTAGTTGCAGATAATCCCGAATCTGAGTGTGTGATACTGGCAGACAATGCAGCTGTAATACCCGCTCCAGATGGAACCGGCCATCCCCACAAGCGAATTGCACCAGATCGCGGACATGGCGATTAGGTTGGCTAGTCAGATCATTGTGTTTGGCGTTCCAGACCAAAGGCGGCAATCCGGCATGCCTCGGAAACAGGGGCTGCATCCGGTCTGACTGATCATGCAGATAAGTCATCATGTCAATAACGGACTGGAGATAATCCACGATGTCTGTGCTCATCCCCTGAGCTCTGAGTTCATGCAGGATGTCTGCTATCGGATAGCCGACCAGCATCAGGTAATGGGCATATTCTGCGGGCGTATAAGCCTCTTGCTTTGGCTGGTGCTTGCACAGATGACTCAGCAGTTGCACACAGTTGTTTGCGAGCGGGAGCAGTTTCAGGTCGCCGTTTTTGTCCTCTAGCCAGAACATCGGCTGTAGCGGCAGGGTGGTCATCACACGCTCCGGTTAAGTTTTGGTTTTTTCGGGGTCAGCACTCGTTTAGGTTTGGCTCTGCGAGGCTTGTCGTACAGCCCTTCCGGGAACAGCGCTGGCAGTCGTTCACCCACCAGGTCAGCAAAGGACTGCGCCAGCGAGATGTTGGATTGCTCGCCTGAGATCATTTTGTTGACATTGGTGGCATGGCAGTTGTGCATGCTGCCAAACGACTTATGCGTGTGCCCGGCTTGTTTGAGCAGATGATTCCGCCTGGCGCGAGCCATGGCGGCACCTACGGATACGGTGGCTAATGACACAATAATTTGACTCCATGTGAGATAATGCGGCGCTTTTTTTGCACCACTTATTGAAATGTTGGATACATTATGCCTAATAATTGTGAGTACGTCAACGAAATATTTGAAGAAAATGTTGAGTCTGAGTTTTTTGGAGGGAGGCTCAAGCAAGAAAGACAACGCATAGGCTTGACGCAAATGGATTTTTTTAAGAAGACTAAGGTTTCTCATCAGACTCAAATTGATTATGAGCGAGGTCAAAGAATTCCGCGCATAGACTATTTGTATGCAGCCGAGGCCCTCGGCGTGAACCTGGGCACACTCCTTATAGAGAAGCCGCTGAATACAGACGATACCCTGGCTTCTCGGGATACCCGTCAGTTCCATGAGCGGCTGGTCGTCATCCGTGAAGCATTTGGCCTGAACCAGACCCACTTCGCCCTGCAATTTGATGTGGGGCGGCAAACATTGCAAAACTATGAGTATGGCAAGGCGCAACCGAAGGCCACCTTCCTGCTGAAACTGGCGGCGATGCAGGTCGATATCATCTGGCTGGTCACGGGCTGGCCGATGACTTGTTGCGAGGGGGTAGAGGCGTTGCCGCCGATTCCGCACAATCCGGCAGCGCTGGTAAAGTCCGCTCGCCCGGCGGGTCGTGGGGCGGCATCAGGCCCGCCTGGCCCGGCCTCTGTGCCGGTGACAGCCCCGGCTGATCCGGCATCCCCCACGACTCCAACTAAAGCCGGGCTGCGCCTGACCGCTGCGGAGCGTGAGGCGATTCTGTTGCAGCGCTTCCGGGCGGCGCCGGTGCTGTTGCAGGATGCCGCCCTCAGAGTCCTTCTAACGGACGCTTAGCTCGATCCGCCATACTGGTATTCCAGCCGGGATTTAATCCAAATTAACCCCGTTAACCCTGCTCTTAACCTGGATTTTGTGTCTGGCTTCTGCCCCGGAAGGCGTCAGAAGCCCGGTTGGCACCCTTACTGACGATAAAACTTGACAATGCCCCCTGCTGCCGCGTATTTTTGACACCTGCCTGCCCGGGTATCCGCCCGGGCTTTTTTTCGGGCTGTTCCGGCCCGCCTGCCTGCCCGTCCGGGCGACTGTTTTTCCATTCCACCACATTCCCGCTCAAATCTTCAGAGTGAAATAGTTCACTCTGCCCACACCCCTGCCCGATCCGCATAATGGCTCCCACGTTCTCACCTCACGGAGCCCTTATGGCCGACCTCACCCAATGGATTGAAATGTTCCGCACCGGGAAGCATCCCGGCACAGGTGCTCTTGCGGATCACACCTTTACGGCGGCTGATCTGGATCAGATCGTCGCGAATTTCAGTGCCGACAATCCCATCCCGCACGCGATTACGCACAAGCAGATGTACAGCCCGTTTGCGTTTGCCCAGGGCGTCGCTATGAAGCGGGAAGGCGATTCAATCTGGATGCAGAGCGATCAGATCAACCCTGAATTTCAGAAGCTGGTGGATGCCGGTGCTTTATATGAGCGTTCGGTTGAGCTGGATTTTGATAAAGAGAAGGGCTGGCACATGCTCCGGGTGGCCTGGCTGGGTGCGGAGCCACCCGCCGTGCAGGGTCTGGCCCCGGTACAGATGGCCGCTGCCAGTGATCAGGTGACGAGCTTTGCGCTGAACTGGTCGGATGTTCAGCAGAGCTGGACGGTCGCCAAAGTGTTCCGGCGTTTGCGCGACTGGATGATTGCGCAGCACGGCACAGAGCAGGCGGATCAGGTGTTTTCTGAATGGGAGATGAATGATTTGGCACGCAACGCGATGGATCGGGAGCGTGATTATGATCAGCAGGGAGAGGCTGGGGTTGGTTTGTTTACTAAGTCAGGAGGGTCTATGACCGAGCAGGAAAAAGCCGCGCTGATAGCGCAGGCGAAGGCTGATGGGCGTGAGGCAGTGCAAGCTGAGTTTGCACAGAAGGAAGCGCAGTTTGAGAAAGACCGCGCGGCCTGGCAGGCGCAGTTGGCCGAGCAGGCGCAGGCGCAGAAAAAAGCCGCGTTCAGTAAGAAGGTGGAAACAGCGCTGAAAGGCGGCAAGTTAACGCCTGCGCAGGCAGAAGGCATGCTTGAGTTTGCCCTGGCGCTGCCGGATGAGCAGCCAATGGCGCAGTTCAGCCGCGGGGGTGCCGTGGTGAAAGAATCGCCGTATGGCTGGTTCTCACACTATATAGATGGGCTGCCGGTGCAGGTGCCGATGGCTACCGGCAGTGGCGATACGCCGCCGGGAGCAGAGGAGACCACCGATCCGGAAGTGATCGCGCAAAAGGCGAAGGCACTGATGGCGAAACGGGAAAGTGAAGGGATGAAGATCAGCCTGCTGGCTGCGATAGAAGAAGTGTGCGGAGGTGACGCATGAACCCAGGTTTAACCAAGAATTACACCGCCACCGCTGATGTAGCGCAATGGCATCTGGTCACGTTTGGTGATGCCGACTATACGGTCAAGGGTGCTAGCGCGAGCACTGAACCCTTGCTGGGCGTGGCGCAGGATCCAGCCAGTACCCGCAGCCCGCGGGTGGATGTGGTGCTGTCGGGTATCTCAGATGTGGTGTATGGCGCGACCGTCGAGCGCGGTGCCAAGCTGACCACAGATGCACAAGGCCGTGCGATTCCGGCAACGGGTGCGGCTCAGGTGGTCGGTACGGCCATGGTGTATGGCCAGCTCAATGAGCTCGGCTCTGTTTTGTTAATGAAGTCTTAAGGGGCTGTTATGGCACGTGATAATTTTCAAGTTGATCCGCACCGAACCGGGGTGGTGCTTGCATATAAAAATGGCCGGATGATCGCGGATGAGGTGTTGCCACGCATAGAAACACTGTCCGTTCGCACATTCAAGTATCTGAAGCTGAGTGCCCAGGATACGTTTACCGTCCCGGATACCCATGTTGGTCGCAAAGGCGAAGTGAATCAGGTGGAGTTTTCCGGAAAAGCTGTTACTGATGAAGTTAAAGACTTTGCCTTAGAGGATGTGATTCCGACAGATGAAATCAATGTTCCTGGCCAGAAATTTGATCCGCGTGACCGGTCAGCGCTGCTACTGACCAGCCTGATTGATCTGGATCGTGAATTAGAAGTTGCCGAGCAAGTGTTTAACGCGGATACCTATCCCACGGCTTGCAAAGAAGTTCTGTCGGCAGCGGATAAATTCAGCTCTGCATCCAGCGATCCGGTGGGGTTGATTGAAGATGCAGTGAACAAGCCGTTGATGCGCCCGACCCGCATGGTGATCGGGCAGAAAGCCTGGTCAGTATTACGGCGTCATCCCGAGGTTGTGAGTGCGTCGTACAAAAACAGCGGCAAGTCGGGAAAAATCAGTTTGCGTGATGCGGAAGAATTGTTTGAGGTGCAGATTTCAGTTGGGATGGCGCGGGTGAATCGGGCACGTCGGCGGATAGACCCGGAAGACGAAACGCTGCCGGTAGAAAACGTCTGGGGCCCGCATGTGGCGCTGTTGTATCAAACCGATATGCCGGAAGTGCTTGGTCAGACGACCTTCGGCTTTACGGCACCGTACAAGACCCGCGAAGCGGGCGGTTATCCAACCAATAAAGGGGCACGCGGCGGTGAAGCGGTGCGAGTGGTTGAATCCCGCAAGTCGGTGATCTGTGCACCGGGTCTGGGCTACTTTTTACAGGATGTTATCTGATGGCAAATAACGCAAATAACCCGGTGGCACCAGCAACAGCGCCGGAAGCGAAAGCGCAGAAGATCCGGATCGGACAGATGCCGATCCGACTGGAAGGGAAACGTCTGGAGCCAGGCGCTGAAATCGAATTGGTAGCGGCGCAGGTCGCGTTGTTGCCAGCAGGTTCATTCACTGTCGTGGGTGAGTGATGAATCGCCCGATAACCGGGCGTTGATGTGGTGTTGATATTTTTTTATTTGGGAAATGATTATGGCTGAAGAGCAAGCAACAACTGATACTGTTGGCAACATTCCACCGGTCTTGAATGACCTGCCGATTCAGAATGATCCGGCGCAACCAGAACTGTGTTACAACCCGGAGCAGGTGATGCAGGAGTTTGGTGCACAGGTCGGTGCCCGTGTCAGAACTGAGCTATGCCGACTTGAGAAAAGTGCGCATGACTATACCAACGAGCAGCGTGATGACTTGTTGGAAAAGATGGGTAAGATTGAAACAAAACTTGACTCCATCGACAAAAGCACCATTGAAGAGGTTTTGCCGATTGTTGGCGACCTGGTCGATCTGATTAAAACCGTGGATGCCTCCGGCGACGGGACTTTTGTTCAGGATTTACAAACCCTGATTGAAAACTCGCGCCAGGCGTTGACTGTTGCTGCGCAAGCCAGTGCCACTTCTTCTGCGGCTTCTGCGAAGGTTTCTGAGCTTAGTGAGAAGCTGGGGCAGATGCAGCAGCAATATGGTGAGTCGCTCAGTACAGCGAATAACCGTATTACAACCTTGGAGACCAGTCAGCAGTCTCAGGATAAAACGATTGCTGAACAGGGCGAAACCATCGGTGGGCTATCCAGCGATGTTTCCACTTTATCAGAAAATCTGAACACGCTGACCGGTACTGTGCAGAACCTGAAGCCTGGTCTTTCGGTAGATGAAGTGAATCGCCGGATTTGTGAAAACAACAACCGCACGGCTCGTGGTGCCAAACTGGCTGCACAGGCATTCGCGGATGCTTTAATGGCCCCTTGTCCGTCGGATTTACAAATTCCGGTTGATGTTGTTGAAGCAGAAGCGGCCCCTTCGGCCAGTTAAGGCCCTGGGCCTTTACTATCCGGATAAGCGCACATGTCAAGAAAACAACTTTTGTTAACGCAACAGTGTGATCGTAAGTTGAATGTCTCAGCTTTTATGTGCCGCCGGATAGTGGCCCGGCGCAGCTTGCAGCGGCCTCTGTCGTTGCAGGCTGTGGCCACTCGCAGGATTGATGTAAAACTTTATCTGGATAGTGCGGATCATGAGTCAGTATAGAGGGGTCGGGCGTGGCTCTGTACATTGCCGGATTGATGGTTTGCAGGATGATGATTGGCAACATATGACCGTCGCCCACGCGCTGGCCAGTGATAAAGCCATTGCAGATAACAACCTGCCGGTAAAGACACTCAATTTTGGTGGTATAGAATTTACTGCACTGGATCTGCCAGTGGAGATTATAAAAGATAAAAAACAACTCGTTGTACGAGTGCAACTGACTGTCCCGGAAACGTATATGTTTCCGTTTATTGTTGAGTTTGATGATGGCGACTGGCAAATGACCCATAACAATGAAAGATTTATTGTGGTCAATCAGTTTGACAGCCGACCAGAGACAACTGAGTATCCATAAATGTACGCCTCTCACGAAGAAATGTTTCACCAGTTTCGTGACCAGCTTATTGAGCTGGCACCGGCCAGTGATCCACAACCAGGCGAGCCGTTATATGACGTGCCCCTGGTTAATGAACAATTGCAGAACGCGGCGGCTGAGGCGAATAGTTATATTGCGGTGACTTATGAGTTACCTCTGCCAGCGGTGATTATGCCCGCCTTACGCGATAAGGTGATTGATATTGCGATTTATTTGTTGTTCCGGGCACGGGTAGCCGGTGAAACCGAAGACGTCACAAATCGTTATAAGCAAGCGATTGCCTGGTTGAAAGATGTTCGTGAGGGCAAAGCGATGCTGCCCGGCGCCACACCAAAATCCACCGCAGCCGTCGCACTCAAGGTGCCTGGCACGCGGATCACGCATGCCAGAACAGCGGATGCGCCGGAATTAACCGGGTTTTAAAGTATGGTTAAAGGCGATTTACGCTCCAGAATAGAACAGGCCACGGTCGCCAGGTTGCAGGATCAGGCAGGTGATTCTCTGAAAGTGGCAGCCTATCCGGCGCAACCGAAGAAGTTCCTGCTGCTTGGAAATAAGAGCGGGGCGCTGGTGGTCTATCAGGGCAGTGAGCCGACAAATGAACGGAATGGCCTTGATGTGCGTCACCAACGCTGGTTGATCACGTTGCTCGCACGAGGGCTGCATGACCATACCGGTGCTTATCCGTTGATTGATTTGATTCAGCAGGCGCTCACCGGATGGGTGCCGCAACCAGGTTTGCGTGGCTTCTGGCCGGGGCGGGATGAGTTTATTGATGAAAACGACGGTATCTGGCGGTATGACCTGGCCTTTCTGCTGGAATCGCCCCTATCTTGTGGTGCTTGTGAGGAGTGTCAATGAATAAGTCGTATTTTAAGGACAAGGTAATCACCTTGCAGATTGAAGATCAGCAGGGGATGCCGATGGCAGCATCACCAGCAGCGGTGTTGCTGACCACGGAAGCTGCGGTTGAGGTGAAGACCGAAGACGAAGCACTGAATTATGATCAGTTGCAAGGCAGTGGCCGCTCTGTGCCCACCACCCATCTGAGCATGGATTCGGTGTTTTCGTTTAAGACGCCGCTGACCCGCGCGCAAGCAGATCAGCCACCGAGTTGGTTGCCAGTGTTGCGGGCCTGCGGTTTCAATGCGATTGAGCATGCGGATCACTGGGCGTTTACGCATGCGACGCCAGAGGAGCAGGATTCTGCCACCGTGCGGTTATATCAGCATGCCGGGGTCTCCGGTGAGCATCTGTTCCAGGCTGCTGGATGCTCCGGCAATCTGTCGATTGAGTTGGAAGCTGGCAAAAAGGCGTACTGGTCAGTGTCGAATATGCAGGGCAGTTATCAGACGCCGGGCCTGGTACCGCCGCTGAATCCGGATCAGGATGCGGCGCTGCTGAGTGTGTGCGAAACCCTGACCCATGTCGGTACCCAGGCACAAACCCTGGGCGATACCAAGCTGTGTATCCAGAAGGTGGTGGTGAATGATGCCGATGGCCGTGACCTGAACCGGGATCGGTTTTTCTGCGGCGACATGACCGTCGGCGCACCGAAACCGGTGGTGATGGAGGTGACTTTCATCAATCCGGATTGGGCCAATGAGATCAACCCGTTCCAGATTACTGAAGCCCAGTCAGTGATTCAGCAGTTGCCGTTTGTTTTCCGGCATGAAGTATTCAGCATTCAGGTAGATAAGGTGCAGCCGCTCAATCCCCGCATGGTGGAACTGGGCAATGCGAAGCTGCTCGGCATCACCCTGGATCTGAATCTGTTATCACCGCTGCAATTCCTTGTGAATAAGGGGGCATAAGATGGCATTGATTGGAATCTCAGACGGTGTTGCCCAGGTGCAGCATCAGACGCAGCCTCCGGCTGCGGGTGCCACCGGATCGCCCATCGCGCTTCCGAACTATGTCTCGCTCGGTGATCAGGTAGCGCAGATTCAGCAATGGCATCAGGAAGCCGGAGAGCTGGCTGAAAAACAAACCGAAGATAACCAGGCTGCTGTGGAAGGGATGCAGAAGCAAGTCGATTCAGCGCTGGATAATCTGCGGGCTGATCTGCCAGTGACACCGAATTTATTGGTGGATACCAAACAATTCACCGGTTTGTGCGGTGGCCAGACGAATGTGCCGATGGAGGTCATTACGGCACATAGTGGTGCCCCCTGGATATCATCACTGTATATCAATACAGCGTATACCGGGACGGTAGAAGTGGTGACGCTGGATCAGTTGGCAGCAAAAGGCATACCATATGGCGGCGACCTGGGATACTTTACCGATTCTACTTTTTATGGTTCAGATTTTCGGGTAGCGCTGTTCGATGTCACTATTACCGCCGACGCCAAAAAGGATTTGCAAGGCAGATTATTTGCATTAAACCAGGGCTGCCCACCCTACACAGGGTGGACAAAAGCTCAGGTAACAACGCAATTCAGTTGCGTGGCGAATGTCATTGAGCAGTCTGGCGGTACTCATTTTATTGTGTCTTCCAACAGAGGCCCGACTCTTGCTCTCGGCGGTGATCTGGCTGGTAAAGGTTGGAAATTCCATCACACAATACGCAAAGGCTTTGGCGGTTGTGATCAACCAATTTTTTTAGGAATTGGTCACATCAAAGTCGCGGTTGCTTTAATGTATTTCGGCTTCGGCAACCACGATGGCGTGCCATTCTGGGCCGGGGCAGCGGGTGGCATTTATTCTCATCGGGATCGGTTGGTCACACCGAACAGAGCCTATTAAAGGAGTTTGTTATGGCACAGATTTTGCGCGATGGTTCGTTAATCGCGAGTGTGGATCCGGATAATCTGACGCACTGGCTGGAAGAAAATGATTTAACCAGAGATCAGGTGCAGATTCGGTATTCGCCACAAGAACAGCAACAACAAGCGAAGATGTTGTATGCCGATAAAGTGGGCGATGTCGGTCATGTGCTGGAGCTTGCAACCGATGCGATTGTGGTCTCGCTGGATACGTTGGTACAGGATCTGGTAACAATCAACCAGTTGCCTGAGAGCGATACCTATCGGCAAGCCCGGATTCAGGTGTTTGAAGGTCAATATGGTGCAGGAAGCTGGGCTTCTTCAGTCGGTGTTGCACAACGGTGGTACCAAGGTCGAGTCAGCGGCAAAGTTGCGATGCCGATTGATATAAAAGGTTTGCAATCATTGTTCAATCGCCTGTTGCGCAGTGGACGGGGTGGTATTCAGGTTTTACAACAGATGCAGTCAGGAGCGCTGGGATGAGTCTGAAGTTAAAGGTCGTGGTACCTGAATGTACGGAAGTGATCCGGTTTACGCATCCGGACGGCACGGTGCAGGAATTTCAAGCGACATTTAAGCGCGTATCAAGAGCTGATCAGGACAGATGGCTGCAACGCATGGATCGCTGGTCAGGTGCGTTTGCTGAGGTGGTTGAGCACGAGGCTTCGGCTCAGGCAGATCGTCTGGCACAGATGCAGGCTGAGCGGGTGCAGTTGTTCTCTGAGTTGTTTGTGGAGACCGATATTTTTGAAGGCGAGCCGACCCGCAAAGCACAGCTTAACTTCATTCTGAATGATGCCGTGTTGTTTAATCTGTATGCCAACGCAGCGGCTCAGGCAGTGATCAATGCCGGGATGGTCGCGACAAAAAACTCGAACGGGTCGGCGCAGCCTGGCTGACCGGCCCGAAAGCGCCTGCCGCTGATCAGCTCGCTGCGCAGTTTGGTCAGACACCTGCCGCCGGTTGGGCAGCACAGGCGGTCTGCATCGATGCAGATAAGGTGCAGGCGTTCAATCTCTTTTTAGATTGCCAGGATCACTGGCGCATCGGCCCCAGTGGCCATCTCCTGGGCCTGGACGCCACAGCGGTCTGGGGCCTGATTGATCATACCGGCGTTGCAGGTAAAGACCGGATCGCGCTGTGGCACGATGTCCACGCCCTGGTGCGTGGTGTTAAATCTGAGGCAGGTTAATGGCGAATCAGCAGGCTGAACTGAAGCTGCGGGTCACAGCCGATGTGGCAAAAGCAAAGGCGGAAGTCGCCGCCTTTGAAAAGCAGACGGATCAGCTTGCTGATGGCCTGAACCAGACCAGCCGCGCTGGCAAGCAAGCCGGTGCCGCGCTGGGCACGATCAAACGCGGGCCCTTGAAGGGCCTGGTCACGGAAACCCGTGATTTCTCCAGCGAACTGGCCCGAGCTCGGACAGAAGCCGAGCGCCTGGCGAAGTCCACGCAGCGGGTGCAGCAAACCCCGCGCACGCCCTCTCAATCCAGCCGGGTTCCTTCGGCCACTTCTCTCAAAAACGTAACCACTGAAGCCAGGCGCACCGAAAAGGTGATTGATCGTCTGACTGGTCGCGTCAAGGTCTTCAAACAAACCCTCACCTTTGATCAGCAGATCGTCGGCATTCGCCGCCTGCAGAAAGAAATCGGACGCACCACTACGGCGTTGATTTCTGGCATCAGCAAGGCTCAGGCGTACGATCAGCAGATTGGCCGGATTGCAGGTAGTGCACAACGTCTGCAACAACCAGCAACGCCTCCCGTCCGCACTGCCGCCGTCACACCCCAGGCCCCGCAACCCCGTCAGTTAAATCAGTACAGCCAGGCGGCACAGCGTGCGACGTCGGCTTCAGCAAATCTGCATCGTCAGACGAGTCGTACCAATCAGAGTCTGTCCGCGCAATCGGAGGTTTTGCAGCGGATTAAGCATTCGGTGACTCAGGTCATCGCGGCGTATGCCGGTTTGCAGGGTCTGGGTGAAGTGCGGCGGATGGCGGATGAGTGGGTCAATCTGGACTCGCGTATCCGTCTGATGACAGAGTCTGCTGGTGAGCATCAGCGGGCGATGCAGGGCTTGTATAACATTTCGCAGCAGAACCGGGTGCAGTTGGAAGCCAGCGCCTGGCTGTATGTTTCAAATGCCGATGCGCTGCGGAAATACGGTTATCAGCAGAGTGAGTTGTTACGCCTGATCAATCTGGTGAACCAGGCGCTGATTGTGTCTGGTGCCACCGCAGGTGAAGCGCGTGCGGCGACTTTACAGTTATCGCAAGCCCTGGCTTCTGGGGTGTTGCGCGGGGATGAATTTCGTTCCATCGTGGAGAATGGTCGAGGCATTGCGAAGGCCCTGGCCGAAGCATTGGGTATTTCGGTAGGCAAACTGCGCGATCTGGCTTATTCCGGTCAGATCACCGCACAAACGACCGTCGAAGCACTGCTCTCTCAAGAGCAGAATATCCGCCGGGCATTCAGTCAGATGCCAGTCACCATAGAGCAGTCCTGGAACCGGGTCACCAATGCGTTGCGGAAAGCGATTGGTGAGACGGATAAAGCACTCGGCGCGTCGCAGACGCTCGCTTCGGCGCTGACTGGGATCAGTGAAAATCTGGGGCTGACCGGCAAGTCTGTTCTGTTGCTGACCGCGTTGGTTGCTGCTCATTATGTCCCGTCGCTGCTGGCGGCGGCAGCGGCTCAGAAGGCGAAAGTCGCCGCGCTGGCCAAAGCCCCGCCGATGCTGGGTGTGACCACCACCGCGACGGTGGCG
>CAWUID010000023.1:0-31196 GCA_963922315.1 uncultured Gammaproteobacteria bacterium
ACACAGCGATAACGGCAGAAACCAGAGGCAGCGGCGCAGGTGGCTCGGTCTGGCTAGAGGCTCGTGATCAGGTCGCGATGCACAACAGCGCCATCACTATGGCAACATATAGTGAATTGGCGAATGCTGGCAAGGGTGGTGATCTAATAATCCAGGCCACGGACATCACACTAGCGACGGGTACAGTGATAACGGCAGAAACTCTGAGCAGTGGCCAGGGTGGCCCGGTCCGGTTGGTGGCAATCGATCAGATCCGGCTCAGCGGCCAAGATACACAGATCAACAGTTCTTCGCATGGCCCGGGAGCAGCGGGTACTGTCCGGATACAGGCAGCCAACCTGACTCTGACTGCAACAGCTCGGGTTGAGTCTACCAGCGGTTTTGTGGATCAAATGGTGGATTCTGATTTGCCACGTACCGGGGCTGCTGGTCAGATTGAGATTGACCTGAGTGGTGTTCTGCACATGAGTGGCAATAGCAAGATCTCAACATCGACTGAAGGTAGCGGTGATGCAGGGAATATCCGGATTGGTGAGACAAGCCGGCCAATGATGTTATGGCTGGAGGACGGTGCACGTATCACGTCCGGCAGTGAGGCCAGTGCAGCTGATGCCGGTGACGCCGGTCGCCTGGTGATTCTGGCGAGTGAACAGATTCATTTGCGCGGCAACAGTGCTCTGACCACTGCATCGAAGAAGTCAGGTGGTGGCGGTATTCAGGTAGAGACGCGCGATCTGCTGTATCTGCAGGATGGTCGGATAACCACCAGTGTGGCTGGTGGTACCGGGCAGGGTGGCAATATTGAAATCGATCCGGTGTTTATCATTCTGGAAAACAGCCGGATTCAGGCAAATGCGCATGGTGGGGATGGCGGCAATATCACGCTGGTTGCGGACTATCTGCTACAGTCTGGTACTTCAGTGATTGAGGCTTCTTCCGAATTGTCTGCTTCGGGCAATATCAATGTACAGGCTGTGACGGTGGATGCGGGCAGTTTACAAGTGGTGAGTCAGGCTGATCCGCTGGATGTCGCCCAGTGGCAGCCGACGCCGTGCGACCAGCGGCGAGGTAAAGTCAGCCGTCTGACCATGGCAGGCTATGATGCGCATCCGGCCCCGATGGACGATATCTTGTCAACGTTGCCGCTGTATAACAGATTGCAGTCGTTGCATCAGCTACCTGAGTATGTGCCCGCTGCGACTATGCCGCAGTCTGCAGACTTTGCAACAGATGGATGTTGGTGGCGTACCTCGGAGGGTTCATCGGTATAACGCTTGCGAACAGCCTGCGGTAGCAGATCGCTACATCAATTTAAATCTGAGCATTCCCCGCAGCTTGCTGCGGGGACAAAACCATGGGAATTTGCAAAGGGCGAGAGGCGTAGCTCTCGCCCTTTTGGTCGTGGGCGAGGTTTCATACCTTGCCCATGTTTAAAATTTGATTCAATCCGTCCGCAGCTGGTTGGTTATCAGTACGCCAGTAAAGAGGGGTATTATTTGTTACGTATCAGCTTTTCCTGCACTGGTGGGTGGGATAAAAAGTGTTGCGGGCTGGCGCTGGCACCATAGGCGCCGGATTGCAATACTGCGATCCAGTCTCCCACAGCGGCCTTGCCCAGGGTCACATCTTCTGCGATAACGTCTAATGGAGTGCACAATGGCCCGACCACATGCACACATTCACGCTCACCACCTGCGATTTGGCCTGCATTCACCACCGGGTAATTTTTGCGAATCACCTGGCCCAGATTACCGGAAGCGGCCAGGTGATGATGCATACCGCCGTTTGTCAGCAAGTAGGTGCGGCCTCGTGAGATTTTGCGATCCACCACCTGGCACACATATATGCCAGCTTCGCCCACCAGGTAGCGGCCCAATTCCAGAATGATTTTTGTCACCCCAAGCTGCGCCTGGCAAGCGGCCTGATGTTCATGCAAAGCAGCAGCAATCGGTGCGATATCCAGAGGTTGCTGCCCGGCAAAATATGGAATGCCGAAGCCACCACCGATATTCAGAAAGTGTAACGGTTGTGTCGCATGTGTCATCAATCGCTGCGCCAGTGCAAAGCTGGCTGACTGGGCAGCGATAATCGCCTCGGCATGCAGGTTTTGTGATCCGGCATAAATGTGCAGCCCGCGTAGCGGCAGGTTCAGCTTGGCCAGTTGGGCGATCATGGCCGGGGCCTGTTCTTCATCAATGCCGAACGGTTGCGGGCCGCCGCCCATGTGCATACCGGCGGCTTTCAGGCTGAAAGCTGGATTGATCCGCAGGGCGACCTGCGGCTGACTGCCACTGGCTTCGCCAATCTGATGTAACCGGGTCAGTTCGCGCTCCGATTCGACATGGATGACAATTCCTGCCTGTACCGCTGCCTGTAGTTCCGTATCCGTCTTCGCCGGGCCGGCAAAGCCGATCTGTGCGGGTGAGATGCCGGTCGCCAGTGCCAGTGCCAGCTCGCCACCGGAAGCCACATCGAACCCATCCACTTGTGTCGCCAGCAGTTCTACCACGGGCGGAAACGGATTCGCCTTAATTGCATAGTACAGCGCGATCTGATCCGGTAATTGTGCCCGTAACTCGCTGATACGCCGGGTTATCGCCGCCTGATCGTACAAATAACATGGGGTTTGGCCCATTGCTGCGGCGACCTGGCTGACAGGCTGCCCGCCGATGATTAGTTCATCTCCGATCACCGGAAACGGGTTGATCAGGTCGCTCATCCTGTTTGCCGGTTTTGTGCCACCAGATAATCATGCTTGAGTGCTGCGCGATCTGGTTTTCCATTCGGGTTCAAGGGCATCTCCGGGACGAGAACATAGTCTTGTGGCTGCATATAGTTCGGTAATTGTTGCCGGCAATGGTCACGAATTACAGATAGTGGGCTGGTGGTCTGTACCCATAGTATGATGACCTGGCCCAGTTCAGCGTGTGGCACACCTTGTGCGACGGCTTGTGTCACGCAGGTTAGGCTCTGCACCTGGATTTCGATTTCGCCCGGGCTGACGCGATAACCTGCTGTTTTAATCATCGCATCATGTCGTCCGATAAAATACAGATAACCCGCAGCATCCTGGCGTACCTGGTCACCTGACCAGACAGCTGGTTCCGTCTGTCCCGGTAGCGGTCTGAAGGTATGTGCAGATGCTGCTGGATTGTTCCAATAACCTTGTGCGACCAATGGGCCGGTTTGTACCAGTTCGCCTGGTTCATTTACGCCACAGGGTTTGCCGGATGCATTGATGACCTGCAATTGAGCATAGGGTACCGGCTTGCCGATAGAGTCTGGTCTTTGTGTTAGTTGTTCTGGCGGCAGATAAGTAGCGCGAAACGCTTCTGTCAGGCCATACATCAGGTACACAGTGGTATCCGGCAGTGCTTGTTGTAATGAGCGCAGGCATGGCACGGGCAGGGTACCGCCTGAATTGGTCAGATAACGCAGATGTGGCACCGGCGGCCAGTCCAGGCGTGCCAGTTGTTGCCACAAGGATGGCACCGCCGCCAGTCCAGTGATGCGGTAGTACACGACGGCCTGTACCACATCTCGTGGTAACAGATAATCCAGTAGTACGACGGAGGCGCCTGCGGTGAAAGCGCTGGTGAGTTGGCTCAGGCCATAATCGAAGCTGAGCGGCAACACGGCCAGGAGTCGATCCTGTGCGGTATTGTGCAGATAAGAGACGACAGAGGCGGCACCCAGTATCAGGTTTGCGTGTGTCAGCACCACGCCCTTTGCGAGCCCGGTACTACCCGAGGTATACAGAATTGCTGCCCGGTCGGTGGCAGCCCGGTGTGGCAGGGGTGGGCAGAACGTTGCTTGCAGATCTGTCACATTATGCATGTAAAAAGACCAGGTACTAAGCGGGTCGGGCTTCATGTCGGTCAAGACGACATGACGCAGTTCGGTGCAGTCTGCCAGATGATTCAGCAATCCACGGCTGCGGGCCTGGTGTGTGATCAGCAAGGTGGCACCACTGTCCTGCAGGATATGCTGCACCTGCGCTGGTTTCAGCACCGGGTTAATCGGTACCGCGATACCACCGGCGGCCATCGCAGCCCAGATCGCACATACTGCGGAGATTTGTTTCGGCAGATAAATGGCGACCCGTTGGTTGGTTTGTAACCCGAGTGCCAGCAGACGCGCTGCCCATTGATCAATCTGGCGTTGCAGCTCAGCATAGCTGAACGTTTGTGCCTGATGTATCAGGGCGGGTGCATCAGGTCGCGTTTGCGCCTGTTGCACCACGAGCTGATACATGGAATCGGCAGTCATCATCAACTTAACTGATAACCACAAAGATCAGGCCGGCCAGCAGGATGCGGTAAATCACAAATGGCCACATGCCGATTCGTTCGATAAAGCGCAAAAAAAAGTGGATACAGAGATAGGCCGTGATTGCTGACAGGATCAGGGTGATGCCAAGCTCTGCCCAGGCAACCGGTGCTGAGGATTGAGCCAGATCGGCTGTGATCAGCACAGATGCGGCCAGGATGGTCGGTATGGATAATAAAAATGAAAACCGGGCGGCTGCCTGACGGGACAGGCCCAGCCATAAACCAGCGGTCATGGTGATGCCTGAACGTGAGGTGCCCGGGATCAGTGCCAGCACTTGTGCCAGGCCGATCCAGCCGGCATCCCGCAGGCTGAGTTCACTCAAGGTGCGTTGCCGGGTACCACGATGGTCTGCCCAGGCGAGCAATAATCCGAACACCAGTGTGGTGGTTGCGATGATCCAGGGTGCCCGCAGATCGCTGGCGATCCAGTCTTTCAGCAACCAGCCGCAGATCATGACCGGCACAGTGGCCAGGATGATGCTCCAGGCCAGGCGGCTTTCTCCACTGGACTGCTGATGCCAGACAGAGCGCCACCAGGCGAGCCAGAGTGTCGCAATATCCTGCCGGAAAAATAACATCACAGCGAGTAGTGAGCCGAGATGTACGGCGACATCGACTACTAGCCCCTGGTCAGCAAATCCAAATACATGCGGTGCCAGAATCAGGTGCCCTGAACTGGAGATCGGTAGAAATTCGGTAATGCCCTGCACAATCGCCAGGATCACCAGAGACAGTCCAACCATAGTGCAATATCTGTTTAGTGTAGCTGAAAAAAATGTAATTCAGGGGGCACTGGTTGTGAGGCCCAGGCCAGACCCAGTTGTAACCCGTTGCTCCAGGTGCCGGCAAAATAATCCAGTGCTACCGGCTCTGGTACTTGTTGCAATAACCCCAGACCCAGACACTTCTGCCGGGCTTCGTGGCGAACCCACAAACGCAGGAAGATGTGCGGGTCATCACCAGACCGGTGCAGATAATCACATTCAGGTGCCGCAAAAATCCGCTTCGCTATTTGTGGTACGGCAGAGATGCGACGAGGCCGTTCCACATCCACACCTACCGGGCCAGTTGCATAAAACGCCAGCACTGCAACTTCTGCTGAATGTGACAGATTAAAAAACAGTGGCTGCGCGGTGGCGATCAACTCTGGTTTACCTTGGGTGCCGAGTTGAATGGCTACCTCTGCCGGTTCACAGCATAGATAATGCCCGAGCAATTGCCGCAATGCGGTGCGTGTGGCACAAAAACGGCGTGCTGCCAGCGGTTTCATGCCCTGCCAGCGTTTCTGTTCGGTAGCATCCAGCAGCATCGGCTGCTCCGGGAAGCTGGCCAGATCCAGTTGCCACAGATGACATTCACCAGTGGTTAGCGTTGGCCAGTCACTGACTGGTTGCCAAACGATTTGACGCGGAACTGGTAGATCACTCACCGCCTGAAGGTTGCTCTGAAGCAAACAGATCGGCAGGCTGGTTACCTGTCGGAGGTTGCAGGCCGAAATGCAGATAGGTGCTACGGGTCGCGATTCGCCCGCGTGGTGAGCGCATCAGAAAGCCTTGCTGAATCAGATAGGGCTCAATCACTTCTTCCAGAGTGCCGGCCTCTTCGCCGATCGCGGCTGCCAGATTATCCAATCCGACCGGGCCACCATCAAATTTTTCGATCAGGGCGCGTAATAAGCTGCGATCCATCTGATCGAATCCATTCGGATCAACCTGCAATAATTCCAGCGCCTTGCTGGCGACATCGGCATTGATCCGTCCGGCTGTTCTGACCTGAGCATAATCACGCACACGCCGTAACAGCCGGTTTGCAATGCGTGGTGTGCCGCGTGCCCGGCGGGCAATTTCGCGCGCGCCTGCTGTATCCAGTATCACCCCCAGAATCTGCGCAGAACGCTGCACGATATGAGCCAGATCCGCGATACCATAAAATTCGAGTCGCTGTACGATGCCGAATCGGTCACGCAGGGGTGAGGTCAGCAAACCGGCCCGGGTGGTGGCGCCTACCAGGGTAAATGGTGGCAGGTCGACTTTGATGGAACGGGCTGCCGGACCTTCGCCGATCATGATGTCCAACTGATAATCTTCCATCGCCGGGTACAGGACTTCTTCCACCACCGGACTCAGCCGGTGAATCTCGTCAATGAACAGCACATCATGCGCTTCCAGGTTGGTCAGCAGAGCTGCCAGATCGCCTGGTTTTTCCAATACCGGGCCGGAAGTCTGGCGCAGGTTGACCTGCATTTCATTGGCAATGATATGCGACAGCGTGGTCTTGCCCAACCCAGGTGGCCCGAAGATTAACACATGATCCAATGCTTCCTGCCGGTTACGGGCCGCCGGAATAAAGATTTCCATCTGTTCCAGCACCTTCGGCTGACCACGATATTCAGCCAGAGAACGTGGCCGGATCGCTCTTTCTGATGCCGGGTCACTGTGTACGGTTTGTGCTGTTACGATACGCTCTGTTTCCTGCACTTAGTCTCTGCTCCTGGCGTGTATCCGGGTGAATCTGAGAATGTTCATAGCCTGTAGTAGAGCCTGGCCCAACGGGCAACAATATACCAGCCACATAAGCTTTTACAAACATGTTATGATCCGAGACTTATAGCTACCCGATCCGATCCCATTTCAGGAGGTTTTTATGGCTTTTCCCGTGAGTTTTGCTGTAGGTGCTGCCCTTGGAGCAACTGCTGCTTATTTGTATAAAGATCAACCTGCGCGTGAGCGTCTGATTGAAAAGAGTAAGCAGATGAAAGATCAGGCTGTGGATAAAATCAATAGCCTGCGTAAAAAATCAGAACCTGAGAGCATCACGCAAGAACAATCTGCCGCTGCCTCAGCTTAAACACTTGTCTGTTGCTACCTGACTCCCGTGTCTCGCGCGGGAGTAGTTGGCCTGGCATCCACTCAGTCTGATCACATCGTATGATTCAATTTGGCTTGTTATTCCCTTTGCTTGCTGGTGGCATGGTTGGTGCTGCAGTACGCCATTATAAGCAACGTCCTGATTATGCTGAGGATTTGGAATATGCCGCCTTGACCGACCAGAGGCAGTATAAGAAAAAGCTGTCCCGGCACGCCTGTCGTGTTTTTGATGATGTTGGAGAGTTACATCATTACCAGCAGGTTGCCTGGTATGCATTGGCTTTATCTGCTGCCAGCAGTTGGTTTTTTCCTCCGGTTGCGCTGCTCAGTCTGCCGCTGCTGGGCTATAACGGCTATCATTATTATCGCACGCTGCGCCATTCTGATCCGGCTGAACGCAGAACACCGCTGGCGATCTTTGAGTTAATCGGTATCACTGCCAGTTTATTGACCGGGCGCATTGTGCCTGCTTCTGTATTATTTTTGTTTTCATTCGGCACCCGTAAATGGCTGTTGCAGGCTGGTAATATCAGTAACAATATTGGCTTGAAAAATGCGATTAACCCCCGTCTGGCCAATGTTTGGGTGTTACGTGACGGCGTTGAAATTGAAATTCCCATGCCGGAGCTGCAACCTGAAGATGTGGTGATTCTGCATCCGGGAGATACAGTCACTGTACCTGGTAAAGTCATACAAGGTGGTGGTCATGTCAGTCAATTCAGTTTGCGTAAATATATGAAGCAGGTGCCGAAATATATTGGTGATCAGGTCTATCCGTTCACTAAAATCGCATCGGGCCATTTACATATCCAACCCCGCTGACGCGTCAGCCCTGCCACGATACTTGCCGGAGCGCTATGCCTGTCAGTCCTGCTCCTGTTGCCCCGATGCGGATCAGCGATCTGTGTGAGGCGATGGAGGTCTATCTTAATCCTGCCCAAATTCGCGAAGTTTATCGCGCCTATCTGTTTGCCGCCGAAGCACATGAGGGTCAGACCCGCTTATCCGGCGAAGCCTATATCTACCATCCGGTTGCTGTCGCCGCTATTCTGGTGCAGATGCGTATGGATCATCATTGTGTGATGGCAGCCATTTTGCACGATGTCATTGAAGATACGTCTATCACCAAATCGACACTCAAGCAGGCATTTACGGGTGAAGTGGTGGAAATGGTGGATGGGGTCAGTAAGCTGACACATCTCAAATTTCGCTCCCGTGCCGAAGCTCAGGCAGAAAATTTTCGCAAGATGATGCTGGCGATGACTCAGGATGTGCGCATTATCCTGATTAAACTGGCAGACCGGCTGCACAATATGCGCACACTTGAAGTGATGCCACCGGTGAAGTCCCGACGGATCGCACGCGAAACGCTGGATATTTATATCCCGATTGCGAACCGGCTGGGGATCAATAACATTCGCCATGAGCTGGAAGAGCTGGCGATGGCGGCACACTGGCCCCGACGCTATCAGGTGATGCGTGAGACCTTACAGCAGCGGCGTGGTAACCGACGCGAGTGGATTGATGATATTACCCGGATTTTATCGGAACGCCTGGTTAAGGATGGCCTGAGCGCTGAAGTCAGGGGTCGTGAAAAGCGCGCTTATAGCACCTATAAAAAGATGCAGGCGAAACAATGTCGTTTTTCCGATCTGGCTGATGTGTATGCGTTTCGCGTTATCGTGGATCAGGTTGATACCTGTTACCGGGTATTAGGCGCTGTACATAATCTGTATCGCCCGATGCCAGGTAAGTTTAAGGACTATATTGCAATCCCGAAGGCGAACGGTTATCAGTCATTGCATACGGTGCTGATGGGGCCACAAGGGTTGCCGATTGAGATTCAGATTCGCACCCAGGCGATGCATGTGCTGGCTGAACAGGGGATTGCAGCGCACTGGCAATATAAAGGCGAGCGTCAGGGCTCTGCGACAGCGGATGCTGCGGCCAAATGGTTACGCAGCCTGCTAGAAGTGCAACAGAATACCGGCGACTCCATGGAGTTTCTGGAACACGTTAAGGTGGATCTGTACCCGGATGAGGTGTATGTGTTTACACCGCGCGGGCAGATTGTGGAGTTGCCACGTGGCGCAACGGTGATCGATTTTGCGTATGCCATACACTCTAATATCGGTAATCATTGTGTTGCGGCCCGGATTGATCAGCAATTAGCGCCATTACGCAGTCAGTTGCGTAACGGACAAACCGTTGAAATCATCACTAAACAAACTGCTACACCGAAACCTGGCTGGCTCAATTTTGCGATGACCGGTAAGGCGCGTACTGGCATCCGGGCCTACCTGAAACAACTCGAGACCACCGAGGCAGCGGCGCTCGGGCAGCGCTTACTGGAGCATGAACTGGGTTGTCTCGGTACGCAGCCGGAACAGATAGAACCGGGGCGACAGGCTGCGATGTTGCATGAACTGGGTTATACCGATTTATCGGAGTTGCAACAACATATCGGCCTTGGTAATCGTTCTGCAGCACTGGCTGCCCGGCTGCTGGCTTTCCCAAAAGACCAGACTCAGGTGCCGGTATCTGCACCCCTGAGTATTCAGGGAGGCGAGGGCATGCTGATTCATTTTGCCCGTTGTTGTGGTCCGGTGCCGGGTGACCCGATTATTGCAATCTTCAGTCGCGGGCGTGGCATGCTGGTGCATCATCAGCATTGTCCGAATTCAGGTGATTTCCGTCGGCGTGGCAAAGACTGGCTGGAAGTGCAATGGGATGATCAGGTCAGTGGTGAGTTTCATACCACGTTGCGAGTGGATGCGGGTAACCAGCGTGGTATGCTGGCGACAGTGGCTGCTGTGATTGCTGACAGTGGTTCTAATATTGAAGATGTGCGCAGCGAAGAACGTGACGGGCTCAGTTCACGCCTGCGCTTTACTCTGCTGGTTAAAGACCGCAAACATCTGGCCGATGTATTGCGCCGGATCCGCGCTTTGCCGCAAGTTCTGAAGGTTGGTCGGGTGATTGGCTGATGGTGGCGGGAGCTTTTTGTGGATTATCTGCCGTGTCAGCGCCGGGCCGGCGGTCTGGTTCTGATCACTACGCTGGTACTATTGCTGATTCTGATGTTGTTGGGTATCAGTGGTACGCAGACGATGATGTTGCAGACCCGAATGACAACGAATCTGCATCAGATGCATCAGGCATTTCAAGCAGCGGAAGCGGCATTACGCGATGGTGAGCAGCATATTAACCAGTTTATTGATACGCAAACCGTGTTCTCAGCGACTTGTCATCTGGGGCTATGTGCCAGCACTGCATTGAGTGATACGCCATGGAACAGCAATCTGATCAACTGGCTATCCGGCGAGAATACGATAATGTACGGCAGTCAGACCGGACAGCTCGCTTTCCCCGTTACAACGCCGCAGCCACGCTACATTATTGAACGACTACCTGCTGCTGATAACGCTGTTGAGTGGTATCGTGTGACTGCGGTCAGCTACAACGCGCAGGGTGAAATACAACACATTCTGCAATCGACCTATCTGCAATGATCCTGCCTTCCACATCACGTGAGCCGGTCTGGCATACCCTGTTTACCGGCCCGCAATTTGTCATACCAAAACTGATTCACCCCTGGCTGACCGATATGGGTTCTCTGACCCAGGCGCTGATCAACAGTAGTCGGCATGATTTTCAGGTCCGGGTTCATTATCAGGGCTGGCAGGCGGCGACCGCCAGTGAGCGCGATCTGTTACAAATCCCGGCTCGCCAGCGCACTCTGGTGCGGTTAGTCCGTTTGTATACGCAGCAACGCCCGGCTGTGTTTGCCCGGACAGTGATTCCGCAACGTAGTCTGGTCGGGCGCACCCGTGGTTTGCGCCAACTGGGGCAGCAGCCACTGGGGGCAGCCTTGTTTGCGGACTCGTCCACCCGGCGTAGTCTTTGTCAGTTTGCTTGCTTTAAACCACGTCATTTGTTGTATCAGCAGGCTTGTCGTACCCTGAATATTGCGCCTGCCTCAATTTGGGGACGGCGTACGGTATACCGTTATGCCGGACAACATTTGTTAGTGAACGAACTCTTTTTGCCTGATCTTCCGGATTATCCGACATGTCGCAATCATCTGGCTGGTACCAACGGCTGTCAGGCTACTGGCAACTGATCCGGGCAGATCGCCCGATTGGTATTTATCTGTTGTTATGGCCGACTTTGTGGGCGTTATGGCTGGCAGGTGAGGGCCAGCCAGACTGGCATATCGTGCTGATTTTTGTGTTGGGTACCCTGCTGATGCGGTCTGCTGGTTGTGCGATCAATGATTATGCTGATCGCCATTTTGACGGTAATGTGGAACGTACCCGCCAGCGTCCGCTGGTGACGGGGCAGGTGAGACCTGGTGAGGCGCTGGCAGTTGCCGGGTTGCTGGCGTTGCTGGCCGCTAGTCTGCTGTGGTGGCTGAATACGCCGGCCCGCTGGCAGGCTATTGTCGCTGTTGCGTTAGCAGCGGTATACCCCTTCAGTAAGCGGTATATGCCGCTGCCACAACTGGTGTTAGGCATCGCATTTGCCTGGTCAATCCCGATGGCTTTCAGTGCATTGCAGGGTGCAACCAGCCTGCTGACCTGGGTATTATTTTTTGCCGTAGTGGCCTGGACGATTGCCTATGATACGGCATATGCGATGGTGGATCGTGAAGACGATCTCAAAATCGGGGTGCAGTCCAGTGCGATCCTGTTTAGCCATTATGACCGGCTAGTCATTGGTATTTTGCAGGGGCTGGTGATTGTGTTGTTAGGTGTGGTCGGTTGGCTGGCTGGGCGCGGTGGGATTTATGCGCTCGGGCTGGTGATCGGGGCGGGTCTTTTTGTCTATCAGCAGGCGCTGCTGCGCAGGCGCGAACGCGATGCGTATTTTTGTGCATTTCTGAACAATCATCCGTTCGGTCTGGTAATATGCGCGGCCCTCGTACTGGACTATTGGGTTTATCCCACGGAGTAAGCTGAAGATGACCGTTGCACTGCCGGAAGACTACCGCCCCAGCCTGGATGAAGATTATATGAATCCGCAGCATCTGGAGTATTTCCGCCGCCGTTTGCTGGCCTGGCGGGATGAGCTGATGCAGGAATCGCAGGAAACTCTGGATAATCTGCGTGACCGGATTTATCAGGAAGTGGGAGATGAAGCAGACCGCGCCAGTCGTGAAAGCGACCACACCCTGGAACTACGTACCCGTGATCGTTACCGCAAGCTGCTGTATAAAATAGATGCAGCGCTGTCCCGGATTGATGATGGCAGCTACGGTTATTGTGAAGATACTGGCGATATTATCGGGTTGAAGCGGTTGGAAGCGAGACCGATTGCAACGCTCAGCATAGATGCACAGGAACGGCGCGAGATCAGAGAAAAGGTACTGTCTGCCGATTAAGCACCGCCCGGGTGGATTTATGCGATCCTGCTGTGCAGCTTTCTGGCGGCATCGACCAATGTTTCCTGGTAACGCCCGAATAATTTGAGGCTCAGGCAGAAATCCTGTATATGCCCGGAGATGTGTTTTTTCGAAGAAGCTGTACGACTTCTGGTACCAAAGGCTTCATTGCATCATACACAAGCCGCCGGACATCAAAGACAACAATTGCGATTGAGATGTCATTTTGCTGGTATTCCAGGTTTTTGTCTCCTGTGAGCAATGCATTAAACTGATGCTGTGTCAGAAGTTGAAGTAATGCTCCGTTCTTTTTGCCATTCCATCCCATTTCTTGCACGGAATACGCGTTCAGACCATTTTCGATAAAATCTTGCCGAAGCCGTTTGGGCATATTTTCGTCAAGCAGTAATTTCATATTTTTGTACGGTTGTACAAAGCCTCATCTGCCATATCCAGAACTTGTATCATTTGCTCCCGTGTGACGGATGGGAAGTCTTGTAAAAACTCGTTTCCGGAGAGTCCGGCCCCGATATTATCAAAGAGCGTTTTGATAGGCACACGTGTTCCCGCAAATACCGGTGTTCCACTCATTACTGCCGGGTTACACGAAATAACATTTTTTGTATTCATAGGTTTTTCCTTCGGCTGCAGAAAAAAGTTATCGGTTGTCGAAGTAGCTGAAAATACCTTGTGCAATGGCTTTTGCCAGCTTCGTTTGATAGCCCGGATCGCGCAGGCGGCGCTCTTCAGTCGGGTTCGAGATAAAGCCGGTTTCAATCAATAATGATGGGATATCTGGTGATTTCAGCACGATAAAAGCCGCTTGCTGCACCTGCCTGCCGTGTACCTTACCCACCGTCTTCAGCGCTCCGAAGACATGCTCCGCGACTGACAGGCTGCTGCTGCGGGCAGCACTTTGCGACATATCCAGCAGTACCGAAGCCAGCACATCTTCTTTATCCTCAAGACTAACCCCGCCAATTAAATCAGCCTGATTTTCTTTTTCCGCCAGCCAGCGTGCTACCTCACTGGAGGCACCTTTGTCGGACAGAACAAATACCGAAGCTCCCCGAACCTGATGATCGTGAAAGGCATCAGCATGGATGGAAATAAACAGATCAGCCTGGTGTTGACGGGCGATTTTCATGCGGTCCCGCAGCCTGATATAAGTGTCAGTCTGACGGGTCAGTATCACTTTAATATCACCGCGTGCGGTCAGCGCTTGCTGTAAACGACGCGCGATTTGCAGAGTAAGCAGCTTTTCTTTTGTGTTGTGCACCTTGCCCAGCGCTCCGGGATCTCGTCCGCCGTGTCCCGGGTCCAGTGCGACTACCCAGGTGCGGGGTTCATGCTGAGCAGTAAACGTTTTTTGTGGCTCCGGAGACAGATCTTTGTTTTTGTGAAGACGAATCATCAGATGAGGTGTTTGCGCCGTATCTGTATTCAACACCTCGGGATAGCGCATTGTCTTCAGGTCAAACACCACCCGCAATATATTTTCAGCTCGTTGCGCATAACGTATGCTGTGTACGATGGAAGAGGCTCCCTGTACCAAACGAAACTGTTCCGGTACCCGGGTATCCACCAGGTCAAAGACCAGCCGGTGCGGATTATCTAACTGGAAGTAGGTATACTTCACCTGACGGTCAAGTTCCAGAATTAATCGGGTTGCATCTGTCTCCGACTGAATCTGCACGCCTTGTAGTTCAGCTGCATGGGATATGGTTTGCCAGAACAGGCATAACACTACCAGCAAATAATGAAAGGGTCTGATGATATTGAGCGGTTGGGTAATCAAGAGGATAAATTAAATGTTGAAAAAGTTGGCTGGTATTGTCTGCGGGTGGCTGATGTTAAGCCATATAGCGTCGGCAGCTACCGGTGCACAGGCAGCATTAGATCATTTTTTAGCCGGGCTTGAAACATTAGAAGCACGCTTTGAACAACGTGTTTATGCCATAGGTGAATCCTCTGCATCTGGCATTGCCACTGGCATTTTTCGTCTGCGGCGACCTGACCAGTTTCGCTGGGATTATCAGACACCTGAAGTGAAACAGGTGATTGCTGACGGACGTGATATCTGGCTGGTGGAAGATGACCTGGAACAGATTACCCAATATTATCAGCGCCTGGCACTGAAAGGCACGCCTGCAGCAATTTTATTGGGTATGGAAGCGCTGGAAGCGCATTTTGAGGTCGCTGAGTCGGGTGAGCAGAGTGGCGTGTTGTGGTTGGAATTGAAGCCTAAGACGTCGGAAAGTGATGTGAAACAAGTCACCCTGGCTTTTCGCGACAAGGTGTTGCATCATCTGGCCTGGATTGACCAGTTAGATCAGGTGACACAATTTCGTTTTGATAATATGCAGCGTAATATACCGCTGAACAAGGAACAGTTCCGGTTTGAACCACCACCAGACTGGGATTTATTTCAACACTAATAACATAAGAGAGGTGTGCCATGCCCTATATTTTAATGAGCCTTATCCTGTCGGTTGCGCTCCTGCCGTATCAGGCCTCAGCCCGTAGCCTACTGCAACTGAACCATCAGATTCCCGCGGATGTGGTGCCGTCACAAGTGGCACCTGATCACCCTGACTGGTTGCAACGACATCAACACCAGGTCAACCGCCATGCCTGGCAAACCTTCATTGCGTTGATGTGGCCAGCCCTGACAGATCGTGGCAGACCAGATATCGGCGCTTTGTTCGGTAAACCCACGCACCGTGTGTGGGAAACCTGGAAAGAACAGGTTGAAGTATATCCGGTGGATGGTTCGGCACCACTGCCCTGGCGGGTGCCGGAAACAATTCCAGCTACCTGCCAGACTCAACCAGGTCAGCCTTTGCGTCATCTGCATCGTAACGAAAAGGTGGATGATGTGCTGGATGCAATCAATCAGGCGGCGAAAGCTGATGCGACGTTGCCCGGTACTCTGACAGATCAGTACGGAAAGGTTGTCCGTTACGAAATCCGGATGAACCGCACTGCATTTGATTATATTGTGCAGAATCAGTTGTATAACGGCAATCAGCAAGCTGAAGTTGAGCAGATTCAGTTTCCGGATGGTGCCATGCTGATTAAAGCCGCCTGGCGCGAATTGACGACCGCGACGTCTGCGCAGGACCGGCAACGTTTTATGACCCGCAAGGCCTGTATCTGTGACGGTGATGCCTGTCATATCGCTGATGTTGCTCTGGTGGGCTTTCACATCATGCATAAAACAGCCAGCGCCCCGCAATGGATCTGGTCAACCTTTGAGCACAAAGCGAATGTGCGTCGCAGCCATGGACTGCCTGCTAGTTTCCGTCGTCCGCGTTGCCAGGGTGAGTATTGTGCGCCAAACAGCCAGACGCCGACCGGTACGCCCAACCAGGTGACACAAGTCTTACCCATGTCCCGGAGTCTGCGTAATCTGAATCACCGGGTGCACCGATGGCTGAAAAAAGCAGATTCTGTACTACACAATTATCGCCTGATGAGTGCGCAATGGCCGCTGCCTCAATCTGATGCAGAAAAGCCGACAGTGTTTCATGCGCAGCCGCGTTTTGCCGCGAATACCACGATGGAAACCTTCACGCAGGACACTTCCAGTTGTATGGGATGTCACGCGATGGCGCGCAGTATGAAGCCGGATCAGTTTGTTTCCAGCGATTTTACCTTTACCCTGAACAATGCACATCCAACACCGGATAGCGCGATCTGTGCCAGCTATAGCTATAGTAATTCAATCGGATGCAGCGAACAGACAATTCTGTTCAATCCGGCAGCATTGTCATCTTATCCGGCAGCGCAGGCTGAACAAATTACCCGGGGCCATCAATTGCTGAGCCACACTTATGAACAATTACCTGAGCATGTCGGCAACAAATTACACTGTCGCAGTTGTCATCTGCATGCTGGTGGTGTGCCGGAGGCATCCTGGTGGGTGAATATGCGGCAGGCATATGTGAGCCAGGATGCGGCTGTGCAAGCCGCCAGCCCGGCAGCAGCCTTGCAGGGCCGGATCAATCAGTGTTTTGAGCGTAGTTTGCACGGGAAGGCATTATGTACTCCGGCCAGTGCGCAGGACGGTACGATAGATGCTGGAAACTGTGATACTAACCCGGATATGTCAGCGATGATTGCGTACATGGACTGGCTGACAGATACTTATCACCAGCAGCATCCTTGTCCTGAACCTGGCCAGTGTCCACCGACCCCGCGCGGATTTCCGGCATTGACGCAGGATAATGTGATTGGCCGGGTCAGTGTTGGTCAGGCCATATTTGAGCAGAAGTGTGCTTTCTGCCATAACAGCGAGGGCCAGGGCCGGTATGCCAGTGGAACCTATTTCCGTCCGGCATTGTGGGGGGATCATTCTTATCCCGCTATTGCCGGGATGGGTAAACCAGAAAAGCTGGCACGTTTTTTGCGCTGGAATATGCCGTATGGCAGTGGCGGACTGTTAACAGATCAGGAGGCCCAGGATCTGGCCTGTTTTATCGATGCACAACCCCGTCCGGGCCAGGCGACCACAAGTGACAGCAACAGCAGTCAGTGTGTGCCGACTGTCCTGGATCAATGAGAAAGGAATATCAGATGCGACCGATTCATGTCGGCTTGTTGGGTTTAGGAACTGTGGGTGGTGGCACTCTGGCAGTGTTGCAGCAGAATGCGGCAGAGATCGCGCGTCGTGCCGGACGCGAGATACGGGTCAGTCATGCGTCCAGCCGGAGCCTGCATATGGCACCGGAGGCACTGGCCCGGGTTGTCATGCTGGATGATCCGTTTCAGCTCGTCACGCAGCCGGAAGTGGATATTGTGGTTGAGTTGATCGGTGGCTGTACCCCGGCGCGTGAGCTGGTGTTACAGGCGATTGCGCAGGGCAAGCATGTTGTCACGGCGAATAAGGCATTGATTGCCCTGCACGGCAACGAAATCTTCGCGGCAGCCCAGCAGCAAGGTGTGACGGTCGCGTTTGAGGCAGCTGTGGCGGGCGGTATCCCGATTATTAAGGCAGTGCGTGAAGGATTGGCGGCGAACCATATCGAATGGATGGCCGGTATCATCAATGGCACCGGCAATTTTATTCTGACTGAAATGCGGGATAAGGGACGTGATTTTACGGATGTGTTACAGGAAGCACAGGCGCTGGGGTATGCTGAAGCAGACCCGACGTTTGATGTCGAAGGCATTGATGCGGCACATAAACTGACGATTCTGGCGGCGCTGGCATTCGGTATACCGTTGCAGTTTTCGGCTTGTTATACCGAAGGGATCGGCCAGGTACAGCGACAGGATGTGGACAATGCAGCCCGGCTGGGTTATCACATCAAACAACTGGCGTTTACCCGGAAAACGGCACAGGGGATAGAGTTACGGGTACACCCGACCCTGATTCCGCAAAAATGTCTGTTGGCGAACGTGGATGGGGTGATGAATGCCGTGCTGGTGCAGGGTGATATGGTCGGGCAGACGTTGCACTACGGACCAGGTGCGGGCGCATTGCCGACCGCCTCGTCTGTAGTCGCGGACATTATTGAAGTGGCGCGTACCCTGACAACAGACCCGCACAACCGGGTGCCACACCTGGCATTCCAACCCAGTGAGTTAGCCGATATTCCCTTGCTGCCGATGGCACAGGTGAAAACAGCTTATTATCTGCGCCTGACTGCGCAGAATAAGCCAGGTGTACTGGCTGCTGTCACTGCTATTCTGGGAGAGGCGGACATCAGCATTGAAGCCGTTTCACAACAGGAGCCGGAAGCGGGTTCGTGTCAGGTACCGCTGGTCATGCTGACCCATCCGGTGCAGGAACAACAGATGGATGCTGCGCTGGCCAGGATTATCGACCTGCCGGACATTGCGAATGAATGCGTGCGGCTGCGGGTAGAATCACTGGATTAAATCAGCGTGGAACGATTTTTCAATAATGCCGGGCCGTCGGTTGCCGCTGATCATTATGTGATTGACCCATTGCATCGTCTGGATCTGTCACAGATCGAAGACCTGATTGCACAAAAGCGCTACTTTGTATTGCATGCACCGCGTCAGACTGGTAAGACCACTTGCCTGCTTGCTCTGATGGAACATCTGAACCGGCAAGGCTGCTACCAGGCACTGTATGCAAACATTGAAGCGGCCCAGGCAGCACGTGGACATGTGAAGCGTGGTATCCGCGCAGTAGCCGCTGCCGTGGCACTGGCTGCCCGGGTGTATCTGCACAGCATATGGATAACTGACTGGTTACAGGCAGAAGGTGCCGACTGTGATGCGGAAACCTTATTCACCGCCTTGTTACAGGGCTGGGCGATGGCTACAGATAAGCCGGTTGTGCTGTTTCTGGATGAAGTGGATGCATTGGTCGGTGATACACTGATTTCATTATTGCGCCAGATTCGCGCCGGTTATGCGCAGCGTCCGCAGGCATTTCCGATTTCGATTGTGCTGTGCGGGGTGCGGGATGTGCGTGATTACCGAATGCAGAGTCCTGGACGGGAAGTGATCACCGGCGGATCGGCCTTCAATATCAAGGCGATGTCATTACGCCTGGGCAACCTGAGCGAAACGGAAGTGCGAGCCCTATGGCAACAACATACCCAGGCAACCGGCCAGATATTTGCCGACACGATTTATCCTGAACTCTGGCAGGACACGCAAGGGCAGCCCTGGCTGGTGAATGCGCTGGGGTATGAACTGACCCAGCAGACACCACACCTGAAGGATCGGATGGTGCCGGTCACCCTGGCCGATTATCGTACAGCGCGTGAAAAGCTGATTCAGGATCGTACGACCCACCTGGATCAGCTCACTGATAAATTATGTGAAGGGCGGGTGCATCGGGTGATTGCAGCCTTGCTGGCTGGTACCGATGCCCATGCCGATATTGCGACTGATGATGCGCAATATGTGGCCGATCTGGGACTGATCACACTGACCCCGAGCCTACAGATCGCAAACCGGATTTATCAGGAAGCGATACCCCGTGAACTGATCTGGACCAGCCAACTGACGATTACCCACCAGACTGAGTGGTATGTGACACCACACAACCGGCTGGATATGCCGAAGCTGTTGCTGGCATTTCAGCAGTTCTTTCGCGAACAGTCTGACTCATGGATTGAGTGTTTTGATTACAAAGAAGCTGGGCCACAACTGTTATTGCAGGCGTTTCTGCAGCGAGTGGTGAACGGTGGCGGGCGTATCACCCGTGAATATGGATTGGGCCGGAGGCGTACCGACTTATATCTGGAATGGCCAGTGGATAGAGTGGCAGGTTGGCAGGGCGAAATACAACGGATCGTGCTGGAACTGAAGCTGCGACATGCGTCATTAAAGACAGATATTACACGTGGATTGCAGCAGACCGCAGCCTATGCTGATCAGTGCGGTGCGACCGAAGCACATCTGCTGATGTTTGACCGTCGTCCGGACATCGCATGGCAAGACCGGATATGGCACCAGGAACATGCTGAAGGGAACCGACAGATCACTGTCTGGGGTCTGTGAGACTGACTGAATATGGAACGATTTTTTAACAACGCCGGACCTTCTATTGTTGCAGATCACTATGTAATTGACCCGTTACATCGGCTGGATCTTACCCGGATAGAAGGCTTGATCGGGCAAAAGCGCTATTTCGTGCTGCATGCGCCACGTCAGACTGGTAAGACCACTTGTCTGCTCGCCCTGATGGAACATCTGAACCAGCAGGGACGCTATCGTGCCCTGTATGCGAACATTGAAGCGGCCCAGGCCGCGCGCGAAGATGTGGCAACCGCAATCCGTACTGTGTGTTTCACCATCGCGAACCGGGCTCAGACTTATCTGCAGGAAGAGCGGTTATTGCCGCAGGCCCGGCTGATGATGCAGGACAACCCGAATAGTGCACTGACAGAATTGCTTACCTGTTGGGCTGGCATCAGTGATCGGCCAACGGTGCTGTTTCTGGACGAAGTGGATGCATTGGTTGGTGATACGCTGATTTCATTATTGCGCCAGATTCGCGCTGGTTACGCGCAGCGTCCGCACGCATTTCCGATTTCGATTGTGCTGTGCGGGGTGCGGGATGTACGTGATTACCGGATGCAGAGTCCCGGGCGGGAAGTGATCACCGGCGGATCTGCCTTCAATATCAAGGCGATGTCATTGCGCCTGGGTAATCTGAGCGAAACGGAAGTGCGAGCCTTATGGCAGCAACATACCCAGGCAACCGGCCAGATATTTGCCGATGCGATTTATCCTGAACTCTGGCAGGATACGCAAGGGCAGCCCTGGCTGGTGAATGCGCTGGGGTATGAACTGACCCAGCAGACACCACACCTGAAGGATCGGATGGTGCCGGTCACCCTGGCCGATTATCGTACAGCGCGTGAAAAGCTGATTCAGGATCGTACGACCCACCTGGATCAGCTCACTGATAAATTATGTGAAGGGCGGGTGCATCGGGTGATTGCAGCCTTGCTGGCTGGTACCGATGCCCATGCCGATATTGCGACTGATGATGCGCAATATGTGGCCGATCTGGGACTGATCACACTGACCCCGAGCCTACAGATCGCAAACCGGATTTATCAGGAAGCGATACCCCGTGAACTGATCTGGACCAGCCAACTGACGATTACCCACCAGACTGAGTGGTATGTGACACCACACAACCGGCTGGATATGCCGAAGCTGTTGCTGGCATTTCAGCAGTTCTTTCGCGAACAGTCTGACTCATGGATTGAGTGTTTTGATTACAAAGAAGCTGGGCCACAACTGTTATTGCAGGCGTTTCTGCAGCGAGTGGTGAACGGTGGCGGGCGTATCACCCGTGAATATGGATTGGGCCGGAGGCGTACCGACTTATATCTGGAATGGCCAGTGGATAGAGTGGCAGGTTGGCAGGGCGAAATACAACGGATCGTGCTGGAACTGAAGCTGCGACATGCGTCATTAAAGACAGATATCACACGTGGATTGCAGCAAACCGCAGCCTATGCCGATCAATGCGGTGCGACCGAAGCACACCTGCTGATGTTTGACCGTCGTGCAAACGTGTCGTGGGCAGACCGGATCTGGCATCAGGAACATGTTGCAGAAAACCGCCGAATCACTGTCTGGGGTCTTTGAATCTGAGTACTCCCCGCAGCTTGCTGCGGGGACAAAACTATGGGGGTTTCCAAAGGGGGAGAAGCGTAGCTCTCGCCCCTTTGGTCGTGGGCGAGGTTTCATACCTCGCCCACGATTTAAAATTTGATTAAGGCTTGGTATTCGGTGAGATGGTCACTATAATTTCCAGAAACCGTATTTATGGAAATTATAGTGACCATTATGATGCAACACAAAAAACGCACCGTCCCGGTTTTTCCGAAAAATCGTCAGGTGCTGATGCACCTGGGTGAGAATATTCTGCTGGCCTGTAAGCGGCGTGGCTATACGCAAGCACTGATTGCGGAGCGTACCGGCCTGAGCCGGTTGACAATACGCAGAATTCAGCAGGGTGAGCCGACAGTTTCGCTTGGCCACTATGTTGCCGTGCTGAGTGTGCTCGGCCTGGTGAACGATCTGGCACAGGTCGCCAATGATGATGTGCTAGGGCAAAAATTACAGGATATTCAAACGTTGACCGGTCAGAAGAGCAGAGCCGGATGAACCAGGCCGTTTATGTTTATGCTGACTGGGAAGGCCTGGCAGGTCCGACCCGGGTCGGTGTGTTACAGGCAGATCAGATCAAGGGCAGGGAACATTTTCGCTTTGCGTATGATCCGGACTGGCTGCAGGCAGCGCATGTGCAGCAGATTGATCCGGATCTGGCGCTGTATGCGGGCGAGCAACACGGTGCGGCTGCGCGTAATTTCCGGGTGTTTCTGGATTCGTGTCCGGATCGGTGGGGGCGCTTGCTGATGCAGCGGCGGGAAGCAGCATTGGCACGCCAGCAGGCACGTCGTCCGCGTCGTCTGTGCGAAATGGATTATCTGCTCGGTGTGCATGACACCCACCGGATGGGGGCACTGCGATTTAAGCGAGAGCCTGATGGTGCCTTTCTGGATGATAATGTGCAGTTGGCGGTACCACCGCTGACCTCTCTGGCGGAACTGGCGTATGCCGCGCAGCAGATCGAAGATACGCGCAGACAGGATGACCCGGATTATATGCTCTGGTTGCACCGGCTGATTTCACCCGGATCGTCGCTTGGCGGCGCCAGGCCCAAGGCCTGTGTCAGTGACCCGCAGGGCTGTTTATGGATCGCGAAGTTTCCCAGCCGCTACGATGATTATGACATCGGCGCCTGGGAATTTGTGGTGTACCAACTGGCGTTACGGGCTGGTATTCAGATGTCAGCCTGTCGCTTGGAATCTTTTGGCGGGCCGTATCATACCTTTCTGACGCAGCGGTTTGACCGGAGTGCGCAACAGCGGCGTCATTTCAGTTCAGCACTGACGCAGCTCGGGTATGATGATGGTGATTACGAGGCGAGTTATCTGGAACTGGCCCAGTTTCTGACTGACCAGGGCGCAGCCACACGCACCGATCTGGCGCAGCTCTGGCGCCGTATGGTGTTCAACATTGCCGTGTCGAACATAGATGACCATTTGCGTAACCATGGTTTTATCTGTGAGCAACGTGGCTGGGTATTAGCCCCGGCGTATGACATCAATCCGACCGCTGCTGCCGTTGGCCTGCATCTGAACATCAGTGATGTGGATAATGCACTGGACTTTGACCTGGCGCTGTCGGTAACAGATTTTTTTCAACTGAGTCGTCAGCAGGCAGCACAGATTCAGGCCGAAGTCCTCCGCAGTGTCCGCGAATGGCGTCATGTGGCGAGTCAGGTGGGTCTGAGCCGGGCCGAACAGGCCGCGATGGCGACCGCATTCCGCGTGTGAGAATGCCCCCTGAGCTACAGGCCGCTTTTCAGACTGGCTTCGATGAACTGATCCAGATCGCCGTCCAGTACGGCCTGGGTATTGCCGGTTTCGACCTGAGTGCGTAAATCTTTGATCCGCGAGGCATCCAGCACATACGAACGGATCTGACTGCCCCAGCCGATATCTGACTTGGTTTCTTCGACCGCCTGCGCCTGTTCGCGGCGTTGCTGCATCTCCAGTTCATACAACTTCGCCTTCAGTTGTTTCATTGCCTGGTCTTTGTTTTTGTGCTGAGAGCGATCATTCTGACACTGAGTCACGGTATTCGTCGGCAAGTGGGTGATCCGTACTGCAGATTCAGTCCGGTTCACATGCTGGCCGCCAGCGCCGGAAGCGCGGTAGACATCAATCCGCAGGTCTGCCGGATTGATGTCAATCTCGACCGAGTCGTCAATCTCAGGTGAGATAAATACCGCACAGAATGAAGTATGGCGTCGGTTGCCGGAATCAAACGGTGATTTGCGCACCAGCCGGTGTACACCCGTCTCAGTGCGCAGCCAGCCGTAGGCATAATCCCCGGCAAACCGTACGGTCGCTGACTTGATACCGGCGACCTCACCGTCGGATGCTTCCATCAGTTCAGTTTTAAAGCCGTGGGCTTCGCCCCAGCGCAGATACATGCGCAACACCATCTCGGCCCAATCCTGAGCTTCGGTACCGCCGGAACCGGACTGAATCTCCAGAAACGCATGATTCGCATCCATTTCGCCCGGAAACATACGGCGGAACTCAAGCTGGGCGACGATTTGTTCGCATTCAGCTAAATCAGCCGTCAGCACCTCAATCGTTTCCGCATCCTGCTCGGCAACGGCCATTTCCAGCAGATCGTGTGAATCAGCGAGGGTGCGTTCCAGTCGGTCAATCCCGAGTACCACATCTTCCAGCAAGGCACGTTCCTGACCCAGCGCCTGCGCTTTATCCGGTTGTGTCCAGATCGCCGGATCTTCCAGTTCGCCGAGAACTTCTTCTAAACGTTCCTGCTTTGCCGGATAGTCAAAGATACCCCCTCAGCGCAGCCACGCGCCCTCGCAGATCAGCAATTTTTTGTACAATAGGATTGATATCCTGCATCACAACTTTACTTCCATAGAAATAGATGACATACCATGATGATGAAACAACAACATCTGGCAACGGCAGTGGGACTGTTTATTCTGGCCGGGGTCGGGGCCTTCGGCTTTCTGGCCTTCCAGGTCAGTAACCTGAGCCAGGCTTATCAGGGTGAGTCGTACCAGGTGACGGCCTATTTTGACAATATCGGTGGCCTGAAGGCCAGAGCACCGGTCACGCTCAGCGGGGTGAACATCGGGCGGGTTAATAGTATTGCGTATGATCCTGACAGTTTGCAAGCAGCGGTTGTACTGACGATTCAGGATGCCTATCGTGATCACCTCACGCAGGACACCTTTGCGAAGATATTAACCGCCGGGTTGCTCGGAGAACAATATATCGGCCTGGAGCTGGGAGGCAGTGATGAGCTGTTGCAACCCGGTGACATGATCAGCACCACCCAGTCGGCGCTGGTACTGGAAGATATGATCGGACGTTTCTTATTCAGTAAGGCACAGGAGGCACCATGATGAAAACCTGTAATTGGCTGATTGGCACCATGCTGATCGCCTGGCTCGGCCTGGCGCAAGCGGCGGAGCCGCCCGCACCACAACAGATTATTCAGCATACGGTGGATAAAACCATCGCAGAACTGGCAAAGCGGCGCGCAGACATCACAGCAGAGCCCGGTTTGTTATATCCGCTGATTCAGCATACCGTAGTACCGGCATTTGATTTTGAGCGCATTACCCGCTCGGCGATGGGACCCTTCTGGCGCAAGGCAACATCAGCACAGCGTGAGCAACTGGTACAGGCATTTCAGGCCCTGCTGGTGCGTTCGTATGCCCAGACCTTGTTGTTATATCCGGATCCGAACATTGCGTATCTGCCGGTACGGTTCAGCAAAGACCAGCAAAAAATGTTAGCACCGACTCAGGTGATTGATACCCAGGGCCAGGCGATCCCGATCAACTATCGGTTACACCGTCATCCGGAGCGTGGCTGGCTGGTCTATGATGTGGTGGTGGAGGGTATCAGCCTGATCACGAATTATCGCAGCACCTTCAAAAGCCTGATTCGCCAGGGCGCCAACCAGGCGAAGGATCGCTCGGCTCGGATTGAACGCGGCATTGAGCATCTGATCCGGGAACTGCAAACCAAAAACGCCGCTGCATCGTGAAGGCAGAACTGATTCTGGAACAACCGGATACGGCAGTCGTGTCCGGTTGTGTCGATTTTGCCACGGTGCCGGACCTGTGGGAGCAGATCGCTGCCTGGCTGAAAACCCGCACCAGCGCGACTTTATCGCTGCGCTCAGTCACCCAGGCGAACAGTGCTGCACTGGCCTTGTTGCTGGAAGCGATAGAGTTTGCCAGACAATCGTCTGTCATCCTGTATCTGACCGATATACCAGAATCCGTACTCACTCTTGCCCGATTATCCAATATCGACACCCTATTATTAAGTGAATACCAGAGAACACCACATGACTGACATGCCCGCTTACCTCCGTACCCTGGGTCGCCAGGCACGCACTGCCGCACAACAACTGGCAGCGACTACTACCCAGACAAAAAACACTGCACTGACCCGCATCGCAGACACACTGGATCAGGCACGGCCCGCGCTGCACACAGCGAACCAGCAGGATCTGGCGGCAGGTGAACAGAAAGGCCTGGACACGGCATTACTGGATCGGCTGGAACTGACACCGGCCCGCATCGATACGATGCTGGAAGGGTTGCATCAGATCGCCGCCCTGCCGGATCCGGTCGGTGAGATCTTTGATATGAACTACCGGCCCAGCGGCATCCAGGTCGGACGGATGCGGGTTCCGCTCGGAGTGATCGGCATCATCTACGAATCGCGCCCGAACGTAACAGCGGATGCCGCTGCCCTGTGCCTCAAATCAGGCAATGCGACCATCCTGCGTGGTGGATCCGAAGCATACCACTCGAACCAGGCCATCGCGCAAGGCATCCAGCAGGGCCTGCAACAGGCTGGCATGGCGCCGGAAGCGGTGCAGGTAGTGAATACCACCGATCGGGCAGCAGTCGGGCAGATGATCACCCAGCCGGAAAGCATCGACGTGATCATACCGCGTGGCGGCAAGGGCCTGATCCAGCGGATCAGCGAGCAGGCGCGGGTGCCGGTGATCAAACATCTGGATGGCATTTGTCACGTGTACCTGGATGAAGCCGCAGACGCAGACAAGGCGCATGCGATCGCACTGAATGCGAAGACCCAGCGTTACGGCACCTGCAACACACTGGAAACCTTGCTGGTGCACCAGGCGCGGGCAGCCGAACTGTTACCACCACTGGCAGCGGCCTATCAGGAAAAAGGGGTGGAGTTGCGCGGTTGTGCTGAAACCTGTCGTCTGTTGGGTGCAGCCTGCATACCAGCGACGGACGAAGATTGGGATACCGAATATCTGGCACCCATCTTATCCATCCGGATTGTCGCCAGTCTGGAACAGGCGATCAGCCACATCAATACGCACGGCTCGCAGCATACTGATAGCATCGTTACCGAAAACTACACCCGGGCGCGCCAGTTTCTGCGTGAAGTGGATGCCAGCTCGGTGATGGTGAATACTTCCACCCGGTTTGCGGACGGGTTCGAATATGGGCTCGGGGCAGAGATTGGCATATCGACCGACAAACTGCATGCGCGTGGCCCGGTGGCGCTGGAAGGACTGACCTCAGTGAAGTTTATCGTGCTGGGTGACGGCCATATCCGAACCTGACGCATGGCAACTAACCTGCAACACCTGCTGGATCAGGCCTGTCATCCGGACCACCCGGCTGAAATTCGTCGGCTGGCGCGCAACCATGCACTGGATCTGACCGACATCCAGGCCACGCATCCGGATGCAGCGACTTGTGGCAATCAGATACCGACCAACACGCCGTTATGGGAGTCAGCTGACTATGCATTCGGTCCGGTGCCATCTGATGTGGATGAACAGATCATCTATTACGATCGTCTGGAACGTGTGCTGACCCGGCTGCTGGATGCGCAGCGGGGCGCATCACCTTATGGCGTGATGTCAGATTTGTCGGAGACTATCCGGCTGGCCCGGTTCATTGATCTGCACACCCTGTATACCTGCTGGAGCGGTGGCAAAGGTGTTGCATCATTAAAACATATGCGGACGAGCTTAGAGCGGTTGCAGCATCAGTTAGAAAACAAACCGGAATCCGTGATTGCGCAGCATCGGCCTGATTTCAATCTGATCTGGTTAGCCCGGCATGAGCCACAAACAGTCGTCTGGGTGTTACAGCATGACGAGTTCCGCCAGCATGAGGGCGACTATACAGCACGGGACTGGGTGCGCCATCTGGCATTACCCGGTTACGCCAGCGAGGCAGATTATCAGCGTAAGGCCGGGCTGGTCGCAGTGGAATACGAATTGGATGCGCAACAACTGCACAAACCGACGGTGGTGGAAGCTGGAAACAGTCCGGTCTTTTTTCCGGGTTATCAGCATGAAACCTGCGGGCGTACCGCGCCTTTGAGTTCGGACGGGCAGGCACCCTGGAGCCGGGCGGATAGTCGTGTGCCGGGGTTAGCAGAATATGTGCACACCAACCGGACTATCGCCGCCGTGCAGCCACATTTGCGTTATCTGGGCGATTTCTGAGGTTGTTTAGTGGTTGCGATGGTGGCTGTTCACGGCTTGTTTGCACCAGGAGCAGCCGCTGCCGGTTCGCTTAATTTCTGATCAGCGCGGCGAAATGCCGCGCCGATCAGAAAGATGGCGCTCACCCGGCTTCGCCTGCTCCGGGCGTGCCGTGCGCCTCGTGAGCACAGTGGCTGGTTCTCATGCTTACGCATGAAAACCTCAGACGAGCCCGGACAAGTGTTTATTATGATTGACGGATGGTATGGACAGAAACACACATTTTATTGAACGGTTGTATCAGGCGTCAGATGAAGAGCTGGTTGCCTGGAGTCGTCAGCGGATGCTCGGCGAGCTGGGCCCGGCGGTGGACTATAACGAGAGCTGGGGTGAACTGCTGATCACTGCGTATAACCAGGCCGGTGATCCTCCTTATCAGACTCGCTTCAAACAATGTCTGGTACGGCAGCTATTGCCTGCGTTTGCGACTGACTTTGTGGCACTGGGTGCGGATACACATGGTGACTGGCAATGCACAGTCACTGCCTTGCAGGTGGCTGCCAGGATCAGATGGGAAGCGCAGGAGACAGCGCTGACAGATTTACAAGGCCGGATACAAAGCTGGCTGACCGGTTTACAGCGTATGTCTGGTGCGCTGCCCCTGCCACGTGAGCGGGTCGCGCTTGGCACCGGCTTTCCGCAAACCGATCTGATCTCGGCCCTGTTCTGCCTGGTGGCAGAAGTGATACCCTGGAGCCGGGAGCTGGTCGGGAAGCTGTGGGAGCTGTGTGCGGCAGATCATCCGCATGTGGACGCCAGGCTATGCGCCAGAACCCAGGCAGAACGATACTGGTGGCTCGCGTATTGGGCCTTAAGCCGGGATAGCGCGCGGGCGCCCTGGCTGGCGGCACAAGTGGATCAGCTCAGCCGGGCACTGGAAGCCGCAGACTGGTGGCCGGGAAACCTGACCTGCCTGTTTCTGCGGGTGGAAACCCGTCTGGGCAGTCAGGAGAGGAAGGGACAAGAGCGGATTGCCAATCTGATTCAGAACATACCTTATCCACAGTCACTGGCAAGGCGTAAACAACTGGCAGCGCAACTATATTATTTTGATGAGCACAATCGCGCGATACGCGAACAGAATCTGCTTAGCCTGTATCAGGAAACGAGTCAGGAAGGAAAGCGACCAGATGAAATGATCATATTCTCTGCGAGCGTACTGACTGCAAAAGAGAGTGTGCAGCAAGCAGCCTGGCATGTGCATAGTATGGCGACTCATCAGCAAATTGACCCCCAAGCAGGTTTTGTCAATCTGGATCAGTTCATGTCTCAGGCATCTGCAGAATCGTAATATGCATACCGTATCCTTTTTCAGTTTTAAGGGTGGTGTCGGGCGGACTAACCTGATGCTGAATGTTGCCTATGGCCTGGCGCAGCGTGGTGATTTTGTCGTGATCGCGGACTGGGATCTGCATGCCCCCGGTTTCAGCCTCAACCCGTTATTTTATCGACCTGCGCGTGAACTGCCGGAAACGCCGGATATTCGTCAGGGGGTATTAGATTTTTTAGACAGTGCACTGGATCCGCATCAACAGGACACGGTTCTGGATCCGGCCAGCCTGGCGCAACCGACAGAACTGGGCAAACAGGATCGGGCAGGTGGGCTCTTCGGGAAACATGGCGATATCTGGGCAATTCCAGCCGGTCGTTTCAGCCCGACCCAGGGTATGGATGGCTACCATCAACAATTACAACGTGTGCAGGGGCGCAATCTGGCGCAATGGTTACTCCGTTTCAGAACGCAGGCAGAAGGAGAATCTATTCCTGATCCGCACAAGCTATTGGATTATTTTCGTGAGCGGGTCGCATCCATCCGGCATCCTGAAACCGGACAGGCGCCGGATTGGTTATTGATTGATTCGCGCACCGGGATTACCGAAATCGGCGACCTGTTATTACATACTGATTTTATCGACCGGATGGTGCTGGTCAGTGGCTTTAACGAACAGAACCTGGCCGGGATAGAAGCAGTGATTGGCTCAATACAGGCGAAGAGCGAATATGGTGCATTGCATGCCTTACTCAGCCTGGTGTTCAGCCCGGTACCGCAGGGTGAGGAACAACTAAAGCAGGAGCGGTTGCGCTATATCCGTACGGTGTTGGATAAATTGGCACGCCAGGATGAATATGACACAGCAGAACTGATGCCGGATTTGCTGACCATCCCCTATCATCCACGCATCGCATTGCGCGAAGAAATCCTGTTACGTGAATTTCCTGACAGTGATATGGCATTGGCATATAAACCGGTGTTAGACGATCTGTATGGTAAGACTACCGCCATGCTGGAAGAACAAAAGGCACAAATGCAGAAGGCCTTACAGGAAGCAGAGATTCTGCCATCGCAACCAAAAGGTTCGCAGCCACATTTTCCGGCTGCACCGTTTGCCCGGCTGCCTGCCTGGAACTGGCCGGATCCGAATCTGACAATCGACCAATTTAAACCGGCATTACCGAAAGAAGCTATCCCCACATTGAATGGTCTGGCGCTCAGCTTGTTGCTCCCCGAACAGGCAAAAAGAAATGTATTAAATCGTTGGAATAAATTAAATAGAAGTCAGAAGTATCGGCTTCAACAACTGTTTGGTGAAGAAAGGCATAAATTTGCGCAGTTCAACAAACAAAATTTCTCTGTTTTATTTGAACTATATACAAAACAATTCATCGACTGGTTAGATTATTGGGTGGAACAAGGCCTGGCAGAACGTGATGTCGTGTTATCACATCTTGTCGTGGGTGAAGCAGATGAATCTCTGGGTACCTGGTCTGAAATAGGAGTATTCTGGTACCAGCTAGCTGTTTACCTGAAAAAAATACAGTGCTGGAACTATGCAGAAACGGCTTATCGACGGGCACTGGACTGTGATCCAGACTATGCACCTGCCTGGTATGGCTTGGGCCATCTGTTGCAGAAACATTCAGAGCGATATGATGAAGCGGAGCAGGCGTACCGGGAGTCGATACAGCGTGATGCGCAATGGGCATATC
>CAWUID010000024.1:0-30892 GCA_963922315.1 uncultured Gammaproteobacteria bacterium
ATTATAGCAAATCAAAAACTGCGGTCTATCTACAACGGTAGGGGCGCACAGCCGTGCGCCCGTACGATTGCACATTCGAAAAACTTCATGCTCTTACAATTTTATACCCCGCATGATTGCAGAAGATCAGAAATTATCGTTTAACCATTATTCAGGCGAATCTAATCTGAAATATGCGAATGGACATTGAGCATTTATTACAATTTTGTGTTCAACAAAAGGCGTCCGATCTGCACTTGTCAGCCGGTGTACCGCCGATTATGCGGATAGATGGTGAGTTACGGCACATGCAATCCGCCGCACTCAGTGATGCACAATTAGAGAAAATGTTATGTTGTGTCATGAATGAGGCGCAACAGGCATATTATGCTGAACATCATGATATTGATTTTGCTTTGTCAATCAGCGATCTGGCCCGCTTCCGGATCAATGTTTTTCAGCAATTACGCGGCCCGGCAGCCGTTTTCCGGGTCATTCCGAATCAGTTACCTGATCTGGATAAGTTGCATGCTCCAACCGTGTTCCAATCCATCTGCCAGGAACCGCATGGCCTGGTACTGGTGACCGGTGCTACCGGGTCAGGTAAGTCCACAACACTTGCAGCGATGGTGGACCGCATCAATACGTCTCAAGCCCGGCATATTCTGACGATTGAAGATCCGATTGAGTTTGTACATCTATCGAAAAAAGGCCTGATCAATCAGCGTGAGGTTGTGCGCCATACGCACAATTTTGCTACGGCGTTACGAGCTGCTTTGCGTGAAGATCCGGATGTGATTCTGGTTGGCGAATTGCGCGATCCCGAAACCATTCGTGCCGCTCTCTCTGCCGCTGAAACCGGGCACCTGGTTCTGGCCACACTGCACACGAACACAGCAGCACAGTCCATCCACCGTCTGGTCGATGTGTTTCCGGCAGGAGAAAAATCGCTGGTTCGCAATCAGGTGGCGACTGCTTTGCGTGCTGTGGTCGCGCAATCTCTGCTACCACGTCCCGGTGGTGGCAGGATTGCTGCGTTTGAAATCATGCGCTGCACGCCGGCCATTCAGAATCTGATCCGGGAGGATAAGGTGGCGCAGATTGTATCTGCGATGCAGACTGGCCAGGCACACGGTATGCAGACGCTGGAACAGGCCCGGCAACATCTGGCACAGCAAGGTCTGATCGCATTATCAGGCGACCCCGCCTGATGGATGACGCTGCTCTGTTGCGATTCAGCCGTCAGATTCTGCTGCCTGAGTTTGGCATTGCGGGTCAGGAACGGCTGTCTGAGTGTTGTGTTGTTATCATCGGGCTCGGTGGTTTAGGGTCTGCAGCGGCCTTGTATCTGGCCGCCGCCGGGGTAGGTAAGTTGGTTCTGCTGGATGACGATACGGTCGATCTGTCTAATCTGCAACGCCAGATCGTGCATGATTCCAACCGTACCGGATCATCTAAGGTGTTATCTGCCCGTGACCGCCTGCTGGCGCTGAATCCTGGCTGTCATGTGGTCGCTCATCCCGTACGCTTTGCTGCAGATCAGGCTGATAACTGGCTGGATAACGCAGATCTGGTACTGGATTGTTGCGACAATTTCGCCACACGCTTTGCCTTAAATCAGGCTTGTTTTCGGGCACGCACTCCCCTGGTTTCCGGCTCCGCACTTGGCTGGTCGGGACAGGTCTGCGTTTTTTTATATCAGCCGGGACAGGCTTGTTATCGCTGTCTGTTTGAGGATCACGCAGAACCTGCGGCGACTTGCAGTGAGAGTGGTATCATGGCACCCGTGGTAGGGGTGATCGGCAGCCTGCAAGCACTGGAAGCACTAAAAATTCTGGCTCAGGTCGGCGAGACGTTACACAGCCGTTTGTTGTTATTTGACGGGCTGGGTCAGCACTGGCGTACTTTGCAGGTACAGCCTGATCCGGCCTGTCCGATTTGTTCTCTTTCTGATTCAATATGAAATTTACCATTCAGGTGAATGACGGCCCATATCAGCATCAGGCCAGTGATTCAGCCTATCATTTCACACTCGCCGCGCTGCGTAAGGGTCATCAGATAGTACGGGTGTTTTTTTATCACGACGGGGTGCTGAACAGCTCGCATCTGATCACACCGCCGCAGGATGATCGGCATGTGGTGGCACGCTGGTCACAATTGGCGACGGATTTTGCGGTCGATTTAGTGGTCTGTGTTGCTGCTGCGCAGCGGCGCGGTATCGTGGACGAGGCAGAGGCACGCCGACACGGCCTGGCTGTTGCCAATATCGCACCTGGCTTCCGGCTCGGCGGGTTGGGGCAATTGGTGGAAGCTGTTTTGTCCGGAGATCGTTTGATTACTTTCGGAGATTAGAAGATGTTGGAATGGCTCGCTATGGGTGGCTATGCACTATACGTTTGGGGTGCGTTTGGCATGACAGCAGCCTGCATGGTGTTAGAACCCTGGTGGCTGAGGCAACAGGACAAAACTTTACGCAAACAAATTGCACGACGCTATCAGATGGAGTCGGCACAATGACTGCACGACGTCAGCGCATCATTTTCGTTCTGCTGGGACTAGCTGGCCTGGCACTGGCGAGCACACTGATTCTAAGTGCGCTGGGGAATAACCTGTCGTATTTTTTTTCCCCGACTGAGGTACATGCCGGCCAGGCACCGGATCACCGCTCGTTCCGGGTTGGCGGCATGGTCAAGGCAGACAGTATTGTGCGGGCACAACATGATTTGTCCGTACACTTTGTCCTCACCGACTATCAGCAGGAGGTTCCGGTGACTTATACCGGCATTCTGCCTGATTTGTTTGCTGAGGGTCAGGGCGCTATTGCGCAAGGTCGTCTGGGTGCTGATGGCGTGTTTCTGGCCGATGAGGTGCTGGCAAAGCATGATGAAAATTATATGCCGCCGGAAGTCGCTGCCGCACTTGCGGCAAGCGAGCAGGCGCGCCTGCACTCTGATACAACCGGACAGCAGGCACCCTGATGTTAAAAGCATGGCACCTGATCAGCATGGTCACCTGGTTTGCCGGGTTATTTTATCTGCCGCGTCTGTTTGTGTATCACGCTATGAGCGAAGACACTATTTCGCTGGAACGCTTTAAGATCATGGAACGTAAGCTGTTGTTCGGCATTACCACACCGGGCGCTGTTCTCACCCTGGTCTTCGGCATCTGGATGTTGATTGACTATGCCTGGGTCGCTTATGCCGGGCAACTCTGGTTCGATCTGAAACTGGGTTTGATCGGGCTGTTGCTGGTCTATCATGTCTGGTGTGGCGTGTTGTGGCTGGACTTCAAACATGACCGTAACCGCCGCTCTCATATCTGGTTTCGCTGGTTTAATGAAGCGCCGGTGTTGTTACTGGTCGCGATCATTCTGCTGGCCGTACTCAGGCCGCTATGACACAAACCGTGTCAACCCGCATCATGAGAAAAGTCATGGGTACGACTTATGTCACAGTCACCATCAGAAACCCGGCAAATCCTGAAAAATTCTGGAATAGTCTGTTTCTGGTGGACACAGGCGCGATAGATTCTCTGGTACCGGGCGATCAATTGGAAGCCATCGGGCTTGAGCCCAAGTCACAGCGTACTTATGAGTTAGCCGACGGCAGCGAAATCAAAATGGACATGACGACAGGTGACATTGAGTTTATGGGAGAAATCGTCGGAGGCACCATTATTTTCGGTGATAAGGATGCGGAGCCTATTTTAGGTGTCACCGCCCTGGAATCTGTGGGTATTGATGTCGACCCGCGTAACCAGACCTTAAAACGAATGCCAGCGACCCGACTAAAAAAAATCAAACCGAAGTCTGATAAGATACTCTAGTAATAGATAAACCTGCCCGATGATCAACACGCCTTTATTCCCCCATGTCTGACCCTCGCCTCGCCCTGAATTTCTGCGGACTGGACTTTGCCAGCCCACTCGTATTACTTTCCGGCTGTGTTGGCTTCGGTGAAGAATATACTCGTGTGCAGGGATTTTCTAACCGCGATTGCGGCGCTGTGTGCCTGAAAGGAACAACCGGCACCATGCGGCTTGGTAATCGCTCGCATCGGATATATGAAACGCCACAAGGGATGCTGAATGCGATCGGGTTACAAAACCCTGGGGTAGATCAGGTCATTCAACAGATTCTGCCCACGCTGGATTTCAGCGAAACCCGGTTTATTGCGAATGTGTCCGGCTCTACGCTGGAGGAATATCACGAAGTTACTCGAAAATTCGACGATTCGCCGATTGATGCGATTGAGATCAATATTTCGTGCCCGAATGTGAAAGAAGGTGGCGTCGCTTTTGGCAATGATCCGGATATGTCTGCCCGGGTAGTCGCAGCCTGTCGCAGCGCTACCCACAAGCCACTGATCACGAAGTTATCGCCGAACCAAACCGACATCGCCGACAATGCCCGGCGTTGCCTGGAAGCTGGTTCTGATGCATTTGCCGTGATCAACACCCTGATGGGTATGGCAATTGATATCGAATCGCGCCGTCCGCATATCGGCAATAACCAAGGCGGGTTGTCTGGCCCGGCTATCAAGCCGATTGCTTTACTCAAATGCCACCAGGTCTATCAGGTGACCAAGGCGCATCGGGTGCCGATCATCGGTCAGGGTGGGATTTGCACAGCAGAAGATGCGTTGGAATTTTTGCTGGCAGGGGCCAGCGCCGTTGGTATTGGCACCGCTTTGTTTTACGATCCGCTGGTTTTACCCAAAATCAACCAGGGCATACTGGACTATTGTGATCGACATCAGATTGATCACATCAGCCAGTTGGTGGGTCAGATGCAATTATATTAAGGTATTTATGATACATTTCACACAAACCTATGCAAGATTTTCCGTCCTCATCATTAGCTTTTTAATCAGCCACCTCGGTTTTGCCAAACCCGACGAGAATCAACTGAATCGTGCTTATCAATACAGCCTGCTGGATGCCGCTCGCATCACTCCTGAAGAAATCAGTTATCAGTTAAATGCCATTCATCCGGATAACAACAGCCTGATCTGGAATGAAGATAAAACAAAATTATTGGTAGTTACCTGGAAATCAAAAAATTCATACGAAAGTTATCTTAAACCTGAAACCGCTACATCGACCAGCGAAAAGCATGTTGTGTGGGTTACACTCGCTCCACAGGTACAACAATTCTGCCAGAATTTATATAAAAATTACCCCAAAAATGGTGACAAAGTCACTTTACGACTGAAACAATATCTCGGACTGAATCACACCTGGAACTATGATGTATTTGTTGAGCTCTGGGTATCACCAGATGATCTGTTCCGCCCCTGTGTTGACCCGGATACTCAGGATTCTCAGTGCAACCTTGAGTTTAGCTCTGATATTCCTGAAGTCAGAAACATCAACAATTACAAAACGTTTTATCAGAATCTATATTATTCCAGTTTTCGACAACGTGGTGGCGCACCCTGGACCGGGCTAGGTTATACCTACAACTGGGATTGGCATGGTTTGTCTGAAGTTGGTGCCAGTGAATATATCCTGGTACCAGGCGCGCACTATGAAATTAAAGACGCGGTTCCAACCCTGACTTATTGTGATGTGACAAAAGATACAGTGCAATAGCCTGAATGTACCCTACCACACAACGGTAGTTTTTTCAGACTACACCTCGTTACTTTCTTCAGGAGCCTCTGTATGACGATGCAGGAACGACTTGCCGAACGGCTAGAGACACATTTTGCGCCAACTCATCTGGATGTAATAGACGAAAGTCACCAACACAATGTGCCTGCTGGCGCTGAATCACATTTTAAAGTGACACTGGTTTGTGCACAGTTCGAGGCACAGCCACTGATCAAACGCCATCGCGCTGTGCATCAGGCGTTGGCAGATGGTATTCAGGATGCGATTCATGCATTGGCACTTCACACCTACACGCCGGAAGAATGGCAGGCGAAAGGTGGCGAGGCACCTGCCTCGCCACCCTGTCGTGGTGGCGGACGAGCAGACAATTAATCCCTATGACCAGGCAGTCTGTAATTTCCGGTTAACTATCATATACATTCCTCACCGGATTGCAGCAGATCGGGCCATCAGGCGCAAACGCAATGCATTCAACTTGATGAAACCTGCCGCATCGGCTTGATCATAAGCCCCGCCATCGTCTTCAAAAGTCGCGACATTTTTGTCAAACAGGCTGTGTGTGGCTGACCGACGACCCACTATGGTCACATTGCCTTTGTATAGTTTTACCCGTACATCTCCACACACGACCTGCTGGGTCTGGTCTATCAGTGCCTGGATCGCACGCCGCTCCGGACTCCACCAGTAACCGTTGTAGATCATCGTGGCATATTTCGGCATCAGTTCATCTTTCAGGTGTGCCGTTTCCCGATCCAGTGTCAGTGATTCCATCGCCCGGTGCGCCTTTAACATCACGGTACCAGCCGGTGTTTCATAGCAGCCACGCGATTTCATGCCAACATAACGGTTTTCGACAATATCGCTCCGCCCCACACCCTGTGCGCCTGCCACCTGGTTCAGGTGTGCCATCACTGTCGCCGGGCTCATTACCTGACCGTCTATCGCAACGATATCTCCTCGTTCATACGTCAGTTCGAGATACACAGGTTGATCCGGCGCCTGTTCCGGTGCCACTGTCCAACGCCACATGTCTTCTTCCGGCTCAATCCATGGGTCTTCCAACTGATCGCCTTCGTAAGAGATATGTAACAGATTCGCATCCATCGAGTAAGGTGATTTTTTACCCTGTTGCGCATAATCTATCTCAATACCGTGCTGCGCCGCATATTGCATCAGCTTCTCGCGCGAGAGCAGATCCCATTCACGCCAGGGCGCTATCACCCGGATATCCGGCTGCAACCCATACGCACCCAGTTCAAACCGAACCTGGTCATTGCCCTTACCCGTCGCACCATGCGCGATCGCATCTGCGCCTGTCTCCTGCGCAATCTCGACCAGCCGCTTCGCAATCAGTGGTCGCGCAATGGAGGTACCGAGCAGATATTCTCCTTCATACAGTGCATTCGCCCGAAACATCGGGAACACAAAATCGCGCGCATACTCTTCCCGCACGTCTTCGATATAGATTTCACGAATGCCCAGCTTTTCAGCTTTCTGCCGGGCTGGTTCCACCTCTTCGCCCTGACCCAGGTCAGCTGTGAAGGTGACAACTTCACACTGATAAACTTGCTGTAACCATTTCAGAATGATTGACGTATCCAGACCTCCGGAATACGCCAGTACCACTTTTTTAATGTCTTGGGACATACTGTTTTATCCTCTTATGAGCAACCGGGCACTGACACCTCAATGTAGTCATTAAGCGTGGCAGAGCTGATAGTGTGACAAACTTCTGGAATAATTTTTTGAATTCGTGGCCAACTGGTAGTAGGAAGTACAACAATGGCGATACGACGGTTCACTAAATTTTGTTGATATTTTAAGTTCTGGTCAGTTGTCACTATGACTTCAAAGCCTTCTTCCTCTGCCTTTGTTAATAATTCGCCGTTTCTCAGAGTTGCCCACCCAAGTTCATAAGCGGTGGCAACCTGGTGTGTGAGCAGATGCTTACGCAGAGGTGCTGGAGTACCCTGATCAAACAGAATAAACATTAGGTAGCAACCAGGCTGTGAGCAGCATGTTCAAGAACTTCCCGTACCTGCTCAACAGTCACACCTGGAAACCAGTCTACAAACTCGTCAATTCTGGCGCCATCTTCCAGATTCTGAAACAAAGCTGTCACAGGGATGCGTGTTCCCCGGAACACCCAGACACCACTCATCGTTTCTGGGTGATGTTCTACTGCAAAGCAAGTGTTCCACATACTATCCATTATGTCATTCCGGGTCTCAGACGATTTGCCATAAAGTAACAAATTTTAAATCGTGGGCGAGGTATGAAACCTCGCCCACGACCAAAAGGGCGAGAGCGACGCCTCTCTCCCCCTTTGGAAACCCCCATGGTTTTGTCCCCGCAGCAAGCTGCGGGGAATGCTGAGATTAAATTTTCAGCAGTGCATCATAGCTTCATGCAGCTTCCGCGGCTCGTTCCCCGGTGGTCGCTACTGGCTGAGTGCGCTATGATGCATGGTACCAAATGACTCAGCCAATTGCTCCGGCCCATCCTGCAGATCCCACCGTTATGCCTGACATCACCGCTGAACAAGACTCACAACCCGGAGCCCATCGCATTTTCTGGCTGGTGTGCCTGGTCTGGTCTTTGTTCCAAATCTGGATTGCTTCTCCCCTGCCTTTTATTTTCGATATCGGGATATTTAACAATACCCAAACCCGTGCGATTCATCTCAGCTTTGCCATTTTACTGGCTTTTCTCGGCCTCAGCCGCCGCCAATCTCTATCTGCACGCACCTGGGATATCACCCTTGCCTGCCTCGCTGTCTGGGGTTGCAGCTATCTGTTTGTGTTTTACGACTCTCTGGCCCAGCGCGCCGGTGCGCCGATACTGGTTGATGTTGTAGCAGCTTCCACCGGCTTGCTGCTGCTACTAGAGGGTACACGACGCGTACTCGGCTTACCACTGGTGATTGTCGCCAGCGTCTTTTTGTTGTATTCAGTGGCCGGTCCTTATGTGCCAGATATCATTGCCCATCAGGGTGCCAGCCTGAACAAATTGCTGTCGCATCAGTGGCTGACAACCGAAGGGGTGTTCGGTATCGCCCTCGGCGTATCCACTGATTTCGTGTTTTTGTTTGTGTTATTCGGTGCCTTGCTGGAGCGTACCGGCGCAGGTGCTTATTTTATCCGGGTTGCGTTTGCGCTGATGGGTCATATGCGTGGCGGACCAGCAAAAGCTGCGATTGCCGCTTCTGGCCTGAGCGGGATGATTTCCGGCTCTTCAATCAGCAATGTGGTCACCACCGGCACCTTCACCATTCCGCTGATGAAGCGCGTCGGTTTTCCCGGGTACAAGGCCGCTGCTGTTGAAGTGGCTGCATCCACGAATGGTCAGCTAACACCACCGATCATGGGCGCAGCCGCTTTTCTGATGGTCGAATATGTCAACATCCCCTATATCGAAGTGATTCAGCACGCCCTGTTACCCGCTCTGATTTCATATCTGGCACTGTTTTATATCGTACATCTGGAAGCGGTAAAAGCAAATATGCAGGGGCTGCCGAAGCCTGCCGGTCAATCGGGACGCTGGGCAGCTTATGCCTTGATCGCAGTCGGGTTCTGTTTGTTCAGCCTCGGCGTGTATTATGGTTTCAGCACCCTGAAAGAATTCAGCCCACAAGCAGCACCCTGGATGATGGTGAGTTTGTTGGTCATCAGTTATATCGGCCTGATCGCATATGCCGCACCCTATCAGGCGGCAGCAAACACTGATCTGAGCGAAGACCTGACGGCTTTACCATCGCTCGGCCCTATCGTTAAATCCGGCCTGTTCTATCTCCTCCCGCTGTTTGTGCTGATCTGGTGTCTGACAGTCGAACGCTTTTCACCCGGTTTGTCGGCATTCTATGCGCTGGCTGTCATGATCGTGATCACGCTGACGAAAGACGCTCTGTTCGCCCTGTGCCGGCGCCAGTCTGACTGGCGACATCAATTACATCAAGGGATTCAGGATTTGCGCATCGGTCTGCAACAAGGCGCAAAGAATATGATCGGCATCGCCCTGGCAACCGCCACTGCCGGGATCGTGGTCGGGACCATCACGCTAACCGGCATCGGTCAGATCATGACTGATGTGATTCTGGAGCTCTCTCAGGGCCACATGCTCCTGACCCTGCTACTCACCGCATTGATCTGCCTGATTCTTGGCATGGGGCTACCCACCACTGCAAATTACATTGTGGTTGCAACCCTGATGGCACCGGTGATTGTCGATATCGGGGCATTGAACGGCATGATTGTGCCGTTAATCGCTGCCCATCTGTTTGTGTTTTATTTCGGCATCCTGGCAGATGACACACCACCGGTCGGACTCGCTGCCTTTGCCGGTGCGGGCATCGCCGGTTCCGATCCGATCCGCACCGGTGTGCAGGGCTTTACCTACGACATCCGCACCGCTGTGTTGCCGTTCATGTTTGTGTTTAATACCCAGCTTCTGTTGCTGGATATCCAGACCCTCTCCGAACTGGCGCTTACTGTGATCACTGCCACGGCAGCCATGCTGATTTTCGCTGCGGCCACGCAAGGCTACTGGCTGACGAAAAGTCGCTGGTGGGAAAATGTGTTATTGCTGGTCTGTGCCTTCACCCTGTTCCGACCCGACTTCTGGATGGATCAACTGATACCGCCCTATCAGCAAATCTCACCTCAGGTACTAACCCAGCACATTCAGCCGACCGACGAATCAGTACGGTTGCTGGTTGAAGGCTATTCACTGGAAGGCGATCTGGTACAAAAAAAGGTGTTATTGCCTTTGACGGAACAAAGCAGCCCGGATGAAAGGCTGGCCGCCACCGGACTCAGCCTCACCTATACACAAGATGACGTCCGGATAGACTTTGTCGATTATGGCAGCCCGGCTGCCAAAGCCGGTCTGGATTTTGACTGGCGAATTCTGGCACTGGAACAACCGAATCCACGGCCACCGCTCGTACTCTGGTATCTACCCGCACTCGCGCTGCTGGCGCTGATCGGCTGGAATCAGATACGCCGCCGCATGGCAGGTTAACATATGGCCAAATCAACACCACAATCCAACCCACCGCATCTGGGTGGCCTGAACGTGCTGATCACCCGACCCGCCGCACAAGCACAGGCATTTGCTGAAGCGGTGCAGCAAGCACATGGCCGCCCGGTCAGTTTTCCGGCACTCGAAATCCTGGGGCCCGCCAATAAAAAAGCTGCCCAAACGGCACTGAACCGACTGGATCAGGTCAATCTGGTGATCTTTACCAGTGCGAATGCGGTACAGTACGCCTTCCCACTTCTGCCAGAATATATTCCGCTGGATCTGCCGATCGCCGCGATTGGCAGCGCGACCGCAGCCGCCCTGAAACAAGCTGGTCTGGCACCCACACTCGTGCCGCAACAACCAGATAGTGAGGGACTGCTGGCCCTGCCAGAACTGCAACAAATCACAGGCCAGCACATACTGATTGTACGTGGCAACGGTGGTCGCGCCACACTCCGGGACACACTCAGCACACGCGGCGCAACAGTACGCTATGCTGAGGTCTATCGTCGCCAATGCCCGCAACGCAACCCGAACAATCTGATCCAGCACTGGGGTACTTTGGTGGATGTGGTGACTGTTACCAGTAATGCCATTCTGGACAATCTGCACCAGATGCTTGGCAGCACTGGTCAGACACTGTTGCATCAAACCCCGGTACTGGTACCCGGCGCGCGAGTTGCGAGCCATGCACGCAAGCTAGGCTGCCAGCGAGTATATCAGGCTGCGTCGGCACTAGATTGCGACATGCTGATCGCCCTGACCCGAATTCAACCCAGCGATTCACCTTAAACAAAATGCAGTTCCGCACCGCACGCGCACCTCACCTGCCTGTCGCCAATCGTATCAACCGGATTATGGGCGAAGTTCTGCTTGCCCTGATCCCAGGCACACTGGCGATGTGGTGGTATTTCGGCTGGGGCGTGCTGATCAACATTGCACTGGCTTGCGGCACTGCTGTGATCGCAGAATGGCTTTGTTTGCGTGCCCGGGGCCGCGACCCATTACCGGCACTCGCCGACCTCAGTGCCGTGGTGGCCGGCTGGTTACTGGCACTCGCTCTGTCTCCGGTATTACCCTGGTGGCAAACTGTACTCGGCAGCTTGTTTGCCATCGTTGTCGCTAAACACTTGTACGGCGGCCTGGGCTACAACCCGTTCAACCCAGCGATGGTCGGCTATGTCTTCCTGCTGATCTCATTTCCGGTCACCATGACCCGCTGGCTACCACCAGATGTGATGAACCAGCAAACGCTCACCCTGCTAGATAGCCTGCGCGCGATTTTTCAGGGCCTGCCACCAGCCAGCCAAGGCTGGGATGCGGTGACTCAGGCCACCCCACTGGATCAGATGCGTACCGGCCTGTCGCAAAACCAGATGCTCAGCGAAATTCGCCAGAACCCACTCTGGGGTGACTATGGTGCGCGCGGCTGGGAATGGTGTGCGAACTGGTTCTTACTCGGCGGTCTGTATCTGGTCTGGCGTAAAGTGATCAGTTGGCGTATCCCGACCAGTTTGCTCAGTGCATTATTGCTAATTGCCGGGTTATTCTGGCTTACTGATCCCGAGACCCATCCCTTCCCGGCCTTTCATCTATTCAGTGGCGCAGCAATCCTCGGTGCCTTCTTCATCGCGACTGATCCGGTCAGCGCCAGCACTACCCCGCGCGGTCAGTTAATCTACGGTGCCGCCATCGGATTGCTGATCTTCGTCATCCGCACCTGGGGCGACTATCCGGATGCGGTTGCGTTTGCCGTGCTGTTACTCAATATGGCCGCTCCCACCATAGATCACTACACCCAACCCAGAGTCTTCGGCGCTCGCCGGAAATCCAACCATGGCACCTGATCTGTCATCCATATGGCGACCGATACTAAAGGCCGCCAGCCTGCTGCTCGCATTTGCCTTCATCGGCACCCTGCTGGTGGGGCTGAGCCATGACAATACCACCGCACAAATCCGCGAAAACGAACGCATTGCACTACTGACGCAACTAAATGCAATCACCCCACCACACGATAACGATCTGTTACAAGATCCGCTGATCGTCCAGGCACCGGAGCAACTAGGCGGCGCACAGACTACTGTGTATCGCGCCCGGCTGAACCAGGAACCGGTGGCTGCGATCTTCAGCCCGGTCATCGCCCAAGGCTACAGCGGCGCCATCAGGTTAATTGTGGCGATCCGCACAGATGGCACACTCGCCGGTGTGAGGGTGATCAGCCACCGCGAAACACCCGGGCTGGGCGACAAGATTGAGCACGAACGTGATCCCTGGATCCTAGGCTTTACCGGGAAGCACCTGAACAACCCGCGCCGCTGGCGCGTAAAGCGGGACGGCGGCGATTTTGACCAGTTTACCGGTGCGACCATCACACCCCGTGCCATAGTCGCAGCCGTACACCAGACACTACAATATTTTGCGCAGCATCAAGGCCAGTGGTTTATTCGCTAATACCTTTATATATGATTTCACACAAGTTATCGCTAAAGTAGCCTATAAACCAATGGTAAAATATGTGTTGTAAGAGCTGGTAATCACTTATTAACATATCGCTATAACCTGAGCATTGGCAAAAAACTCTGCTATCAGCACGATAAATGGAGAAAGAATGAGCAAAGGTGCATACACTGATTTCATCAGGCGATTAACTTTGCTGGTAAAAAAACATCCTCAGCTAATCACCATAACATTAAGCAATATATTTACCATGCGGCTTATTGGTAACAAAACTCATGGTGATTTAGCAGAAGTAGCTATTGCAGAATTTATCAATCAATACATGTATGACTTTCAGTCTGTTCATGTAGGTAAAGATTTATACAGAGCCAAATCAAAAGAAGAAGATATAACTATTAAAAATGAAATATCAGATATTGAGTTTCCAGTCAGCTTGAAAGCCTATGGCGATGGGCCTCTACAACTCTCTACCGACAAAAATTTCAGAATGTTTCTCATGCTGGAGCAATATGGAGACATGATAGACTCGCCTGAAGAAATAAAACAGATTTATAATAGCGACGAATTTACATATTTTAGCGAGATCAATATATTACCTTTAATTTATGATGAAAAGAAAAAGAGATGCAACATTCTGGTATTCGACTCTGAATATGCCAAGAAAGAAACTGCCTACATAAAAAAGACTACCACGAGCAGCCGAAGAAAGCATCCTGCATATCGGTTCTACGATAGTAATGATCAATATATTTGTGAAGTCAGGTATGGTAATGCCACAGCTAATGCACTACAGAGAGGTCTGTGGACTCATACAAGAAATGCCTTACCATTTTTTACAAGTGTCACAAATGGCTGGATAAACTACTCTCATAATACTATTTTAGTGAAGCTATTTTCGCATGCCCTTATATCAAGCTCTGCAGGACACGAGGAAGCACTTAATGGCATTAAGGAAGATATTCTGGCCCTGAAAAAAAGGAATAAGATCTGATGGTTAATACAACACCTTCACTCTTTCCGGAATTAAACACCTGGACGCCAAAGACTCAGGGAATTAAGTATGCCGGGTCAAAACTCAAACTCTTACCTCAAATCATTTCATTAGTTGACGGACTGAATGTAAAAACTATATTTGATGGTTTTTCAGGTACAACAAGAGTATCACAAGCATTTGCACAACTTGGGTTTCAAGTAATATCTAATGATATTTCTGAGTGGTCGGAAACACTTGGTATTTGTTATCTGAGAAATACAAAACCTCCAACCTATTACCAGGATCTTATTGATCACCTGAATGCCGTTAAAGAACGTGATGGATGGTTTACCAAGAACTATGGTGGATTAAATAATAATGGAAGCTCAATCCAGAAAGATGGTAGCAAGAAACCCTGGCAATTGCATAACACAAAAAAACTGGATGGTATAAGAGAAGAAATTGACTCTCTTAACCTACCAGAAGTTGACAAAGCTGTCGCACTAACAGCATTGATTATTGCAATGGATGAGGTAGATAACACGCTAGGCCACTTCACATCCTATTTAAGAAACTGGTCTGCTCGTTCATATAAAAGAATGCAGTTACGCTTACCAGCAATATTTAAAAACAACAATGAAAATAAAGTTATAAAAGGAGATATATTTAATACGCTAGAGACAGTATCTGCAGACTTTTCTTATTTTGATCCACCTTACGGATCAAATAATGAAAAAATGCCTCCTTCCAGAGTACGTTATGCGTCATACTACCATATCTGGACTTCAATAATTAAAAACGATAAGCCAAGTGTTTTTGGAAAAGCTAATCGCCGCAAAGATACTTCAGATGTTATAGCGACATCTGTATTCGAAGAATTCAGGAAAAGTAGTGAAGGGGATTTTATTGCTGTCAAGGCTATAGAGAAGCTTATCGAAAAAGTGCGTTCGAAGTATGTTGCCTTATCTTATAGCTCCGGAGGAAGAGCAACAGCAGAAGAGCTGAACAAGGTGCTTAATAGCCATGGCACCTTAATCAAAACAATTGAGATGGATTACAAAAAAAATGTCATGGCAGGTATGAAATGGACTAATGAATGGCTGAAAGATGCTCAATCACCGAATAAAGAATTCATTTTTTTAATTGAAAAATGAAGCTATCTCACTTCCATCAGATGACTTTCAAATGACAGAAAAATTCTTGAAAAGACGCTATATATCAGATTCAGCTAAACCTTGTATAAAGCATCAAACATAATGATTTTATAAACATTACAATCACAATATATGCAGACTGGTTGCTAAATCGGCCTGAATATCGGCGATATCTTCCAGCCCCACCGCAATCCGGATCAACCCTTCCTCAATCCCTGCCTCAACCCGTTGCGCATCTGTCCAGCGACCATGTGTCGTGCTGGCCGGGTGCGTGATGGTCGTTTTGACATCCCCCAGATTCGCTGTGATTGAGATCATACGGGTCTGATCAATCACCTGCCAGGCAGCTGCGCGACCTCCCTTCACTACGAAGCTGACTATGCCGCCTGGCAGCGTTTGTTGTGCCTGTGCCAGAGCATATTGCGGGTGGTCTAGCAGACCTGGGTAGTTCACCTGTTTCACCACCGGTTGTTGCGTCAACCAGTGCGCCAGCTCTGCGGCAGCCGCTGAGTGGGCACGCATCCGCAGCGGGAGTGTCTCCAGGCCCTTTAGAAAGAGCCAGGCATTGAACGGACTCATGCAAGGCCCGGCAGTGCGCATTGCAGGTACCAGTCTGTCCTGCACAATGGCCGCCGGGCCAACGATTGCACCGCCCAGTGCCCGGCCCTGTCCATCCAGATATTTGGTCGCGGAATGGATCACCAGGTCTGCACCCAGTTTCAAGGGTTGTTGTAAGACAGGCGTGCAGAAGCAATTGTCCACAACCAGCAAACTATTATGGGCATGGGCAATATCAGCCAAGGCGCGGATATCTGCTAACTGCATTAACGGATTAGAGGGGGTTTCAACAAACAGCAAACGGGTGGCAGGCTGAATCGCTGCCGCCCAGGCGTTCAGATCGGTCAAGGCAACATAGTCGGTCTGAATACCGAACCGGCTGAGATAGTTGTCGAATAGTTGGGTGGTACTGCCGAACAGGCTGCGCGAGGTCAGGATTCGATCTCCGGACTGCAACAAGCCAAGGCATAAGGTGAGGATGGCAGACATGCCGGAAGCCGTCGCCAGGCAGGCTTCGCCGTCTTCTAAGGCGGCCAAGCGTTGTTCAAACGCTTGTACGGTGGGGTTGGTAAACCGGCCATAGATGTTGCCAGGTTCATCGCCAGCAAACCTTGCGGCAGCCTCTGCTGCTGACCGGAATACAAAGCTGGAGGTGGTAAAAATCGGTTCGGCGTGTTCGCCTTCAGCAGTACGGTGATGGCCGGTACGGATCGCCCGGCTGTCCAGGCCCTGATACACATCAGGTTGGCAAGGGTGAATCATAACAAGTAGGTCAGACGATCATTACCAGTCTGGCGCGTCTGTGCAGTGTCATTGCGTTCTGCCTGTAGCTGACTGAGGTAAGATGGGGTCACATCTCCGGTCACGTAGTCACCATTAAACACAGAGGCATCAAACCGATCTACGCAATCTTTACCTTTCTTTTGCACTGCATCAACCAAGTCGTCCAGCTCCTGGTAAATGATCGCATCTGCACCAATCAGTGTACCCACTTCTTGTTCGGTGCGACCATGTGCAATCAGTTCATCTGCTGCCGGCATATCAATACCATACACATTCGGATGCCGGACTGGCGGCGCTGCAGAGGCAAAATAGACCTGCCTGGCACCAGCATCTCGCGCCATGGTGATAATTTCCTGCGAGGTGGTGCCACGCACGATCGAATCATCCACCAGCAGCACTCGCTTGTTGTGAAATTCGATATCAATCGGGTTCAGTTTCTGCCGGACAGATTTTTTACGCCGGGTCTGGCCTGGCATGATGAATGTCCGACCAATGTAGCGATTTTTGATGAAGCCTTCGGCATACGGCACCTGTAATGTTTCCGCCAGTGTCATGGCGCAGGTGCGGCTGGTATCCGGGATCGGGATTACCACATCTATCGGCTGTTCCGGCAAGACCCGACGCACCTTGTTTGCCAGGGTGATGCCCATCCGCTGGCGTGCTTTGTGCACAAAGACGCCATCAATCACTGAGTCAGGCCGGGCAAAGTACACATATTCAAACAAACAGGGAGAGTGTTGCGTTTTTGGTGCACATTGCCGAGCAAAGTGTTCTCCGGCAGCAGTCACGATGAAGGCTTCTCCCGGCGCAATATCCCGTACCAGACTAAAGCCGGAAACGGCCAGGGCGACGCTTTCTGAAGCGACCATCCATTCACGCCCGACTTCGCTGTCACGCACTCCGTATACCAGCGGACGAATGCCGTTCGGATCACGAAACGCGACCAGTCCATAGCCTGCGATCAGTGCCACCACAGCATAACCGCCGCGACAACGCCGGTGTACGGCCTGCACGGCACGGAAGATATCTTCCGCATCTACCGACAATTTGTCCGTCTGTGCCGACAGCTCATGCGCAAACACATTCAACAGGATTTCTGAATCAGATCCGGTATTGATATGCCGCCGGTCTTCCGCAAACAACGCCTGACGCACTGTTTGGGCGTTGGTCAGATTGCCGTTATGTGCCAGGCCGATGCCGTAAGGAGAGTTCACATAAAATGGCTGCGCTTCTGTGGATGAAGCACAACCGGCGGTCGGATAACGCACATGGCCGATGCCGGCATTACCCTGCAGCTGGTGCATATGTTCTGTCTGAAACACATCCCGCGCCAGCCCGTTACCTTTCCGCAAGTGCAACCTGGCATGTTCACAGGTCATGATGCCGGCAGCATCCTGCCCGCGATGCTGCAACACCTGCAAGGCATCGTACAACACCTGATTCACCGGTGTTTTTGCCACAATCCCGACTACACCACACATTTACAGTTCACTCCGGGTTGCTGCGGTCGTCTGACCCACATACTGAAAGTATTGCGCAATATCATCCGGTAGCAGAGTCTGTAGCCAGGCTGCCAGACTCACAAAATAAGGCACCAGTTGCGACGCCTGCCACCAGGCTTCCTGCGGCATCACCGTCAGCCCTGCCAGCAATACCAGCACAGTATTCACCAATGCCCCTCGCGCCACTCCGAATAACATGCCGATAAACCGATCAGTACCCGACATACCGGTGCGTTCAATCAATTGAATCAGGATGTAGTTCACCATGCCACCGAGCAGCAGGGTCACAATCATCAACGCGGCAAATGCCACGCCTAACCGCACGGTCGGTGAGCTGATCCAGGGCATAAATTGAAATTCCAGATCCCGGAAAAACTGCCAGCTCACCCAGAACGCCAGCACCCACACAGCCAGTGAAAAGGCTTCGCGTACGAAGCCACGCGCCAGACTGATTAACGCAGAAACCGCGATAATCCCCAACAACACATAATCTAACCAGGGCATGAAAATACTCTGTCGCTATCAGTGCGGGTAAGCGGCATTAGAGGGCGTTCTCAATGAGTTGAGTAGAAATGATTTCGAGTCATTTTTTGTGCTGACAAGGCGCAATGAGGAGTCATAGTGATTCTATTGCGACGAGTTGCAACACCGTCAGCGCAGAAAAGGGCCGAAATCAAGCTATGAAATTGATTGAGAACGCGCCATAGCATGTCTGTCTACTGCTTCAGGCAGATTGCGAGACATCCTGTGGCGCAAGTCCTGTCGTCTGTGCAATCAGCTCCGCTGAACAACCTGCTTGCTGCAAACGCTCTGCAATCAGATGCGCAGCCTTCTGTTCACCCTGCTCCATGCCACTTTCTATACCACTCTGCCAACCTCGCTCCATTCCGATCTGATAGGACGGTAGTTGATCGAGTGCAATACTGGATAACATCTCTGCCTCCACGGTCTTGAATAAATCGGCAAAATCACGATTAACGGACAATAATTCCAGCATGCTCAGATGATTACGCAACTGATCTGGCGTATCAATCAATTTCTCAGCAAGTCGACTGATAATGCGGTGTAACACGTCCCGGGTCGGATGATCCCGGAAGTCGCACAATATTGCCAGCACCAGCGCACCCGGACTATCAACTGCCATAAAGCGTTCGTAGTCCAGCGTGCTCATGTCAATCACATGATAATGATAATACCAGTCAGGATGACGGATATGATCCGGCATGACTAAGCGCGCGCTGCCGGTATAGATCAGATACTGATACACCACTGATCCGGAATGGACTAAGGCGATATCAGTGTAATAACGCAACATGCGTAATGGCATCTGCGGATGATTCGTACTTTGCAGCTCCAGATGCAGAATAAACGTCTGATCGGCAGAAGTTGTGGCTTCCATCACAATATCTGCCTGACGAGTCTCAATACGCTGCTGCTCGTTGGGTAATTCGGTCAGTGCCGTAATATCCAGTTTCAGCAGATGTTCCGCCATATTCAGCACAATCTGCCGGATCAGGTGTTTGGAGATGACGTCAGTTGTCGGCATCAGAGGCCTCTGATGCCGGATACTGTGGCGTTTGCCGGAGCCAGCGCTGCGCTGCCGCAACCGTTACGAAAGAGCCGAACACCAGCACCAGATCATCCGGATCGCTGTGCTGATCGGCTAGTGCAAAGCCTGCTGCCGGATCGCCGCACAAGGTGCAGGTATCCGCCGCTATCTCTGGCTGTGCCACTTGTTGCAGTCCATGGGCACTTGCTCCTCGCTCTGCTGCGCTCAGATCCAGCAGGTACCAGTGATCTATCCGGTGTGCAATTGCCTGAAACAAATCCAGGCTGACTTTATCCTGCAGCAGGCCGACCACTGCACGCACCTTGCCAGCAACGAAGTAATCACCGAGCTGCCGGGCCAGTCCGGCCACTGCTTGTGGGTTATGCGCCGTATCCAGTATCCAGCGGGCGCGCCGCTGATGGATTTCAAAGCGCCCGGACAAGGTGACGTTCAACAGCCCTTGCCGGATCGCCTGCTGATCCACCGGATAATGATCCGACAGACAGGCCAGAACCTGCAGCACCGCAGCCGCGTTCTGCAACTGGACGGCCCCCCGCAGGTTGGGCAGCGGCAAAGCACGCCGATTCAATTCATCTGTGTGCCAATGCCAGTCGTGTGCCGATGCCCGATAATGATAGTCGTGTCCCAGCCGCAATAAATCAGCACCGACTTGCTGTGCAGTGATTGCAATACTATCGGGCATCTCCGGTGCGGCATATACCACGGGGCGGCCCTGGCGCATGATCCCGGCCTTTTCGGCACCAATCGCTTCCAGTGTATCGCCCAGCCAATCGGTATGATCCAACCCGATACCGGTGATCAGCGCCACATCCGCATCTATGATGTTGACTGCGTCCAGACGCCCGCCCAGCCCAACTTCCAGTAATGCGATATCCAGCTGATGTTGCTGAAATAAGTGCAATGCAGCTAAGGTGCTATATTCGAAATAGGTCAGTGGTATGCCCTTACGCGCCTGTTCCACTGCGGTAAACGCCGCACACAACGCTTCATCTGTCGCCGACTGATCGGCGATGACTGTGCGTTCGTTATAGTGCAACAGATGAGGAGAAGTATAAGCACCGACCCGATACCCGGCTGCCTGCAGTATCGCCTGCAACAGAGCAACACAAGAGCCTTTGCCATTCGTACCGGCAACGGTGATCACCTGACGGGCCGGAACAGACGCTCCCAGTGCCTGCCAGACCTGACGCACCCGGCTAAGTCCTAGTTCAACGTTCTGCGGATGTTGCGCCGAGATATAAGCGAGCCAGCCGGACAGATCAGGCGGGAGAGCCACGATGGCACAGGATGCTGAGAGTGGTAGCGAGTTGGTCGCGTAGTTGGCGACGATCAATAATCTGATCAATCGCGCCTTTTTCCAGCAGAAACTCACTACGCTGGAAACCTTCAGGTAGGGTTTCACGTACCGTCTGTTCAATCACGCGCGGGCCAGCAAACCCGATCAGTGCATTTGGCTCGGCAATATTCAGATCACCGAGCATCGCCAGACTGGCAGATACCCCACCCATCGTCGGATCGGTCATCACCGAAATAAACGGTAAGCCTTGTTGTGCCAGCTGATTCAGTGCAGCCGAAGTTTTCGCCATCTGCATCAGCGAAAACAGTGATTCCTGCATCCGTGCGCCACCACTGGCTGCAAAACAGACAAACGGACAACGTTGTTCAATCGCTGCCTGCACGCCCAGTACAAACCGCTCACCTACCACTGAACCCATGGATCCACCCATGAAGCTGAACTCAAACGCCGCCGCAACAATCGGCTGTGACTTGAGTTTGCCGCGCAGCACAACTAAGGCGTCACGTTCTCCGGTTTTTTTCTGCGATACCACCAGGCGGTCTTTATATTTTTTGCTGTCTTTAAACCGAAGTGGATCACCCGGCTGAATCTCAATACCCAGCTCTTCTCGTGGTTCAGGATCTAAAAACAGATCCAGACGCCGCCGGGCACCAATCCGGTTATGGTAATCACACTTCGGACACACATCATGATTTCGCTCTAGCTCCGCCCGATACAGCACAGCACCACAACCAGGACATTTCGTCCATAGCCCCTCCGGCACAGTTTTCCGGGATCCCCCTTCTGTGCGTATACGGCCTGGCAACAGATTTTCAAACCAACTCATTAGGGTTTCAGCATAAATTGTATGTCAAATGTAGATCGCAGGCGAAGTGTATTACTTCACCCACGATCAGAGATATGCAAACAATATCTCGTTCAAAAATGACTTCTATATGAACGAAGCAAAGTGAAGCATGAAGACATCATACAATAATTATGTATGAGCATTTTGCAACGAACCATGCAGTCATTTCCAGAGATATTCAGTTTTAACTAAAAAAACTTTCTATGCACCATTCCGGCTCCATTTTCCTGATATTCGGCACGTGTAAGCAACATCTCAGGAAGGATTGTAGGGAATAGTTTTTTTGCACCTTGCCAGATTGCTTCATGAGCATTCTCAGGAATCGTGATAACAATTTTCATAGTGGGTGGCGCCAAAGCACTAATTTCTTTTTGCATACGATCTGACATGCCTGGATATAGCATATTTTCACCGACAAGTATGGTGTTGGCGTAAAGATCTTTACGAATGTCCACATCACATTTCATGATGGAGTTATATGTTGTTTCATGAAAGCCAGCACCTTCCATACCTATCATGCGCGGCTGAAACATTGCTTCAGGAACAACAAACCGAGAGTTACCAATGACAACACCTTGAACATTCTTATTATCAGCACCTTTCTCTAACTCTTTTTCATAGTTCAATGCTACATAGCCGGACTCGGAGAGAATATTGCTAACAATATTTCGAGGTACGCTCTTGCCCTCTGCTGTCAGGCTTGATTCCAGCTTTTTAACCAAATCCAGCTTACCCATATCCATTCGGATTATGGCATGTGGTAACGCATAGCCTTCATACACAGGAACAGTGTGACTTACATCACCTTGAGAAATAAGGGCCAGACCTGTAGTGAGGCCAGAATTATAGAGTGCAAGTGCCGCATCATTGTACATGAACATTGATGGGACATTTAATTTGTCAAAAAAAACCTCAGCAATTTGCTCTCGGGTACGCTTAGGGTTTAAAGGTTTTTCTGTGATTAATACCGGGTGTTCCGAAGGTTTGACACCTAACTGAGCATAAACTTGTTTAAGGTTTTCTTCAAATTGAGGCCAGTTGGTCACAATGCCATGTGTGGCAAAATCGGCAGAAGAAAGTTCTACAGTAGGAGCATCGTCACTGGAAAGACCAGCTCTCATAGTGCCTGCACCTATATCAATAATGACAGCGGGTGCAGCGTTCGCTGTAGCAGCTATCATCATTACGCACATAACCAGTATACTAACAAAAGAATTTACAGTAGTTTCAACAGCTATTCTGATTCTGTCTATAATATTATGGTGAAACATAAAAATTGCCCTGAATATTATGAAAAAAATTTAATCTGAGTATTCCCCGCAGCTTGCTGCGGGAACAAAACCATGGGGGTTTCCAAAGGAGGAGAAACGTAGCTCTCGCTCTTTTGGTCGTGGGCGAGGTTTCATACCTCGCCCATGATTTAAAATTTGATTAAAACCCGGATGATTCATACCTTGAGTTATACTGTTATACAACACTCCTGAAATATGTAAAAAAGAAAAAAAAGCATCACGATAAAAAATTAAGTCAGAAGCACCTGGGCACAGTATCAATTGCAGCCCGTAATTCTGCCAGCAAAGCACCCGCCACCACCGGAATCTGATCCGGCCGATCGGCATAATCTGCCATACGCGCCACCAGTGCGCTACCTATCACCACAGCATCTGCAATCGCTGCCACTGCTTGTGCAGTAGCGGCATCTTTAATGCCGAAACCGACACCCACCGGCAGATTTGTGTGTTGGCGAATCTCTTGCAGTTTTGCTGCCACATTCGCTGTATCAAGATGGCCCGCGCCAGTGACACCCTTCAGTGAGACATAGTACACAAAGCCACGAGCAGCCTGAGTGATCTGTGCAATGCGTTGTGACGTCGTTGTCGGTGCCAGCAGAAAGATCGGATCAATCGCTTGTTGCATCAGACAGTCGGTCAGATCGCGACATGCTTCCGGTGGACTATCCACCATCAGCACACCATCTACCCCAGCCTGCTGCGCCGCCACCGCAAAAGATGCATAACCCATCGCTTCCAGCGGATTCAGATACCCCATCAGCACAATGGGTGTGGTCGTGTTCGTACGACGAAATTCAGCCACCATGGCCAACACCTGTGTCAGCGAGACACCCTGTGCTAACGCTCGTTCGCTGGCCAGTTGAATCACCGGGCCATCTGCCATCGGATCGGAAAATGGCACACCCAGCTCCAGGATATCTGCTCCCTGTGCAACCAGGGTATGCAGCAGGGGTACCGTCACTTCCGGCTGTGGGTCGCCCGCTGTCACAAATGGAATCAGCGCCGTTTTTTGTTGCGCCCGCAAGGACGCGAAACAATCTGCTATCCGGCTCATTGTGCTTCCTCCGCCAAACCCATGACGGTTGCCATGTCTTTATCGCCACGGCCAGATAGGTTCACCAATATCGACTGCGCTGGTGTCAGTTGCGCTGCCAGGTGCAATGCATACGCAATTCCGTGACTGGACTCCAGCGCCGGCACAATGCCTTCAGTCCGGGTCAGGCGATAAAAAGCATCCAATGCTTCGTCATCTGTGACTGCCCCATAAATCGCCCGACCAGTATCTTTTAGCCAAGCATGTTCCGGGCCAACTCCCGGATAATCCAGTCCAGCCGATATCGAATGTGTCTCAATAATCTGGCCATTCGGATCTTCCATCAGGTAAGTCCGGTTGCCATGTAACACGCCAGGCTGTCCGGCGTTTAGCGGCGCAGCATGCATTCCGGAGTCCAGACCACTTCCCGCCGCCTCTACACCATGTATTGCAACACTCTCATCCGCTAAAAATGGATGGAACAAACCAATCGCGTTGGAGCCACCACCAACGCATGCCACCAGTGCATCCGGCAGACGTCCTGTCATCGCCATAAACTGTTCACGTGCTTCACGACCAATCACGGCCTGAAAATCCCGCACCATCATCGGGTATGGATGTGGCCCGGCGACGGTTCCGATGATATAAAAAGTGTTATCGACCTGGGTGACCCAGTCACGCATTGCTTCATTCAGTGCATCTTTGAGCGTTTTTGAACCGGATGAAACAGCTCGTATCTCTGCTCCCAACAACCGCATCCGCTGCACATTCGGTTGCTGACGTGCAATATCAACCTCGCCCATAAATACCACGCATTCCAGACCCAACCGGGCAGCTACGGTTGCGGTTGCCACACCATGCTGACCAGCCCCAGTCTCAGCAATAATCCGGGTCTTACCCATCCGCTTTGCCAGCAGTGCCTGACCAATTGCACTGTTAATTTTGTGCGCACCGGTGTGGTTCAGGTCTTCACGCTTCAGATATATCTGCGCACCCCCGACTTCCCGGCTGAGTCGCTCCGCATAATAAATTGGCGATGGACGGCCTACATAATCTCGCAGATCAGCATCCAGCTCTGCCAGAAATGCCGGATCCTGCTGTGCCTGCGCATATGCCTCACGCAATTGTGCGATCGGTGCCATCAGGGTTTCGGCAACAAAAATACCGCCATATTTGCCAAAATGGCCGAGATCGTCCGGTAAGTTCATATTTGTCACATCTTATCTCCACAACGCACTTGTGCCACAAACTCAGCCATTTTGACTGCATTCTTCACCCCTGGTGAAGATTCCACGCCACCACTCACGTCCACAGCATACGGACGCACTTGGCATACTGCCTGCGTCACGTTATCTGTATTCAGACCACCTGCCAGAATAATTGATTGCGCCAGACTGTTCGGCACCAGCGACCAGTCAAACACTTCACCTGTGCCACCTGGCACACCCGGACGATATGTATCCAGTAACAAACCACGCGCAGCAACAAATGACTCACTGACAGATGACCAATCAGTATCAGCCTGTACCCGGATTGCTTTCAACCAGGGGTGCTGCACAGCAGCACAGTCTGCCGCAGACTCATGCCCGTGAAATTGCACACAATCCAGCCGGGCCTGAGCGACGATCTCTCTCACCTGCTCAGTCGGCGTATCGACGAACAGGCCAACCGTGGTCACAAAAGATGGCAATGCAGCGATAATCGCTGCAGCCTGTTCCGGAGCCACATAACGCGGGCTTGGTGGATAAAACACAAAGCCCAGTGCATCCACACCCTGTGCCGCCGCTGCCAGTGCATCTTCAGCTCGGGTTATGCCGCAAATCTTGATTCGGGTACGCCGTACCATGTCATCTCACAGCCAGTAAAACAAAATACGCATGTTAGACGATAATCCACAGAATGTCATGATGGCGACATGTGACCGGTCTGTAAACCACGCACCAGTGCATTAAAACTGTTCGAAAGATTACCGGTCAATTGCAAATGAGGCCCGATCTTACGTGAACCAGATATCTTTTGATACTCGGGCACCAAACGTTTCAGTTCATCGGATGGCTTTTGCAGCCTGTCCGGATCACGATATTTCTTCTTACTTTGTTGCTTTGTGAGCTTGGGCATAGCAAAGCCCTGCGCAACTGCTGCTAAGTCCCCCAGATAAAAAGACTCCAGTTCCTGACATACGATACGAACTAATGCCGCTGGTTTGCCAGCCTGTTGACACTGCGCCAGCAAATCGCGTTTTAATTGTCGGCAATCGCACGCATCCTGATCACACATCACCACAAACTGTGTTTCCTTTCCCTGCCAGCCACGCAAGCGCCCGGACAACCGTTTGATCAGATCCTGCTTCCCCTGGAATACCCAATACATCACATGGTCTTGCGCCATTTCTGATGACAGAATCTTCGGTAACAGACCTTCCAGCATTGCCCGGGCAGATGGCTCTTCCAGGCAAAATACCCACTGCGTCATGTCAGCCCCAACTTACCAAACTCGCCACTTCGCCAGAGATGGCCCATCTGATCACCCTCAGCCATCCAGGCAGCCAATTGTGTATCATCCTGCGCCCGCCGGATGGTTGTATCACCCTGCTCTTTGACCAGCCAGTACACTTCTTCCAATGCAGCCGCATTCAGAAAATCCGGTGAATGACTGGAAACAAATACCTGCCCACCACGTTTGGCATAAGCCCTGAACTCTTCTGCCAGCTCCCAGAGCAATTCAGGATAGAGCTGGTTCTCCGGTTCCTCAACACAGAGCAGTGGGTGTGGTGCCGGGTCGTATAACAACACCAGGTAAGCAAACATCTTCAGAGTACCATCAGATACATGCCGGTCCATAAAAGGCTTGTCAAACGCTGCATCCTGAAAATGCAGAATTAACCGCCCATCCTCGGTCGCTTTCGGCTTAATTTTGTGAATACCGGGCACACGGTGCTGCATCGCTGCCACAATCCGGTCAAACAGTTCTCGCTTATGTTCATAAATATCATAGGCCACCCGTTGCAGATTATCCCCGGTGGCCGACAAATGCTCATAATCACCAGTTATATCTTTGCTGCCCCGGGCCGCCTGAATATGAAAATCTGACACATGCCAGTTCTCAATCAGACGCCGGAAGGCGCTGGCTGCCTTAAATCGTTCAAACTGGCCCAGACCTTTAATTGCTAACACATAGGGTTCAACTGACTGCTGTTCGCGATCTAATTTGGTCTCTGGCTTATCAAAATCGGCTTCATTCGTAACCGCATGGCCAGCGCCATTACGAAAATCCAGAAAATGAAACGGCGAACCATAAGCTGCCCGCTTATAGCGCAGATATTCACGCCTGACCACTGGCGCACCCTGTTCCAAACCGATCCGTACCAGATAGGTCACCAGCCGGTCAACACCGAACAACGCCATACGAAATTGTAATCGGATCTCTATATTATCCTGCTCAGAGCAACCCCGGCTGATCACTTCCCGGAAATTTCCGCGTCGCTGCAGTGCCTGTTTCACATTGTAGGTTAAACAATCCTGCAAAAAGCCAAACACATCAAACAGCGTGGTCTTACCAGTACCATTTGCTCCGATCACGACACAAAAGCCAGGAATATCCTTCATACAGACATCCCGGAAACTTTTAAAATTTTTCAATGTAATGGATTCAATCCGCATCACGCATCACCTGTTCCGGTCGATGACATGTAAGCACCAGATTATCACGGTGAATCATTTCTTCTTCATTCACATAACCTAACAGGGAAGCAATGTTCGCCGAGCTGTGCCCGCACAACTGTTGTATCTCAGCAGCCGCATAGTTCACGAGGCCACGCGCCACTTCCTGCCCGGCACCATCCACACAGGCCACCAGTTCTCCACGTTTAAAGGTACCACTGACCGCGACAATACCCACTGCGAGCAGGCTGGTACCAGCACGGCGCAGCCGGTCCGCAGCCCCGGCATCCAGCATCAGACATCCTGCAACCTGCAACTGCCCGGCCAGCCAACGTTTGCGCGCCGTTTCCGGCATCTGCTCGGCACGCAGCAAAGTGCCATGAGCCACTCCCTGCGCCAGTTCAGGCAACAGGTTCGGCTGCACACCCGATGCGATCACGGTATCCGCACCCGAGCGACTGGCCAGACGAGCCGCCCGGATCTTAGTGAACATACCTCCACGCCCGAGCTGTCCGCCCTGCGGACTGGCGAATTGATCCAACTGCGGGTCATGCGCCGCCGCCGCGCGGATCAGCTCCGCATCCGGTTGCTGACGCGGATCGGTGGTATACAGCCCATCCTGATCGGTCAGCAGAATCATCTTATCAGCAGCCAGCAGATTCGTTACCAGAGCGGCGAGTGTATCGTTATCCCCAAAGCGCAGTTCATCATTCGCCACCACATCATTTTCGTTGATGATCGGCACCACACCCAACCGGAGCAGCGTGAGCAGATTACTGCGCGCATTCAGGTAACGCCGACGATCCGACAAATCATCATGCGTGAGTAATACCTGTGCTGTCACCAGATCACGCTGCCGGAAGGCCTGCTCCCAGGCCCGCACCAGCCCGGCCTGGCCGACTGCTGCGGCAGCCTGTAAATCCGGCAGGGCAGTCGGGCGCTGCTGCCAACCCATCCGCTGCATACCCACAGCAACCGCACCAGATGAAACCAGCACTAGTTGATAATCCTGCCGGATAAGCACTGCTATCTGGCCTGCCCAAGCCTGTAAATGATCCTGCGCCAGGCCCGCACCATGATTCGTGATCATAGCACTACCGACCTTCACTACCCAGCAAGGTGCTTGTGCCTTCATGTCGTCAACGGGTGATATGATTCGGATGATGCAGCAACCGGGGTACCCTGAAATAATTCAGTCTGTATCGCACTGACCAGGTGCGTCAGCCCGGCATGACTGTGTGCCGAAACCGCAAACACCGGTGCAGTCCAGTTCAGCGCTGCGACTAATTCTGCCTGTATCTGCGCCACAGATTCCGGCGTCTGTGTATCTGTCTTATTCAGAACCAGCCAGCGCGGGCGCTGCGTCAGGTTTTCGCGACAGGCAGCCAGTTCTGCCTGTATTGCCTGCACTTGTTGTAACGGAGACAGATCCGTATCGGGTGCCAGGTCTACCAGATGCAACAACAACCGGGTGCGGGACACATGTTTCAGAAACTGCACACCGAGTCCGGCACCCTGCGCCGCGCCCGGGATCAAGCCCGGAATATCAGCCAGCACAAAACTATGCTCAGCCCCCTGCCCGACTACACCCAGCGTCGGATACAGGGTAGTAAATGGGTAATCTGCCACCTTCGGACGCGCAGCAGAGACAGCCCGAATCAGGCTAGATTTACCCGCATTCGGCAGGCCCAGCAGACCCACATCCGCCAATAACATCAGTTCCAGCCGTAACTGACGCTGTTCGCCAAGTGTTCCCTGCGTCGACTGACGTGGTGTCCGATTGACACTGCTCTTAAAATGCACATTGCCCAACCCGCGCTGTCCACCTGCCGCAACCAGCAACGCCTGTTCGGGTTGCAGGATTTCACCGATCAGATCGCCGCTTGCCTGATCGTACACACGCGTACCGACCGGCACCGGAATATACAGATCTGACCCATAACGTCCGGTCATATCCCGCCCCATACCAGGCTGACCAGATTCCGCCCGATGCGCGCGTTGATGACGAAAATCCACCAGGGTATTCAGGGCATCATCGCCGACCAGATACACACTGCCCCCATTGCCACCGTCCCCACCATTCGGGCCACCGTGCGGAATAAATTTTTCACGCCGGAAGCTGACACAACCATGCCCACCATGCCCGGCAGTGACCGTGATGCTGGCTTCATCCACAAATTTCATAAGATTTCCCTGCGCACCAACAAAAAAGCCCCGGCTTGCAGCGGGGCTTTTTTCAATTCAGTGCAATCAGATTGAGGCATCAGGCAGGACACAGCACACTGACATAGTGGCGCTTTTTCGGGCCTTTAGTCTCAAACTTCACCAGACCTTCCATCAACGCAAATAAGGTATGGTCTTTACCACAGCCGACATTCGTACCGGCATGTAACCGGGTGCCACGCTGGCGCACCAGAATGTTGCCGGGCACCACATGCTCACCACCAAATTTTTTTACACCGAGGCGTTTCGACTCAGAATCGCGACCGTTGCGGGAACTACCGCCTGCTTTTTTATGTGCCATATCGTTATCTCACTTAAGCTGCCTGAATCCCGGTAATCCGGAGTTCAGTAAAATGTTGCCGATGGCCTTGGCGCTTCATATGGTGCTTCCGCCGCCGGAACTTAATAATCTTCACCTTCTTCGCCCGACCATGACGCAGGACTTCAGCCTGCACCTGACAGCCTAGCACAAAGGGCGTACCGGTTGTGACCTGATCACCATTCGCGACCAGCAATACCCGGTCTAACGCAATCGTCTCACCAGCTTCCGCTGTAAGCTTTTCAACCCGCAGCTGATTGCCTTCTGACACCCGAAACTGTTTACCACCCGTCTGGATTACCGCATACATCGGTTTTTATCCCCACAAATACCATCAGAGTATTGCCCTGCAATCTACTGCAAAGCACTTAATTTCATTAATCTTTTTATGGCTGGTGACAAACCGGATGCAAGACCAGACCAAAGCTCGCTAATCTTAGCGTGAGCCAGACCAATCGTCAAATGCTTCATTTTGCACAGCATATATCAATAGACAGGGAGCACTACCATCGCTGATACGGCCATTGTGTTATGATCAGGGTTGCTTACTCGTAAAACTAGAGTTTAGAGTTTCAGCAGCCTAATCGGAAGGCAAAGCTGGCCAAAGT
>CAWUID010000025.1:0-30390 GCA_963922315.1 uncultured Gammaproteobacteria bacterium
GTTAACCTGGCTTTTCTCACCTTATTATTGCGAAGATTGTAAACAGGTTCTCAGGTGCAAACTCTCGCTGAAGCGATCCGGGCCTGTCTGAGGAACACGTTATGATACCCTTGTTTTTTAATAATGCCGGGCCTTCGGAACCAGAACTAAACTACATGATTGATCCGCTGATGCGGATCAATCTGCCACATATCGAACGTCTGATTGCGCAACGACGTTATTTTGTGCTGCATGCACCCCGTCAGACCGGCAAAACGACCTGTTTAATGGCGCTGATGCACCACCTGAATAAACAGGGTCATTACCGGGCCTTGTATGCAAACATTGAACGGGCACAAACCGCACGCAATGATGTGAAGCATGGGATAGATGCCGTGGCAGAGGCCATTGCATCTGCTGCCAGCATCTATTTGCAAGACCGGACATTATTCACCTGGCTGAACACACAACGCCAGTATTATGCAGCAGAGTCATTGGTACAAACCTTACTGGAGTACTGGAGCCAAAAGTCGACTCAGCCTGCGGTGCTGTTTCTGGACGAAATCGATGCCTTAGTCGGCGATACCCTGATTTCAGTCCTGCGTCAGATCCGGGGCGGTTATACGCAACGTCCGGCAGCTTTTCCGATTTCCATTATTCTGTGTGGCGTACGCGATGTGCGCGACTACCGGATTGAAACCGGCGGTCAGGAGATTATTACCGGCGGTTCTGCGTTCAATATTAAGACGGAATCGTTGCGCCTGGGTAATTTTACCCGGCACGAAGTGGCAGCACTCTGGCAACAACACACGGAAGAAACCGGGCAAGTATTTGCGGAAGCGATCTTTCCGGAACTCTGGGCAGATACCTGCGGCCAGCCCTGGCTGGTGAATGCATTGGCCTGGGAACTGACCGAAAAGATGCCGCATCTGGCAGACCGAGGGGTACCAGTGACGCTGGAAGATTACCGAACCGCCCGGGAGAAACTGATCCAGTCACGTGCCACACACCTGGATCAACTGACCGATAAGCTGAAAGAACCACGGGTGCATCAGGTCGTTGCTACCCTGCTGGCAGGTACCGGTAAACCTGCAGACATACCCACAGATGACGCTCAGTATGTCGCTGATCTTGGTTTGATCACCCTGCAACCCGACATTTGTATAGCGAATCGTATTTATCAGGAAACAATCCCACGCGAATTGATCTGGACCAGCCAGGCCACAATTACCCACCAGCAGCACTGGTATCTGACACCAGAGCGGCGGCTGGATATGACGAAGTTGCTGCGAGCATTCCAGCAGTTCTTCCGCGAACACAGCGACGCCTGGATACAACAGTTCGACTACCAGGAAGCCGGGCCACAGTTGTTACTACAAGCATTTCTGCAACGGGTCGTGAACGGTGGTGGGCGCATCAGCCGCGAATACGGGCTCGGGCGCAAACGCACCGACTTGTACATTGAATGGCCGCTGGATGAGCGGGCAGGCTTTCATGGCGAAATCCAGCGAATCGTGCTGGAGCTGAAGATCTGCTATGGCTCGCTGGAGGCGACACTGAAAGATGGCTTACCGCAAACCGCGGATTATGCCGCGCGGTGTGGTGCGAACGAGATGCACCTGTTGATTTTTGATCGCCGGACTGAAGTGTCCTGGGACGAGAAGATCTGGTGCCGCACTGAAGATCAGGGCCAACATACAATCACTGTCTGGGGACTGTAAGCTGCAAAGCACCCTTCCAATATCAAAAAAACCATCTGATTCATTGCAAAAAAAAGACCCAACTCATGAATAACACCACATCCCTTGCGCAATATCCCCTGGCCAGAAGGAACGCTAATTTATATCCTGCCAGGTGCAATCGGTTCTGTGTTGTATCTGCGACCTCTTGCTACCGCTCTGGGATCACAACATCCGATCTATGCGTTGCAAACACCTGGACTGCAACCGAATGAAGTAACACCGGACTCCGTCGAGGCGTTAGCAGCTTATCAGCTGGCAGCAATCCGTCAGCAACACCCACAAGGGCCTTATCAGATTCTGAGACAATCTTCCGGCGGACGGGTCGCTTTTGAATTAGCTCGCCAATTAGAAGCCGGCAGAGAATTTGCCACCCTGATCGGTATACTGGATACCGCTGCGCCCGATGCACAGCAAAACTGGCAAGATCCGCAGGACGACGGCAGTGATGCGTATCAGCTCTGGTGTCTGTTGCAGGTGTTCACCGAACTGACCGTACATGACACGCCTTACACTCTGGCTGAATTACACGCACAAGGAGACCAGGCCCCTGCACAGGTACTGGGTTGGCTATAGCATCATCAGATCGTCTTTACCGGGACCGGAACCGATACCACCACCACCTTACGCCGCTGGGCACAAACCTACCGGGCTACTGCACAGGGCCATGCCCGATATCAGTCACGGGCACGTCTCACTTGTTCGATCCATCTGTTCCGCGCCAGCGAACAGTCTCTCGAACCTGATGCTGCCGCTGCGTTTGCAGATCATCGTCCGCATTGGGGCTGGGGCGCCCATACCGAAGACCAGGTGCGTGAGATATCAGCGCCCGGTACCCATGTCACCATGATGGCCCGACCTTAGGGCTGAATCAATCCGAGCCTGTCTGCAAGCCCTTGCCAACTGATATGTTCAGGAACACATCATGATTCCTTTGTTTTTCAACAACGCCGGGCCCTCAGTGCCGGAATTGAACTACATGATTGATCCGTTGACACGGATCAATCTGCCAGCCATCAAACGACTGATCGCACAACAACGTTATTTTGTCCTGCATGCACCGCGTCAGACGGGAAAAACCACCTGTTTAATGGCTCTGATGGCTCATCTGAATCAACAGGGCGATTACCGTGCGCTGTATGCGAATATTGAACCGGCACAGGCCTGGCGTAACAACATTCCGGAAGCGATGCGGACTATCTGTTATCTCCTGGCACATTATGCCGAAAGTGACTTACACGATGATTTCATGTTGCAGCAAGCAGAGTCTGCGTTACAACAGGGAACAGGTCAGGCACTTACTCGCTTACTCAGTTTATGGGTGCGCCATTGCAACCGCCCGGTTGTGCTGTTTCTGGACGAAATTGATGCCTTAGTCGGCGATACTCTGATTTCAGTCCTGCGCCAGATTCGGGGCGGTTATACGCAACGTCCGGCAGCGTTCCCGATTTCTATTGTTCTGTGCGGGGTGCGCGATGTGCGCGATTACCGGATTGAAACCGGCGGTCAGGAGATTATTACCGGCGGTTCTGCGTTCAATATTAAGACTGAATCGTTGCGCCTGGGTAATTTTACCCGGCAGGAAGTGGCAGCACTCTGGTTACAACACACGGAAGAAACCGGACAGACGTTTGCAGAAGCGATCTTTCCGGAATTATGGGCAGATACCTGCGGACAGCCTTGGCTGGTGAATGCACTGGCCTGGGAGCTAACCGAAAAGATGTCGCATCTGGCAGACCGGCGGGTACCAGTGACGTTGGAAGATTACCGGACCGCCCGAGAGAAACTGATTCAGTCACGCGCAACGCACCTGGATCAACTGACCGATAAGCTGAAAGAACCACGGGTTCATCATGTCATGTCGGCTATCTTATCCGGTGCGGATGACGAATCAGATATCCCGACAGACGACATTCAGTATGTCGCTGATCTGGGACTCATCACAGCCCGACCAGACACACAGATTGCGAACCGTATTTATCAGGAAGTGATACCACGCGAACTGATCTGGTCAAAACAAACACGGATTACCCATCAACAACATTGGTATCTGACGCCGGAACGGCGACTGGACATACCGCGATTGTTACAGGCATTCCAGCAATTCTTCCGCGAACACAGTGACACCTGGATACAACAGTTCGACTATAAAGAAGCCGGGCCACAGCTACTATTGCAAGCGTTTTTGCAACGGATCGTGAATGGCGGCGGGCGGATCAGCCGCGAATACGGGCTCGGACGCAAACGCACCGATCTGTATATCGAATGGCCGGTGGATGAACAGGCAGGCTTTCATGGAGAAATTCAGCGAATCGTACTGGAGCTGAAGATCCGCTATGGCTCACTGGAGGCGACACTAAAGGACGGACTACCGCAAACCGCAGACTATGCCGCGCGGTGTGGTGCGGATGAAATGCACCTGCTGATCTTTGATCGCCGCACTGACATATCCTGGGACGACAAGATCTGGCACCAGACAAAACATCAGGATCACCGCACCATCACGGTCTGGGGACTATAATAAAGCGACTTTATGATGCCTGGATTGGTAATACACCCTTGGTGTACCAACCATCATCTATTTTCAGTTCTGATAACCCTCTGAAGGTAATCATCATGCCATGGGAAACTGTGATTGGCCTGGAAATTCATACTCAGCTGGCCACACAATCCAAAATTTTTTCCGGTTCTGCCACCACGTTTGGCGCAGCACCGAACACTCAGGCAGCTCTGGTGGACCTGGGTATGCCTGGGGTACTGCCGGTAATGAACCAAGCAGCTGTGCAGATGGCGGTGCGATTCGGGCGTGCGATTGGCGCTGAGATCGCATCGCATTCCGTATTTGCCCGCAAACATTATTTTTATCCCGATCTGCCGAAAGGCTACCAGATCAGCCAGTACGAACTCCCGGTAGTGGGGAAAGGTACCGTGTCTCTGGTCACAGCAGACGGCACTACAAAATCTATCGGAGTAACCCGCGCGCACCTGGAAGAAGACGCCGGTAAATCACTGCATGACGCCTTTCATGGCATGAGTGGGATTGACCTGAACCGGGCCGGCACACCACTCTTAGAAATCGTATCTGAACCCGATATGCGTTCTGCCACCGAGGCAGTCGCGTATGCACGCAAGATCCATCAGATTGTGACCTGTATTGGGATTTGTGATGGCAACCTGCAAGAAGGCAGTTTCCGGTGTGACGCGAATGTGTCTGTACGCCCCGCGGGACAGACACAATTAGGTACCCGCACCGAACTGAAAAATATCAACTCATTTCGCTTTCTGCACAAAGCGATAGAATTCGAAGTGGAACGGCAGATCAACATTCTGGAAGACGGTGGCCGCATTGTGCAGGAAACCCGACTGTATGACGCAGAACGGGATGAAACACGCAGTATGCGCTCAAAAGAAGAAGCAAATGATTATCGTTATTTCCCCGACCCGGATTTGTTGCCATTGGTCATTGACGACGACTTTATCGCCACCGCCACCGCCGATATGCCAGAACTACCGGATGCACGCGCCGCTCGTTTTCAGGCTGAGTTTGACATGTCTGCGTATGCCGCAGACAGCCTGACCAGCAGTCGTGACCTGGCAGACTTTTTTGAATCTGTGGCGACAACCTGTGGCGATGCAACCCTGGCGGCAAACTGGGTGCTGGGCGAGTTCAGCGCCGCGCTGAACAAGGCAGACACAGCACTGGCAGCATCGCCGGTTTCCGCTGACGACCTGGCCGGGCTGTTATGCCGGATTCAGGATCAGACCATCTCTGGCAAGATTGCGAAACAAGTGTTTGCTGCGATGTGGCAGGGCGAAGGCACTGCCGATACCGTGATCGCAGCACACGGCCTGAAACAGGTCACCGACACCAGCGCACTCGCCACCTGGGTGGATGAAGTGATCGCAGCCAGCCCAGAACAGGTGGCCAACTACCAGGCAGCTGCGACAGAAAAAAGACCAAAAATGATCGGCTTTTTCGTCGGTCAGGTGATGAAAAAATCCAGAGGTAAAGCCAATCCGCAGCAGGTAAACCAACTCCTGCAAGAGCGGCTATGCCCGTGATACACCATGTTGTGGTGCCCGACCTGCTCGGGCCATTTCCAGCCTCTGCCACCCTACCCGAACTGCCGCCCCTGCCTGCACTATCACGCCTGCTCAGCCGGGCAGAGCGCAATGCAGCACCGGTTGGCTATGCCCGGACCTTATGCAAACTGTTCGGGCTACCGGTTGCACCAGGCCAGGACCTGCCGACTGGTGCACTTAGTTGGCGCCTGAACCCACCGCTGGCACCAGACCAGTGGGTCTTTCAAGCACACCCGATCCACCTGCAACCCGATCAGGATCGGCTACTCGCGTTTGATTTTCACCACCAACCACTCGGCCTGACAGAGGCCGAGGCCTTCATCACCCTGTTTAACGACCACTTCAAAGATGAAGGCTTGCGTTTATGGCTGGCAGAGCCGAATCACTGGTTTTTATCGGTGCAACAACACCCGGGTATCCGGACCCACCCTCTGAGTAGAGTGTTGGGACGCCCGATAGAACACTTCCTGCCCAGTGGCCCGGATGCAATTCACTGGCACTCACTGCTGAATGAAGTACAAATGTTGTGGCATGAATCGCCACCCAACCAGATCCGGGCAGAACGCGAGCTTCCTGCAGTCAGTGGACTATGGCTGAGTGGCGGTGGCTGCCTGCCACAAGCAGCACCACACCAGTTTGCCAATGTCAGCGGCGACGACCATTTATTGCAGGGATTAGCCCAACTGGCCAACACACGCACTGGCACCCGACAAACACCCAGCATACACATGCTGTCAGCACCAGGTCGGGCCGTACTGGACGCAGACCCGATGGCCTGGATGGTGGCACTACGCCAACTGGAACATCAACTGGGGTTACTGTGCAACGATGAAATCATCCTGTATCCCTGTGACGGACAACAATGGCACTGGCAAACGGGCCGACGCTGGTGGCGCCGAACCCGCCCGATCACAGATTGGATGACCACAGAAATCAAAGGGAAAAACGCATGATGCCGCAGTACGGTAGTGCACTATTCGCAGCCAGCCTGATGACCAGCGTCATGGCAGCATCCGAGACTCTGGAACTGCAACCTGTCACCGTGGCAACGCAAGTGATCCTGAGCGGCCAGGTCGAAGCAGTGCATGAAGCGACCCTGAGTGCCCAGGTCAGCGCCCGGGTGCAAGACATCCGGGTTGATGTGAATGACCAGGTACTGCCAGACACCCTGGTCGTCGTACTGGACGATGCCGAACTGAAGGCACAACTGCAAAAGGCACAGTCTGCGCTGCGCGTGGCACGCTCCGACAACGCGCGGGCAGAAGCCGACTATCGCCGTTATCAGGCATTACAAAAAAAACAATACGTAACCGCGGAAGCAGCCAAGCAGTACCAGAGCCAGCGCGATATTTCACGTGCGAATGTGATTGCAGCCCGTGCCCAAATTGCTGAAATCGAACAAAAACTGACCTATACCCAGATCAAGGCACCGTATGGTGGCGTGGTCACAGCACGCCACATCAAGGTGGGCGAAACAGCACAAGTAGGACAACCACTATTATCCGGGTTTGACCTGTCCGCGTTACGAGTACAAGCGCATGTGCCACAGGGCCTGATCTCAGAAATCAGAAACGCGGGCTTTATCCGGGCACAGAATGCAGCGGGTGAATGGCATACTCTTACCGACCTGACCATCTTTCCGCAGGCAGATCCAGCCACACACACAGTTGCCGTCCGCGGCCTGTTGAATCCAGCGCAGTTTCAGTCCATGCCTGGCAGCTATCTGCTACTGGCGGTGCCGACCGGACAACAATCAGTGATCCGCATCCCGGCCGACAGCCTGCTGGAACGCGGTGACTTACATGCAGTATACGTCTGGCAGGACGGCACCACCTTTCTGCGCCAGGTTGTGATCGGACAACGCACACCAGAAGGCATCGTGATCCTGTCCGGCCTGCAGGCCGGAGAACATATCCTGCGGCATGCAGCAGGATACACACCATAAAATGATGGTGTACCGCTTCATCCCGTGTTCAGGCTGTACTGTAGTAGCATCTCGTTTTGTGACACTGGCAAGCGTTTCACCTTGAGACACACAGCAACGATCTGGCAACATCAAAGACTGGCGCTCCACTGAAAGAAAAAATCATGCTCAAATCAACCTTTCAACATCTAAAGGGGATTAGTAAAAAAAGAGAACAGGAAATCTGGGCTAAAGGTATTCTGACCTGGGATATTTACAAACAGAAAATTAATGAACAACTCATCAACACTGATAAAAATAAAGTATGCCACATACTGACAGAAACAGAACATGCGTATAAAAATAAAGATATCAGTTTTTTCAGAGAAAATCTCAGTTCTACAGAATACTATCGGATTGCTTTAGAATATCCGGATGATGTTATTTTTTTAGATGTTGAGACAACCGGCCTTAGCTTATACTACGACGAAATTACAATTGTGGGCTGGTCTTTAGGAGATGAATATGGCGTATATCAATCTGGAGGAGACTCGAGCTTATTGAGATCAGACTTATCTGCAGCTAAGGTCATGGTGACATTTAATGGCACGATATTCGATTTAAAGTTTTTAAAAAAGCATTTTAAATCAATAACATTACCTGCTATTCATATTGATCTCCGGTATTTTGCTAAAAAAGTCGGTTTAACTGGCGGTCAGAAAACGATAGAAACAACACTAGGACGGCATAGATTCCCCGGTATCAGGAATAGTCCTGGTGAAGCAGCGCCTATCCTGTGGCATAAGTACCGCAGGGGAGAAAAAAAGGCATTACGTAGACTAGTAGAATATAATCATGCGGATATCGAAGGCATGAAGGCTATTCTGGATGAAAGTATAACAAGGCTTTTTAGAAAAGAAAAAATACCAGAAGGCACCAGAAAAAACCCCACCTTCAGGAAAAACAGAAGCAGGATAAAATGGGGCCGGGGAAAACCAGACTATACTACACATAAGGTTTACCTGGAAAACTTCAAAGGTTCTGTAAAGCCAATAATCACTTATCACGACCTTAATGAGATATGCCCTTTAAATGAAATTTGTATTATTGGTATTGATCTGGTTTCCACCGAAGAAAAAGAGAGTGGATATTGTATATTGATCGGAAATACGGCAAAAACATACCGCATAAAAACTGATCAGGAAATGATTGATATAGCTCAAAAGAATAATGTGAATCTGGTGTCTATTGACTCACCATTATCAATCCCGCAAGGCCGAACTGATTATTTTGACAACGACCCGAAAAGGGTAGAATTTGGCATTACTCGTTTATGTGAGCGCCAATTAAAAAAAAGAGGGATAAACAGCTATCCGGCTCTCATACCCAGTATGCAGAAGTTGACTAAAAGAGGCGTCGAGCTTGCCGGAAAATTCAGAGCTTCAGGTATCCCTGTTATTGAAAGCTATCCTGGAGCAGCACAGGATATTATGTCAATACCTCGCAAACAAGCCGGATTAAGATATTTAAAAGAGGGTATAGCCGAATTCGGAATTCACGGAGACTATATCACTGATACCAGTATTTCGCATGATGAATTAGATGCTGTCACTTCTGCTATTGTCGGACATTTTTATTGGGCTGATAGGTACGAAAAACTCGGCAATGAAGAAGAAAACTATTTGATAATACCTGATTTGAGCGCATAACATAAATATTCGCTAAACAAACCTGAAGTCAAGATAGCCAGATTCCTTAGATATTATCATACTGAATAACCAGATAAAAACGATCTGTTTTGCGAAGCTGATAACTTTACAAAAGAAACATAGTACCAGCTTCCAGCATCACAGAAAGGCACTCTGATTTTGATAAAAAGGCAAATTAGCATCTCATGAGCATAGTTACTAAGCACCTTTTTTCATAAAATGATTTTCCAAATTACACCTTATATAAATATATTAATGTGCAAGAATGGAAAGTACACATCATGAAATATTCGCATGGCATCTGTCACTTTGACAAAATCATTCAGGAAGACGATTACTACAACAGATATCATCGCTACCCGGGCAACATGCTGGATGAAAACCTGGCGATAGACTGGGGTAAACCTGCCTACATTGCTACTCTACCTAAAGAAGCGCAATTGATAGAGGCCGCAATAGAACAGCAGCCACTCATCGTAGATACCTTGTGGCAACACTTCGGCATTCTCACTCTCCAGAGAGCTAACCCCCTGGGCAGGCTGAAGCAGATCGGAGATGACACGCAATGAACCGGTTCGGCCTGTCCGGGCAAATCGCACAACGCTTTCAGGACAACCCGATCACTCCCCTGATCGCACTGATCATGATTGTGCTGGGCGTGATCGCACTGCTGATCACCCCAAAAGAAGAAGATCCACAGATTGATGTCACCATGGTCGACATCTTTCTGGCCGCACCGGGGTTGGGCAGTACCGAAATCGCCAATCAGATTGCCAGCCCGGCAGAACGCTGGCTGAGCCAGATCGCCGGGGTGAAACATGTGTACAGCACTGCGCTGCAGGGACAGGCGATACTGACCGTGCAATATCAAGTCGGTATCCAGCGCCAGGAAGCACTGGTGAAGACCTGGAACCAGGTGATGACCGAATTTCACTGGCCCGAACAATATGACATCCGGACACCGAGAGTCAGAGCACGTGGCATCAACGACGTACCGATCCTGGCACTAACCCTGTGGAGCCAGGACACCGCCGTGACTCAGACCCAACTGGGCCAGGTCGGGACGACGCTGGCCGAACTGCTGCAACGAGTACCCGGCACCCGCGCGATAGACGTTCTGGGCGCAGCCCCTGAGGCAATCAAAGTCACACTGCATCCGGCCCGGTTGACCGCTTACGGCCTGACCCCGCAACAGATCGTACAGTCTCTACACGCCTACGGTGGTGAAACCCAACCAATCACAGTGGTACAACACAACCAGAGCCTGTTACTCAGTGTTGGCCAGGCACTGCAAAACGCAGACCAGATAGCTGATCTGATTATCGGTGGCAGCGGGAATCAACTGATTACGCTACGAGACGTAGCGACGATTGCACGCGCCGCACAAACACCAACTGGCTATGTGCAGATGAGCGTGGATCACGCCCCGCCACGCCCTGCCGTCACCCTGAGTATTGCAAAAAAGGCGGGAGAAAATGCCATTGATGTCGCCAACCGGGTACTGGCTCAGGTAGAAACACTACAAGGGCAGGTGATCCCGCACAACATCATCATCAACACCACTCGCAACAGCGGACAGACCGCACAGGACAAAGCCAGCCAACTGATGCAGAAACTGCTCCTGGCAACCCTCGCCGTCGTGGTACTGGTCTACCTGACCCTCGGCTGGCGGGCCGCTCTGGTAGTCGGCGGTGCCGTGGCGCTCACCTTACTGATCACCTTGTTCGCATCCTGGGCCTGGGGCTTTACCCTGAACCGGATCTCACTGTTTGCGCTGATCTTCTCCATCGGCATCCTGGTCGATGATGCGATTGTGGTGGTCGAAAACATCCACCGTCGCCATCTGGCCACACCGGATCAGCCGCTGATCCGGGTGATCCCGGCAGCCGTGGATGAAGTGGGGGTTGCCACCATCCTGGCAACGCTCACCGTGATCGCCGCCCTGATACCGATGGCCTTTGTCAGCGGACTGATGGGGCCCTACATGAGTCCGATTCCGGTGAATGCCAGTACCGGCATGATCCTCTCCCTGCTGATTGCCTTCACAATCACCCCCTGGCTGGCAATCCGCCTGCTGCGCAACCATCAGCCACAGGCAGAACAGCAAGATCGTATCGGTGCCTGGGTCGGACACCTGCTCACACCCTTTATCAGCGGACGACACCGTACCACCAGCCAGTGGCTATTATTCCTTGGGTTGTGCATCGCACTCATCGGCGCCATGTTATTACCTGTCACCCAACAGGTACTGCTCAAAATGTTGCCATTCGACAACAAACCCACCCTGACCGTCGTGGTCAACCTGCCGGAAGATCGTACGGCTGAACAAACCTTAGCCACACTACAACAAATAGCGCTTACCCTGCGCGATGAACCCACCGTCACAGACTATCAACTCTATGCAGGCACCCCGGCCCCGATCACCTTCAACGGCCTGGTGCGGCAATACTACCTGCGTCAACAACCACATCAGGGTGAGATCACCATCAACCTGCTGCCAAAAGCTGAACGAAACGAAGGCAGCCATACCATCGCAAAGCGTATCCGTCAGCGCATCCAACCACTAGCGCAGGCACACCATGCTGACATCGCTGTGGTGGAAGAACCTTCCGGTCCGCCAACCCTGGCACCTCTGGTGGCGCAAATCTACGGACCAACCGCAGCTGACCGGGCGCAAACCGCGCAGCAACTACAGGATATCTTGCGCACTATTCCGGATGTCGTGGATATCGACAGTACCCTGACCGCAGACCGGCCGCATACCCATATCCGCATCCAGACACGACGGGCAGCTGAAGTCAGCATCACACCACATCAGATTCGGCAGGCACTGTCCGAACTGATCAGCGAACAGCCCACCACCTACCTGCATGACCAGCGTAACAGCACCCCTACTCCGATTGTGCTGCGGCTGGCACCGGCAGACAAAGCCAACCTGGCACAACTGCGCAACATCACCTTACGCAACCGGGCCGGACAACAAATACCGTTGCACGACCTGATCAGCCTGGAAGCGGGGGTCGCAGATGTTCCGGTGCAACACAAAAACCTGCGCCCGGTCACCTATGTGACGGCCGACATGGCCGGAGAACTGGACAGCCCGCTGTATGCGATGTTCAGCGCCAGTGCAAAACTGACTGAGCAACATCCGCACATCACCCAGTATTACGCTACACCACCGGAACAGCCCTACCAGACCGCGATCAAATGGGACGGTGAATGGCAGATCACTCTGGACACCTTCCGGGATATGGGACTGGCCTACAGCGCCGGCTTATTACTGATCTATTTGCTGGTGGTTGGTACCTGCAAAGACTACCGGACGCCACTGATCATCATGGCCCCGATCCCGCTGACCCTGCTCGGCGTCATGCCAGGCCACTGGTTACTGAATGCAAAATTCACTGCCACCTCCATGATCGGCATCATTGCACTGGCCGGCATCATCGTGCGCAACTCCATCCTGCTGGTCGATTTTATCCGCCAGCAACTGGCAGCAGGCTGTGCGCTGGAACAGGCCGTGATTGACTCAGTTCGGATGCGCTCGCGTCCGATACTGCTGACCGCCGTGGCAGCGATGATCGGCTCCCTGTTCATCCTGCCAGACCCGATCTTTCGCGGCCTGGCAATCGCACTCATCTTCGGACTGGCAGTCTCATCACTGCTGACCTTATTCGTAATTCCCATCGGCTACTATCGCATGCTGCGCAAACAAGCAGTAACCCTGACACCATGAAACCATCCAGCGCCAGCTTAACACTATCGGTGAGGGCCGAACATCCGACGCATAAACTGCTGGAATATGGCGTCACTGATTCACCTTACGGCATCGCCTTGTGGGGCTTCACCGATGCAGGCTTATGCCACCTCTCACTGCACGATCCGGAACCGGAACCAGAACCGATATCCATCCTGCAACAACGCTGGCCAGGCTACATTTATCAACATCACCAGACCAAAGCAGAAGACTTATCCATTCAGCCCGAACACTCAAGTGCCCCACCCATCACTGCCTGGGCAATAGGAACGGAGCTACAAAACCAGGTATGGCAGGCACTACTGCAACTCAAGTCAGGAGAACTGGTCAGCTACCAGCGGCTGGCGCAACAGATCGGGCGACCCAAAGCCGTACGTGCTGTGGGAACCGCCGCTGGCAAAAACCCGATTGCCTGGTTAATTCCATGCCATCGCGTCATCCGCAAAAATGGTGATATTGGACAGTATCATTGGGGTGCAACACGCAAAAAACAGATGATACAAGCAGAAAGAGCGCAACAGACAGCAAAGGGATCCGAAGGGTGTGATTCAAATTGATGTGGAGTAATAGGTTGGGCTACATGAGATCGAATGTTGTCAACGTCAGGCTCAGCGTTTCCTGACCGGGGCTCTCCGAGGTACGCCAGAATACCCGTCCTGGGGGCTCGGCTGCGGCCGTCCATGGCCGCAGACGCCCTCGGAGAACCCCGGTCGGGAAACGCTCTGAGAGTAAGGTGGCACAACCACCTTCGCGGTCATTCCCACCAATGGCGGCACTGTGGTACAACAAACCTTGCCAGAGCTGCTCATGCCCGACAGCGCATCGGTGGCCAGGCGTTCACCCAAAACGCCAGCGAATACCTGTCGTTCTGTGCGCAGCGAAGCCACAGTCACAGCACTGCCGGATTGGCTGCCACTCTATCCGGTCTGATAGGCAAACAGAGTTCAGCGAACAGTCTCTTGGTCGATTCGTTTCTGGCACACAGGATTTTTATCACGGTACTACAGGTTGCGACAACCGGTGTCGTAGGTTTTGCAGCGAATGTGTGCAAAGGCTGCCCGGTTTGAACATGGCTACGAAGGTGGTTGCATCACTGTACTAAAACGGGGCGTTATCCCGATCTGCTCTCCGAGGGCGTCTGCGGCCATTGACGGCCGCAGCCGAGCCCCCACGGACGGGTATTCCGGCGTCCCTCGGAGAGCAGATCGGAGTAACGCTTGTGAAAAGCCTACGGTAGCAGATCACCACATCAGTTTGAATCGCACCCGGTTCCGAATTCATACTGGCAACTCAGGACAAAAAACGCCATAATAGTGAGTTGTCAAGAATTTGTGTTAAGAAAACACTGACAAACTATTGATTCTCAGGTCATTTCCGAACTTACAGAGACAAATAATGAATACCTCACTGGCAGCCTGTTTACCCACTGGTAGCATGGATGCTTACATCAATGCAGCCTTTCAACTGCCTGTACTAAGCGCTGAACGCGAGTACGAATTAGCCGTGCAATGTCGCGATAAACAGGATTTAGCCGCAGCCCGGGAACTGATTCTGGCTCATCTGCGCTTCGTGGTAAGGATTGCGCGTGGCTACAATGGTTATGGCCTGCCACAGAATGATTTGGTGCAAGAAGGCACCATTGGTCTGATGAAAGCAGTTCGTCGGTTTGACCCGGATGTCGGCGTACGGCTCGTCTCATTTGCCGTACACTGGATTAAGGCCGAAATACACGAATATATCCTGCGTAACTGGCGCATTGTGAAGATCGCGACCACCAAAGCACAACGCAAACTGTTTTTCAATCTGCGCAGCACCAAAAAGCGACTGGGGTGGTTTTCAAAGGAAGAGGTCGAGGGTGTGGCTCAGGATCTCGGTGTAAAACCAGAAACCGTGCTGGAAATGGAGGCCCGCCTGTCCAATCAGGATATTGCATTCGACAACACAGCGCAGGAAGAAGACGAAGCACCCAATGTCGCACCAGCAGCCTACCTGGCCGATACACGACATGAACCAGCCAGCCAATTAGAAGCCGCAGACTATGACCGGCATGAGCAGCAACAACTGCATCAGGCTCTGGCTACCCTGGATGATCGTAGTCAAAATATCCTGCAGCGTCGCTGGTTACAGGAATCAAAGTCAACTCTGCATGAATTGGCAGAAGAATATGGCGTATCCGCTGAACGTATCCGGCAGATAGAAAAACAGGCGATGCAAAAACTGAAACAAAAATTGTTACCCGCGTGCGCAACAGCCTAAGGTAGTGAGCGGTAGCGCAACTACAGAAGTCATTCTGTATCACCTGGGGCAACAAGCCATTGCCTCTCCACTGACACAGATTCAGTCTGTACAGCACAGAATAAATCAGGTCACACAAATACCTGATACCCCTGACTGGTTGACCGGGGTAGCGCCCGTGTCCGGAGAGCTACTGCCCTTACTGGATTTATCCTGCTATCTGGGATTATCGAATCAGATGTCAGGCCAACCAGCTACATTACTCGTATGCCAGGCAGATAGCCGGCGTTATGGTGTTCTGGTATCACGCTGTGAGGGGCGCTTCCATGCCAAACCTGTTGCACAATCCGTGACCATCGAACTACCAGAACCACTGCAACCTTACGTGGCTGAAACAATACAAATCGCAACAACAACCTGCCCACTGATTGATCTGACCACGTTATGGGCCGATCCGGATATTACGGAGGATCAGTCTGCATGAGCCCGCCCACCCCCCAACCCCGGATTGCGTTTATCGGTTCAGGCAACATGGCAACCGCCCTGGTGAAGGGACTGATCAGTCAGGGAACAGCACCACACCACATCACAATAGCCAGCCCCCGGATTGACCGTCAACACCCACTCTGCCAGCAATATCCTGTATCGGCCACACAAAACAATGTGCAGGCAACCGAACAGGCGGATATCGTGGTACTGGCAGTAAAACCACAAATACTGCAAACAGTTGCCTGCGGCCTGCACCAGATCGTGCAGCAACGAAAACCTCTAATCATTTCTCTGGCAGCTGGCATACGCACCAACACACTGGCTGGCTGGCTGGGCAAAGATATACCGATTGTCCGCAGTATGCCGAACCTGCCGGTAACTTTGCAATCCGGTATGACCGGCTTATATGCTGACCCGACGGTAGCACCTGCCTTGCGGCATCAGGCAGAATCGCTTTTATCTGCTGTCGGAGTTATCCTGTGGGCAGAGCGCGAGGAAATGCTGGATGCTATCACAGCTGTTTCCGGCAGTGGCCCCGGTTACGTGTTTCTGATGCAGGAAGCGATGGAAGCAGCAGCGCAGCAGCTGAGTATTGATGCAGAATCCGCACGCCTGCTCACCATCCAGACATTTCTCGGCGCCGCACAAATGGCCGCTGCCGACACCCGGTCTCCGGCTGATTTATGTGCCCGGGTATGTTCACCAGGTGGCACAACAGAGGCAGGAATACAGGTCTTTAAGCATAAACAAATCAAGACCATTTTCAGTGAAGCTATTCACTCAGCCTTCCAGCGATCTCTCACACTGGCACAATAAAAACTGCAAAAGTGCAGAGCTTGCAAACTCGCTAAAACAGTATACAATTCAACCTGAATGGCCGTATTAGCCAAACAAATTCTTTCAGCGCACACTCTGTTTTGGGAACAGTGATTTTCAGGAGTAAAAAATGAGCAGATTTGTCAAGGCAATCGTGTTAACAGCACTATTCGCCTCCCACGGAGCCTGGGCTGTTTGCACAGCAGATATCAATATGTTTGGTAGAAAGGTGCTGAATGTTGCTGCATCTGATGATTCAGGTCAGGAAACAGTTTCTGAAGCGGCAACACTGGCTTATCTGCACAAAATGATGGATCAGCGCAGCCAAGGCAATGAACTGAGTCATACCACAGCACAGGGCCTTACCTGGTCTGAAGCATTGAGCTTCTGTGCTAACCTGATATCAGGTGCTCATATTGATGGTCAGGCAAATATCTCTGAATCTTCACAACGCCTTTACAATGATTGGCGCTTACCTTCTCTGGATGAGTGGTTGGCAGCCTGCCACACACAGGGCTCCGAACTGAAACTTCACCTTGAGGAATCGGGCGACTGGTACAAAGAAAATAAGCTGCATCCCTTGCGCGAATGGATTCCTGCAGGTGCCTGCAACAATGAAAGTAACGCAGATTCACTCTGGTGGATCAACCGGCACAGTGCTGAAACCGAAGAAGGTGAAGATCTTTTATACCACGGTGAACTGCCAACCGATATCCGTGATGCCCAAACAACGCACGTAGATCCACTGCATCATGTCCACTCGCCTGAACCAAAAGGTGTTGTGAGAAACATTGCATACGGTTACCCGGAAGCCTGGAGTCCGACGACATCAGCCATCAAGAAAATAAAAGGTGATGAAAAACTTGCTGTGCGATGCATACGCTAAACTCTGAAAACTGAGAACAAAAAAGAACCCTGCCGGATTTTCCGACAAGGTTCTTTTTTAATCAAATTTTAAATCGTGGGCGAAGTATGAAACCTCGCCCACGACCAAAGGGACGAGAGCGACGCTTCTCCCCCTTTGGAAATCCCCATGGTTTTGTCCCCACAGCAAGCTGCGGAGAATACTCAGATTTAAAGCGCAAACTCAGGATAATATCAGAGCCAACCAGGACGAAACTAACGCTTCAACACACATAGCTGTATTCAGATTCACCTGCTGCTGTCTCTTTAAACGATTCAGCTGCTCAATAAAACGCAATAGACTGGTCAGATGAGCTTTGGCAGATAGCGATTGTAATGCATCCACTGCCTGCAGCAAAAACAGACCTTGAACGTATCCTGCGGACAAGCGAACCATATCGTAACAAATGACCGTAAAGTCATTCAGCAACTCCCCAAAAGGTTGTTTTGCCCACAGACTTACCAGCTGCATCGGTTGAGTGTGGCCAGTGCTTAATGCTGTCAGACTTTCAATCAGCGCCTGAATACGCTCTGACCGATCTGATTCCAGTGCTGCCAGGGCAGCTAAAGGCGCCCGGCCAGATAACGCCAGCAAGGGCTCCCAATCTACCTCAGCCTGTTGTTGCTGCAACCAGGTCTTTGCCTGAGTTGTGGTAGCTGGCTGAAATGCAAGTATCTGGCAACGACTGCGGATGGTTGCTGGCAACCGATGTGGTAATGCACTCAGCAAAATCAACAAAGTATTAGGGGTCGGTTCTTCTAATGTTTTCAATAGCGCATTGGCTGCGGCCGGATGCAGTGTATCAGCAGGCCGCAAGACAAAGATGCGCCAGGTACGGCTGGCCAGGCTGATGGTGTGGATCATATCCCGAATCGCAGCCACACGGATAAATTGCTGATCAGGCTGAATAAGGTGCAAATCCGGGTGATCAGAAACCAGACAGCAGTCCTGACACTGGCCACATGGCAAACCATCCAATGGTGCTGAGCACAGCAAACTTCGACTGATCCGGTGAGCAAATTGCTGCTTACCGAGGCCAGGCGGGCCCGTCAATAATAAAGCGTGAGGAATGGTACCTGACGCTACGTATTGCTGCCAGTGGCGCCATTGTGACTCATGCCAGGGAAGCAGTTCCCTGTTATCAGTCGACATGCGGTAACAATCTTTGCAGCGCTTGCCGCAGATGATGTTGCACCTGACTCAGCGACTGCGTTGCATCAATTTGCGTGATCCGTTCCCGCTCATGTGTGGCAAGACGTAAATATTCAGCTCGCACCCGGTTAAAAAAGTCGACGGTTTCTGATTCAAACCGATCCGGAGCAGATCGTTGCCTGGCCCGGGTTAAGCCTTGTTCTGCCGGGATATCCAGCAACAGGGTTAAATCAGGCATTAAGCCCTGCTGCACCCATGCTACAAGCCGGGCAATGCGGGTTTTATCCAGGCTGCGCCCGGCACCCTGATACGCATAACTCGCATCAGTAAACCGGTCACAGAGTACCCATTGACCTGCTGCCAGCGCAGGCCGGATGACCTGCCGGATATGTTGCGCACGCGCAGCAAAAATCAGCAACAGCTCAGCATCCGGTACCATCTTATCCTGTGCAGCATCCAGCAGGATACGCCGCACTGCCTCACCAAGCTGCGTGCCTCCCGGCTCACGAGTCTGCAACACTGATATGTTGTACTGGGCTAAATAATCAGCAACATACTCCAGGCCAGTGGTTTTACCGGCTCCTTCAATGCCCTCAAAGGTAATAAATTTACCAGGTTTCGTCATTTTTTCAGTTGATAGCGACGAACTGCCGCATTATGTTCCCGCAGCGTGGCAGAAAACTGATGGCTGCCATCACCTTTGGCAACAAAATATAGTGCCTTCCCGGCTGCGGGACGTACCGCAGCATCCAGAGCTGCGCGTCCGGGAAAACAGATCGGTGTGGGCGGCAAACCATAATGCACATAGGTGTTATAGGGTGTGTCTTCACGCAGATCGCGGCGACGAATATTGCCCTGGAAACGCTCACCCATACCGTAGATGACAGTCGGGTCTGTCTGTAACTTCATACCAATTCGTAAACGGCGATCAAACACACCGGAAATCGTCGGGCGCTCACTGGCCTGCCCGGTCTCTTTCTCTACAATAGAGGCCATAATCAACGCTTCTGCGGAGGATTGTATTGCAATCTGATCCGACCGCTCAGCCCAGGCCTGCGCCAGCTCGGACTGCATGCGGCGATACGCCCGGCGTAAAAATTGCAGATCAGTGGTACCCCGTGGAAACCGGTAAGTATCCGGAAAAAACTGGCCTTCCGGATGCAATCCGGGCTGACCAAGTTGCTCCATCACCGCCGACGGCTCCAGCCCGCTCAGGGTCTGAGTCAACGCCGGATGGGTACGAATCCGGGCCATCAGTTGCCGGAAGGTTGACCCTTCGACAAATGTCAGTTCATATACAACCGTTTTACCAGATACCAGCAGGTTGAGTAATTGCCCTGGTGTTGTGCCCGCTGCAATTGCATACTCTCCGGCTTGGATGCGATGTGCCAGCTGACGCTGACGAGCATAAGCATACCAGTAATACTCATTTTCCAGCACACCCTGCTCAACCAGGCGACGCGCCAGCGTCCTGAAGGCAGTGCCCGGCGCAACCTCCAGCTGCATCCCTGCATCCGGCAGCTTGAGTGGTGTTTGCAGAAAGCGCTCAGCATCGCGCCAGACCCAGACCAGTACCAGACTGCTCAGCAAAAGCAGGACGAGTAAAAGGCTACCCCAGTATCTTAGTCGCATACCGCTTTATCCGGCAAAAAACGCATCGAAAAATCAACGGCCTGCAAATCTTTCGTCAGATCACCCACCGAAATCGCATCAACTCCGGTTTCTGCCACCTGACGCACGTTACTCAGACTGATACCGCCCGAGGCTTCCAGCCGGGCACGTTGCTGATTCAGAGCTACTGCCTGGCGCAAATCTGTCAGGGTGAAATTATCTAATAGAATAGAAGCTGCCCCGGCAACCAGCGCTTCTTCCAGTTCAGCCAGATTTTCCACTTCAATCTGAATCATGGTGTCTGCAGCAGATACAGCCTGAGCAGCAACTAATGCCTGCGTGACAGAACCAGCAGCCTGAATATGATTTTCTTTTAACAACACCACATCGTACAAACCCATCCGCTGATTGGATGCCCCCCCGCAAACAACCGCATATTTTTGTGCAAGACGCAAACCCGGCAGGGTCTTGCGGGTATCACAAATCATAACCGGAAATCCTTGCACAGCCTGTACATAATGCGCTGCCGCTGAAGCGGTACCAGATAGCGTTTGCAAAAAATTCAGGGCAGTACGCTCCCCGGTCAGCAAGGCTCGCGCTGGCCCGGTCAGGGTGCAGATACAATCTCCGGTCGATACCGTATCACCATCCTGATGCAGCCAGGTGAGTCCAATCTGGTGATGCAATTGCCTGAATACTTCGTGAAACCAATCAGCACCACACAATACCGCAGACTGACGCACGATCACCTGAGCCGAAGCCTGCGTCTCTTCGGGTAACAGGCAAGCAGTCAGGTCTCCTGAGCCAACATCTTCGGCCAGAGCAGTCGCGACCTGTTCAGCAATCAGCGTCGGTGTGGGTATCTTCATCAAACAGGTGAGAGTCGAAAATAAGGGACGGAGAAAGATAAATGATGGAAGCGTATAAGGTTGATCATAGCAGAATCAGCCCGCTAATTGCTTTTTGACAGCCTGACTGATTTCAGCCATATCTGCACGACCTTGCGCCTGCGGTTTAATCACAGCCATCACCTGACCCATATCACGCATAGATGTCGCACCGGTATCAGACACAGCCTGCTGAATAATAGCTGCAATCTCATCAGGAGCTAGCATCGCAGGCAGATAGGTCTGAATAATCGCAATCTCAGCCTGTTCTGCTGTAGCAAGATCGTCACGCCCGGCAGACTGATATTGACGGACAGATTCCTGCCGTTGTTTCACCATTTTATCCAGCACAGCAAGTAACTGCTGATCGTCCAGCTCAATACGCTCATCAACTTCGCGTTGTTTCACTGCTGCCAGAATCAGCCGGATAACGGCCAGACGCGGTTTATCCCGCGCCTTCATAGCCGTTTGCATATCGCTCTGAAGACGGGATTTCAGTGCCATATCAGACATTAATAAGGGCGCTCAAAACGCCTTGCTTCACGCCGGATCTTTTTCTGCCAGCGCTTTACTGCTGCCGCTGCTTTGCGCTTGCGTTCCCAGGTTGGCTTTTCAAAAAAGTCCCGGCGGCGCACCTCGGTCAGAATACCGGCTTTTTCACAAGACCGCTTAAAACGACGCAGAGCCACTTCAAATGGCTCGTTTTCTTTCAGGCGAACATTCGGCATAGGGAATAAACTCAATGTATATAAACGATATGCATAATGTACAAAGTGTACATCAGCATGTTGTAACGAAGTCTTGGTAAACTCAGACTTTTTCTTTGATGCGCGCCGCCTTACCAGTACGTCCGCGCAGGTAATACAGCTTCGCCCGACGCACAGCACCACGTCGTTTAACACTGATGTTATCAATCAACGGGCTGTAAGTCTGAAATACGCGCTCTACGCCTTCGCCATGCGACATTTTGCGCACGGTAAAGGCAGAATTCAGGCCACGATTACGACGCGCAATGCAAACGCCTTCAAAGGCCTGCAACCGCTCGCGCTCGCCTTCTTTCACTTTCACCTGAATAACCAGCGTATCTCCCGGGCCAAACGACGGGATCTCTTTGTTCATCTGTTCTGATTCAAGCTGTTGAATGATGTTGCTCACGGCTGGCTCCTGGCCCGGTGGGTTGAGATGATTCGGTCATGTCGCTGATAAATTCAGCGAGTAAAATTTGTTCTTCGTCACTGAGTGAACGTTGTTGTAGCAGATCAGGTCGTTGCTGCCAGGTACGCCCCAGGGACTGCTGCAAACGCCAGCGACGGATCCGAGCGTGATCCCCGGACAATAAAACATCGGGCACAGCCTGGCCCGCAATCACTTCAGGCCGGGTGTAATGTGGATGATCCAGCAAATCTGTGCTGAAAGAATCCTGACTGGCTGATTCGGTATGCCCGAGCGCTCCTGGCAACAAACGGATAATGCTGTCAATGATCAGCATAGCCGGCAGTTCGCCACCCGACACAACATAATCGCCCACTGACCAGACTTCATCTACCTGAGTGGCCAGCAGACGCTCATCAATACCTTCGTAGCGCCCGGCCAGCAGAATCAGCGAATCGCTCCGTGCAAATTCCCGGGCAGCAGCCTGAGTAAAGGGTTGGCCCTGCGGGCTCAGATATAGCACCCGCCCTCCGGGTGAAGCAGAACGCGCTGCCTGAATGGCGGCGGCAAGTGGCTCGTAGCGCATCAACATGCCGGGACCACCACCATATGGACGGTCATCAACCTGGCCGTGGACGTTGATCGCATAATCACGCGGATTCCACAACACTAGTTCTGCCAAGCCACGTGTTAGTGCGCGTCCGGTAACGCCCTGCTGCAAAGCAGCAAACATAGTCGGAAACAGGCTGATCACGTCAAAGCGCATGGTCAGCTAAAAATCTTCGTCCCAATCAACCAGCAAGCTACCGTTTTCGAGATCAACCTGATGTACAGTTTTTTGCCACACAAACGGAATTAACCGCTCGCGCGTACCGGACAGAACGAGCACATCCTGCGCACCGGTAGCCAGCAGATTCTGCACTGTGCCAAGCGTGATTCCCTGCAGATTATGTACGGTTAAACCAATCAGATCCGCCCAGTAATATTCACCTGGCTCAGTCAGGTAGGGCAGGTCAGCTCGGGTGACGGCAATGCGTGCCCCGATCAGTTGTTCTGCCCGGTCACAGTCGTCACAGTTCTGCAGTTTCAACGTGATGTATTTGCCTTGTTCCCGCCCGCAGGCAACCTGCCAAGGCTGCCATTGATTACTCAAACGGAGTAATAGCCGGGAATAGGTCGTGATATGGCTGCGAGGTTGTGTGTCTGAGTGGACTTTAATCCAGCCACGCAATCCATAGGCGCCGGTGACATGCCCGAGCTCAACCAGATCAGTCGGGTCAGCCAACGACATACGTTGTTATAAAATTTTACGCAGTGGCAGCGACTGCGGCTGCATCCCGTTGCGCAGCAACCAGTTTTTTCGCACGATCTGAGAGCTGACCACCGACTGACAACCAGTAATCGACACGAGCCAGATCAATGCGCACAGCTTCCTGATTTTCACGTGCGATCGGGTTATAAAAGCCTAAGCGCTCAATGTAGCGACCATCACGTGAACGCCGGGAATCAGCGGCAACCAGGTGATAAAAGGGCCGTTTTTTTGCCCCGGAACGGGCCAGGCGGATGGATACCATAACTTTGTCTCTGTTCGCGGATAAAGGGCACATCTGACATTCTGGCACAGATCCGGAAGACAGCGCCGAATAATAACCCATTTATTTTACGCGAAACCTGCTTATTTGTGGAGAGCAAATTTCAGGCGCTGAATTATCAGCAGCTCCCTTTATTCAGAAATATACCAGCTGACCGTATTACTGATACCTGCATCAATACGATGTGTTGGCTGGTAACCCAATAACCGTTTTGCTTTGCTGATATCAGCCAGTGAGTGGCGGACATCACCGGCACGAAAATCCCGGTATATTGGCTTAGCGTCGCGCAAATGCGGACAATGCGGCATCAGATTGTCTCGCAGTAGCGCATACAACTGATTCAGACTGGTACAGTCACTCACCGCCACGTTATACACCTGATTGCTGGCTGCCTCGTCTATCGTTGTTGCTGCCAGTAAGTTGGCCTGTACTGCATTATCAACAAAACAAAAATCGCGACTGGTTTCGCCATCACCGTTGATATAGACCGACTCATCGCTCAACATCGCTGCAATCCATTTCGGGATCACCGCAGCGTAAGCGCCATTTGGATCCTGGCGACGCCCGAAGATATTGAAATAGCGCAGACCAATGGCGCGAAAACCATAAGCGCGCGCAAATACCTCAGCGTATACCTCATTGACCAGTTTGGTCACTGCATAGGGTGAAAGCGGGTTGCCGATCTTATCTTCCACCTTGGGCAGATCAGCATGATCGCCGTAGGTGGAACTGCTGGCGGCATACACAAAGCGTTTCACACCGGCATCACGTGCCGCGACCAACATATTCAGAAAACCATCGATATTGTTGGCATTAGTAGCGAGCGGGTTTTCGATACTGCGCGGCACCGAGCCCAGCGCTGCCTGATGCAGCACAAAATCGACTTCCGCACATGCCTGCTGACAGGTCGTCAGATCGCGAATATCGCCATCAATAAAGCGGAAGTTAGCCCATTGCTGCGCAGAAACCAGCGCCTGCACTTGATCCAGGTTATGTTGATAACCAGTGCTGAAATTATCCAGCCCGACCACCCGCTGATTAAGACGCAACAATGTTTCTAACAGATGACTACCGATAAAACCGGCCGCGCCGGTCACCAGCCAATATTTGGGTTCAGTTTGCAGTTGTTGCTGTAGCGTGTTGTAGCACGACATCGTCAGAGCCTCAAATTTGTATCCTGAGCCGGTGGCGCTACCGGCGCACTGGAAGTTCGGTTAAAAAGGAGAAAAACAGACTCACATTTCGCTGATTATCTTTTGCACACAGTCGCTGAGCGGCACCATGGTATGGTCTGTAGCGCCACGTCGCTGATATTCCACAGCACCCTGCTGCAAACTGCGTTTGCCGAGCACGATCCGGCGAGGTACTCCGATCAGATCAGCATCCGCAAACATCACACCCGGTCGTATATCGCGGTCATCCAGCAACACCTCAATACCGGCTGCACACAAGTCTGCGTATAAGGCTTCAGCAGCTTCACGAACTTCCGGCACCTTATGTTGCTGTATCGGCAGGATCATCACCTGAAACGGGGCGATGCTGTCCGGCCAGCAGATGCCCTGTGCGTCATGATGCTGTTCTATTGCTGCTGCCACCAGACGGGATACACCGATACCGTAGCATCCCATAGTCATCGGGATGCTGTTACCCTGTTCGTCGAGCACCTGCGCATGCAGTTGTTCGCTGTAGGTGGTGCCCAACTGGAAGATGTGTCCAACCTCAATGCCGCGCGCCAGACGCAGCCGGCCCTGCCCATCCGGACTGGGATCACCTGCAATCACGTCACGCAGATCAGCAACGGGCGGCAGCGGCAGATCACGGCCCCAGTTCAGCCCGAACCAGTGCTCTCCCTCGACGTTAGCGCCAACGCTGAAGTCGTGGGCCACGGCGGCTGACCGGTCGACGATCACCGGCAGCGGCAGCTCCAACGGGCCTAATGAACCCGGCCCGGCGCCAACCCGCGCCCGGATGGTGTCGGCATCTGCCATTTGCAGCGGTGCCGCCACCTGCGGCATTTTTTCGGCCTTGATGGTGTTCAGGGTGTAGTCGCCGCGTATCACTAAGGCGATCATTTCGTGCTCACTGTCAGCCGCCGCATGCACAATTAAGGTCTTCAGGGTGCGTTCAACCGGGATCTGAAACTGAGCCACCAGATCCGCAATCGTTTTTACCTGTGGCGTTGCCTGGCGGCGTTTTGGCTCAGCAGGCGCAGGTGCCTGCGATTGCGGACTGATCGCTTCGGCCAGCTCGATGTTCGCCGCATAATCGCTGGTATCGGAAAAGGCGATCACGTCTTCGCCTGCTTCAGCCAGGATGTGAAATTCGTGTGATGCATTGCCGCCGATGCTGCCGTTATCCGCCGCTACGGCGCGAAAATCCAACCCGCAGCGTTGCAGGATACTGGTATAAGCCGCGTACATGGCTTCATAGGTTTGCTGTAATGACGCCGCGTCAGTATGAAAGGAGTAGGCATCTTTCATCAGAAATTCGCGTGCACGCAGGATGCCAAAACGCGGTCGGCGTTCGTCACGGAACTTGGTCTGTATCTGGTAAAAGTTCACCGGTAGCTGACGGTAGCTGTGCAGTGTGTTACGTGCCAGGTCAGTGATGATTTCTTCGTGGGTCGGCCCAACACAAAAGTCGCGCTGATGCCGATCCTGCAAACGCAACAGTTCGTCACCATATTTATGCCAGCGACCAGATTCGCGCCACAATTCTGCCGGCTGTACAGCAGGCATCAGCAATTCGACTGCACCGGCACGGTTCATTTCTGCGCGCACAATCGCTTCAATCTTACGCAGCACGCGCAGCCCCAGGGGCAACCAGGTATACAGACCGCTGGCCAGCTTGCGGATCATACCGGCACGCAGCATCAGTTGGTGGCTGACCACTTCTGCATCTGCCGGTGTTTCTTTCAGGGTGTGGAGTGGAAAATCAGAAATACGCATAATATGTGTCAGCTCAGATCAGGTGTGGCGCGTGGCAGGCTGTTGTCCGGCGATGGCGTCGTGGCGTCAGGTTGTACGGGAGCCGGTTTCGTTTCTGGTTGTGGTGTCGGCGCTGGTTTCGGCTTCGTATAAACCGGCTCTACCCGTAATAAAACGCCCATTTTCGGGTGATCCAGATAATGCAGATCGCCGCTTTTCAGACGCCGCTGCATATTGATGCGGTATGTCTGTTCTGCACCCTGTAACCACCAGTCTGCCGTAAAATGCAGGAAACGCCCTCGCCCCATCTGTATCAGACCACGCAAATCCTCTGTGTCAATCTGGTACCATCGGCCACGTTCACGCCCGGCCACCCGCTGCTGCCAGCGCGTATGCGCCAGAATGGTCAGACCTTGCTGGCGCAAGGTGGCCGCTGCCTTCGCCAGGCGTTTGTATTTCACCAGCCGCACACCGGAAGCCGGTGCCCGGGCACCCAATACGTCGCCTGCGGCGGTATCCCAATCAGGCTCTTCCGGGTCAGCCGGCCAGTGTTCAACAGATTCTGCTGCCGGCTGCTCCGGATAGGCGAATGCCAGCAGTTCTATCGTATACCAGCGTGCTGTGGCCGTCGTGCTGAAGGCACACAGTATACTCAGCCAGACCATTGTTCTGATCAATGCGTTATCCCTCGTGAAAACTCTCTATCTGCGCGGGATGCGCAGTGTAACTAATAACGACTGACTCCGCAAAAAGCCATGTCTCATAAGCCCACGCCAGTGATGCAGCAATATCTGCAAATCAAGGCACAACACCCCGACCATCTGGTGTTTTACCGGATGGGTGATTTTTACGAACTATTCTATGCCGATGCGGAAAAAGCGGCACAGATTCTGGATATTACCCTGACTGCCCGAGGGAAAGGCACCGCCCATCCGATACCGATGGCTGGGGTTCCGTTTCATGCCGCAGAAGGCTATCTGGCAAAGCTGGTGAAACAGGGTGAATCAGTCGCGATCTGCGAACAGATCGGTGACCCTGCGACCAGTAAGGGGCCAGTCGAGCGCAAGGTGGTACGTATTGTCACCCCAGGCACGATCAGTGATGAGGCCTTGCTGGACGCACAACGCGACAATCTGCTCGCCGCATTGTTTATCACACAGGGTCAGTATGCCCTCGCCTGGCTGGATCTGACCGGGGCACGCTTTGCCGCTCAGGAGCTCACTTCGGCTGAGGCCTTAGCGAGTGAACTGCAACGACTGCAACCGGCTGAGATTGTCCTGCCGGACAATTGCCCACTGGATCCGCAACCCTGGTGTCACGCCAGCCTCACGAAACGGCCTGAATGGCATTTTGAACATGACAGTGCACAACAGCGCCTGTGCGAACAGTTTGGCACCCGCGATCTGAGCGGCTTCGGGCTGCAACACCACCCGAATGCTACGATTGCAGCAGGTGCCTTGTTGCATTATCTGCGTGAAACGCAACAGAACGACCTGCCGCATATTCAGCACCTGCGCCTGGAACAGCCGGGTGACACCCTGATGATTGACGCTGCCACCCGGCGTAATCTGGAACTGGTACAGGCCAGCTCGGGTTTGCAGCAGCACACCCTGGCCGGTTTACTGGATCGTCACAGCACGGCGATGGGCAGCCGGTTATTACGGCGCTGGCTGAATCAGCCATTGCGCGATCAGACACTCGTGCAACAACGGCATGCCGCCATCGGCTGCCTGCTGGTGACTCAGTCGGTGCTCGGATTGCAGCGCATTCTGGCTGGTATTGGTGATGTCGAACGGATTCTGGCCCGTATCGCGCTGGGTAGTGCCCGCCCCCGGGATCTCGCCGTACTGCGTGATTCGCTGGCGCAATTGCCGGAGGTGCAGGCACAACTGGAGCCGCTGGAGGACGCCTGCCTGACAGAACTGGCCCGGCAGATTGGTGAACATCCGGGGGTTTATCAACTGCTGTTGCAGGCGATTGTCGAAAATCCGCCAGTGGTAATTCGTGATGGCGGTGTGCTGGCACGTGGCTATGATGCCGAGCTGGATGAACTGCGTGCCCTGTCGGAAAACGCCGATCAGTTTCTGCTGGATCTGGAACAACGCGAAAAACAACGTACCGGGATTGAATCGCTGAAGGTACGTTATAACCGCATCCACGGTTATTTCATCGAAATCAGTAAGGCGAAGGCAGAGGACGTGCCGGGTGATTATGTGCGCCGCCAGACGCTGAAGAATGCTGAACGCTTTATCACGCCAGAACTCAAGAAGTTTGAAGACCAGGTACTGTCAGCACGAGAACGCGCATTGGCACGTGAAAAGTTCTTATACGACGATCTGTTGCAACGATTACAGCAACGACTGGCGCCATTGCAACAAAGTGCAGAAGGCATTGCGACCTTAGACGTGATCTGCAACCTGGCAGAGCGGGCGCACAGTCTGAAACTGACCCGCCCCGAATTACGTGCCGAGCCTGGCCTGGAGATTACCCAGGGACGGCATCCGGTTGTGGAACGCTTAAATGATGCACCCTTTGTCGCCAACGATGTCCGGCTGGATCCGGAACAGCGGATGCTGATCATTACCGGCCCGAACATGGGCGGCAAATCGACTTATATGCGCCAGGTCGCGCTGATCACGATCATGGCATACATCGGTAGTTATGTTCCGGCGCAACATGCGGTGATCGGACAGATTGACCGCATTTTTTCACGCATCGGGGCCTCAGACGATCTGGCCGGTGGCCGTTCCACTTTTATGGTCGAGATGGAAGAAACAGCGAACATTCTGCACAATGCCACCGCAGAATCGCTGGTACTGATGGATGAGATCGGGCGCGGAACCAGCACATTCGACGGCCTCTCACTAGCCTGGGCCTGTGCTCTGGAACTGGCCGGGCAGATCCGCGCCTTCACACTGTTTGCGACCCATTATTTTGAGCTGACCAGCCTGCCGGAGGAACAATCCGGCATCCGCAATGTGCACCTGGACGCAGTTGAACATGGCGATGGTATCGTCTTTCTCCATGCGGTCAGATCAGGCCCGGCCAATCAGAGCTATGGCCTGCAGGTGGCCGCGCTGGCCGGTGTGCCGGGCAATGTCATCCGGCAGGCCCGACAACGTTTGCAGGCATTGGAGCATCAGGCCGCGCAGGCCACAGCTGACACCAGTCAGCCCGACTTATTCACATCGGAACCCGTAGCGACTCCGGTCAAACTCTCCCCGGTACAGCAGCAATTGCAAGCGCTGGACATTGATACACTGACTCCACGAGCAGCGCTGGAAGCCCTGTATCAACTGAAAGAGCTTGCCACAACGGCCAGCACCAGGGAGCATTCCCAATGAAGCGCGATTCAGACTGATGTCGTGTGATACACTATGTTTTAACTGGCTTTAGTTATGGAACTAGAGTTTAGAGCGAGCGGGTCTTCCCAAGCCTCGTTGTATGAGCTTGGT
>CAWUID010000026.1:0-29735 GCA_963922315.1 uncultured Gammaproteobacteria bacterium
CTATCTTTTATAATGTTATCAAATACTTGTTACTTTTTAAGCAGGCTCTAAATATCCAGGCGGTTGTTCCGGGGCGTCGTGCAAACAGTACTAACTGACCGGATGCCGGGTGACAGGCGATGCCGTGACCTCGTTCCGGCAGCCGGTGTTGTTGCAGCAGTTTGCCCGTTGCATCCAGCCAGGCAATGCCATATTGGTGTTGGCGGTTTTTATAAGCGCTGGCATATATCGCCTGATGGGTTCGGGCACTGACACGCGGCATAATAGCCCCAGCGCAGAATATGGCACCTGCTGCGGCAATAAATTGTCGCCGACTGAGTGACATGAACCTAGTCACCGTCGCCGAATGAAAAACCCGCCATCAGCCCGAGCCGTGGTGCCAGTTCATGATTCAGACGGTTGATCAGAAATTGCAGGTTACGCTGCAATTGTAATAACTGGTCGCGTTGCGCCGGATTGCTGAGTAATGTTGCCACAGGCGTTGCGGATAAGGCGTGAGCTACACGGATAGATTGCGCAAATTCAAACTGAATATTGTTTGCCAGTTGACGCATATCCGGAGGTAACAACATCGTGATCTGGCTCTGTTCAAATAACCGTTGCAGCCCGGTCAGTCCATCGGTGATCAGCGCTAAAGTCGCCTGTGAACGCCAGAGTGGCGCAGATTTCGGACGATCCTGCTGCGGTGTAGCGCGCAGAAAAGCCTGCAACCGGGTATCTCGTATCGCTTCCAGGCCATGTATCAGCAGGCCGATGAAACGATTCATTGCTGCCTGGTCGGTCCGAAACAGCGGATTGGTAGCCGTCGGATGCAGCCAGTCTGCTCTCAGAGTTGCATTCTGCTGCCAGTCTGTATGTAAATGTGTTGCTATTTGGTATAAATTCTGACTGATGCTGCCGGCCAGTCGGCAGCGATAGCCACCTTGGGTTTGTAATGTGTCTGCACCTGTGCCGAACAGCAGATAATCCAGAGCACCTATACCTTGCAATGCAATACTTTGCTGTGGCAGATGGTGGGGATCCAGTAAAGCCGAATCTTGCCGGATCAGTGCTGCCTGTACCTGGCGGAGACCGATGCTCTTCCGGTCCGGAAAAAAGAAAAAGCGTTCCACTCGGTGTGCTTCCATCACTGGCCCCAACCGAAACCATTCAACACCAGACCAGGCTTGTACTGTGGTCTGAAAAGCTTGCTGTGCGGCCATCAGATGTTTGCCAGATGGATCATCACACAGAGTGTCAATCTGTTGCTGTAACAACCCGGTAGCCTGCGTCAGCTCAGCATAAGCAGGCACAATGTAATGTGTCAGAGTATTCTGTAAAACAGACTGATAACGGGTATCGGCGATACTCAGCCCGGACCAGAACAGCAGGCAGCAAATTAGCTGAAGCCATAAACGTGTCATATCATTCCCCGACGGTAATGCAAATATAAAAATGATTCAGCATAAAAAAATCGGATCTCCGGAACAGACGAAAAACTACCATAAAGTCAGTCACTTTGCCACAAAGTGAACCACTCTATGGCTGATTCCAGGCTCCCGATGCCTGTCATGCCGAGGCATTCAGAAATACACCATGACATCTTTATTTTTTAATAATGCCGGGCCCTCGGTGCCGGAGCTGAATTATATGATTGATCCGCTAATGCGGCTCAATCTGTCCAACATAGAACGGTTGATCGCACAACAGCGCTACTTTGTGCTGCATGCACCGCGTCAGACTGGCAAAACCACCTGTTTGCTGGCCTTGATGGCCCATCTGAATGCACAGGGTAATTACCGGGTGCTGTATGCGAATATCGAAGCAGCCCAGGCATTACGTGAAGATGTGCCGCAAGCGATACGGACCGTCTGTTCAGTGATCGCACACCATGCTAAAACTTATCTCCAGGACACCCGCCTGATTACCTGTCTCAAAGACCAGGCTGCTGATAATCCAGGTGATGCTCTGACCAAACTACTGGCCTGGTGGACAGAGATAAGTGATAAACCAACTGTGTTGTTTCTGGACGAAATTGACGCCTTAGTTGGCGATACCCTGATTTCAGTGCTGCGTCAGATCCGGGGTGGCTACGCGCAACGTCCGGCGGCGTTTCCGATTTCCATTATCCTGTGCGGCGTACGCGATGTATGTGACTACCGGATCCAGACCAGTGGTAAAGACATCATCACCGGCGGCTCCGCATTCAATATCAAGACTACCTCACTCCGTTTAGGTAACTTTACTCAGCAAGAAGTTGAAGCCCTCTGGCAACAGCACACACAGGAGACCGGGCAGGTTTTTGCAGAGGCGATCTTTCCGGAACTCTGGGCCGACACCCGGGGACAACCCTGGTTAGTGAATGCGCTGGCCTGGGAGCTGACCGAACAAATGCCGCACTTAGCAAACCGGCAGGTTGCAGTGACGTTAGAAGATTACCGGGTTGCCCGGGAGAAATTGATCCAATCCCGTACAACCCACCTGGATCAACTGACCGATAAGTTGAAAGAGCCACGCGTGCATCGTGTTATGGCGGCTATCCTATCCGGTGTGGATGATGAAACAGATATCCCGACGGATGATATTCAGTATGTCGCTGATCTGGGGCTCATCACAGCTCAGCCAGACACACAGATCACCAATCGCATTTATCAGGAAGTGATCCCGCGTGAACTGATCTGGTCAAAACAAACACGGATTACCCACCAGCAACACTGGTATCTGACATCAGAACGGCGACTGGATATGCTGCAACTGCTACAGGCATTCCAGCAATTCTTTCGCGAACATAGCGATGCCTGGATCCAACAGTTCGACTACAAAGAAGCCGGACCACAACTGCTATTGCAAGCGTTTCTGCAACGGATCGTGAATGGGGGTGGGCGGATCAGCCGCGAGTATGGACTCGGTCGCAAACGCACTGATCTGTATATTGAATGGCCAGTGGACGAACGGGCAGGCTTCCATGGCGAAATACAGCGGATCGTGCTGGAACTGAAGCTCCGGTATGGCTCGCTGGAAGCAACGCTCGCAGATGGACTACCACAAACCGCAGACTATGCTGAGCGATGCGGGGCAGATGAAGCCCATTTGCTGATTTTTGATCGTCGCCCATCTGTCTCATGGGAAGACAAAATCTGGCATGATACCGCTCATCAGAATAACCATGCTATCACCCTCTGGGGCTTGTGACGCCGGATGTTGGCTGGCTCTGGTAAAATTCAGGCTCGTAATTCTGGTAAAAATCTGTTTGAATAACCGGTTAGCTTACACACAAGTCATGTCGTGTAAGCACCAATATCAACTTTGTCATTGTTAATGTGGATAGCTCATGACGCATGAACCCGATCAGGATCCGACTGAAACTCAGGAATGGCTGGATGCGCTGGATGCTGTATTAGCCCATGAAGGCCCGGAGCGGGCACATTACCTGCTGGAATCGCTTATCCGGCGTGCGCAGTGTGGTGGGGTTCGTTTACCCTACACGGCAAATACCGCTTATCTGAATACCTTGACCCCGGCAGAACAACGACCCTACCCGGGCAATCAGGCGCTGGAATCGCGTTTGCGGGCGATTATTCGCTGGAATGCGATGGCGATGGTCGTACACGCAAATCGCAAATCATCTGAGCTGGGCGGCCATATCGCCAGTTTTGCGTCGGTGGCAACTTTGTTTGATGTCGGGTTTAATCACTTTTTCCGGGCAACTGATGCGGAGCGAGAAGGAGACCTGGTCTTTTTTCAAGGGCATTCTGCACCTGGTGTGTATTCCCGTGCCTATCTGGAAGGCCGTCTGACTGAAGAACATCTGGAAAAATTCCGTCAGGAAGTGGATGGCGGCGGGCTATCTTCTTATCCGCATCCCTGGCTGATGCCGGATTTCTGGCAGTTTCCGACCGTCTCTATGGGTTTAGGGCCGATCATGGCGATCTACCAGGCGCGCTTTATGCGTTATCTGCAGGATCGACAACTGATTCAGAATGCGACAGAACGCAAAGTCTGGGCATTTCTGGGTGATGGCGAAGTAGACGAACCCGAATCACTCGGGGCAATTTCACTGGCGGCACGTGAGCGGCTGGATAACCTGGTGTTTGTGGTCAATTGCAACCTGCAGCGACTGGATGGGCCGGTACGTGGTAATGGCAAGATTATTCAGGAACTGGAGGCCGTCTTCCGGGGCGCCGGTTGGAATGTGTTGAAAGTAATCTGGGGTAGTTCCTGGGATCCGCTGCTGGAACGTGACCAGGACGGTATTTTGCTGAAGCGGATGCAGGAAGCGGTCGACGGCGATTATCAGGCATACAAAGCGAATAATGGTGCCTATATACGTGAACACTTCTTCGGCAAATATCCGGAACTGGCTGCCATGGTGCAGAACCTGTCCGATGAAGATATCTGGCGATTGCAACGTGGTGGGCATGATCCGCTGAAAATCTACGCAGCGTATGCTGAGGCGATGGCGCATACCGGACAGCCTACTGTCATCCTGGCAAAGACAGTTAAAGGCTATGGTATGGGTGATGCGGGAGAAGGGCAGAACATTACCCACTCGCAGAAAAAGATGGGTACCGAGGCGCTGAAGTCGTTTCGTGACCGGTTCAGCATTCCGATACCGGATGACAAAATTGCTTCGGCACCCTATTACAAACCGGCACCGGACAGCCCGGAGATGCAATATCTGCATGACCGGCGCAAAGCGCTGGGTGGCTATCTACCGAGTCGGCGGCGCGTGGCGAACACCTTGCCAATTCCGGCACTGGATGCGTTTAAAGCACTGCTCGGCGGTAGTGGCGAACGTGAAATGTCTACCACCATGGCGTTTGTCCGCTTCCTCGGCTTGTTACTGCGTGACAAACAGGTTGCGCCTTACGTCGTGCCGATTGTGCCGGACGAAGCGCGCACCTTCGGCATGGAAGGCTTGTTCCGGCAGATTGGTATCTACTCTTCGGTCGGGCAGCTATATACCCCGGTCGATTCCGATCAGGTGATGTATTACCGCGAAGCCCAGCAGGGACAAGTTTTACAGGAAGGAATCAACGAAGCAGGTGCCATGTCCTCCTGGATCGCGGCAGCGACGGCGTACAGCAATCATGGCGTCAGCATGATCCCGTTCTACATCTATTATTCAATGTTCGGCTTCCAGCGGATCGGCGATCTGGCCTGGGCAGCGGGCGACATGCAGGCAAGAGGCTTTCTGCTCGGTGGTACTGCCGGTCGCACCACGCTGGCGGGTGAAGGGCTGCAACATCAGGACGGACATAGCCACCTGATGGCGAACACCATTCCGAACTGCCGGGCATATGATCCGACCTTTGCCTACGAGCTGGCGGTGATTCTGCAGCGCGGGATGCAAGAAATGTATGTGGAGCAGCAAAACCTGTTCTATTACGTTACCGTGATGAACGAAAATTATCCACAACCAGCGATGCCGGAAGGCGATGATATTGTTGCGGGTATTCTGCGGGGTATCTATCCATACCAGCAGGGTGGGCAGCATAAACTGCGGGTACAGTTGCTGGGTTCCGGCACGATATTGCGTGAAGTGATCGCAGCCGCTGAACTGCTGGAGCAGGACTGGCAGGTATCCGCCGATGTGTGGAGTGTGACCAGCTTTAACGAACTGCAACGCGATGGCATTGATGCAGAACGCTGGAACCGGCTGCATCCGACCGAAACACCGAAGACCAGCTATGTCACCCAAGTGCTGGCAGATACCACTGGCCCGGTGATAGCGGCAACCGATTACATCCGCACCTTTGCCGAACAAATTCGCCCCTATCTTGTGGGCAAAGACTATGTCACCCTGGGCACGGATGGGTTTGGTCGTTCAGACCTGCGCAGCCAGTTGCGCAAACATTTTGAGGTCAACCGCTACTATGTAGTCGTTGCTGCCCTGCATGCATTGGCACAACGGGGTGAAATGGATGCTGAGACGGTAGCGAAGGCCATCGCGACTTACTCAATAGATGCGGACAAACCGAATCCGATCAGCGTATAACGTCGCTATCTCAAAGGAGAAACTGCGTGGGACAACAGATCACAGTCACCCTGCCGGATATCGGCGACTTTAAAGATGTTGAAATTGTCGAGCTACTGGTAAGTGCCGGTGACCAGATTGCAGCCGAAGATTCTGTGCTGACCCTGGAGACGGATAAGGCGACGATGGAAATACCCAGCCCGCAGGCGGGAACCATCGCAAAACTGCTGGTGCAGGTCGGTGATACAGTCAACCAAGGCGATCAGATATTGGTACTGGAGACAGCATCCTCGGTGGCAGAGGCAGAGCCGACCCCAAAAGAAGCCGTACCAGAGCCGGAAGCTCAAGCTCCGGCGGTGACAGAATCGACACCCGTTGCCACGGTTGCCACCAGCACTGCAGAGCAGCCGATTCATATCCCGGACATTGGCGATTTCAAAGACGTTGAAGTCGTCGAAGTATTGGTCAGTGTGTGCGATACCATTGCAGAAGAAGATGCCCTGCTCACCCTGGAAACCGATAAGGCGACGATGGAAATACCGGCACCCTGTGCCGGAACGATACAAACCCTGGAAATTCAGGTGGGTGACCGGGTCAATCAGGGCGATCTGATTGGTATGGTGCAAACTGATGCTGCACCTTCTGCTGCGCCTGAGCCTGCTGCAGCGGCGGCAGCAGCGAATGTACCAGCCGCCAAGGTGCCCCAAGCGTCTGCTACACCGTCAGCGCCACCTGCTGCATCAGTACCCGCTACACCGGACGATCAGGCAAAACCCCATGCTGCACCGGGCGTAAGGCGGTTTGCGCGTGAGTTGGGTGTAGCCCTGCACCAGGTGACCGGCACCGGGCGCAAAGGTCGCATCCTGAAAAGCGATGTGCAGAACCATGTGAAACAAGCACTGGCAGATAAACCCAAAACAGCAGCCAGCGGTGCTTTCAGTCTGCCAGCGGCACCGGAAGTTGATTACAGTCATTGGGGAGAAGTAGAGCGTAAACCACTCAGCCGGATCAAAAAAATCAGTGGCCAACACCTGCACAAGGCCTGGCTGGGCATCCCGCATGTCACTCAGTTTGACGAAGCGGATATCACCGAACTGGAAGCCTTCCGCAAAGCACAGAAAAAGACCGCCGAAAAACAGGATATCAAGCTGACCTTCATGCCTTTCCTGATGAAGGCACTGGCGGCAGCGCTGGTACGTTATCCGCAATTTAATGCCTCATTATCGGCGGATGGCGGTGAGCTGATTTACAAACAGTATTGTCACCTCGGTGTGGCAGTGGATACGCCGAAAGGCCTGATGGTGCCGGTAATCCGGGATGTTGATCAGAAAGGGGTGTTTGATCTGGCACGTGACCTGATGACGATCAGTGACAAAGCGCGTAAGGGTGCCCTGGCTGCGCAGGATATGCAGGGTGGTTGTTTATCAATCTCCAGTCTGGGTGGTATTGGTGGGACGCAATTCACTCCGATTGTGAATTCACCTGAAGTAGCGATCCTGGGTGTCTCGCGGGCGGCGATGCAACCGAAATGGGATGGTGAGACGTTTGTGCCGCGCCTGATGATGCCGTTCAGCCTGTCATACGATCACCGGGTGATAGATGGTGCCGAAGGGGTACGTTTCACGACTTATTTAGCCAGCCTGCTGAGTGACATTCGCCAGCTTGTTTTATAGTTATTCAGGAAAAACATGATGAGTCAGGATATACAAACTCAGGTCGTGGTACTTGGCGCCGGACCAGGCGGCTATAGTGCGGCCTTTCGGGCAGCAGACCTGGGGCAAAGTGTGGTATTGATAGAGCGTTACCCGACCCTGGGCGGGGTCTGCCTGAACGTTGGTTGTATCCCTTCCAAAGCATTACTGCACACGGCAGAAGTGATCAACGAAGCTGCTGAGCTGGAAGTGATGGGAGTGAAATATCCGGCGCCGGAGATTGATCTGGATGCGATGCGGGTGGGGAAGGAGAAGGTGGTCGGGAAATTGACCGGCGGGCTGGCAGCCCTCGCGAAACAACGCAAGGTGCAGGTATTACAAGGCATCGGTCGGTTTGAGACTGATCATGTGATCCAGGTCACGGCAGAGGATGGCCAACAGACCCGGGTACAGTTTGAGCATTGCATCATTGCTGCCGGATCGCGTCCGGTACAGATCCCGGTTTTTCCGAATGACGACCCGCGTCTGATAGATTCGACCGGAGCGCTGGAGCTGACCGATATTCCGGAGCGGATGCTGATTATCGGCGGTGGCATCATTGGTCTGGAAATGGCAACTGTATATGCAACGCTCGGCAGTCAGGTTGATATCGTCGAATTACAGCCTGGTCTGATGCCGGGATGTGATCGCGATCTGGTCAAACCCTTGCAACAACGATTGCAGAAGCAGGTACAGCAGATCTGGCTGAATACCAAAGTCGATGGGATTAGTGCGCAGGACGACGGACTACATGTCACCTTTGCCGGAGACAAGGCGCCGGAACCGCAGGTCTATGACCGGGTGCTGGTTTCCGTCGGGCGTACCCCGAATGGCAAACAGCTCAATGCTGAAGCAGCGGGCGTGCAGGTGGACGAGCGCGGTTATATTGCGGTAGATCAGCGGATGCGCACGAATGTGCCACATATCTATGCGATCGGCGATATCGTTGGCAACCCGATGCTGGCGCACAAGGCGGTGCATGAAGGTCACGTGGCCGCAGAAGTGATTGCCGGGTTACCGTCCCTGTTTGATCCGCTGACGATTCCATCTGTCGCCTATACCGACCCCGAGGTTGCCTGGATGGGTCTGACTGAAACTGAAGCGAAAGAAAAAGGCATTGCGATTGAAAAAGGGGTCTTCCCCTGGGCGGCCTCCGGGCGTGCACTCGGCATTCATCGTTCCGAAGGACTGACTAAACTGATTTTTGATCCGGAAACAAAGCGCATTCTGGGAGCAGGCATCGTTGGTCGCAATGCAGGCGAGCTGATCGGCGAGACAGTGCTGGCGCTGGAGATGGGTGCAGATGCAGAAGATATCGCCCTGACCATTCATCCGCATCCGACCCTGAACGAATCCATCGGCATGGCGGCTGAAATGGCAGAGGGTACGATCACCGATCTGATGCCACCACGTCGCAAATAAGGTTGCAGACGGGCCTGATGCTTTTGGGTCACTTATCCCATAGCGTGCTGCTGCAAGGCTTCATGGTGATCTTGATTGTCTAAGGCACGAATGGTTGGTTGGGGCCGTTGTTTCGCCTGGGCTAAATCATAATTTGACTGCATCGCAAGCCAGGCCCGGGCAGTGCTGATGCCTGCCATTTCCAGGCGTAAAGCCAGATCAGTGCTGATCGCTGCCCGGCCATGCAATACACGAGACAGTGCTACGCGAGACATACCCAGCTGGTCAGCAGCTTCTGTGACGCTCAGGCCCAGATCGGTAATGACATCTTCGTATAACAGTTCGCCAGGGTGTGGCGGGTTTTTCATCATGGCATTGTGCCTCTAATGGTAATCAACATAATTGACCAGCTCGACATCTGTGCCGGTAAAGCGAAAGGTCACTCGCCAGTTAGCGTTAACCCATATTGACCAGTGTTTGTTCAGTTCGCCCTTTAACTGGTGTAGCCTGAAGGAAGGTAGATTCAGGTCTTCCGGGCCTGCGGTAACGTCCAGCAACGCCAGTATCCGGCGCAGTTTTGCGGCATGTGCTGTCTGAATGCCTCGGGTTGTTCCTGTTTTGTAGAAAGCTTCAAGGCCCTTGTGTCGGAATCCGATAATCATAGCGTGAATTGTATCGTGTTACGTTACGCGTTACAAACCACTGGGCGTAGTGTCTGATTAAGTCATCGTTTTGACTGCCCGGTATTGTACAATACAGCTTTGTTATTATCAGGGACGTAGATAGAAAAACTGTACCATCAGTGATCTGCGCAGGGTTGAATTTGGTGCCATATAACCCCATGTCTGGCGAAATCTTCCCCCACCTTCATGGAGAGATAACCGAATTATGAGTGGACAGAAAGAAACCCTGACTTTTCAGGCCGAAGTCAGCCAGGTGCTGAATCTGGTGATTCGTTCGTTGTACAGCAATAAAGAAATCTTTTTGCGCGAACTGGTCTCCAATGCATCAGACGCAGCAGAAAAGCTGCGGTTTGAAGCGCTGGCAGACGATGCGTTATACGAGAGCGATCCTGAGCTGCGCATCCGCCTGCATATTGATAAAGATGCAAACACTCTGTCGATTGAAGACAATGGTATCGGCATGAGCCGGACTGAAGTTGGCGACACGATTGGTACCATCGCCAGTTCCGGTACGAAAAAGTTTCTGGCTGAGCTGTCTGGTGATCAGACCAAAGATAGCGCTCTGATCGGCCAGTTCGGCGTTGGTTTTTATTCAGCCTTCATCGTCGCTGACAAAGTGACATTGGAGACTCGTCGGGCTGGTTTGTCTGCTACTGAAGGTGTGCGTTGGGAATCCAGTGGTGAAGGCAGCTACACGCTGGAAACCATTGAGCGTGCGCAACGGGGTACGACCGTCACATTGCATCTGAACGAAGACGCAAAAGATTATCTGGACGACTGGCGTTTACGCTCGGTAGTGAACAAGTTCTCCGATCATATCGCGATGCCGGTTGAAATGCTGGAGCAGCCACCTGCGCCACCACCGGCTGCAGAAGATGACAAAAAAGATGACGCCGCTGACGATGCTGCTGAGCAGAAAGACGACGCGGATAAGCAGGAAGCGGAAGCACCGGTGCCAGAATGGAAAAAGGTCAACACCGGTACTGCTCTGTGGATGCGCAATAAGTCAGATATCAAAGACGAAGAGTATCAGGAATTTTACAAGCACGTCAGCCATGATTTTGAAGAAGCGCTGACTTGGGCACACAACCGGGTAGAAGGTAGTCACGAATATACTTCATTGCTGTACATTCCGGGACGTGCACCATTTGATTTGTGGGAACGTGAGCAGAAACATGGTGTGAAATTGTATGTGCGGCGCGTGTTCATCATGGATGAAGCCGATAAGCTGATGCCGCGTTATCTGCGTTTCGTGAAGGGTATCGTCGATTCCGACGATCTGCCACTGAATGTGTCACGTGAGCTGTTGCAGGAAGACAAAAAGATCGACAATATCCGCAATGCGAATGCGAAGCGGATCCTCGGTTTGCTGGAAAAACTGGCGAAAGACGATAGCGAAAAGTACGAAAAATTCTGGGGTCAATTCGGCAATGTATTGAAAGAAGGACCGGCAGAAGATTATACCAACCGCGAAAAAATCGGTGGTTTGCTGCGCTTTGCTTCAACTGCTGAAGGCGATCCGACGCATGTCTCACTCGATCAGTACATTGAGCGGATGGTCGAGAAGCAGGATAAGATCTATTACATCACAGCGGATAATCTGGCAGCAGCGCGTAATAGCCCGCATCTTGAAGTGTTCAAGAAAAAAGGCATCGAGGTACTGTTGCTGGTAGACCGGGTAGATGAATGGCTGGTTTCGCACTTCATGGAATATAAAGACAAGAAGCTGCAATCAGTTGCGAAAGGCGAGTTGGATCTGGGCGATCTGGCAGATAAGGAAGACCAGGAAAAAGCTGAGAAGGCTTCAGAAGAAAACAAGCACTTCCTGGAGCGGATCAAAACCGCATTGGGTGATGAAGTCAAATCAGTGCGTGTGTCTACCCGTCTGACCGATTCACCGGCCTGTCTGGTGGTTGAGCAGTATGACATGAGCCAGAATATGGCGCGGTTGTTGCAACAGATGGGGCAGGGTGCTGGCGGACCTGCGCCGACGCCGATCATGGAAGTGAATCTGGAACATCCGCTGGTCAGCCAGATGGATCAGGAGGTTGATGAAGATCAATTTGCTGACCTGGCAAAGCTGGTATTTGATCAGGCCCTGCTGGCTGAAGGTGGCCAATTGAAGGATCCGGCAACCTTTGTGCATCGTCTGAACCGGTTGATTCTGGAGCTGCAGACTAGCAAGCCTGCGGAAGCAGAAGCTGCCTGACCAGATTCTGATTGATCAGTAACTAAAAAGCCCTGACACATTATGTGTCAGGGCTTTTTGGGTTCTGGTACCGGATCATAGCCACCCTCATGCCAGGGATGGCAGCGCCCCAGGCGTTTCAAGCCGAGCCAGATGCCGCGCCTTACCCCCCAGTGGGTGATCGCTTCCATCATATAAGCGGAGCAGGTGGGCAGGTAGCGGCAGCGATTGCCGAGCAGTGGGCTGATACACAGTTGGTAAGCGCGGATCAGCCACAGACACAGCTTTTGCATCATGTTGCTGGTTGGTAGAGTTTTTGTTGTCGGATCAGGGCCCAGACGGCCGGAGATAAATGGCGTGAGATGGTCTGATCGCCTTGCGTCAGGGCACTGCGAATCGCAGTTGAGGAAATGGCGGGGGGTGTGATCGTGTGTTGATATACCAGTCCGGCTGAACACTGATGTAAGTCAGCCGTCGTGTCTGCGTTGTGTAAAGTGAGATTGGCGGGTGGTGTTTGTGGATGATCAGCGCGCCGGACGACGATCAGGTGGGCGAGTTGCAGGATCTGATGTGGTGTTTTCCAGCGGCTCAGTTGAGAAAAGGTATCTGACCCGATCATCAGGCACAAGGTTTGGCCGGGCAACTGGGTGTGTAATGTCGTGAGCGTATCCACCATATAAGATGGGCCGCGACGTTCGATTTCACAGGGGTCAGCGTAAAAGGTGGGATAACCGGCAATAGCGGCCTGTACCATCGCCAGTCGCTGAGCTGGGTTGGCCAGGGGTTGCGTCTTGTGAACAGCTTGGTTCAGCGGTATCCAGCGGATCTGGCTGAGCCTGCAGTGGTGCCAGACTGACTCAGCCAGTGTTGAATGCCCCAGATGGGGCGGATCAAAGGTGCCGCCGAAGATGCCGATCATATCCGGCAGATAGCTTCAGGCTCAGGCGGCGACCACATGCACCGGTAAGGTGGTCTCAACGTCTGTGTACAGATGAACGGTGACGGCGTAGTCACCGACCAGCCGGAAGGGCCCTTCGGGCAGGCGCACTTCGTTGCGTTCCAGGGTGATCCCGATCTGACCACAGGCTGCAATGATGTCTTTGATGCCGACGGAGCCGAACAGCTTGCCTTCTTCGCCGACCTTATGGGCGATGGTTACACCATTTGGCAGGGCATCCAGGTGTGCTTTGCGTGTTTCTGCGGCTTGTTGTTTTTCCAGTGCCTGGCGTTCCCAATCAGCACGTTTCTGTTCAAATTCTGCCACATTCTGTTTGCTGGCAAATACGGCTTTGCCCTGCGGGATCAGAAAATTACGGGCGTAGCCGGGCTTCACTGAGACCAGCTCGCCGAGTGCACCGAGATTCGGGACTTTATCTAATAGAATGACATTCATGAGTTTACAACCTTAAGGTAGCACTATTTGTCGTTGTGAGAGTTTGTTCTGGCTTGCAGTCGGGTACGAAAGTCCCACCAGCCGTCAAGATAGCCAGCTAATGAGGCAATGTTCAGGCTGAATGGCATGCCCAGTACCAGCAACACATAAGAGCCGGTCAGCCAGAAGCGTTTGATCTGAAAATGCCGGGCCAGATAATGGCCAAGGCTGAGTGCTTGCAGTACGAACAAGACGATCATGACCAGGTATAGCTGGCTGGGCAGACCAGCACTGGTGTCTTCGCTGAGTAAGGCCGGAATCAGCAGTAAAGGTGCAATGATCAGCCAGCTGCGTGAAAAACGCAGGCTCTGAAAGGCCCGGGCAAAATCATGCGTCTCACGCAATGTGGCTTCGGCCCACAAGGCTAGTAACAAAGCACTGCTGTTGAGCACAAACCAACTGGCGGCGATGGCACCTGGCATCCAGGTTGCCAGGGCAGTCACCAGCACTTGCTGTTGTTCCGGTTGCAGTAACAGAGCATCAAACTGAGTTTTCAGCAAGCTGTTGATCAGTCCGCGCCAGAATTCAACCGGTGCATCCAGTGCCAGAAATTGCAGCCCGACCAGCAGCCAGGCGCCGATCATGGCAGGTTCCAGCGTGCCTGCTAAGCTGCGCCCTCGACGCAGCAACCAGCCAGAGCTCCAGGCTGACAGCCATAACCAACTGGCGGGCAACAATAAAGCCCACGGCGAGACGGATAACACGCCACCGAGCAGCGCGAGACTGAGCAGGCTGGCAACCAGTACCCATAAGCCTTCACGCATGCCATTACGCAGTGTTGCAAGAGCAATGATCGCCGCACTGGCGATCAGCATAGGCGAAAGCACCAGCGCAGAGCAGACAGAGATCAGTGTTGCCAGGATCGCCTGGGTGCGACCTTGCATCATCCAGGCCAGCAAGGATTTCATCATCGTTGCAAGTTGTGCAGTAATCTGATCCCGGGCTAGAGTTGGTGGCTGTCAGAATAAGGCATCAGTGCTAAAAAGCGCGCGCGTTTGACAGCAGTTGCTAATTGGCGCTGAAAACGAGCGCTGGTGCCAGTGATCCGGCTGGGAACAATTTTGCCGGTTTCAGTCACATTCTGCTGCAACAACTCCAGATCTTTGTAATCAATGTTCTGGATGCCTTCGGCGGTGAACCGGCAATATCTGCGACGGCGGTTATAGTAAGACATACACAATTTCCTTAAAATGATACGGTTCAGCTGATGGTTGCTTCCGGAGCAGCTTCTGTATTTTCTTCTGTTGCCTGAGCCAGAGGAGAGGCGTCGGTAATCGCTGCTTTGCGGCGAATCACCAAGCGGCGCAGAACGGCATCATTGAAGCGGAAATTTTGTTCCAGCTCGGCCAGCGTGTCAGCGCTGCATTCGATATTCATCAGCACATAATGTGCTTTCTGCATTTTTTCTATCGGGTATGCCAACTGGCGGCGACCCCAGTCTTCCAGGCGATGGATGTTGCCACCACCCTCTGTGATAATGGTTCGGTAACGTTCCAGCAATTCCGGTACATTGCTGCTGTGATCCTGGTGCACCAGGAATACAACTTCGTAATGACGCATGGTCACTCCTTCTGGATTGTCAGCTTCCTGTGATAAAACAATGAAGCAAGGAGAAGTCATCTGTGTTTGCAGATGATTTGAGGGCACCAGATTCTAGGCAAGTGCCCATGTTGTTGCAAGTCTTTTCGTGCGTTGGCATAAGAGGAAACAAGTATCGTGTTGATGAGTCTTCTGGCCTTTGTGGTCGCCATTGTAATTCTGGTTGGTATTCACGAATGGGGCCATTTCTGGGTGGCGCGCCGTTGCGGTATTAAAGTGCTGCGTTTTTCGATTGGTTTTGGCAAGCCACTATGGCGCTGGCGTGGCCGGCAGGATGACACTGAATATGTGATCGCGGCGGTTCCGCTGGGGGGATATGTCGCTATGCTGGACGAGCGGGAAGGCCCGGTCGCAGCACATGAGCGTCATCGGGCATTTAACCGCCAGTCAATTTCCAAACGTGCGGCAGTGGTGGTTGCGGGTCCGCTGGTGAATCTGATGTTTGCAGTGATTGCCCTTGCTCTGGCAGGTATGTGGGGAGAAACCGGGTTGCGTCCCTGGGTGGGGCAGGTGGCGCCGGACAGTCCGGCAGCACAGGCCGGGATGCAGGTGGGTGATGAGATTCTGGCGGTGAATGACACCTTCACCCGTACCTGGCGTCAGGTGTTGCAGGCACTGGCGGTGGCGAGTGTGCAGGGTGGCGAAGTGCTGATGCAGGTACAGGATGCGCAAGGTTTGCCAGATTCCCGTGTATGGCGCCCTCTGGGAGATGTGGCTGAGCGGCCCGATTTGCTGGATCATCTGGGCTTGCAGCCGAAGCAACCGGTGATGCCGCCAGTTATCGGTAAGGTACTGGCGGGAGAAGCCGCCGAGCAGGCCGGGCTTCAGACAGGTGACCGGATTGTGTCAGCCGACGGGGTGATGATTGCTGACTGGCTGGATTGGGTGGCCTATGTGCGGGCACGTCCGGAGCAGGTGATTCGCCTGGTGGTGGAGCGCGCTGGTCTGACAGAGTCGTTGTTGCTGCAACCTGAAGCACATGATGCCGGAGAACAGGTGATCGGGCGGATTGGTGTATTACCACAGCCGTTGAGTGATGCAGTCCTGGCTGAGTATCGAGTCACCTATCAACTATCGCCTTGGCAGGCGCTGGTCATCGGTTTTACTAAGACCACTGAGATGGTGGTACTCACCGGACAGGTGATCTGGCGTATCGTAACGGGCACTGCGTCTGTGCAGCATTTGAGTGGGCCGCTCAGCATCGCAGATGCCGCCGGACAGACAGCACAGCAGGGCCTGACATCGTTTCTGAAATTTCTGGCACTGATCAGCCTTAGCCTCGGAGTACTGAATCTGTTACCGATCCCGGTACTGGATGGCGGTCATCTGGTCTATCTGGCGCTGGAGGCTGTGCGTGGTCGCCCGGTACCGGAAACCTGGCTGGCTTATGGGCAAAAGCTGGGTATGGCGGTACTGGGTAGTGTGATGTTGCTGGTGTTTTATCTCGACATACAGCGTTTTCTGATAAATTGAGGCAATCAATATGAATGAACATAAAGTGGCGCTGATCACGGGTGCAGCCAAACGAATTGGCGCTGCCATCAGTCGTCGGCTGCACCAGTCAGGCTACCAGATTGTTTTGCATTACCGGCATTCCGCCGCACAGGCACAGGCCCTGGCGGATGAACTGAACGCGCAGCGCGCGAATTCAGCGACATTACAGGCAGCAGATTTCGCTCAGCCATCAGCAACAGAAGATTTGATACAAGCTGTGCTGGCGGCGCAGGGGCGATTAGATGTCCTGATCAATAACGCATCCACTTATTATCCGACGCCGGTGGGTCAGGCGACACAGACTGATTGGCAGGATTTATTTACCAGTAACGCACAGGCCCCTTTTTTTCTGGCGCAGGCCGCAGCGCCTGCGTTGCGTCGGGCACAGGGTTGCATTGTGAATCTGGTGGATATCTATGCCGAGCGTCCGTTGCCGGATCATCCGGTGTATTGCATGGCAAAAGCAGCGAACGCAGCGATGGTGAAATCACTGGCATTAGACCTGGCACCAGAGGTGCGGGTAAACGGCGTGGCACCAGGTGCGGCAGAGTGGCCGGATGATAGCCAGCCGACAGTCGAGCATCAAAAGAAAGTGTTAGCTCGCGTACCGTTACAGCGGCTTTCCGGAGCAGATGAGATTGCTGCAGCAGTGCAGTTTCTGGTGACGGGTACGAATTATGTGACCGGGCAGATTCTGGCCGTAGACGGTGGGCGCAGTGCTCAGCAGTAAACACCGGGTGTGATTCAAACTGATGTGGTGATCTGTTACTGTCGGCTTTTCGCAAGCGTGATCCCGACCTGTTCTCCGAGGGACGCCAGAATACCCGTCCGTGGGGGCTCGGCTGCGGCCATCCATAGCCGCAGACGCCCTCGGAGAGCAGGTCGGGACAACGCCCCGTTTTGGTACAGCGGTGCAATCACCTTCGTAGCCATTTTCAAACCGGGCAGCCTTTGCACACATTCGCTGTAAAACCTGCGACACCGATTGTCGTGACCATGCGGTATCGTGACAGGAAGCCTGTGTGCCGGAAACGAATCGACCAGGAGACTGCTCGCTGAACTTCGTTTGCCTGTCAAGCCTGGATAGATTGGCAGACAATCCGGCAGATGCTGTGACCGCAGCTTCGCTGCGCACAGAATGACAGGTATTTGCTGGAGTTTTGGGTGAACACTTGGCCACCGATGTGCTTTCGGCGCATGAGCAATCCTGGCAAGGTTTGTTGTACCGCAGTGTCACTCTGGTGGGAGTGATCGCGAAGGTGGTTGTTCCACCTTACTTTCAGAGCGTTTCCCGACCAGGCTCTCCGAGGGCGTCTGCGGCCATGGATGGCCGCAGCCGAGCCCCCACGGACGGGTATTCTGGCGTACCTCGGAGAGCCTGGTCGGGAAACGCCGAGACTGATGTTGACGACATTGGATCTCATGTAGCCCAGCTTATCGCTCCACATCAGCTTGAATCGTACCCGTGAACACCCGGATACTTGGCATTCGGACAGGGGTGCTATACACTTCTGTGCCCGGTTTACAGCCGGAAGAGTTAACATGTTGCTTGTTATCAGAGGAAAAGATGCAATTCAGTGAAGCCTGGTTACGTGAATGGGTAAACCCACCGATCAGTACGGCAGCATTGGCAGATCAGCTGAGTATGGCTGGACTAGAGGTGGATGCGGTCACACCAGCCGCACCACCGTTTCATGGTGTGGTAGTAGGCGAGGTGAAGGAGTGTGAGCAGCATCCGAATGCCGATAAGCTCAGGGTGTGCCAGGTCGATGTTGGTACAGATACACTGACCCAGATTATTTGTGGTGCGAGCAATGTCGCGGCTGGCCTGAAGGTACCGGTCGCATTGCCTGGTGCACGATTGGGTGCGGACTTTAAGATTCGTAAGACGAAACTACGGGGTGTGGCTTCTCTGGGTATGATCTGTTCTGCCGCAGAACTCGGTCTGGCAGAGTCAAGTCCGGGGATTTTGCCACTGGCAGATGATGCGCCGGTGGGGGAAGATTTTTGCACTTACTGGGCACTGGATGATACCTGTATCACGGTGGATCTGACCCCGGATCGGGGTGACTGCCTGTCTTTGCGGGGCATCGCGCGGGAAGTCGCTGCATTGAATGAGTTGCCACTGACGGAACCGCCGGTGGTGGAGATGCCGGCACAAGATACCACTCAGGTCGCGGTGCATCTGCTGGCACCGCAGGCCTGCCCGTACTACACCTGCCGGGTGATGCGAGGCATCAATCGCCAGGCGCAGACACCACACTGGTTACAGGAACGTTTGCGGCGCAGCGGGTTGCAGTCCGTGTCTCCAGTGGTGGATGTGACTAATTACGTGATGCTGGAACTGGGTCAGCCGCTACATGCATTCGATCTGGCGCAGATACAGGGCGAGATTCAGGTACGTTATGCGCAGGCTGCAGAACAGCTGACCGTGTTGAGTGGCGCTGATGTCATATTGCAACCAGATACGTTATTGATTGCTGATCAGCATGGACCGCTGGCTTTAGCCGGGCTGATGGGGGGTGCTGAATCCGGGGTGAGTGCCACGACGGAAGATGTATTGCTGGAAGCGGCTTTCTTTACGCCACGCGCTCTGGCTGGTCAGGCACGTCGTTATGGTCTGCATTCTGAAGCCGCACACCGGTTTGAACGTGGGGTGGATCCGACGTTACCGGCATTGGCGTTACAGCGTGCAACTGAATTATTGCAGGATGTTGTCGGTGGTGTGCCCGGGCCAGTGGTTGAAACCCGGGTGGACGATGCACTGCCAGTATCGCCGGTGACCTCGTTGCGGCGGGCGCAGATCGGGCGCATTCTGGGAATTGATCTGGCAGATGATGTCGTAGCCGCAATGTTGCAGCGGTTGGGTATGCAGGTTACGCCGGTTGCAGAGGGCTGGCAGGTCGTACCGCCGTCTGCCCGGTTTGATCTGGCGCTGGAAGTGGATTTGATTGAAGAGTTGGCGCGGCTGTATGGCTATGATCGGATTCCGGCTAAATCAGGTGTGGCGCCGCCCGTGGTATCAGAACAGACTGAAACCGAAGCAGATATGGTGCAAGCGATTCAGGCGTTGGTAGCGCGCGACATGCAGGAAGTCGTCACCTACAGCTTTATCAGTCCGGAACTGGCACAACAGTTTGCACCAGAAGTCCCGGTGATGCGTTTGCAGAATCCGGTCGCTCAGTCAATGTCAGTGATGCGTCCTGGTTTATGGCCGGGATTGCTCAGCACGATTCAATATAATCTGGCGCGCCAGCAACCACGGATTCGGATATTCGAACAGGGCCGGGTGTTCCGGCGAGAGGCAGATGGTTCCGTGCAGCAGGATGATTATCTGGCGGCGGCTGTGTGTGGCCCGGTTGCTGAAACGCACTGGAATGCAGAGGATCGCCCGGTGGACTTTTATGACCTGAAAGGTGATCTGGAACATCTGCTCGGGGTGATCAGTGACCGGACAAAGCTCCGTTTTGTATCCTCTGAGCACCCTGCATTACACCCAGGGCAGAGTGCCCGCCTTGTGTCCGATGTTGAAGAGAAGACCCTGGGCTGGATCGGGCTGTTGCATCCGCAACTACAGGAAGCATTGAAGATACCACGGGTCTTCGTATTTGAATTAGATCTGGCGGGTTTGCCGCCGTCCCCTTTGCCTGCCTTCACGCCGGTATCACGTTATCCGGTGATCCGCCGTGACCTGGCATTTTCAGTAGATCGGGATTGTACCTGGCAACAGATCCGGGATCTGGTCGCTCAAACGGCGCCGGATATGGTGTGTGACATCCGGTTATTCGATGTGTATACCGGTGATCAGATTGCGCAGCATCAGAAAAGTCTGGCACTGCGTCTGACCTGTCAGGCGGCAACCAGCACACTGGAAGAAGCGCAGGTGGATGCTGTATGTACTGACATCACACAAGCCCTGGCAGCCCGGTTTGCGGCAACATTACGTGATCAGGAGAAAACTTGATGGCTTTGACAAAAGCGGATATGGCAGAAAATCTGTTTCTCCGGATGGGCTTGAATAAGCTGGAAGCAAATGATCTGGTGGAAGCGTTTTTTGACGAAATCAGCCAGAGCCTGGCATCTGGTGAAGCGGTTAAATTATCTGGCTTTGGTAATTTTCAATTGCTGGATAAGCCAGCACGTCCTGGCCGTAACCCGAAAACAGGTGACAGAGTTATTATTGATGCCCGGCGTGTCGCGACCTTCCGGGCAGGTAATAAACTGCGCGACCGGGTGGATGCAGCTCATCGTGCCCGGGCAGCAGAGGCTGCGGATGTCTGACGCATCGTCAGAAATCAGCCCGACCATCCCGGCGAAGCGTTATTTTACAATTGGTGAGGTGAGTCAGCTGTGTGCACTGAAATCGCACGTTCTGCGCTATTGGGAACAAGAATTTCCACAACTACAGCCAAATAAACGGCGGGGCAATCGCCGTTATTATCAGCGGCATGATGTCGAACTGATCTGCCGGATTCGCTATCTGTTGTATGAAAAGGGCTTTACCATAGAAGGTGCGCGTCAGCAGTTGGCGCAACGAACGGCACCACAGCCTGTTGTGACCAGAGAACAGATCGTGCAGTTACGTGCACAGGTGGCAGAGACATTGCAATTATTGAGCAAACCTCTTCAAACAATTGGGTTAAAGTAGCGTGAAAGTCAGTGTTATTACTGTTACTTTAAATAATATTAAAGGCTTATTAAAAACATATGATAGTTTGCGTTTCTTAAAATCTGATTATGAATGGATTGTCATTGATGGTGGATCAGAAGATGGAACCGTAAAGTGGTTAAATCAGCAGGATGATGTTAATTTGCGTTGGATTTCTGAGCCTGATTCAGGTATGTGCGATGCGATGAATAAAGGCCGGCATCTATCTGTTGGTAAGTGGGTTTATTTCCTGAATGGTGGAGATTTTTTAATTCGATCTTTTGACCATATTTTAGATTTTTACCCTGAAGAAGACATGATAACCGGAAGGGTAAAGATATGTATGCCTGATGGAAATATTACAGAAAAAATCGTGCCTGGGCTTGATTGGGAAAGAGAAAATTTTACTTCTGGAAATCATATTGTGCATCAAGCTACATTATTACGCAGAGACTTGCTTGAAAAGTATGGGCCTTATGATCTGAACTACCCCATTGTAGCGGACTTCGAATATTGGATTCGACTTCATGTTAAAGGGGCTAGAATTAAGTTTGTAGATGATGTGTTTGCCGCGTTTTTACTGGGTGGAAGAAGTACGCAAAGGTGCAATTTTTTACAAATGCAAACTGAACGCAGAGCGGTGTTACGTGCTTATGGCTACATCAACAAGCTGACCTCTTTTTTGATGGGTACAAAGCTCTGGTGTAAATTTTATTTAAGAGAATGTTTGGAATATGCTGTACATAGCTACTCGTCAGGTCGTAAGCAGATTCTGGGGAATACCACAGAGAAAGCGTAAGTTGTGCAGCTGGCCTGCTATGCAAACCAGCCACGGATAAAAATTGCTGCTTGCTGAACAGGCCGAATCACATTATCCTGTACCTTATGTTTCCTGCGGTGTAGGAGCGTTGTTCCGCAAGATTTCCTGACCGATGCCTGTATCCGACCCGGGGTCTCAGCCTGAGGTGCGGTATGTTGATCCACAACCCTGTGGAACACAGCAAACACCTCGGTGATCCCACCTGAAATGGCGGTTCAGGGATGCATAACGACCTCGACATGCGCGGGAAACTCCCTTCAGGATAGGGTCTATGATACCTGCCACACTGCGGCGTGAACTGAAGCGCCGTCGCCGCCAACTCTCACCAGACTATCGCGCACAAGCCAACGCCCGGCTTGCAGCTCGCATTCAACAACTTCCGGCCTTTCGCCGGGCACGTCACATTGCCGGTTACATTCCCTGCCAGGGAGAAGCGGATCCCCTGCCAGCCATGCTCGCTGCGCAGCGCCAATGCAAACAGACTTTCCTGCCTGTTTTACACCCCTTCCTGCCCCGCAAACTGATCTTTGCCCCCTGGACTGCCACAACGCGGTTCCAATCCAATCGTTATAATATTCCGGAACCTGATATGCCCTTGTGGCAGAGCATCCCGCCTGCGCGCCTGGACTTGGTGCTGACCCCTTTGCTGGGGTTTGATGCGCAGGCAAACCGCTTGGGGATGGGGGGAGGTTATTATGATCGTACCTTTGTCTTCCGACGTTATTATCGCTACTGGCCACGTCCTTACTTGCTGGGTGTTGCCTTCAGTGAACAACAATGCGATGAGCTACCGGTAAATCCCTGGGATATCCCGCTGGATGCGGTGATCACGCCGGATGCCTTGTTTCTGCCCGATTCTGCAACCTGTACATAATACCTATGCCAACTGATCATATGCTTGCCAATGCGATTCGTGCCCTGAGTATGGATGCTGTTCAGCATGCGAACTCCGGCCATCCAGGTGCACCGATGGGAATGGCTGATATTGCCACCGTGCTGTGGCGCGAATGTCTGCGCCATAATCCGGCGAATCCGTCCTGGCCGGGCCGGGATCGGTTTGTGCTCTCCAACGGCCATGCGTCCATGCTGTTGTATGCGCTATTGCACCTGACTGGCTATGATCTGACATCTGACGACCTCAGACAATTTCGCCAATTACATTCCAGGACCCCGGGCCATCCTGAATATGGCGAAACCCCAGGGGTAGAGACAACTACCGGGCCACTCGGCCAGGGCATTGCAAATGCGGTCGGTATGGCGATTGCCGAACAGGTGCTGGCTGCTCAGTTCAACCAGCCAGAACACCAGATTATTGACCACCATACCTACGTATTTCTGGGCGACGGCTGCCTGATGGAAGGCATTTCCCATGAAGTTTGTGCCCTGGCAGGCACTCTGGGCCTGGGTAAACTGATTGTATTCTGGGATGACAATGGCATCTCCATTGATGGCCAGGTGGCAGGCTGGTTTGCGGATGACACGCCGCAACGATTTGCGGCCTATCAGTGGCAGGTATTGCCGGACGTGGATGGGCATGACCCGGCGGCGATCCGGCAGGCGATAGAACAAGCACAGGTCAACAAACTGCAACCGACCCTGATCTGTTGTAAAACTACGATCGGCCAGGGCGCACCAAACAAAGCGGGAAGCCATGGTTGCCATGGTTCCCCGCTGGGTGCTGAAGAAGTCGCTCTGGCACGGCAACAACTTGGTTGGACCGCCGGGCCGTTCGAAGTGCCGGCAGACATCGCGCAGGCCTGGGATGTGCGGGCTCGTGGTGCTGAGCAGGAAGCAGACTGGCAGGCCCGGTTTGCGGCCTATGCGCAAGCGTATCCGGAACTGGCAGCAGAATACCAACGTCGGATAGCGGGTGAACTGCCAGCCGGGTGGGCACAGATCGTACAGGACTGGATACAGACCTGTGCCACGCAAGCGACTGACCAGGCGAGCCGACAGGCCTCACTGGCCTGCCTTGAAGCGTTTGCTCCGGTGTTACCCGAACTGATCGGTGGATCGGCTGACCTGGGTTGTTCCAACCTGACCGAATGGTCCGGTCACCAGCCATTGCGGCACAACCAGAAGGCGGGCAACTATATCAACTACGGCGTGCGCGAGTTTGGCATGAGCGCAATCATGAACGGTATCAGCCTGCATGGCGGGTTAATTCCTTTTGGCGCGACCTTCCTGACATTTTCCGACTATGCGCGCAATGCATTGCGCATGGCTGCGCTGATGCGCATCCGCAGCATTTTCGTGTTTACGCACGACTCCATTGGCCTGGGCGAAGACGGACCGACCCACCAGGCGATAGAACACCTGCCAACTCTGCGTATGATCCCGAATCTGGCAGTCTGGCGGCCCTGCGATGCCGTCGAGACTGCCGTTGCCTGGGCAGCCGCGATAGAACGCACCGCAGGCCCGGTCAGCCTGGTATTCTCACGCCAGAAACTGCCACACCAGGCCCGCACCACACAACAGATCGCCGCAATCCGGCGTGGTGGCTATATTCTGCACGACACCGACGGCGAGCCGGATGGCATCCTGCTCGCGACTGGCTCCGAAGTCGGGCTGGCGATGGCGGCTGCTGTTGCCAGCGAGCACAAAATTCGCGTGGTCAGCCTGCCTTGTCTGGAAGTCTTTGCCGCTCAGGAGCAGGCATATCGCGATGCAGTATTACCGCCACAAGTGACCGCCCGCATCGCGATAGAAGCGGCAGCGACAGACGGCTGGTGGCGCTATGTGGGCACTCAGGGAGTGGTGATCGGCATTGACCAATTTGGTGCATCTGCCCCGGCACCGGAACTGTTTGCACACTATGGCTTTACCGTGCCGCATATCATTCAGGCAATAGATCAGGTACTTGCCTGATATGTCAGGCAGAATCACTGATCACCACAAAACGTTACCCATCTCAGCCTTATATCCGGCGATCCAGGCAGAAGGCTCGCGGGCAGGCCATCCAACCATCATCGTGCGCACCACCGGCTGTACTCACCGATGTTATTTTGGCTCAGGCGGCTGGTGCGATAGCTGGTACACCTCCATTCATCCGGAAAAGGGATGCCATAGCTTGCAGGATGTCACAAACCTGTACGCACAAAATCCCCAGATCAAAGACATGATCCTGACGGGCGGTGCGCCAACGATGCATCCGGCACTGATTAACGAACTGATGCACTTTGCGCATCAGCAAAAAATCCATGTCACCCTGGAGACAGAAGGCAGCCACTTTGTGGCGACCGATTACCCGATCAACCTGCTCAGTATCAGCCCGAAATTTACCAATAGCGTGCCACCGCTCGGGATCCGGACACCACTTGGCCAGGTTGTGGATGAGAAAATGTGCCGACAGCATGACAAATACCGGCTGAACCTGACCGCAATCCGGCGCATGATAGACGCCCATCAGGACTACCATATCAAACCCGTGCTGGATGCTGAACTGACCGCCTTGGATGAACTGGAAGACTTTTTGCAACAACTGCACATTCCGGACGACAAAGTCTGGGTGATGCCCGCTGGCGACAGCCGGGAAACCTTAATACATTCCTATGGTGTGGTGATGAACTATGCTCGCGACCGGGGTTGGTGCTTTACACCCAGGCCGCACATCATCGCATTTGATACAGAACGCAACGTATAGGCGAAGCATGATTCGAACGAAACCGGCAGTCTTATTGATTCTGGATGGCTGGGGTATGCGCACAGAGGCAGCCGATAATGCGATCCACCAGGCAGCCACTCCTTGCTGGGATCAATTGTGGTCAGACTATCCGCATACCACCTTACAAACCTCCGGTCTGGCCGTCGGCCTGCCAGAGGGACAGATGGGTAACTCAGAAGTCGGCCATCTGAACCTGGGGTCGGGCCGGGTGGTATACCAGGAACTGACCCGGATCGGGCAGGCGATCCGGACAGGCGAATTTTTCGCAAATCCGGTACTGACCGAAGCCGTTGATACTGCCGTGACAGCCGGTACCACCCTGCACATACTCGGGCTGCTGTCACCGGGAGGTGTGCATAGCCACGAAGAACACATCCATGCGATGTTGCGTCTGGCGGCAGAACGAGGTGCACGCCAGGTTGCCGTGCATGCATTCACCGACGGACGGGATTGCCCACCGAAAGCGGCAGCGGAATCCCTGACACGCCTGCAGGCGCAGATTGAACAACTTGGCATCGGGCGTGTGGCGAGCCTGGTCGGGCGCTTTTATGTGATGGATCGGGACCAGCGTTGGGAGCGCATCCAACCAGCGTACGACCTGCTGACTCAAGGCACCGCCACTTGCAGAACGAGTGATGCTCAGACAGCACTGGCGGCAGCGTATATGCGGGACGAAACTGACGAATTTGTCACACCTACCGCTATCGGTGCACCGATGCCGATGCGGGATGGCGATGTGGTGATCAATATGAACTACCGCTCAGACCGGGTACGTCAGATCACCCGTGCGTTGATAGAGCCAGACTTTGCCGAATTTCCACGCGCCAACTGGCCACAGTTGGCTCGTTACGTCACTCTGACCGAATACCACAAAGACTTTGTGGTACCGGTCGCGTATCCGCCTGAACGGCTGGAAGACACACTGGGCGCAGTGCTTGCCCACCACGGCCTGCGTCAGTTACGTATTGCGGAGACCGAAAAATATGCGCATGTCACCTTCTTCTTCAACGGAGGTGTCGAAGAGCCAAATGAGGGAGAAACCCGTATCCTGGTCCCATCACCCAAAGTCAGAACCTACGACATACAACCGGAAATGAGTGCACCGGAAGTGACCGACAAACTGGTAGCCGCGATACAGGCGGGCACCCATGATGTGATCATCTGCAACTATGCAAACGGTGATATGGTCGGACACACCGGTGACTATGCAGCGGCAGTGCAGGCAGTAGAGGCACTGGATACCTGTATCGGGCAAGTGGTGGCAGCAACACAGGCAGCGGGCGGCGAACTATTGATCACCGCTGACCATGGCAATGCAGAACAGATGCGCGATCCAGATACAGACCAGGCACATACCGCCCATACGACCAACCCGGTGCCGTTACTCTACATCGGTCAGCAAACAACCCGGCTACGCGATGATGCGGCTCTGTGTGATGTTGCACCGACCCTGCTGCAAATGCTGGGACTGCCACAGCCAGCGGCGATGACCGGACAGACAATATTTCACTGAATCATGCATCCGGCTGCGGCGGTACAGCGGGATACAAACCATGCGGCTGAATCACATCAAACGCAATCAGCAACATCAATACCACAAACAGCGCGACTGACAGCCCGATACGCATTGTCAGGGCACGTAATGTACCTTTGCCATCAGAAGAATTATTTACCAGCCGGAACAGAGCTGTCGCCAGGCTAGCCACAATGCCGACAAACATCACCACGATCAAGATTGATAGCCACATAGTAAAATCTCTGGATGAAAATCTTATAGTAGTCAAGTATTTTGAGAATCCCAAAAACACATATTTTGCAATGGTGCGTCAGAAACTCAAGTGATTATAACGACTATATGTAAGGGTTGTAAAAATGTTGTTTCGTGCTAATTTCCACTGAGCTGACTCAGTTTAACAAGTAAAAACAGTGCCAGTATGATTGAATTTGAATAGTATCTGTCAAAAGACCGGCTAAATCAAAGAAAGCACAGCGTTTCTTTTGAAGAAGAAAAATCGTTGTTCTATGATGACTTGGCGGTACAATTTTTTGATGACAGCCATTCTTTACAGGAAGATAGATTTTTAATGCTTGGTATGAGCAGTCAGTCTAAGTTGCTTCTGGTTTGCCATTGTGTTCGGGAATCAGACATTATCAGAATTATCTCTGCCAGAAAGGCAACGAAACAAGAAAGCAAACTTTATCCCGGAGGTGCATAGCGATGCAAGCAGAGTATGATTTATCAAAGATGAAAAGTCGGCGCAATCCATTTTCATCCAGGCTCAAGCAGCAAGTCGCTATCAAAATGCCGGAGGACGTCGTTGCATACTTTAAAAGGATGTCAGACTTGAACGGTATTCCTTACCAGAATCTCATCAATCTTTATCTGAGAGATTGTATGATCCAACAAAGAAAAATAAATGTGTCATGGGCCACGCGTAACCAATCAATGCAACAGGCCGATGTAAATGCCGACTACTGATTCCATTGTGTCTTCGGCTTCCGACTTCACCGGATGAACATCTTCACAGGCTGGACATTCCGCCCGACCCTCTGGCCGACCCTCGGCTTTATCGCACTATTTGCAATACTGCTGAGCCTTGGCAACTGGCAATTGGGTCGTGCAGACGAAAAACAGGCACTGATCGCTGCAAAACAGGCGCGCCAGACAGCGCCGCCGCTCATATTACACCAGACCCGCCCGGAGTCGATACTGGATCGGTTTCGACTGGCAATCGCAGAGGGGCAGTATGAGCCGGGAAAACAATGGCTGCTGGACAACCGGCTGTACCAGGGGCGTCCCGGCTATCATGTCTACAGCTTATTTCGATTGCGGGATGGCACACACATACTGCTGAATCGCGGTTGGATTAGCCAGGGGGCATCACGCCAGACCCTACCGGAATTGCCACTGCCCGTCGGGCAGCACCAGATACGTGGTCGCTTGGACACACCAGCATCCGTCGGGCTGGTGCTAGCCGAACCCGATTGGACTGATGCCGCAGCAGAGCAGGTAGTGCCGAATCTGGATATCGCCGCACTGGCTGCTGGGCAGGGCTTGACACTACCAGCGCTGGCGCTGATGGTAGATCCCGATCAGCCGGGAGCACTGCAACATGACTGGCAAGCGATAGAAACCCTGAAACCGGAAAAACACCAGGGCTACGCTGTACAATGGTTTGCTTTAGCACTGGCCTTGCTGATCATATACATCGGCGTAAACCTGCAACGGCAGGATACAAAACGCACATCAATATAAAAATCGTCACTATACAACGTCTTTGTGTGCCATTTTATAAATCATCGCTTAACTCACGAGCAAAACTGTTTACATTGTTTCATCCGTTATTGGCCATCTTGCTGCCAAGCCAGCTCACAATCTGGTTATCGTAGAGCACTGGATATCTGCGACCGAACGATCAGGGAAGAAAAATATGATTCAATTGGAAACACCACATGGTTTGTCTGTTCAAGTCCCTGAGAATGATGCAGAAGATCCAAGTAAAAAATTTACAAAATATCAAGTTTCTGAAGCGAAGGATTACTACGAAAAGTTTGGTTATGTAGTGCTCCGTAACGTCATTAAAACAGAAGATTGCATAGACGCAATGAGGCTCTGGGCCGAAGAAGTCAAGCCTTCTTCGGAATTCGTCTATAGGCAAGCTACTGCAAAAGCGGAAAAAAATGTGTTGGATTCTCATGGTTGGGTTATGAATCCAATTCTGAATTTGCAGAGCATCAACCCGAAATTTTTCCCGGGATTACGCAAACATGCCGTAGAGAAGGTATTGGGCGCTAAGTCGCTGGCCGATATTTTGAGCGGATTCCTAGGTGATGCTCCCAAAGTTGTACAATCAATGTACTTCGAAGGTAATAGTGCGACTTGGGAGCATCAGGATAGTTACTATCTCGATTCTGAAAATATTGGCACGATGACAGCATGCTGGATTGCTTTGGAGAATATAACAGCAACAGCGGGTCGATTTTTCGTGTGCCCTGGTTCGCATCGAATTGATCTTGGCAAGCAGAATTCAGATACCAATATTGCAGATCACCATGATGTCTATATTAAGCGAGTCGTAGAAAAAATTAAGCGTCGAGGTTTAGAAACTAGAGTTTAGAGCGAGCGGGTCTTCCCAAGCCTCGTTGTATGAGCTTGGTT
>CAWUID010000027.1:0-28603 GCA_963922315.1 uncultured Gammaproteobacteria bacterium
ACGCTTGCGAAAAGCCTGCGGTAGCAGATCACCACATCAGTTTGAATCGCACCCTTCTTTGGGTGCCGTCTGCAAAGCTTTTGCCGCTTGTAAATGCGCACGATAGCTTTGTGGCGTGATTAGGGCCAGATCCGCTGGATACTCTGCTTCTCCCGGAGCAAATATCGGCAAAGCAACTGTGCCACCAACGGCTTGCGCTGCTTCCTGGGCCTTACTTTTTCATCAGCTATCTGGTGCTGTCGCCGTTTTGATATAGCCAGCATGCAACAGTATGCTGTTCGGCCAGTTGTAGCACAGGAGGATAAGCGGTACGGCATTGTGCGCTGGCCTGGGGGCAGCGGGTATGGAAGTGGCAGCCGGTTGGTGGGTTTGCCGGAGATGGTAGATCGCCGGTGATTGGGGTATGGTCTTCTGTTTGTGAGGAGTCAGGCTCTGGAGACGGGACGGCAGCAAGCAGTGCCTGGGTGTAAGGATGGCGTGGCTGGTTGAGGAGTGATGCGACCGGGCCCTGCTCGACGATCCGCCCCAGATACATCATGGCTACCTGGTCGGCCAGAAAAGACACCACCGCGATATTGTGGGTGATGAATAAATAACTCAGGCCCAGCGTGTGTTGCAGGTTTTTCAGTAGGTTCAGGATCTGAGCCTGCACACTCACATCCAGCGCGCTGGTCGGTTCGTCACATACGATCAGGCGGGGTGAGACTGCCAGGGCGCGGGCGATAGCGATTCGCTGGCGCTGTCCGCCGGAAAACTCGTGCGGATAGCGTGCCATGGCGCTTGCGGGCAATCCAACCTGGTGCAGCAGTTCCGTGACCCGGGATTGGCGTTCTGCCTGGGTGCGCCCGATTTGTTGCGCACGCAGTCCTTCAGCGATGATGTCAGCAACGCGCAGGCGCGGATTCATCGATGAGGCCGGATCCTGAAAGATCATCTGAAGCTCAGCACCGAGACGGCGGCGTGCCCGACCGTTCAGGCTGCTGATATCGCGTCCGTCAAATCGTATCTGTCCGGCTGTGGCCCGATACAGTTGCAACAAGGTCTTACCCACGGTGGTCTTGCCGCAGCCGGATTCACCCACCAGTGCGAGTGTCTGACCGGCAGCCAGCGTCAGGTTTACGCCGTCCACGGCTTTGACATGCCCGGTTACCCGGCGCAGTACGCCCGTCCGGATCGGAAAATGCAGGCGCAGGTCTCTGACTTGTAACAAAGGGGCTGTTGATTCAGCGTATGCATCTGATGTGGCGGTTGCCGATGAGGTGGGGCTATCCGGTGTGTTGGCAGGCAGGTGGCATAAAAAACCAGCCTGTGTGTGTTGGTTGGTGTGGTGCCATGGGGGTAGGGACTGATGGCAGGTGTCTTGTGCCAGGTCGCATCGATCGGCAAACCGGCAGCCGCTGAATGGCTGATCCAGCGCCGGAACCATGCCAGGAATTACCGCCAGGGTCTGCCGACGTTTGTGTGCATTCGGCAGGCTCAGCAATAGTTTGCGGCTGTAGGGGTGTTGTTGTTGCCGGAAGAAGTCCGCTGCAGGTGCCTGTTCCACAATCTGCCCGGCATACATCACTGCTACCTGATCTGCCATTTGCGCGGCCACACCCAGATCGTGCGTGATCAGCAGGATTGCCATACCGGTTTCCTGCTGCAATTGCCGCAGCAGGTTCAGCACCTGAGCCTGTATTGTGACATCCAGAGCCGTGGTCGGCTCGTCCGCAATCAGCACATCCGGTCGCCCGGCCAGCGCCAGGGCGATCATCATCCGTTGTTGCAGGCCGCCGGAAAGCTGGTGCGGAAATTCGCCCCAGCGCCGGACTGGATCCGGGATACCAACCGCCTTAAACAGTTCTAGCACTCGCTCGCGTGGGGTGGCAGTCGGGTCGTGCAATTTGACCACTTCTGCCACCTGATTCCCAACCGTCATCACTGGATTGAGTGACGACATGGGTTCCTGAAAGATCATGCTGATCCGGCGTCCGCGTACCTGCCGCATCGCCGCTTCTGGCAAGGCAAGTACAGACTTGCCGTCGAGTCTGACGTCACCCTGGGTGATGCAACCATTTGGTGGTAACAGACGCAGCACAGACAAGGCTGCCATCGATTTGCCGCAGCCGGATTCCCCCAGCAGGGCAAATGTTTTTCCCCGGTGTAAGGTCAGGCTGATGCCGTCAACTGCCCGCACGGGCGGTTGGTCAGGCCGACTCAGCTCAGTATGTAGTTGCCTGACGGTCAGTATTTCAGTAGCGGACATCTGGCCCACATGACATCAGGGGGTAAAAAAGTAGCTGGCAGTCAGCCAGATACTGCGTTCCGGAGCTGGGAAAAAGCCTTCACCAGCAAAGCTGGCTGACCCGGTTTCAACATATTTTTTGTTCAACAGGTTGTCAATGCGGGCACTGAAGCGCCATTGGTCTGTTTCACGGCTGGTGACCAGATTCAGCACTGTGTAGGCCGGCAGTCCGCTTCCGGTATTGTTAAAGTCGCTACCGAGTACCTGATCACTCACTCGTTCCAGCTCAGAGCGCAGATGCCAGGCTTCAGTCGGCTGGTATTGCAGATACAGGGTGCCGCGTTGTTGTGGCACCAGGGGTACCCGGTTGCCCTGATGTGGACCAGCGGTGATTTCGCTGTCAATCACTTCCCAGCTACCGCCCAGATCCCATTGGGTATCAATTGCCCAGTCTGCGGAAATCAGTGCCCCCAGGCGTCGGCTGCGATCCAGGTTGATGTTGGCAAACTTACTTGCATCATAGCTGATTTCATCCTGCAGATTCAGGCGATAAGCCTGCGCCTGTATCTGATAAACCGGTGTTGTGAGACGCAGTCCGGCTTCATACGAAACACTACGTTGATTCTCCAAACCAGCCGGCTGGCCGAAGACGACATTGGTATGTTCATCCACCTTTGCAAACCGGTAGTTCTGATCTGCCCGCAGAAAGGTGCTGAACTGGTCTGACCAGGCAAATTCCAGCCCGGCAGAGCCGACTGTGATCGAATCATCCAGCCGCACTGGTGACTTATTGTTATTGATGCGGTTATCGACAGAGGCATGCCGTAATCCGAGTGTGGCGGTGATGATATCAGTCGGTGCAAATTGCACCTGGCCGTAACCAGCGATGATCTTCTGGTCATTGCCTTGCGGCCCGAAGCTGGATACCAGCAGATAGTCGGTTTGTTGCCAGTCCAGGCCGAGCGTGTAATCCATGTCTGCCAGTTGGCCGGTCAGTTGAGTGTTGAGTGACCAGGCCTCCCGATCCTGCGTGGCTAGACTGCCGGGCCAGCCGCGAAAGCTCTGTAAAAAATCTCGAGCATCTTTCTGATAGGTCAGTTCTGCCGCAAGTTGTTGCGCCGGATTCAGGCGATATTCTGTTGCGAAGGTCAGGGTCGTACTGCGGGTATCCTGGAAGTCGTTCATATAATCAGCGGCAACCTGGCGGCGGTCAGCTGCCAGCTCGTGCGTAAATAAAGCGCCCGGCAGTTGCATGAACTCATCCAGGTGGCGCAGGCTGATCGCGGTTCGGCTGTTATGATTTTCCCAGTCCACTTCGGCAGACAGTTGCCTGATATCACTGTCATTATGTGTCCGGTAGTTGTCACTGCGTCGTTGCCGCGCTGACAGACTCACACCCATCCCACTCGGATAGCGTGCAGTGTGTTGCAACATCAACTCCCGGCTCTGATAGTTACCGAGTCCGATGCGTGCCTGTGTCTCCTGACCGGCGACCGGGCGCTGTGTAATCACATTGATCAACCCACCAGTTGCCTGGTTGCCGTACAGGGTACCGGCGCTGCCGAAGATCACTTCGACCTGTTGCACTTGATCCAGATCAATCGCATTCAGGGGTAATTGCCCCATGTCGGTGGATGGGTTCAGTTTGCGCCCGTTCAGCAGAATCACCACGTTGGAGCCTGATGTGCTACCGAAGCCACGCATGTCAATCGCTACCGAAGTACCATTATCTCTGGTATGAATGCCAGGTTGTTGATCCAGCAGTTCACTCAAGGTACGGGCGGCACTCTGCACAATCTGCTGTCGATCCAATACATAATGAGCGGCTGGAATTGTGATGCCCGGCTGGTCACTGCGTGAGGCACTGACCAGTACCTCTGGTATTTCGGTGACTGCCTGTGCCAGTCCCGGTAGACAGGCGCATAGCGCTATGCCACGTCGGATGGTACGCCTTGATACTGGATAGGTTGGCTTATTGAATAACGTGAACATGTTCATATTGAAAAGTAATACAAGCTCGTAATGGTTAAAAGTGAAGTGAGAGACAGATAGACGCTGTCTGCGTGTTTCAGACGGTGAGGTTGGCCATGGCCACGATCAGCCACTTGGTGCCGACGGTATCAAATTTTACCTGTACTCGTGCGCTGGCGCCGTGACCTTCGGTATTCAGAATGATGCCGGAACCAAATTTCGGGTGCGTCACCTGCTGACCGAGTTGCAGCCCGGTGTTATCACATTCATCTGCTACCCGGAACGAATCCGATGGTGCGCGGTTACTATGCACCCGGACTGCCTGCATCACTTCCGCCGGGATATCGCGTAAAAAACGCGAGGCAAACGGAAATGTTTCGTTGCCATGCAGCCGTCGGGTCTCGGCATATGCCAGATACAGCTTGCGGCGCGCCCGAGTCATACCAACATAGCACAAGCGCCGCTCTTCAGCCAGTTTGTCTGCATCGTCACTCGACATACTGTGCGGAAACAGACCTTCTTCCAGGCCACCGATAAAGACCACAGCAAATTCCAGCCCTTTCGCGGCATGCAGTGTCATTAACTGTACGCTGTCTTCATCCGCTGCAGCCTGGGTATCGCCAGCTTCCAGTGCGGCCTGAGACAGGAAGGCTTGCAATGGGGTCTGATCTTCTAGTATAAGATTCGTATCACGTCCGGCGTTGATCAGTTCGTCCAGGTTTTCCAGACGATCCTGTCCTTTGCCGTCGCGCGATTGAGCAAAATGGGTTCTGAGCGTGCTGGCCGCAATCGTTTGTTCGATTTGTTCGGACAAGGTGAACTCTGCTAATTGTGCCTGGGTATCATCAATCAATTGCAGAAAGCGATGCAGAGCCCCGGCAGCGCGGGCTGATAATTGCTGCTCGCGGATCACTGTCTGCGCCGCCTGCCAGAGCGACAGGTTATGCATCCGGGCATACTCCCGTACTGTTGCCAGGGTTCTGGCACCAATGCCACGTGGTGGCTGATTTACTGCACGTTCAAACGCCGGGTCATCCTGACGATTTTCCAGCAGGCGCAAATAAGCCAGCGCATCCTTGATTTCAGCCCGCTCAAAAAAGCGTAGCCCGCCATAGATGCGGTACGGAATATCGGACTGAATCAGTGCTTCTTCGAACTGACGGGATTGTGCAGCAGTGCGATACAAAATTGCCATCTGCCGGTAGCTTTCACCCTCAGCATACAGGCTGCGGAACTGATCCACGGCAAAACGGGCTTCATCCGTCTCATTGAAGGCAGCATACAACTGGATTGGCTCACCCTCACCGGCAGCAGTCCATAAAGATTTCCCTAGCCGATCTGGGTTTTGGGCAATCACCGCATTTGCTGCTGTCAGAATGTTGCCGGTCGAACGGTAATTTTGTTCCAGCCGAACCACACGAGTATTCGGATAATGGGTCTGAAAGGTCTGAATGTTTTCGACCTTCGCCCCGCGCCAACCATAAATGGACTGGTCATCATCACCGACCACAAACAACTTATCTTCTGTACCGGTGAGCAGGCGCAGCCAGGCATATTGCACTGCATTGGTATCCTGAAACTCGTCCACCAGAATCGCGCCGAAGCGCTGGCGATAATGCTGTAATATGTCAGCCCGGTCACGCCACAGCTCATGCGCCCGTAACAACAGTTCGGCAAAATCGACTACCCCGGCGCGCTGGCAGGCCGCTTCATAACTATCGTACAGGCTGATCATTTGTTGCTGGTAGGGATCACGTCCCGCTTCCAGGTGTTGCGGACGCAATCCTTCATCCTTATTGCGATTGATAAAGCGTTGCACCTGGCGTGGTGGCCAGCGGGTTTCATCCAGATTCGCCTCGCGCAACAGCCGTTTGATCAGACGAAACTGATCATCCGCATCCAGAATCTGAAAGCCTTGCGGTAACTGTGCGTCCGTCCAGTGCGCACGCAACAGCCGGTGTGCCAGACCGTGAAAAGTGCCAACCCAGAGCCCTCCGGCTGGCTGTTCTAACAAAGCTTCAATCCGGTGCTGCATTTCACGCGCGGCCTTATTGGTAAAGGTAACCGCGAGAATGCCCCAGGGTGACAAGTGTTCCACTTGTAACAACCAGGCAATCCGGTGCACCAGCACCCGGGTCTTGCCAGAACCGGCCCCTGCCAGCACCAGTGTGCTGCCGGGTGGTGCTGTCACAGCGGCCCGCTGAGCGTCGTTTAATCCTTCAACAATTGGTGTAATATCCATACATTTGGGTCACTATGTAACGTTATGTCTATTCTCGCATTTGCAGCAAGTCACAGTCGTCAGTCCATCAATAAGCAGTTGGTCACTTATGCTGCTTCTCTGTTGCAACAACAGGTCGATGTTACCGTCCAGATTGCCGATCTGAATGATTTTGTATTGCCTATTTATAGTGTCGACCTGGAAGAAGCGCATGGTATACCTGAACTGGCTCAACAGTTTTATCAGAATATCGGGGCTGCGGACGGTTTGTTAATCTCATTTGCTGAGCACAATGGTTTATATGCAGCGGTCTTCAAAAATCTGATGGACTGGATGTCGCGGATTGATGTGAAGCTATATCAGCATAAGCCGACTGTGATGCTGGCGACTTCTCCCGGGCCTGGTGGTGCACAGCGGGTGTTGGGGATCGCGTGTGATTCAGCCGCCCACTTCGGTGCAGATCTGCGTGCCAGATTATCGGTGCCGGACTTTTACAATCAATTTGATCAGCAGGCAGGTCGTCTGACCAGTACTGAGCTGGATCAGGCACTACAACAGGCGGTGGCCCACCTGGTATAACACATGACCCTGTGCTGCATCGGCCTGAATCATACCACTGCGTCCATCGCATTACGCGAGCAACTGGCCTTCGGGCCGGATATTCTTGTCGCGGCCCTGCGCAGTGTGTGTCAGCTCCCTGCTGTAACAGAAGCTGTGATTCTATCGACCTGTAACCGGACTGAGCTCTATCTGGCGATGACAGACAGTATTGATCCTGCGGCCCAGGCGGCACAGACCTGGCTGGCTGAATTTCAGGGTGTCGCATTATCTGCTATCAGTTCCTATCTGTATGTACATACCGAACAGGATGCAGCAGAACATCTGTTGGTGGTGGCCTGTGGCCTGGACTCACTGATTCTGGGAGAGCCGCAGATTCTGGGTCAGGTGAAAAATGCGTTTCAGACCGCGCAGAGTGCTGGTTATACCGGTCAGTTGTTGCAGCGGCTGTTTCAGCATGCGTTCAGCACAGCGAAACAAGTACGCAGCGAGACAGCAATTGGTGCTCATCCGGTTTCAGTGGCTTTTGCCGCTATCCACCTGGCCCGGCAGATCTTTACCGATCTGCGCGAACAGTCTGCACTGCTGATCGGGGCGGGCGACACGATCAGCCTGGCAGCACGTCATCTGCGACAGCAGGCGATCGGTGAACTGGTGATTGCGAATCGTACCCTGGCGAGTGCCACCTCACTGGCACAAGAACATCAGGCGCAAGCACTGGGCTTGACGTCCATAGCACGGCGGTTAGCACAGTTTGATATTGTGGTGTCGGCGACCGCCAGCCCGTTGCCGATTATCGGTAAAGGTGCAGTAGAACAAGCACTCAAGGTACGGCGGCATCGCCCGATGCTGATGATTGATCTGGCAGTGCCGCGTGATATTGAACCGGAAGTGGCCGATCTGCCGGATGTGTATCTGTATCGTGTCGATGACCTGCAGGATGTGATCCGCGAAAATCAGCGTTCGCGTCAATTAGCGGCTGAGCAGGCAAGAACCATTGTTGCAGCACAGGTGGCTGAATTTGTGGCCTGGCACAACTCGCTGGACGCAGTAGCGCTGATCCGGGATTATCGTGCCCGGGCTGAGGCAACCCGCGATGCGGTGCTGGCAAAGGCGCAACATTTGCTGGCACAGAACAAACCAGCGCCGGAAGTGCTGACTTATCTGGCACACACGCTCACCAACAAACTGCTGCACGCCCCGAGTGAGCAGTTACGCCAGGCCGCCAGTCAGGGTCAGGAGCAGGTTCTGGCGGCTGCTGACACCCTTTTTCAACTTAACCGTAAGAGCTGATCATCTTTATGCACCTTCGTCTGCAACATAAGCTGGACCAGATCAGCGAACGTTTTCAGGATATCACCGGTTTATTAGCGGAACCTGAGACGCAGAACAATCCGGACACCTTCCGCACGCTCAGCCAGGAATATGCCCAACTGGAACCGGTGGTGCAGTGTTATCAGAACTACCAGTCGATCCTGCAAGAGCAGCAACAGGCGGCTGCGATGCTGGACGATCCGGAAATGGCTGAGTTAGCACACGAGATTATGCAGGAGTCGCAGGAACAAGCTGAAGCGTTGCTGCCGGAGTTGCAACGTTTGCTGATTCCGCAGGATCCGAACGACGGACGTAATATCTTTCTGGAAGTGCGTGCCGGGACAGGAGGAGCTGAAGCTGCTTTGTTTGCGGCTGACTTATTACGCATGTATCTGCGCTATGCAGAACAATGTGGCTGGCAGGCTGAGTTGATGAGTGAAAGTCCCGGAGAACTGGGAGGCTACAAAGAAGTGGTGGCGCGGATCAGTGGGCGCAAGGTGTATTCGAGCCTGAAGTTTGAGTCCGGAGCCCACCGGGTGCAGCGGGTGCCGGAGACCGAATCACAGGGCAGGGTGCACACATCTGCCTGTACCGTCGCGATTCTGCCGGAAGTGGATGCAGTTGATAATATTGAGATTCAGACCGCCGATCTGCGGATAGACACCTTTCGTGCGTCTGGTGCTGGCGGACAACATGTGAACAAAACAGATTCAGCAGTGCGTTTAACTCACCTGCCGACCGGTGTGGTGGTCGAGTGCCAGGATGAGCGTTCACAACACAAAAATAAGGCGCGTGCCTTATCTTTGTTACAGGCGCGTCTGATGGCGGCGGCAACCAGCCAGCAGCAGCAAGCTGAAGCCGCTGACCGCAAATTACAGGTTGGCAGTGGTGATCGTTCGGAACGGATTCGCACCTATAACTTTCCACAAAACCGGGTGACGGATCATCGTATTCAACTGACTTTGTATAAACTTGAAGAAGTGATGGCCGGTAGTCTTGAGCCAATATTACAGCCCCTGCTGCTGCAACATCAGGCGGAACAATTAGCCCGCTTAGCAGCTGATGATGTCTGATGATACGGCATTAGATGTATCAACGGGACTAAGGTACTTTTCATTGCTCCTCTGTGCCAGAATAGATAGCTTTTAAACTTTAATGAGGTGATTATGCATATCTCTCTAACCAAAGATCTGGAATACTACGTGTCTGATCAGATAAAAACAGGTTATTACTCTTCTGCCAGTGAAGTTATATGTGAAGCCTTGAGAAACCAGATCAAATTCTCAGAAAATATACAACTTAACGAACGTATTACTATCAACAGCCAACAGGTTAAAGATAGAAGTTTTATTATTGCTGATAAGGCATGCTTTAATAAAGCTCGTGCATATGTGAAAAAAATATATATCTGAATATTAATATATGGAATATGAAGTCATTTTTACTGATTCAGCTGACCAGAGTCTCTTTTAGAAAACGCACTCATATTTTTCGATAAACACCGATTGGTTCTTAAGAACTTTAGTAAAAGTAATTACATAAATAATCTGTGTGTACCCACCCTGATATCTTAAATGCACGTTGTTCATCTTTATTGTAGAGTGAACCATTATATTTTAATTCGATAATAACTTCGGATATTTCTGCCCACATTTTGTCATTCGAGACATTTCCAGTGATTTCCAGTATCATCATATTGTTTAACTTTAATAACTCTTCTCCATTTGGCATCGTTCGTAGGGATAAATAAGTGCTTTTCTCACCTAGGCCACAGATGATACTGCGTCCTTTTATAGATGTTCTTTGTCCGTTCGCCCAGATATTTCCGGTTAATGCGACGCCTGGATAAGATTTGAACTCTTGTTGTGCAAAAAAAGTATGTGTAACAGAAAAAACCAAGATAAATATCAGCAATGAAATTTTCATAAATAGTTACTCTTCTGAAATAACTGTTCCAATATTTCCAGTGTAATCTTTGAGTCTGCAACATGAGTGAGCATAATTTCTCGGTACCATAAATGCCTCAAATACATTCTCATCATATTCTCCAACATTCACCTGGTTACCCTGATTGCCGCCTAAAATAGCAAGTTTATCTGATTTTCCCGGAATGCTGCCAGCAACAAAACCAACGTGGCCTCCGCCTCTTCTGGATTTAACAGCAATTGCTCCGTATATTGGTCTTCCGATATTTACACCTTCATCCCATCTATTCATCCATTCTTTAGCCCGAAAAGGTTCTTTTGCAAGTTGGTATCCAGCCTCTTTCATTACCCAGGCTACAAATGAGCCACACCATGCGTTTTGTGCACCAGAATCATCTTCTCCCCAGAAACCTGATGCCTGGAAATATTCAAGAATACGAGCATTTGCGTTAGAGCCAGATATTTCGGTTTCTCCTATTTCCTGTAGGGCAATCGGCATCCATGTTGGTAGCAAGCAGCATTGTGCTACAGTTTCTTCAACATCCTGCTCACTCCCTTGTTCTTCCGCAGCTGCTTCAGATTTTTTGATGGGATCAACAGTCGGTGCCTCACCGCTCGGGATAATCTGATCGCCAGGCCTGATATGATTCGGGTGAATTTCTCCCGGACCATAACCGATATTGTAAGTTTGCCCATTGCGAATAATTTGGGCGTCATTATAGTAAAAGCTATGTTTTTCCCCGAGACTACTCAGTGTATCACCAGACTGAACAGTGATCGGCGCAGAGATAGTTGTGGTTCCTGTTGTTTCTGATACCGGGGATGGTGCGGGATCATATACAGGAGGTGCAATGATATTCTGGATTTTTTCTGATATACTTTGAAAAAATGCTTTACTCATAATTCTTTTTCCATATCAGCTCAAAAAAACCGAAGGCTTTTTCGCCCAACTTATGCCGACGCTCATCTGCATCGGTAAATGCTAATGCTTCTTTCGCCCATGGGTAAAGCGGATCATGTGCAAAGCCAATACCAAAATACATTGTTAAGGCAATATAACCAATCAGATCGCTACCGATCAGGTACAGTTGTTTTTGAGCAGTGTTACCTGATTCCCTGATAAAACTTCTTACCCCTTCCTGACCAAGACGTTGACATCTGGTTGGCCAGATTTTATATAGTACATCTGAGACGCTATCATAGTTGATTATCTCCGGTGGATTTGTGTAGATGCGTTCAAAGCCTGCCAGAATTCGCCTGGAGTCAGACAAGTCTTTGTTCAGATCTGCAGCATAATAACCAATCATGTCTAACAGACCCGTCAGATCAGGCGTACACAACCTGTCATCTTCGGAAATCCAACCTGCTTTTTTTAATGCAGGGTAATACTGTATGTCTGTTGTGAAATAACTACCCCAATAAGCAATGATAATGAGATACTTAAAATGGTCCCGTTCGGCAGTAATGCCGCTTTTTTTGGCATTTTTGTAAGCAAGACTGACAATTTCATTAAGTTGATCATCCAGTAGACATTCTGTAAGCTGTGGAAATTGTGTGCGAAAAAATGTGATAGCACGTTTTTCGTATTTATGACGTCTGTCTCTTTTGAAGCTGTCGATCTCAGCATTTGAAAGTATAAAATGCCCGGTATTAGAAAAATCTCTGAGTCGGTCCCACTCAGGTGTAATTACCCACACTTTTTTAGTTTCAGTTTGATTATTGTTAATAATATACTCAATACGGTTCGCGCCACACATATTTATCCATTGCACAGATTTTTCCGGAATGGTTTTAATGCTGTCGAAATAAGTCAATATAATTCTGGGATCCCAGAACCGGAAAAACAGCCACTCCTGCGTTGTTTCGACCTGCACCCGGACAAACGGATGAAAATGCGTCCAGACAGCGTCCATATCCGCCGTTGTGCGTACCAGGATACCAGTGCTCTGCTGCCAGTGGTGGGCAAAAAAGTCGATATGGAAATTCGGCACCTGTCGGCGATCATCCCAGGCACCTTCCGGTAGCGTCATATCAACCAGATAGGGTGCGACCTCACGCAGGTCTTCTGCCATCTCTGGGCGGACTAAGCAGCGTACCGGCACGTCCTGCAGATCCAGATCAAAGATGCCGGAGATGCGGGTGCGCAGGGTCGCATCCACAATCAGGTAGGTGCGCAGGGGTGCCTGCGGGTCGGGTTGTCCGAATAACAGGTCTTTCAGTTCGGGTACGATCCAGTCCTGCTCCCAGCGAGGCTGATCGGACTGATCCGGCAAGGGCGGGATCGTGAGTTCGGTGATCTCCAGATAAGTGGGCTGCGGTGGGGGTTGACCGGCCTCACCGCGCGGCAAAAGCGGGCTGAGCGCAATGCCGTGATTGCCATCAACTGTTTTGGCCAGATCAATCAGGGTATTGTGATGACCGTGCCGGTGCAGCCAGTCCAGAATCGGCAACACCTGCTCGGCCCAGACCAGATAATGCCCCTGTGCCTGGCAATGATCGCGGACTGCTTGTGTAAAGCCGTCATAAGTCTCAGTCCAGACCGCCGCATAACATTGCGTATTCCAGGGGTGTTTGTGTGGTTCGTCGGCTTCAGGCTGAGTGTGGATCAGGCATTTGCCGACCCAGGCTGTGTGAGTCATATCGGATCATGTGGAAACGGCGGTTGATACTATTGGGTACCCCTGAAAACTACTTGTATCTTTCCAAGGTAACAGGTTAGCTACCTTGTCCTGAAGCGAGTGTGTAGTGGTCAAGCATATCAACAATGCTAAAAAGAAATTGCATGTTATGCAGGTCGTTCAAAATTCAGGGTTTACATGCCCTGTTTTATGTTCATCCGAAGAGCTTGGAATTGAGTCATGATAGATGACCCCGTGGTTGAAGAAATCAGGTACCATCGTCAAGCGCATGCCGCGCAGTATGATAATGATTTACATAAAATCTGTGAGGCATTGAGGAAGGAAGAAGAGGCATTAACATTTAAAGTGGTTCACCGAACCCCCAAGCCTTTTGTTAAGTTTCAGGAAGTATAGTGAAAAGTGTTATGGTACTGGTCAAAACTCCCGGTCCAACCTGAAAGAGCGCTCATTGCGCGAGAGATATTCCCGATAAAATGATTGAATCGTAGCTTGAGCTTCTGAGCCACTCAGGTATAATATACAGCAGATTATTCGGGTCGTTAGCTCAGTTGGTAGAGCAGTTGACTTTTAATCAATTGGTCGGGCGTTCGAGTCGCCCACGACCCACCATCTGTATAGCCGGACTGGTTTCCAGTCCGGCTTTTTTTGTGCTGAAAATATGATCTGACCCTTTTGCCGGAGTACGTCAGCCCTGCACCTGGTAGTGTGCCATCAGAATCTCAGCGACTTCCGGGCGTGAAAAACTGGCGGGCAATGATTGCCCCTGGCTGAGCATTTCACGTACCCGGGTACCAGACAACAAGACAAAATCATCCGTGGTGTGGTCTGTCACTTCGCGCATCATAACCACCTGATCCAGCTTGGTGGAGTAGGCTGTATGGTCTGCATTGAAGATCTGAATCTGTAATGCATCGTGCGGTACTTCTTCAGCAAAGATCGTTTGTGCATCAAACGCACCGTAATAGTCACCAACACCAGCATGGTCGCGTCCGATAATAAAATGGGTGGCGCCCATGTTCTGCCGGAAATAAGCATGTAACACTGCTTCACGTGGTCCGGCATACAACATATCAAAGCCATACCCGGCAATCATCACGCTGTTTGGTGCAAAATAATGTTCGACCATGGTGCGGATCGCCGCATCCCGTACTGCCGCCGGAATATCTCCCGGTTTTAGTTTGCCCAGCAGCATGTGGATAATCAGGCCATCGCAGCCCAGTCGTTCCATCGCAATTTTGCATAGCGCTTCATGCGCCCGGTGCATCGGGTTGCGGGTCTGGAAGGCGACAACTGACTGCCAGCCTGCGGCGGCGATGGCTGCGCGGATCTGGCCTGCGGTGCGGAAGGTTTCGGGAAAATCTTCGCTGAAATACGAAAAATTCAGCACTTGCAGCGGGCCGGACAACAGGACGTTACCCTGCTGGTTAAACGTAGCAACCCCGACATGGGCCGGATCCTGGGTGCGATAGACATGCTGAGTCATCTCAGCCTTATCCGTATCACTCAGGGTCTGGATTGCATCCAGGGTCATAATCGCGAGTACTGGATTGCCAGTGCGATTCGGATCACGTAGTGCAATACGTTGACCGGTTTGTAGTGATGCTGCGCTGGCCTGGTCTGTCAGGCACAACACAGGTAATGGAAAAAAGGCACCATTCGCCAGTCGCATCTGTCGGGCACTACCCAGGGCATCTGCCAGATTCATGAATCCGGGTAACGGGCTGAAATAACCAGCGCCCAGCATCACTGCGTTCGCGGCGGCCTGCGAGCTGATAATCAGATCAGGCAGGTGTTCAGCTTCCGCGAGACAGGCTGCTCGTTCTGCAGCATCAGTCACAAAACAAGCCTGCAATTGGGCAGAACCGACGGGTGGTATCATAAAGTGTTTCCTGTTGATGGATATAAAGTGCTTTCCACGACGGCGCATAAAATGTGGCCGAGCAGAATGTGGCTTTCCTGAATACGGGGCGTATCCTGACTGGGTACACACAGACACAGATCGCACAGATCGCGCATTTCGCCCCCAGTCTGTCCGGTCAGGCCGAGACAATACAGGCCCTGGTTGCGTGCCTGATATAGCCCTTCAAGGATATTAACTGAGTTGCCGGATGTTGAAATGGCAATGAAGGTGTCACCAGGCTGGCCTAATGCTTCAATCTGACGGGCAAAGATGCGATCATACGCATAATCATTGCTGATCGCGGTGAGTGCCGAAGTATCTGTGGTCAGGGCGAGTGCGGCCAGCCCGGGCCGGTCGATATAAAACCGGCTGACCAGTTCCGCCGCAATATGTTGTGCATCTGCTGCTGAACCACCGTTACCTGCGATTAACACTTTGTGTCCGGCACGATAACCGGCAATCAGCTGGTCACAGGACTGTTGCAGTTGATGCAGCAAGTGGTTATCGTGCAGGATTGTTTGTTTAACCGCAATGCTGGCAGCGATCTGATCGGTGATGGTTTGTTCCGGCATAATTTTTTCAGAGATAAGGTTGCAGTCGGGTCATGATTACAGAGCTTCTGGTCGGGTGGTGGCTGAAGAAGAGACACGATAAACGACGCCAACAACAGGATAAAGAGACTGAGCCAGTAACGGATACCCAAACAAACACTAAAAAAAGTTAATGTAGTTGGTAGACGATCGGGACTGTCACCGGCCAGGGACGTTCACTGAGTGCAGCAGGTAGAGGTGGCAATAAGCCGTTCAGTTTTTGTACGCTACGCAGCGCGGCCTGGTTGAGTCGCTCGCTGGCTGTAGTGTGGTGCAACTGTATATTATGTAAACGATTGTCTGGTTGTATGTCAAAGCTGACTACGACAGTTCCTTGTTCGCCACGCTGACGGGCCAGTCGTGGATAATGCCGATGCTTTTTTAACAAACGATGCAGTTGTTGCAGATAGGCGGTTCGTAGTTGACGGTGCGCAGATTGGATAGCATTGGATGGCAATATAACAGGCACCTGGTCTTTTTGTGCAGTTTTGGTTGTGTCAGAAATGTTATCTGTGCGTTTTGTATCATGCGGTGTATCGCTATCATCTGTGTCCAATACCTGGCGCTGTTTTGTTATCGAAGGGATCTTTGCAACAGGTTGATGCTGGCGTTTAGCGGCTGGCATTTTGCGAACGGGTCGCGTCTGTTCTGGCCTGGCTTGCAGTGGAGGAGTTTGGTTTTTTGTCGAGGCGGGCTGTGGTTCGGGTGCCGGTTGCAGATGAATGAGCACAGCGGTAGGTTGGTTCGATGGCGGGGTGAGGTGGGCTGTAAAGCTGGAATAGTTTGCTAAGACAAACCCGAGTAGCAGGTGCAATAAGCTGGCCGCCAGGAGATGACCTGGGTGTCGTAGCAGGTTCAAATGATGTTTAACGGTAACGGACGGGCAGGTGTTGTCCCTGTCCGGGTTGGTCTGCTTGATACAGACTGCGCCAGGTATATGCCTGGGCCTGTTGCACCGCCTGGCTTATATTCTCGCCCAGTGCGATCTGACAAGCACACGCAGTTGCCAGGGTACAACCAGAGCCATGGTACGTGTGCGGCAGGCGTTCGCAGGTATTTTTTTGTGGCGGTGTGGCCGGGCTGTACAGGGTATGTATCACTTGTGCGCCGGTGCTGTTGTCTTCGGTGCCGGTGAGTAAGATGTGCTGACAGCCCAGTCCCTGTAGCTGTGCGGCTGCTGCGGGTAATGTGTTCTGATCGCTCAGATGCATCAATTCGTGGTGATTTGGCGTCAGTAAAGTCGTGTACGGAATCAGGTGCTCCAGCATAGCGGCTGTTATAGCATCGTCCGCCAGCGCATAGCCACCACCTGCCGTGATAATCGGATCCAGCACGATGGGAACTTGTTGTTGACGTAGCATCGGGCTGAGCATACGGATCTGTGCTGTACTACCGAGCAGGCCCAGTTTAATCACATCAGGTGGGATATCAGCGCACAGAATATCCAGTTGATGTGCCAGTGCCGATGCAGGCAGTGCATGCACCTGGTGTACGTTGTGGCTGTCCTGAGTGGTTAATGCAGTCACTAACGTGCAGGCCCGGCATCCCAGAGTATGGGCAGTTTCGATGTCAGCCTGGATGCCGGCGCCACCAGTCGGATCGTGTCCGCTGATACTCAACACAACCGGTCGTTGTCTGGCCCGGCGTGAGAGGTTCATTCAAGCCGGTCAGGTACTGCTATCATGCCAGGCGCAGTGGTATTATCCGGGGTGTGGTTCCCGGTATCTCCGCTGATGCGCACCAGAATATCCTGTTCGAAGTGTAGTGTGATGCGACGGATGGTTTGCGGCTGACTACCGGCGCCGAGGCTGTAGACATAGTCCCAGCGTTCGGCATGAAAGTGATCCTGTAATTGTGGCGTACCTAGTAACTGACGTACCTGATGGCGGGTCATACCAGGCCTGAGAATCTCAAGTTGCTCTGCGCTGAGCTGGTCGCCCTGAATAATGGTTGGCTGATAAAACAGATCGGCCTCATCCAGCAGACGTATCACATTGTCTGAAGTGCATCCGGTAAGAGCAAGAATGAAGATCGTCTGTATAATGAAACGGACTATATTGGCTGAATCTGTTAGCTGATGGCGCGACATAAGAAGGAGTCTGTGTTGGATCATGCAACCATTCGTAAGGCTGGGCTGAAAGTCACTCTGCCCCGGGTGAAGGTACTGGAAATGCTGGGTTCTGCCAAGGCGCGGCACCTGACAGCGGAAGAGGTTTATCGGTTGTTACTGGCAAAAGGTGAAGATATCAGTCTCGCCACGGTTTACCGTGTGTTAACCCAGTTTGTCGACGTGGGCCTGGCAGAACGGCACCGGTTTGAGGAAGGCCAGGCTGTGTTTGAGCTGAATCGCGGTGATCATCATGATCATATTATTTGTCAGCAATGTGGTCGGGTTGAAGAGTTTTTTGATGCCACCATTGAACAACATCAGCAATCAGTCGCTGAACAGAAGGGCTTCGTAGTAGAAGATCATGCCTTGATTATTTACGGGCGTTGCACGAAACCGGCATGTCCACACCTGACATGAAATATATCTTTTAACGAATAATGTCTGGACCGTTGTCGCAACCGAGAATCAGCATATCTGCCGGCCGCTGTGCAAATAGCCCGACACTAACCACTCCGGCAATCTGATTGATGGTCTGTTCCAGCTGGAGGGGCTGCATGATTTCTAAGCCATGCACATCCAGAACCGGATTGTGATTGTCAGTGAGATAGTCTTCACGCCAGACCGGGTTCCCGCCGAGCTTGACCAATTCGCGTGCAACATAGCTGCGCGCCATCGGGATCACTTCAACCGGCAGTGGGTACTCACCCAGCACTCTGACCTGTTTATGCTGGTCGGCGATGCAGATAAATTGCTGACTGGCAGCTGCAATCACTTTTTCACGTGTTAGTGCACCACCGCCACCCTTGATCAACTGACGATGATGATTACATTCATCTGCACCGTCCACATAGACTGGCAAAGTGCCGGCAGTGTTCAGTTCAATGATTGGTATATGATAATGTCGTAACAGGGTGGCTGTAGTCTCAGAGCTGGCAACTGCGCCGCGATAGCGGCCCTTAATTTTTGCCAATGCTTCAATAAAATAACGTACTGTTGAGCCGGTACCCACGCCGATGATGCCATCTTGCGGCAGATAGTCTATCGCTGCGATAGCGGCCTGTTGCTTCAAAGACTCATGATCTGACATGGTCAGCATTGTTCCCAGGGTAGTCCGCGAAAACGCCAGCCGTTTAAGGTGCTACGCTGATGCTGCTCATTCAGCTTACCCTCGAACCCTTCCTCAACATGCGAAATGTTGCTGAAGCCTGCTGCCAGCAGGGCTTTACCAGCTTCCTGTGAGCGCTGACCACTACGGCAGATCAGGATAATTGGTGGGCAGGCATCCGTTTGTTCCTCATTCGCACCAAGCGACAGTTTACGAACATCGGTGATGAAATCCGGATTTGCTTTCCAGCCAGGCTCGTCTATCCAGGGGATATGTACTGCGCCGACCGGGTGCCCGACAAACAGATATTCCATGGTTGAACGGACATCAACTAATAAAGCACGGCTGTCAGCCTGCAACAACTGGTAGGCTTCATCAGGAGACAGGTCTTTAACAGTTTTCAGGGAAGCTGGCTCGGATTGCATGTTACAGGCCAAGTTTTTTTTCTAAATAATGAATATTGGCGCCACCTTCAATAAACGCAGAGTCACGCATAATCCTGGCTTGTAGCGGCGCATTGGTTTTGATGCCTTCGATGACCATTTCGGATAACGCCCCCCGCATGCGGGTGATGGCTACATCGCGCGTGTCTCCATAGGTGATCAGTTTGCCAATCATCGAATCATAGTAAGGCGGTACACGATAACCACTGTAGATGTGACTATCGATCCGCACACCAGGGCCACCTGGCATGTGTACTTGAGTGATCTGCCCCGGACACGGCATAAAGTTATCCGGGTCTTCTGCATTGATCCGGCATTCAATGGCATGTCCCTGCAGCTTAATATCTTCCTGCGTGTAGCGCAGAGGTTCACCGGCAGCGATGTATAATTGTTCTTTTACGATATCCACACCGGTAATCAACTCAGTCACCGGGTGTTCAACCTGTACCCGGGTATTCATTTCAATAAAATAAAATTCGCCATTCTCGTACAAAAACTCGAATGTACCGGCGCCGCGATAACCGATCTGGCGACAGGCTTCAGCACAACGATTACCGATTTTAGCGCGTAGTTCCGGTGAGATGCCGGGTGCTGGTGCTTCTTCTACCACTTTCTGATGTCGGCGTTGCATTGAACAATCGCGTTCGCCCAGATAAATGGCATGGCCATGCTCATCGGCTAATACCTGGATTTCAATATGGCGCGGGTTTTCCAGGTATTTTTCCATGTAGACTGTGCTGTTGCCGAAGGCTGTATCGGCTTCAGTCCGGGTCAGTGAAATTGCATTCAGCAACGCGGCTTCAGTGTGCACGACCCGCATCCCGCGACCACCACCACCACCGGCAGCTTTGATAATCACCGGATAACCAATGTCGCGTCCGAGTTGTAAGGTACGTTCATCGTTATCATCCAGTGGACCATCAGAACCCGGCACGGTCGGTACACCGGCTGATTTCATAGACTCGATCGCAGTGATTTTGTCACCCATCAGACGGATGGTGTCAGGTTTCGGGCCGATAAAGATAAAGCCGGATTGTTCAACCCATTCAGCAAAATCTGCATTTTCAGATAAAAAGCCATAGCCCGGATGCACTGCAACGGCGTCGCAGACCTCGGCAGCACTGATAATTGCCGGCACATTCAGGTAACTTTCAGCAGAAGGTGCCGGTCCGATACAGACGGCATCATCAGCCAGGCGAACATGTAGCAAGTCACGGTCAGCTTCTGAGTGCACAGCCACTGTTTTGATGCCGAGTTCGCGGCAGGCACGTACAATACGCAGTGCAATTTCGCCCCGGTTAGCAATAACGATTTTTTCCAGCATGTGGATTATCCGATCACAAACAAAGGTTGGTTGTACTCAACCGGCTGCCCGTTTTCAACCAGGATGTCGGTGATAGTACCGGACTGATCTGCTTCGATCTGATTCAGAATCTTCATCGCTTCCACAATACATAAGGTATCACCGGCACGAACTGACTGACCAATCTCAACAAAAGCAGACGCAGTGGGTGAGGGGGCACGGTAAAAAGTGCCGACAATAGGTGATTTCACCTGATATCCGGCAGGTTGTGTTTCAGCAGCAGGCTCTGCAGAATTTTCAGCCATGGCGGGTGCGGTAACGACCGGAGCAGCCGGTGGTGCGGCAACTGGTACCGCAGCGACGACACCAGTACCTTGCCGGTTAATTCGTACCGATTCTTCGCCTTCGCGAATTTCCAGTTCAGTCACATCTGATTCGTTGACCAGTTCAATCAATTTTTTGATTTTGCGAATATCCATGAAAATCTCTTTAAGTTCTGTTGTGAATGAATTGCAGAGCGGCGCTTAATGCCAGCTCGTAACCATATGCACCCAGTCCGCTGATTACGCCGGTTGCAATGTCGGACAGATAGGAGTGCTGACGAAATGTCTCACGAGCGTAAATGTTTGATAAGTGGATTTCGATAAACGGAATGCGCACACCAAGCAAGGCATCCCGCAGAGCAATGCTGGTGTGTGTGAAAGCCGCCGGGTTGATCAGAATAAAATCTGTTGGCTCGTTAATTGTCTGATGGATGCGTTCGAGAAGAACAGCTTCTGAATTAGTTTGCAGAAAATGGCATTGATGTTGCTGGCCGGCCTGTTCATGCAGGCGCTGTTCGATCTGCGCTAAGGTAGTGTGCCCGTATTTTTCTGGTTCACGCTTTCCAAGCAGATTCAGGTTCGGGCCATTCAGGATCAGGATATGTGCCATAACGTATTCAGCACCGAACAGGTGACAATATGCTGCGAACAGTAATAAATTGACCGATATTGTCTGATAACTCAGGCAGAATTTCCAGTATTTTGTGGTTTGTCGGCCTGGAGATAGCGAAGGTGCAGCCAATAAATTCCGGGTATGTTGCAAGATGAAGTTGTTATCTGACTGCAATACCGTGTGTGACATAATGCACATTGATGGCTTGATTGTCGGTCTGGCAATGCAATTGCTGAACCACGACTTCAGAAATGCTAATATGCCGGCTGGTCGCAACAGATACGATATTCTCTGTGGCGTATCAATTAAACCCATTATGAGCCAAAGCTGTTATTACAAGGGAGATTATGTCGGATAGACAGTATGACGTGATTGTGATCGGATCAGGGCCTGCTGGTGAAGGTGTCAGCATGAACCTGGCAAAACGTGGTCGGCGGGTCGCGGTCGTGGAGGAGCAGGCTCAGGTGGGTGGCAATTGTACCCACAAGGGTACGATTCCAAGCAAGGCGCTGCGTCACTCAATCCAACTATTGGCTGATTACCGTCGTCATCCGTTGTTTGCAACAACCTTGAGTGCTATGGAAGTTACCTGGCCGATGTTGTTACAGGCAGCACAACAAGTGATTCAGCAGCAGGTCAGCGTCCGCCAGCGATTTTACCCGCGCAATGGCGTGGCAGTCTGGCATGGTCAGGCTGCGTTCGTGGATGCACAGACGATCGCGGTGACAGATCAACAAGGGCAGGTGCAGCAACTCAGTGCAGATCATGTTGTATTAGCGACCGGATCACGTCCTTATCGGCCAGCGCAGATTGATTTTAACCATCCACAAGTGGTGGATAGTGACACAGTTCTTACGCTGAAGCAGACCCCGAAACGAGTCACTATTTACGGCGCTGGTGTTATCGGGTGTGAATATGCCTCAATTTTTGCGAATCTGGACATCAAGGTCAATCTGATCAATACCCGGGACCGGTTATTATCCTTTCTGGATAACGATATTACTGATGCACTGAGTTACCACTTGCGTGATCAGGGCGTAGTGGTAATGCATGATGAACAGATTGCGCAATGGCAAGACGATGGCGATTGTCAGATATTGCATTGCCAGTCTGGCAAAGAGATCCGGTCTGATGTGCTGTTCTGGGCGAACGGACGCACTGGTAATACAGATCACCTGAATCTGGATCAGGTCGGTATTTCTGTGAACTCACGCGGCCAGGTCGACATCAATACTTCTTTTCAGACCAGCTTGCCGCATATCTACGCCGTTGGCGATGTCGCAGGACCACCTGCACTGGCAAGCACCAGCTATGATCAGGGACGCTTTGTCGGCCACTTGATTGCACAGGGTGAAGCAGACTGGCAATTACTGAGCGAAGCGCCGACGGGTATTTATACCAGTCCGGAGATCAGTTCCGTCGGTAAGACAGAACAGGAACTGACTGAACAGAATATCCCATATGAAGTCGGCCACGCAGAATTTAAGAATCTGGCGCGAGCGCAGATTGCCGGGCGGCATGAAGGGATGCTGAAGATTTTGTTTCACCGTGAAACCCTGCAACTGCTCGGTATCCATTGTTTCGGTGATCAGGCCTCGGAAATTGTGCACATCGGCCAGGCGATTATGGCACAGCCGGATGAGTCTAATTCAATCAACTATTTTGCAAATACGACTTTTAATTACCCGACGATGGCTGAGGCCTATCGGGTTGCCGCACTCTGCGGCCTGAACCGGATTCAATGACAGGATTACACGTATGTTAGATGATAATCGCAAACGCGCCTTAGCTGCTGCACTTGGCCAGATTGAAAAACAGTTCGGTAAAGGTTCCGTGATGCGTATGGGCGATCATGTCGCCCATACGACAGCTGCTGTCTCAACCGGCTCTCTGACGCTGGATATTGCACTCGGGATTGGCGGCCTGCCCAAGGGGCGGGTCATCGAAATTTATGGCCCGGAATCATCTGGTAAGACCACACTCACTCTGCATTGCATCGCTGAAGGTCAGAAGACGGGTGGCACCTGCGCCTTTGTTGACGCTGAACACGCACTGGATCCATCCTATGCGGCAAAGCTCGGGGTAAATATCGACGAATTACTTGTCTCCCAGCCAGATACCGGTGAGCAGGCCCTCGAAATTGCCGATATGCTGGTGCGTTCAAATGCCGTGGATATGGTGGTGGTGGATTCTGTTGCAGCTTTAACGCCAAAGGCAGAAATAGACGGCGACATGGGTGATTCGCACGTCGGTCTGCAGGCACGCCTGATGTCGCAGGCATTGCGTAAGTTGACTGCGAATATCAAAAAATCAAATTGCATTGTGATTTTTATCAATCAGATCCGGATGAAGATCGGAGTCATGTTCGGTAGTCCGGAAACGACGACTGGTGGTAATGCACTCAAATTTTATTCTTCGGTGCGTCTGGATATCCGTCGGATAGGTGCCCTGAAAAAAGGTGATGAAATAATCGGCAATGATACCCGGGTAAAAGTGGTAAAAAATAAAGTTGCACCGCCATTTAAACAGGCCAATTTCGAGATTTTTTACGGACAGGGTATTTCGCGTGAGAGCGAACTGATTGAGCTGGGTGTGGCTGCCGGTCTGATGGAAAAAGCAGGCGCCTGGTACAGCTATGCCGGCAAACGGATCGGGCAGGGACGCGAGAATGTACGCAATTTTTTACGCGAAACCCCGGAGATTGCCACACAGATAGAACAAAAAGTGCGGGCAAAATATCTGCCTGACAGCACAACGACAGATGAAGACGCTGCCGAAGACAAAGCACCAAAATAAGACAGGACTCAGTACAGATGACACGACAGTCAATCGCACCGGGCATACACCAGTTGCAGCCATATGTACCAGGCAAGCCGCTGGACGAACTGGAACGTGAACTGGGCATCCGGGATGCGATTAAACTGGCTTCTAACGAAAATCCGCTGGGCCCGGCTCCGTCGGTCCGACAGGCACTGTCTGCTGCCGGCGGCGAACTGGCGCGTTACCCTGATGGCAGTGGTCATGCATTACGTACGGCTTTGGCGGAACATCATCAGATAGCAGCCGACTGGATTACCCTGGGTAATGGCTCAAACGACGTGCTGGATATGATTGCACGGGTATTTCTGTATCCGGGACGGGAGAGTGTGTTTTCGGCACATGCATTTGCGGTATATCGACTCAGTAGCCAGGCAGTAGGTGCTGATTTGAAAGTCGCGGAAGCGACCGATTACGGGCATGACCTGAATAAGCTGTACCAGCAGATCACACCACAGACTGGAGTGGTCTGGATCGCAAACCCGAATAATCCGACAGGCACCTGGTTGGCACGTGATCCCCTGTACGACTTTATCCGGTCAGTACCGCAGCATGTCATGATCGTGCTGGATGAAGCCTATATTGACTATATCAACCACCCGGACTACCCGGATGGTACGCAATGGCTGGCGGATCATCCGAATCTGATCGTGACCCGCACCTTTTCCAAAGCCTATGGATTAGCTGCGTTGCGGGTTGGCTACGCCCTGGCACATCCGGAAGTGACTGATTTGCTGAATCGGGTGCGTCAGCCATTCAATGTCAATAGCCTGGCACAGGCAGCTGCTTTGGCCGCCCTGCAGGATCAGGCCCATATTGTCCATTCTGCCGATCTGAACCGCGTTGGGTTACAACAACTGGCAGCAGGCTTCAAACAGATGGGACTAAGTTATATTCCTTCTGTCGGAAACTTCATTACTGTACTGAGTGACCGCCCGGCTGCTGAAACAGATGCAGCGTTATTGCGTCAGGGTGTGATTACCCGTCCGGTCGAAAATTATGGATTGCCCGGCGGGTTGCGCATCAGTGTTGGCTTGCCGGAAGAAAATACCCGTTGCCTGCAGGCACTGCAGCAGGTGATATGACGCCACCGCAAAAAAAACTTCATCTGGCGGTGATTGGACTGGGCCTGATCGGAGGCTCGTTCGCACTCGCGCTGCGTCGAGCCGGATACGTCCGTCACATATCAGGTTTTGATACAGATGCAGAGCAAGCCCAACAGGCTGTTGAACTGGGAGTCATTGATCAGGCTTGTACCGATATCGCTGCCACAGTTGCCGAAGCTGACCTGATCTTTGTAGCAGTGCCGGTTGGCGCGATACGTCAGGTCTTTTCTGAAATAAATGGACATCTGTTACCAACAGCTTTAGTGATGGATGCCGGGAGTACCAAGGGTAGCGTAATCGCTGATTTTTACGTAGCCTGTGCTGATCATATACACCAGTTCATACCAGCTCACCCGATTGCTGGCAAAGAAACCAGCGGTGTTGCAGCGGCCAGTGCCGATCTGTACAAAAATCGAACAGTAATACTGACCCCGACCGGACAACAAACTAACGTAATATTGCAATGCGCTCAGGCAGCATGGCAGGCATGTGGCGCACTCATAGAACACATGCAAGCCGAACAACATGATGCCATCCTGGCAACCACCAGCCATCTGCCTCATCTGCTCGCATTCAACCTGATGCAGGTATTACATGAGCAACATCATCAGACAGAATTGCAGGCATGTGCCGGTAGTGGACTACGCGACTTCAGCCGTATCGCCGGTAGTGACCCGGTGATGTGGCGCGATATTGCACTAGCAAACCAGAAAGCTTTATGTACCAGTCTGCGGACTTATATCAATGGGCTGGAACAACTTGCGACAGAACTGGATGCAGGGGATGGTCCGGCTTTACACCAACGTTTTACACAGGCACAAAACCTGCATAGCCAACTGAATTTAAGCTGCTGTTGAGTTACGGTTGTGCCGGGACAGCTCATCACCTCGCCAATGCGTAGTAGCCCAACGCCAGAACGACTCAATGGTGCCTACATCAGACGGGATTTGCGTTGGTTGTAAAAACAGCCAGGCGGTTCGCAGAGCCTGTAGAGATGCCGATAACTCAACCGGTCGTGCAGCGTCACTTTTACTCAACTTTTTACCATCACTACCCAGCACCAGCGGAACATGCTGATAGGTTGGCGTGGTATATCCCAGACTTTGTTGCAGATACACCTGACGGCAACAGCTTTCCAGCAGATCGGCACCACGTACCACATGAGTGACCCCGGCCATCTGGTCATCCACAACGACTGCTAATTGATAGGCAGTCACGCCATCGCGGCGACGCACAACAAAATCACCGCAGGTTTCGGCCAGCCGCTGGCAGACTATACCCTGCCATTTATCTGCTACCGTGACAGCATGATGATGTGTTCTGATACGCACGGCATAGTCCGCAGCATCCGGGAGATTCAGTGTGCTGCAGGTGCCTGGATAACGTGACTGACCACGCAATTGCTGGCGTGAACACTGACAGTGATACAACAAATCATCAGCGCGTAACCGGGCCAGAGCTTCAAGATAAGCCGATTGATGCTGGTTTTGATACTGTACGGGTTCCTGCCAGTGAAATCCTAACCTGTGTAACATCTGGATAATCTGTACAGCAGCGTTCGGGCGACAACGCACCTGATCAAGATCATCTATGCGTAACAACCAGTCTCCCCGATGTTGTCGTGCTTCCAGGAAACTTGCCATTGCTGTTACCAACGAACCCAGATGCAGTGGCCCGGTTGGCGTCGGTGCAAAGCGTCCCCGATAAAATACAGACATCCCATTCCTCGTGTATGCACACCATTAATCTGAGCATCATCATTCCGACACTGAATGACGGTGCTGTGCTGATGCCTTTATTACAAACTTTGCAGACATTGCGTCAGGCCGGTCAGGAAATTATCCTGAGCGATGGGGGTAGTATGGATAATACCTGCCTGCTGGCACAACCGCTGGTTGATCAGATAATGCAAGGGCCAGCTGGAAGAGCACAACAGATGAACCGGGGCGCACGTCAGGCGCAGGGTTGCTGGTTATGGTTTGTGCATGCAGATACCCGGCTGACAATCGACGCTACTCAGGAGTTTTTCGGGCATTTACAACATACCCGGTCTGACTGGGGCTATTGTCGGTTAAACTTTGATAGCCCGACGTTGGTTTTCCGGGTGATTGCACAACTGATGCAGCAACGCACCCGTCTCAGTCGTATTGCCACTGGTGACCAGGGTATTTTCGTGCGTCGCCGTTTGTTCGAACAGATCGGTGGCTATTCAGCTATTCCACTGATGGAAGATATCGCGCTCAGTCGTCAACTGAAACGTCACAGTCGCCCAGAGTGTGCACCAATCCGGCTGATGACCTCAGCCCGTCGCTGGCAACGACAGGGGATAGTGCGCACTATTCTGTTAATGTGGTGGCTGCGCTTCGCCTATTTTATTGGTGTTTCACCAGCTCGCCTGGCCGTCTGGTATCAGCCATGTCCATCTCTTGCCACCGTTTCCCCGACAGCCGACTGCTGATTTTTGCTAAAGCCCCTGTGATCGGTCAGGTAAAGACCCGGCTGATTCCCGCTATCGGTGCAGCCGCTGCGTGTAATTTTTACCGCCAATGTCTGTATACGACCATAGCGCGGATGACACATGCCAACATTGCCCCGGTTACCGTGTATGTCACAGACATGCAGCATCCTGCTTTCCGGAAATTACCAGAACATGTGGCATTGCGCAGCCAATGTGGCAATAATCTGGGTGAACGAATGGCACAGGCAATCGATGCCAGTTTGGGAAATCATACGCAACATGTTATAGTCATTGGTACAGATGCTCCTAGCTTAACGCCGGATGATGTTGCGCAAGGTTTCTGTCAACTGCGGTCGGGAGCTGATGTGGTCATGACACCGGCTGAAGATGGCGGTTATGTCCTGATCGGAATGAAACAGCAACAACCTGCTTTATTTCAGGCGATTCCCTGGAGTACTACTCGGGTGGCAGCATTGACCCGGCAGCGCTGTCAGGCACAGAATTTGCGTCTATATGAACTACCCACGCGCTGGGATATTGATTGTGCCGCCGATCTGGCCCGGTTTTATCAGCAGGCACATACCTTTGATTCATACCAATTTCTTTAATCAGTTAAAAACACTGTTGTTACCCTGCGAAAACAGTGTAGTAAAAGAGTTATTGATATAGATAATATTTAAATCATGGGCGAGAACTGAGCTTCTCTCTTTTTGGAAACCTCCATGATTTTGCCCCCGCCGCAAGCAGTGGGGAATACTAAAATTAAATTCGTCCTGAATGACTTGTTGCTTGCTGCCTTTCCGAATACTCCAGCCACTGATGATGTAACTACAGCGTTAGAATCTGCGTCTGCGCCGCTTGCTGAGCGTAAGGAAGGTGATGGATATCATGTTTGTTATCACAACGATCTCAGGCTGCGGGAAATGCAGCAATTCCCGCTTCAGGCATAAGTCATTGATTTACATTATTTTTTGAGTTGT
>CAWUID010000028.1:0-27714 GCA_963922315.1 uncultured Gammaproteobacteria bacterium
CAAGCAACGGATTTCAACTCCAGTCGCCAAATCCCATTGCCGCACCGTGCCATCTGCACTGCCGCTGAGGGCAGTCTCATCATCAGGACTGATTACCACGCTACTCACCGCTCTTGTATGGCCTTGCAGGCAGCGGATTTCAGCTCTAGTCGCCAAATCCCACTGCCGCACCGTGCCATCTTCACTGCCGCTGAGGACAGTGTGTCCATCTGAGCTGTACAAAACGTTAGTCACACGTCCTGTATGGCCAGTCAGGCAGCAAATTTCTGCCCCAGTAGCCAGATCCCACTGATATATTTTGCCATCACAACTGCTACTGAGAGCAACCTGACCATCAAGGGTGTACGCCGCACTGCGAGCCCAGCCTGTATAACCTTTTAGACAATCTAGTTCTATTCTGGTCGCCAGTTTTAACTGATGCACCTTACCATCATCACTACTACCGAGGGCATTCTGACCATCTGGGCTGATTGCCAAACGGTAAATCCAGCCTGCATAATTTTGCAGGCGACCTATTTTCCCCCTAGCTGTCAGTTCCCACAGCCGCACTGTGCCATCATAACTATCGCTGAGAACAGCATGACTATCTGAGCCGGTTATCACACTATTCACCGACACTAGATGACTTTTGAGGCAGCACATTTCTTCGCCAGTTGCCAAGTCCCACTGACGCATCGTGTTATCAATGCTACCACTGAGTACAGTGTTACCATCCAAGCTGATCGTCACTTTAACCACCGGGCCTTTATGCCCCGTGAAACAACGTATTTCAGTCCCGGTCGCCAGATCCCACTGACGCATTGTGGAATCACTACAACCGCTGAACGCGGTGCGACCATCCGGGCTGAACGCCACATCGTATGCCACATCTATATCACCCTTGAAGTAGCATATTTCAGCTCCAGTAGCCAAATCCCACTGCCGCACCGTGCCATCAACACTGCCGCTAAGTACTGTGTTGCCATCTGAGCTAATCGTCACATTGCACACCGATTCTGTGTGTCCTTTGAGACAGCATATTTCTATACCTGTGGACAGATCCCACTGCCGTACCGTACGGTCATCGCCACAGCTAAATATAGTACCGCCATCTGGGCTAACCACCACGCTGCGCACCCAGTCTGTATGTCCTTGCAGACTGCGGATTTCGGCCCCAGTCACCAGATCCCATTGCCGCACCGTGCCATCAATACCGCCACCGAAGGCGGACTGGCCATCGGGGCTGTATGCCACGCTCCATACCGATTTTGTATGGCCTTGAAGGCAGCGGATTTCTGCTCCGGTCGCCAGGTCCCACTGCCGCACTGCGCCATCTGCACTGCCGCTGAGGACAAGCTGGCCATCCGGGCTGTACGCCACGCTACACACTCGACCTGCATGTCCGGTCAGACAACGAGTTTCGGCACCGGTCGCCAAGTCCCACTGCCGCACTGTGCCATCTTCACAGCCACTAAGGGCAGTCTGCCCGTCCGGACTATACGCTACAGCGATAAAATCGGTTGCGGTTGGTATATTCACCACCTGGCCCAGCGGTATGTCTTGCCAGTATTGTCGTACTTGTTGTCGTTCCGATGCAGTTCCGCTGGCAAGCTGTGCCTGCCACGGTGCGGGCAACTCTGTGCCTGAGCCGCGTGCGGATGCGAGCCCTTGCGGCATACCCTGGCAATCGGTAAAGGTACACTGATCAAACGTCGCATTCGCCAGTTGGGTTTGCTGGAAGTTGCAGGCACGAAAGTGAATCCGTTCTACTTGCCAGCGATTCATCCAGGCAGCGGACAGGTTCACCTGCTGCCAGGTAATCGGTGTGTCGGCACCGGTCATGTCCAGGCCACGCAGATCCAGGTCACTCAGGTTCGCGCCCTGTGGCAAGGTGTGATCCGGGTGCAGTTCTTGTTGCATCCGCAGACAGAACAGCCTGGCCTCTACCGCCGTCTCAGCACACAGAATCTGGTGAATGCCATGTTGCAGCTCGACCTGAGTATTGTTGCTCCGGGCAATCGCGAGCACAAACTGACGGGTTTCCCGGCTGATGGTGTGGTGGCTGAGTCGCGCCAATTGGTGTTGATCCGGCAATGCTTGCAATAATGCTTCTGCCAGAAAATATTCAAAAAACGAGGTGTGGGCAAAGCGGAATTTATCCGCATTGTCACGCACCAGAAAGCTGGCATTTTCCAGTTCAGTATGCAGCAGGTTGCGCGCGTTGATGTGCTGCGAGGACAGGAGATGCCGGATCCCGGCATGGGTATGCGCAAACGTATCAAACCAGCTTTCCAGGTCATCCGCTGCCAGATGTTGTAAGGCATGTTGTTGCAGATGCGCCGCCAGCGCGATCAGGATTTGTTTGCGATCCTGTTTGGTCAGTAACGGGTCTTTTTCCTGATCCCGTTCGATACCGCTGTGAAACAGTTCGTCGTATACGGTCGCGATGTTGATCGGCAGGCCTTGCTGATGGCGCTGGATGAGTTCGTCCACGATCTCGGTGATAAACCGGGCCATGATCGGGCGTTTGGCCAGTCCGGGCAGGTCATGAATGTTTTGTATCAGCTCAAACGCCTGTGCCCCCTGTTCTGCACCGAGGTATTGCTGAAACAATTCCTGAATTTTGTCCAGCGACAAGGGGGCCATGTGGTATTCCTGATACCGATTGCTGCCACTATGGCTGCGATGTGCGCCCGCGAAAAACCCTTCCTGTTCACGTAGGTCGCGAAAGAAATGGGTGCGACAGGTAAGCAACAAGCGGGTCGGGCAAACGCTGTAGTCGGCTGTTTTTGCGCGGGCTTCAGTCTGGCGTACATCGATTGGGATCAGCTCCAGAAACCGGCGATACAGCTGCACGGCGTGTTCGCGCCCGATACGATTACCGATTTCGTCCAGTCCATCAAATATCACTACGCAAGGTTCGGCCCGGATCAGATCACGCAGTTGCCCGGCACGGTTGTGTTCGGTGTGTTCCGGATCCAGCGCAATAAAGATCAGTTCGTCGATCCCGGTAGTCACCGCCTCGCCATGCCGGGTCTGCGGAATCAGGCGGCGAAAATCCAGATACACCGGGGTGGGTATCGCATCGTTCTGCTGTCTGGCATCGTGCAGTTTTTGCGCCAGGAGCTGCACTGTGACTGTCTTGCCCATGCCAAAACCACCCAGCAGGACGGTGGTACGGTAGGCTGGTGTTGCTGTACACACCCAATCGAATAAGGTCTGTACCGCTGGTATCGTGTCTGTTGTTGTGGTGTCGTCGTCTTTGTTCGGCTGTATCCGGGTTTCAATCGTCCGGTGTGGTGCCAGATCCAGGTTGCCTGACAAGTGGCAGCAGGCAAAATCTCGCAGGGATACAGATTTCTGGCGTCGGGTCTTTTTTGGTGGAGGCTGGACTGTGCGAAAATATTGACAAATCTGATCACGGATTTCTCGCACAAAATCATTCTTGATGGTTTCGCTCTCTAGCTCCCATAAGTATGTCAAATGAGCATAGTCTTCAACCCAGAACTTCGGATAGTTTGGTATTGTCCGGTAAGGCTTATCCAGATCATCATGTGAGTCAATCAGTTGAATAACACAGTAGGGTCGATGATCTTCCGGGCCGGGACGGCGATAAAATTCCGTTGCTTCGCGCTGGCAATCCTCACTCCGACACCACTTTTCACTCGTCATAAACAAGGCAAAATCAGAATCCCGGGCCGCTGGCAAATACTGATCCGCCATGCGGTTGATGTTGCCCCGCATATCCCGCCGGTCAAACCACACCTTGGTGGTGAAGCCCTGGCAGGACTTCAACTTTTGTTCGAGACATCCGACGAACTCATCCAGATAGCCTTCAATGGATTCGTTCTCCCAGGCATGGCTGATGAAAACCTGATATTCAGGCGGTTTCTGCATGGCTGGCTCAACAGCCTCGTGAGGTGTTGCCCGCACCGAATCAGCACTGACCTGTGCCTTTAATCCGCTCATCTCTTGTTGCTGCAATGCCTGCTGATGCCACTCAATCCGGAACGCTTGTTTGGTTGATATCAGGCGTAACAGGGGCAAGTGATCACCCGTCGGAATATCCCGTACCGCTTCGTTAATTCGCTGGATGCGCTTGCGGATGACCGCCGCATCCGGCACCGCACCTTCCCGATCAGCAAGTTGTGCCAATACCGCTTGTTTGTTCGCCAGGCTGACACCAGGCTCCTCACCCTCATGAGGCTCGCAGTCAAACACCGCCTGCAGCAGCGGCCAGCAAACCGGTGGCACTTCCTGCCGGAGTGTGTTCTGGTAATGTTCGTAAAAGCTGTGTGTCATGGTCAGGCTCCTGAGCTTATCTCGTCACTGAATGTCACAATAATTTAATACTGTGACAAAATCAATATGTTTTCGATCAGGCACCACCTGGCCGCATCAGCAATTGCAACACCAGGGCCACACACTTAAACTGACTGGCTGGTTTTACCACCCGACCCTGCTCACCGGACCAACCCCACAAAGACCCGCAGACAGGAATACCCGACATGCCACGCAAACTGATCAGCTTTGACTGGGCGATGAAAAAACTGCTCAGAAGCAAGGCAAATTTTGACATTCTGGCAGGCTTTCTGAGCGAGCTGCTGAAAGAAGATATTCAGATCATTGAAATCCTGGAAAGTGAAAGCAACAAACAACATAGCCAGGATAAGTTTAACCGGGTCGATCTCAAGGTTAAAAATCAGAAAGATGAAATCATTATCATTGAGGTGCAGCACGAACGTGAGTTTGATTATCTGCAAAGAATCCTGTTCGGTACCTCAAAGGTGATTACTGAGCATCTGGACGAAAATGAACCTTACTCAAACGTTGTGAAAGTCATTTCTGTCAATATCCTCTATTTCGATTTAGGCCAGGGTAAAGATTATGTGTATCATGGCAAAACGACCTTTCTCGGCCTGCATCATCAGGACACGCTGGAATTATCTCAGAATCAGCAAAAACTTTATGAAAAAAGTCAAATCAATGAGATATTTCCGGAATATTATCTGATCAAAGTGAATAACTTTAATGATATTGCACGAGATAATTTAGATGAATGGATATACTTTCTGAAACATGAAGAAATCAAAGAAGACTTCCAGGCAAAAGGCCTGAAAAAGGCGAAGCAGGAACTGGATATTCTGAAGTTACCTGAAACAGAACGCCTGGCTTATTCAAGATATCAGGATGATATGCATTACCAGGCCAGTATGGTTGAATCGTCTTATACTGTAGGCGTTCATAAAGGTATAGAGGAAGGGATGCAGCAGGGCATTAAAGAAGGGATGAAGCAAGGCAGACAGCAAGGCATCAAAGAAGGTATAGCGCAAGGCTTGCAGCAAGGGAAAGAAGCCGGGATACAAGCAGGCATCAAACAGCGCAATATAGAAATAGCGATGAATCTGTTAGCCGCAGGTCAGCTTGATACAAAAACGATTGCTGACATCACTGGCCTCTCCGTGCAGGAAATCACAACATTAGCGACATAATCCATACTTAACGAAGTTATGCAATTATCTGGCGCGTAACCACCCTCTCATATCACATCGGCCAACAGGAGAATCTCAGATGGCAGGCCATAGTAAATGGGCAAATATCAAACACAAAAAGGCAGCAAATGACAAAAAGCGCGGCAAGCTCTGGTCTAAGCTGATCAAGGAGGTCACTGTAGCCGCTCGCCAGGGTGGCGGCGATATCAGCGCAAACCCGCGCCTGCGCCTGGCAGTTGATAAGGCAAAAGCCGGCAATATGCCGAATGATACGATCGACCGGGCAGTGAAACGCGGCGCTGGTGGTGAGGATACCGGTAATTTTGACGAAATCCGTTACGAAGGCTATGCGCCGGGCGGCATCGCTGTTCTGGTCGATTGCCTGACTGACAATCGCAACCGCACAGCCTCCGAAGTGCGCCATGCCTTCACTAAACATGGCGGCAATCTGGGCACGGATGGCTCAGTCGCTTATCTGTTTCAGAAACAAGGCATTCTGAGCTATGCCCCGGGCGCCAACGAAGAGGCCTTGCTGGAACTGGCGCTGGAGTTGGGCGCGGAAGATGTGATGAAGCATGATGACGACTCTGTTGATGTGTATACCAGTGCCGAAGAGTTTCATGCGGTACACGACGGCCTGACAGCCGCAGACCAGGTACCGGATCATGCCGAAATCGCCTTTACTGCCGAAACACAGATCAGCCTGGAGGGTGAAGCCGCTGAGAAGGTCCTGCGCCTGATTGACTTTCTTGAAGATCTGGACGATGTGCAATCTGTTTATACAAATGCTGATCTCGCAGACTAACTTCTTCTGATGCGTGTTTTAGGCATAGACCCGGGGTCACGTGCCACCGGGTATGGTGTGATACAAAGCCACCGCCAGACCAGTACCTATCTGGCCAGTGGCTGTATCCGCACAGAAAGCAAAGATTTTCCGGCGCGACTGGGCGAAATCTTCAGCCAGCTCAGTGCAGTAATTGCAGCAACCCGACCGGAGCAGGTCGCAGTCGAACAGGTATTCGTCGCCAAAAACGCAAATGCGGCACTCAAGCTGGGGCAGGCGCGTGGCGCGGCGATCACAGCAGCCGTCACGCAACAATTACCGGTCTTTGAATACAGCGCGCGTGCAGTCAAACAAGCACTGGTCGGTACCGGCGCAGCCGACAAAACTCAGGTGCAACATATGGTGCAATTGATGTTAGGCCAGCAGCGCCAGATGGGCCTGGACGAATCAGATGCACTGGCTGTCGCTCTGTGTCATGCGCACCACCAACATTTTTTCAGCCGGGTGAATCAATGATCGGATTATTACGTGGCCAGGTCGCGCATAAACAACCCCCGATGCTGATACTGGATGTACAGGGCGTGGGTTATGAATTGCAGGCCCCCATGTCAACCTTTTATCAATTGCCGACAGAAGAGGTGCCTGTCACCTTGTATACCCACCTGGCGGTCCGGGAAGATGCTCAGATACTGTACGGCTTCGCGAACCTGGCTGAGCGCACCCTGTTCCGGACACTGCTGAAGGTGAATGGCGTCGGCGGCAAGATGGCACTGGCAATCCTGTCCGGCATGAGTCATACCGAATTTACCCAGGCCATCCAGACTGGCAATGTGGCCGCTCTGACCGGACTCCCCGGGGTTGGCAAAAAAACTGCCGAACGCCTGATCCTCGATATGAAGGATCGTTTACCCGGCACTACCGTCCCGGCCCAACCCGGCAGCACCACACAACCTGCCACACCAGCACCCGCAACCAGCGGTGCTCGTAATGATGCTCTCGGTGCCCTGCTCGCCCTCGGTTACAAGCCTGCCGAAGCACAACGCATGTTAAAGACCATTACCGATGACACTCTGCCAGTTGAAGATATGATCCGGCAGGCACTGCAAACCACCCGCACATGAGACTGATTAAAAGTCATTATTTGACAACAGCAGACTCTGTACATACCATCAAGTGATGAAACAAATTGTTTGGGATGAAGCAAAAGCAGCAGCAATCAAGGCAAATCATGCTCGGAATATCACCTTTGAACGCTGCGTTATAGCTATTGAAAATGGTGACATCTTAGATGACCGGGAGAACCCTGTGCGCGATGGTCAGCGCATTCTGGTTCTTGAAATAGATGACTATGCTTATGTCACCCCTTATGTTGAAGATCAGGAAAGCATTTATCTTAAGACCGTTTATCCCTCGCGAAAATATACCAGAAAATTTCTTAACAGGTAAACCATGAACGAACATAAACCACTCATCGGCACCTATCTCGGAGACGAAGAAAAAAGCCTTATCGAAGCCATTGAAAATGGTGAATATGATGATGGCAAAAGTTTACTGACTTCAGAACGGAAACAGAAACTTCAGGAAGCTGCTCGCAATACCAGTAATGGTAAACGTACGAAAATAACCATTCGTGTAGATTATAACGACTTATCTCAACTAAAATCTAAAGCCCTCCATCAGGGGATCCCATACCAAACACTGATCAACTCTATTCTGCATCAGGCAGCCCGATCATAAGGCACAAAAACCAACATTATTGATAGCTGCCTCCAGAACTCAGATCAAGGTGACCTGAGCCAGGTGTTTCATAACATACCTCTCCGGGGACTCACCCTCGTGGAGCTAATGATCACAATGGCCTTATCGCTGCTACTGCTCAGCGGGCTGATACCCCTGTTTCTGTCCAGCAAAAACACCTACCAACTGCACCAGGCACTCGCACAGATTCAGGAAACCGCCCGCTATGCAGCCAGCATCCTGAGTCACGATATTCGCATGGCCGGTTTTCGGGGATGTGCCAGCCGCCATATCGACTATACGAACCATCTGGCTAATCCACCGGCGACCTTCAACCCGACACGAGGCATCGCTGGCTGGGAAGCAGAAAATACCGCAACCGGCAACTACACTCTGGTCACTCACCGACCAGTGACAGATGCCAGCCTGACCGGCTGGACCACCAGTCAGACCGACACGCCTATGCTGGATACAGGCACCTTTGCCGTGGCGCAATCCGATATCCTGCGTATCTGGCAAGTGCATGGAGAAAATGTATCCGGCACACGACGGGGTACTCAGTTACAAACTACGCAAACACCGCCCTATGCTGCACGTGATGTGATCCTGCTCAGCAATTGCCAGACGGCGGCACTGATACTGGCCTGTCGTATTTCCGGCAAAGTGACTGAGCTGAGCTGCACTGACAATGCCACACTACCCGCATCCGATTCTGACACGTGGCAAGTCTGGCAGGCCGCAGGCTGGCTATATTATGTTGGTAAGCGCAGCCAACAGGTGACGCACCCACCAACCCTGTATCGCCGTATGATCAGTAAAAATGCCACAGCCGAAACGGCACAGGAACTGGTCGAAGGCGTAGAAAGCCTGCAGGTTCTATACGGTGAAGACACAGATGGTGATTATCTCGTCAATCAGACAGTCACTGCGGATCAGGTCACAGACTGGCAACAAGTGATCAGCGTACAGATTGATCTGCTGGTACGCAGCCTCAACCCGATACTGGCAGCAGACGAACCACAGGACATCACTTTCAATGGTGCCAGTTTCACAGCACAGGATGGCTATCTGCGCTATCCGTTCCGCATTACTATCGCTTTACGCAACCGCATCCCCTGAACATGACTTTTTATTGGCACGACTACGAAACCTGGGGCGCCAGTCCGGCGACTGACCGGGCCGCCCAGTTCGCCGGCATCCGCACCGATGCTGAGCTGAACCCGATCGGCGAGCCGCTGGTACTGTATGCTCAACCAGCACAGGATGTGTTGCCACAGCCACAAGCCTGCCTGACCACCGGCATCACCCCACAACAAGCCTTAGCTGAGGGCTTACCGGAAGCCGATTTTTTTGCTGCAATCCACGCCGAGCTGAGTCAGCCCGGCACCTGCGCTCTGGGCTACAACAGCCTGCGTTTTGACGACGAAGTGACCCGCTACGGGCTATACCGGAACTTTTTTGATCCGTATGAACGCGAATGGAAACGTGGCAACTCGCGCTGGGATCTGATTGATGTGGTACGCCTGACCCGGGCACTGCGTCCCGAGGGGTTCAACTGGCCAACCCACCCGGAAGCAGGCACTACCAGCTTCCGCCTGACCGACCTGACCGCTGCCAACGGCATCGGCCACGCGGATGCACACGACGCCCTGGCAGATGTGCAGGCGACCATCGCCTTGGCCCGCTTGTTGCGTCAGCAACAACCACGCCTGTTTGAATATTGCCGCACCCATCGGGATAAAAAAACACTTGGTGCACTGCTGGATCCACAAGCCGCTACACCTGTCCTGCATGTCTCAGCCCGCTATCCGGCCGCGACCGGCTGCATCGCACTGGTATTGCCATTAGCCTGGCATCCGACCCAGAAAAACGGCGTGATTGTGTATGACCTGCGCCAGGCGCCGGACGATGTGTTACAACTGAGCGCCGAAGAGATACACACAAGGCTGTACACCGCCACCGACGACCTGCCGGCAGGACAGCACCGCCCGGCCCTGAAGGTAGTGCATCTGAATCGTGCACCCGTGGTGGTACCAGCAAATACCCTGACCGATGCAGCATGTACCGACTGGCAGATGCCAGCAGCACCTGCGGCAGAACATGCTGCGGCACTACAGGCCGCACAACCGGCACTGGCAGCAAAACTGGCCGAGGTATTCAGCATCCCTTACCCGGCACGTGATACGGATCCGGACTTTGATCTGTACGGCGGCGGCTTTTTAGCCCCGGCTGACCGGGCCTTATGCCAGGACGTCCGGCAGGCCACACCAGAAGCCCTGGCCAGCTTACAGCCAGACTTTATTGATCCACGCCTGACCACCCTGTTATTCCGCTATCGTGCCCGCAACTGGCCGGACACCCTGAATGCCTGTGAACAGGCCGAATGGGACACCTTCCGGCACCACCGCCTGACAGACCCGGCTGCCGGTGCCAGCATCACATTAGCCGATTATCAGGCCGAATTGTCACAATTGATTGTCTCTGCCACAGACCAAGAACGTGATCTGCTGGAGGCCCTGCTGGCCTGGCCAGCTGAACTGGGATTAACGACCACCTCCTGACCAACACTGTTATGCGTATCTTATTCAAAACTCTCTTCAGCCTGATCGCCATCCTGATCACCCTCATGCTGATCGCGGTACTCACTGTCAGTTGGTGGTTCGACCCGAACGATTACAAACAAGACCTCATCAACCAGGTAAAACAACACACCGGGCGCGACCTGGTGATTGAACAGCCGATTGAACTGACCTTTTACCCCTGGCTCGGCGCACAAGTCGGTGAGGTACATCTCAGCAACGCACCAGGCTTCGCCCAGAAACCCTTTGCCCGTATTCAGCGACTGGGTATCCGGTTAAAACTCCTGCCCCTGCTCAGCCGCCAGATTGAAATTGACACCCTGTTGTTGCACGGCCTGCAACTCCACCTGGCTCGCGATGCACAAGGCAAAACCAACTGGGAAGACCTGACCCAAAATACGGATACTCAACCCGACCATGCTACGCCACCCTCTCATACACAGGACCCACTCAACCTGAGCGTACAACAGGTCGATGTCCGCGACGCCAGTATCCACTGGAACGACCAACTGTCGGGTCAGACCTACCAACTGAACCCCTTCAATCTGAACATTGAAGAGTTCAGCCCGGGTACACCAGCACCCCTGCAGATGAACCTGAAGCTGCACAGCACACAGCCTGAAACCACCCTGCAACTACAGCTCAGCACCCGGCTCACCCTCAGCGACACACTGCAACAAATCACCTTCAGCGACCTGATCGCCAATATCAATGCACAAGGCGCAATGCTGCCAGCTGATGGCATCTTTCTGGCCCTGAACACAGAACTGGCACTGGACCTGCAACAACAAAATCTGCACCTGACCGGGCTGACACTGAATAGCCCGACATCGAACGGACAGGGTGAACTGACGCTACAAAACTGGTCCACACACCCGCGACTACAAGCACAGCTCACACTGGATCAGTTCAACCTGGATGATTACCTGCCACCCGCAACTTCGGAAACGACAACAGACCAGGTATCGACAGCAGAGACCAATCCACTACAAATACTGAATGAGATTGATCTTCAGGCAGACCTGCAGATCGGACAATTCCAGGCCAGCCAGGTCAGACTGAACGATATTCGACTTACCCTGCAAAACCAGCAGGGCCAGTTAACACTGCAACCGCTGCAAGCTAAACTTTATCAAGGCACCATCGCGGGTAGTGCACAGATTGACGCCCGTCGGACGCCGGTACATATTCAGACACAAAGCACCTTGCGCGATATTCATATTGGGCCCTTGCTACGCGACCTTTTCGGGAAAGACCGGATACTCGGGCAGGGCGACCTCATATTGGACATCAACTTTAATGGTCTGACCGAAGCAGCGATCCGGCGCAGCCTGCATGGCAACGCCGGCTTTCACTTGACCGATGGCGCTTATCAGGGTGTGAACCTGGCCGAAATCATTCAGCAAGCCGGACAATTATTCCGGCTGGATATGGCCGAAACCAACACTGCCAGCACGCAAAGAACCGACTTTGCGATGCTGAAGGGCAGCATCACGATACAACAGGGCCAGATAGATAACCGTGACTTGCAGATACAATCCCCTCTGCTGCGGATTAACGGACACGGCAGCGTGGATCTGGTGCAGGATCAGGTCGATTACCTGATCACCACCAAACTGGTGAAATCACTGACCGGCCAGGGCGGCAAAGCGGCAGACCAACTGAGTGGCATCCCGATCCCGGTGCGCATTACCGGCTCGCTGGATGACCTCAGCTACAAACCGGACTTCAGTGATCTGCTCAAGTCGCAGGCACAAGAAAAGAAACAAAAAGTCTTGAAAAAAGTCGAGGACAAAGTCAGACAGAAAGCCACCGAATTGCTGGGCGACCCGTCAGGAATTGGCAATGCATTACGAGGCTTACTGGGTCGTTAACTGCAATGCCAGCTTATGCACAACTGACCTGGCAGGAACATACAGTACAGATTGTACGCAGCGCTCGCCGCCGCAAGACCATCCAACTTCAGATCCGGCAGCCACACATCCTGTGCCGGGCGCCACAACACAGCACTGATGCCGATATTCTGCGTATTCTGGAGCAGAAATCAGCCTGGCTGCTGCGCCAATTGCAACGCCCACCAGCAACCCCGAAACGTTATGCTGATGGTGAAATGTTTCATTATCTCGGGGACCCCTATCGCCTGCGCTGCCTCTGCGGAACCAACCCGCATGTACAGCGTACAACAGATCAATTGATCGTTACCGTGCCAGAGACCACACCAGCACAAATACGAGCCGCCTTAACTGACTGGTATCTGCGCCAGGCATGGGAAAAACTCCCGGTTTGGGTAGCGCATTATCAGGGTCAGATATCAGTTTCCCCTAAAGAAATACTGATCAAATCTTACAAAACCCGCTGGGGCACCTGCTATGCCGACGGCCGCCTCAGTTTCGACTGGCGGATTATTTTAGCGCCGCCGGAAATCGTCGACTATGTTGTGATCCATGAATTGTGCCACCTGATACACCTGAACCATAGTGCACAATTCTGGCAACTGGTGCAACAGTATCACCCGGACTACCAGGCAGCCCGGGATTGGTTAAAACAGCACGGCAACAAATTACAGATATAAAAGTTCAGGCGACTGGCTGCTCAACCGGAGGCATCGCCGGAATCTCACTGAGCAGAGCCTGAGCCAATTCCTCATCACTGATTTCGTATTGTTCCGGCTCTTTGGTTAGAATATCTTTCCCAACCAGGCCAGCCGCGATTTCACGTAGTGCCACCACCGTCGGCTTATCCTGCGTATTCTCAATCAGCGGTTCAACACCATCGCTGAGCTGATGTGCCCGTCTGGCCGCCGCCAGAACCATATCAAAACGATTATCCATGTGCGCTAAACAGTCTTCAACAGTAATCCGGGCCATCAGAACCTATTCTCCAGAAAATTAATGTAAATCGTGGGTGAGGGATGTAACTGATCCATCCACCTACCAGGGCCACCAGCTACCTTCGTGGGTGGCATAACGTTGCGCAGCCTGCTCCAGACGATTGTTTTTATTTGCACCGCCCAAAATCAGATAAACCGGCAAAAATAAGATACCCAGCACCTGATACTGATACGTATGCGCTGCTTCATGAAGCCCGACATTCACATTCGGGTTGCCATAAGCACCCATCTTATCCGGATAGCTTTGCTCGCTATAATGCACCGTATTGCCCAGCGTGAACGCAGCACCATTCTGGGTGATCGGATTATTCTGAAATTGAATCGCGTTATTGCCGACACTAATAGTCGGATTGGTACCTTGTAGCCAACCGAGAATATGGCCCAGTATCCCATACAGGATACCGACCAGCGTGTTCGGCAGAGTCCAGATTTTACCGATAATATCGACAATCGGATTCGGAAAGCCAGGTAATGGTTTTGTTGACATAATATACCTCCGATCTGGTTACGTTTCCGGGCCTCACTCAGGCGCTGCCTGAATCAGCCCACCTTAGCGATACTGCAAAGTAAAATCATATTCCTGCATATGCACAACGCAGCGTTGCTTCAACTGCTTTATCCGGATGACGTTTACGTGACATGATACCTTTATCCAGAGATCGTACGATATCTACGCGTTGTATTTCAGCCCTGCTACGTTGCCTGTCTGTACTACCCTGGAAGGTGCTGTATTGGCTCGGCAGCCTCACAGGCAACTTATTTTACGCCGCAAAAGGCCGCTTGTGTCGGCTTGTACAAGCGAATCTGGCCATTGCCTACCCTCACCTTCCGGCAACTGGACATACCGCCTTATCACGTCAGGTCTTGCGCCATACCGTGATCACTTATCTTGAAATGCCCCGCATCTGGCATTCGCCAGATCTGTTACCAGAGCGCATTGATCATCAGGGGCTGCCACAGGTGATGCGCGATCTGGTTGCTGAGGGTCGCGGTTTGATTCTGGCAATACCACATCTGGGCAACTGGGAGATGGTCTCCAGCGCAACTGATACTGCTCTGCCGATTACGGGCTTATATCGTCCGCCGCGTCAGACGTATCTGGAGCCATTGCTGGTCGTCGGTCGCAATAAGGCGCACGTCCGGACGGTGCCAATCACACAGACCGGTATTAAGGCATTACATACGACCTTACAGGCCGGTGATGTCGTCGCCATCCTGCCGGATCAGGTACCTAAACGCGCCGGAGCAGCTGCCATATCTGCCCCGTTTTTCGGGCGTGAATCCGCGACCATGGTGTTGTTAAACCGATTAGCTCGCCGCCACCAGACACCTGTTTTGTTTGTCTGGGCAAAACGTTTACCACAGGGCACGTACCAGATTCGTTTTTTTGTCGCTGATGACGCCATACGATCTGCTGATGCCCGAACTGCAGCAACTGCTCTGAATCAGGCAGTCGAACGTTGTATTGCTGACTGTCCGGCCCAGTACCAGTGGGCTTATCGCCGTTTTAAAACAGTCCGGACAAAGTAGTCTGCCTCCGATGACTCAATGTGGGTTAATCAAGCAATATCACAAGCCGCATATTATCGCATTATTTTATAAATCTGCTTCCGATTACCAGCCGCAACCACCAGAACAACTAATTTTTCATCATAAATCTCATAGATAACCCGGTAGTTTCCAATCCGGATTCTCCATGCTTTTCGGCCAGTTAATTTCTTTGCACCGACAGGCCTCGGCGTTTCAGAAAGTTTTACAATTGAATCAATAATTTTGTTTTTTTCTGGTTCCGGAATTTTCTTTAATGATTTCTGAGCGCTTTTTTCAATCAGTACTCTGTAACTCATCAAATTGATTTTACAGATTGCGCAAAGGGTATTGGCTCAGATCTTTCTGATTTAACTTTATCATAGGCACGAATATCTTCTAACTCTTCCATGGCATCCAGAATATGATGCCATTCTTGATATGGCAGAATAACAGATTTCCTCTTCTGGTTTTCATCTACGACAAACTCCGGGTGAAACTGTAACATAACGATGACCTGATATAGTTTATTACACTAAAAAATGCCGCAATGGAAATTGTGTCGGCGCTGTCGATTCAGCGGTTGAATAACGCCATGGATTCGACGTGTGCGGTATGTGGAAACATATCCATCACACCTACACTTTGCAACTGGTAGCCATGTTCATGCACCAGTATGCCCGCATCGCGAGCCAGTGTGCCGGGGTAGCAGGACACATACAGAATCTGTTGCACACCCAGCACCGGAAGATGAGCTAACACAGGCCTGGCACCACTACGCGGCGGATCCAGCAATGCCTGGGTATAACGCTGCTGCAACCATTCTGCCGCAGCCATGTCTTCGTACAGGTTCGTGGCGTGAACCGAAACATTCGTCAGGCCATTGCGGGCAGCATTCTCACGCGCTCGCTGTACCAGTCCGGCGTCACCCTCTACACCGGTCACCTGTCCGGCGTGGCGTGCCAGTGGCAATGTGAAGTTACCAATACCGCAGAACAGATCCAGTACCTGATCCGCTGGGCCAGGTTTGAGCAGGGCCAGTGCCTGGCTGACCATCCGGCGGTTGATATGGTGGTTCACCTGAGTAAAATCACCAGGTGTAAAGTGTAGTGTAATTTGTTGTTCCGGTAGCCGGTTTTGCAGTACCGCCGGTTGTTCCAGCGGTATACAGCTTTCCGGCCCGGCAGGCTGCAGGTAGATGATGAAGTCGTGCTGCCGCGCGAACTCTCGCAATCGCGCCCGATTTGCCTCATCTATTGGGGTCAGTATACGAAATATCAGCACACATTGGCTATCATCCATCACCACTTCTATCTGTGGTATCTGCTCGCGCAGGGTCAGCGTCTCTATCATCCTGGCCAATGCTGGCAGGCGGGTGCCTACGTGCGGATGCAGTACCGGGCATTGTTGGATATCTGCGATCAGGGGTGCCTGACGCTCACGAAACCCGACCAGTACCCGCCCCTTTTTATGAACATATTTCACCCCCAGACGTGCCTTATGCCGATAGCCCCAAGGCGTATCGTTCACAATCGGTGGTAATTGATGTTGCGGCTCAACCTTGCCGATCCGGGATAGATTCTCCAGCAACTGTGCCTGTTTGGTAGTCACCTGAGCTGCTGGCGCCAGATGTTGTAAGCGACACCCGCCACACACGGCTGCATGCTCACAAGATGGGGTGACACGTGTCTCAGCAGCCGCGATCACTTCACTTACCACCCCTTCATCATAATCACGACGCTGGCGGGTATAGCGAAAACGGACGGTTTCTCCCGGCAATGCGTCTGTAATGAAAGTCACTTTGCCCGCGATATGGGCGATACCACGGCCGTCATGCGTGAATTCTGTGATGTCAGCGGTCTGTGTCTTGACTGGCAGCCGACGGCGTCTGGTGCGACTCATCAGCGATATTGCATCAGGCCAAGCTCTTCCCACATCCAGGTAAAATCATAGGGTGGCAGGGAAGCGTGCATGGATCGATTTTCCAGGAATTTGAGCCAGTCAACCACATCTTCATGGGAGTCGGGATTCGCAGCACAATCTCGTGGGGTTCTGGCATCCAGCACCGACAGGGAATCATTCAGCATGCTGCGGCATTCCTGATCCATATGCACTTTAAATTGCGATAGATCAGGTTGTTCGGCTTGCGTCCGGATGACGTTCGTCGGTATACCAGACCGATTTTTTTTACCCACTGGCTGGTCGGTAGCATACAGAATCATGCCTGACCCGACCTGGGCACCCAGTAAATCAGCCAGCATCTGCCGACCCTGTTCCGCCCGTTCACGGGATTCCACCCGCAGTTCCAGTGCTTTTTCCCGTAGTTTCACCGTACCCAGTAACATATCAGGTGCATCTGGCAGGCACCATGTCCAGCCATCGGATGAGGCAACCTGGGTCAATAATTCGGCCTGATTCAGCGCCTGTACAATTTGTTCTCTTTCTGCGCGTAGTGGAAAACGTACCCTGGCCTGCCGATACACTTCGCCATCCGCATTTTCAGGCTCATCCGGCATTCTGGTACAAGCGTTGTACCGATTGAGTACCCAGGTGCGGAAGGCCATCAGAGGTATGACTTCATCCACTTTTTCCCGTACTGCCTGCTCAAAATTGTCTGGCAGTTGTTCTATGACACCATCCCGGCAGGCAGCAAGCATGGCCTTTTTCATGTTCTGCGTTACATAAGCCGGGTCTTTGTAGAACATCATCGCCTTTTCCAGCGGGATAGGTAAGACCGCACCGCTGAACAGATAAATCTGATTAAGATTGATCAGTCTGGCAGCAATGCAATCCCAGCGACACAGGTTTTGTGAGGCATAATATTCCGCTACTCTGATGGTGTTCTGCTGTGTGCCATAAGGTCGTATATCGACATATTCTGCTGGTGCCACTTCCGTCACTTCCCAGAAACGTACCTGTGAATCTTTTATGGCATGCAAATATTGTCTGCCGGATAAAGTCTCATGTCGCCCGTGACGTCGCAGATAATCATCAATCAGGGTGCGCCCGGTCTCTTCAGACGGACGAATTGCAAACGCCTCAAAGGTATACCCGAAGATAACACCCCAGTAGGGGGTTTCCTGCATCACGTCAACAAAGGTTTCCTGATCTGTCCCGAGGTCTTCCAGCACATGCGACAGCATAAAATCAAATTCACGTTGATAAGCGTCATACCATGTTTCATGAGAATTCACATAATGCAGCAGATTACGGACACTCTGTTCAACATTTCTTCTCAGTTTCGGATATTTCATACAAATACTCTGAGTCTTTACATGTGTCTTAGGGAGCATTCTCAATCAACTTCATGGTTTGATTCCGGCCATTTTCTGCGCTGACTGTGTTGCAACTCGTCGCAATAGAGCTACTATTACTCCTCATTGCGCCTTATCAGCACAAAAAATGACTCGAAATCATTTCCACTCAGCTCATTGAGAACGCCCCTAGTCTGTCCGTAACACAGCCGGCACAATCTTCCCTGCCTTAGACATAAAAAGCTGACTTTACATTGTTAAGTGCATAAAAGTGTCGAAAGCTGTTGATACAAGCGTGCAACAGCTCCCTGATTGCGTTGCATATAGTCCTGACCAGCCTGCCCGGCCGCCTGACGTGCCACCGGATCACTCAACCAGTGGGATAAGACCTCTGCAAGGTGAGCCGCATCTGTCACCTGTTGTGCCGCGCCCTGACGGATCAGTTGCTGAGCCATATCAGCAAAATGGAACGTATGTGGCCCGAAGCATACCGGCACACTCTGAGCGATAGCTTCCAGCATATTATGTCCGCCGACCGGCACCAGGCTGCCGCCGATAAAAGCGACATCAGCTGTACCCAGCAAAACCGGCAGTTCACCCATAGTATCAGCCAGATAAACACTCGTATCCGCCTGTAGTGGCTCACGCTGACTACGCCGGGCGCAGCGATGCCCGCTATTTCGAATACTGGTTGCCACGGCATCAAATCGTTCCGGATGACGTGGTACCAGAATGAGTCGCGCTGTCGGGTGGTTCTGACGCAGTTGTGTATGCGCTGTGAGCAATATCTCGTCTTCACCTGCGTGAGTACTGGCCGCGATCCAGATCGGGCCTGTTGGCCAGGTCTGGCGCAAAATATAGGCTGCCTGTGGGTCAGGCGTTGGCTGGTCATACTTCAGGCTGCCTGTTACCCGAATCTTTGCCTCCGGTATCCCCAGACTGTGCAACCGGGCCGCGTCCGCAGGTGTCTGTGCCGCGACGGCGTGCAATTGCGCCACGGTTTGCCGGGTAAAGTGACGCAGACGCTGGTAACCAGCCTGTGAACGAGCAGACAGGCGTGCATTCACCAGATAGACCGGTATGTTCTGACGGGCTGCTTCATGCAACAGGTTGGGCCATAATTCTGTCTCAACCAGAATCAATGCCCGGGGCCGCAAGGCACGCAGGAAACGCCGCAGATAACGTGGCAGATCGTATGGCAGATAACTGTGCGGAATACTGTTACCAAACAGTCGTTCCGCCTGAGCTCGTCCGGTCGGAGTGGTCTGAGTCAGATACAAAGGCAATTCAGGGTGTTCGGTCTTTATATAATGAATGAAAGGTGCAATCGCTTGGGTTTCACCAACCGAAACAGCATGGATCCACAAGCTGCCCGGCGGCACCGGAACAGGCATTTGCCCAATGCGTTCACGCCAGTGTTGACGATAGCCCGGATTGCTGCGACCACGCCAATATAGCCGCAGCCAGTACAGCGGTTGCCACAGCCATAACAAAAAACTATACAGTTTCAACCACATGTTTCTGCCTGCGTCTGAATAGTGGCAATAATCTGGCTAGTGGATAAAGTTTTTGTATAGTCCGTTTCGATATATTTCACTTCACCACCAGCTTGTTGCACGCTATCGGCCCCGACGATTTGTTGTCCGGCATATTCTGCTCCTTTAACCAGTATATCTGGTTTGATTTGTGTAATCAGTCGTTCTGGTGTCAGTTCGTCGAAAGCAACCACCCAGTCAACACTGGCTAACGCCGCCAGCACCTGCAAACGATGTCGTTCCTGATTGATCGGTCGTTGCGGTCCTTTCAGTGCCCGGATGCTCGCATCTGTGTTGACGGCAACCAGGAGCCGGTCTCCTAACTCAGCAGCTTTGGTCAGACATTCGGTATGTCCGGCATGCAGAATGTCAAAACAGCCGTTGGTCATCACAATGCGCTCGCCCCGGGCACGAGCAGCCTGAACCTGCGCCAGCAGATCAGTTTCTCCCAGGACACCGGCACGATAATCCGGTTCATGGGTTGATGATGTTAATTTCGGATACAGGGTTTGGTAAGCCACTTGTAATTCTGTGTGGGTCACACTCGCCGTACCACGCTTACCTACCACACAGCCAGCCGCCAGATTTGCCAAGCGGGTTGCTGACGGCAGCGCCATCCCGGTTGCCAGAGCACTGGCGAGGGTTGCTATCACGGTATCACCGGCACCCACTACATCGTACACTTCGCGTGCCTGGGTCGGCAGATGACAGGGTTCCTGGCCGACTTGCAACAAGGTCATACCTTGCGCGCCCCGGGTGATCAGTAATGCCTGTAGCTGGCAGTCTTGTATCAATTGCCGGCCTTTTTTAACCAATGTGGCTGTATCCGGACAAGGACCGACAATGGTCGTGTATTCCAGCCAATTCGGCGTCAGCAGGGTTGCCCCCCGATAACGTTGGTAATCGCTACCCTTCGGATCAATCAGTACTGGTATATCAACTTTCCGGCACGCCTGAATATAAGGCTGTGGATCCGCCAGAACGCCTTTTGCGTAGTCCGACAGAATGACAATGTGATGATCCGGGAGTGCCGCCAGAAAAGCCTGATATAACTGATTCTGAATAGCCGGATCGGCAGGTATCGCAGCATTATCCACCCGCAGCAGTTGCTGTCCACTCAGAATACGTAGTTTAGTGTGGGTAGCAGCTGTCGGATGCAGAACCAGTTGATGCCGGGTACTTGCTTCTGCCAGCATCTGTTGCAAGCGGGTGCCTGGTTCATCCTGACCGATCAGGCCACATAAGGTCGCCTGCCCCCCCAGAGTGACAATGTTACCGGCCACATTCGCCGCACCACCAGGCCGGTCATCCTGCTGCTGCACCTGCACTACTGGTACCGGTGCCTCTGGTGAGAGCCGTTCTACCTGACCATGCCAGTACCGATCCAGCATGATATCGCCGCAAATCAGAACCCGGGCGGTATGAAAATCAGGAAGTTGCATGAGAAATACGTCGTTGTGCAAAAAAGGTTTGTAACAGATCACTTGCTGCAGCAGCTGCCAGGCCACCGGTGCATTCAGTGCGGTGATTAAACCGGTGATCTGAGGGCAGCAGATCAAACACGCTACCTGCTGCACCCGTGCGGGGCTGTCTGGCACCGTACACAACCCGAGCAATCCGCGCCTGGACGATGGCACCTGCACACATGACACAAGGCTCTAGTGTGACATACAAGGTGCTACCGGTCAGACGATAGTTGCCAAGCTGGCGGGCTGCCGCCCGGATCGCCTGAATTTCTGCATGTGCAGTCGGATCCTGTGCCCGAATCGGCTGATTCCAGCCAGTACCGATAATCTCATCCTGATATACCACTACCGCACCGACCGGCACCTCGCCAGCCTCTGCAGCCTGCTTCGCCAGGTCCAGAGCAGCCTGCATATAATCCACTGGCTGCATCAATTCATGTCCGGCAAATGGGTCAGCTCGATGTGCAGAGCAACTCGCCCGTCCGGCAGCCGACTGCCGCCGCTGAGCCAGGGTAATGGATTGACTGGCAGATGGATCGGCCTGATCAACCGCCGATGATGCCCCAGAATCTGATCGACACGCACGGCATCCTGAGTATGCATCAATAACAGATTAACCGGTCGGGGCGCAGCGCCAATTGGTAAGGGCGCATGGTCGTGCGCCCTTACAGATGTTGCCATATCAGGTCCGAACAAGGTGTGCAATTCACGCACCCGACCGATCGGCAGGGGCGCGCCGCCGTGCGCTTGTACAACAGTACCTTCTCCCTGCCATTCATTTTCCGACAGGCGCATTACCTGCACCAGTTGATCCGGTGAAATCGCGTATACCTGGCCCTGATGTTCCACCAGCAGTGCATGATCCAATGCATACCGATAAGCCAGAGCGACCGGCTCCCCAACAGCCTGTGTATCGATATGCAACTGCGCCCGGAGATACTCGCTATCTCGTTGCAGACTTAAAACAAAACATTGGGGGTCGGAGTAATTTTTAAAATGAGGGTTTAGTGCATTGAGAAATGATGCGATGAGATCAGTTTGCAGATAATCCGGCAACTTACCTGACCGGATCGTGTGTTGATAAGTCGCTGCCCGATCCTGTAACTGTGTCACCAGATGTTGTACCGGGCTCAGACGCTTCGCCAGCAACATCGCTTGTAATGTCTCACCAGCAGCATCCGGATATTGCTGGCTGAGATCTTCGGTTTGATTTAACAACCAGTCCAGTTCGGTCACGGACAGCCTGACAAATGCTCCATCTGTTGTGGTGTCAACCGCATCTGGTAACGGTACATCACGCAGATTACGCATCGCAGATGATGACATTATGCGGTGGCACTCAGTACCGGTGACGTTTGCGATGATGACGGCTGACAAGCTGCCAGGGCAGCCTCCAGTGGAGCAATCTGCGCATTCAGCGCAGATGTCGCCTCAGCAGTCTGCGTCACACCTTCAGTAGTTTGCTGCCCGACCGTGTCAATGATGTGCAGGTGATCGCCCAGCAGACGCATCGCATCTGTCTGCTGTTCTGCTGCAGCACACCATGCCGTCAGCGGCTCAACCAACCCGGTACCATCCGCATGTAATTGTGTCAGTTGCTGTTGTTGTCGGGCATCGGCTTGCGCACATACCGCTAGTTGTTCCGCCTGATGCTGCAATTGTTGCTGACCTGCCTGCTGGTGCGTTTGAATTGTTTGCAACAGATCACCGATCTGGCGCGTCGTATGGCTTGCCTGCTGTGCCAGCCGTTGCACTTCATCACTCACTACCCGGAACGCGCGCCCGGCCTCACCGGCCAATGCCGCCTGCATCGCCGTATTCAACGCCAGAATATTGCTCTGATCCGCCAGATCGCCAATCAGACTGATCTGTTGCTGAATCGTTTGTGTCTTTGTCTCAGCTTGCTGCAGATGTTCCGCTGCCGTTTGTTGCGATTGCTGCAAATCGGCCAAGCCGGTGGGCTCATCCGCGCTAATCAGTTGGGTGAGCGCCTGTTGTACATGCATTGCTTTCGCCTGCGCATCCTGCGCCTGCGCCACACACTGACGCAATTGCTGTGCCAGCGCCTGATGTTGTGTCAGTGCTTGAGACATCTGATCCTGCTGATGCGCCGTGGTCTCCTGTAAGCGTAATGTGCTGGATTGCGTTTCATGGCTGCAATTAAGCAATTGCAGATGAACCGCCCGGGTCTTTTTTACCAGTTGCCGGATCGGCTCGACTGCAGTGCAGATCGCTTCCGGCGTCTCTTCTGTGGCGGTCAGATCACCTTCAGCCAGTTGTTGCAATGCCGTTTGCCATTGCGTCTGCTGCCGGTAACATTGTTGGGCATAATGATGATGCTGATTCAGTGCCCGCCGGAGACTGAGCCACCACAATAACAAAAACAGCACGACGCTCGCGGCGAGCAAAGGTTGCAGCAACTGCAACTTATCCTCCGCCAGCACTGGGATACCGGACGTCAGGGTATAACTCAGCGCACCGACACTCAGCAAAGCCAGCACACCAAACAGCAGCCGACTGACCCGATTGAGCCCTGGAGGCGTATCTTTATCCATATCAGTTATCGTCTCGTATGAGAAACAGAAAGCAGCGCGAAAAAAGCTGCTGCCTTATCCAGACTTTCCTGGTATTCCGCAGCACATTCTGAGTCCGTCACCACCCCACCCCCGGCCCAGTAGTAAAGCTGATGGTTTTTGTGCAACAGGGTACGGATACACAGGTTGCTATCCAGATTGCCGTCCAGGCTGAGCCGGAAAATACTACCGCAATACACTTCGCGACTGACCGGCTCCAGCTCATCAATAATCTCTACCGCACGCTTTTTCGGCGCACCAGTCACAGAACCTCCCGGAAAGCACGATTGTAATAAATCCAGCGCATCTTTGCCGGTTTGCAACTGCCCGACGACCGTACTGACCAAGTGATGCACCGTCGCATAAGAGTGTAACTCACACAGCTGAGTCACCTGCACACTACCAGGCCGACACACGCGAGCAAAGTCATTGCGCAACAGATCAACGATCATACTGTTTTCTGCCCGATCTTTCAGGCTGGTACACAGCTCCGTTCGCAGACGCACATCTGCAACAGGGTCTGCCTGCCTGGGACGAGTGCCTTTGATTGGCCGGGTCGACACCTGACCACCCTGTTGACTGATAAATTGTTCCGGCGAATTGCTACATATCACCATATCCGGATATGCCAGATAAGCACCATAAGGTGCCGGGCTGAGCTGGCGCAGTCGACGATATAATGACCAGGGAGATTCCATTGTCCGGGCGACAAAACGGTGGGTCAGATTGATCTGATACGTATGCCCCTGATGCAGATAATATTGCACCCGATCAAAAAGACGCGCGTATGTATCTGCACTGAGCCCTGCGTCAGTCAAGGTGGCGGTATATGGGACTGAGCTGACAGGCTGTTCCTCCGGCATCACCTGCACACACAGCGCATCCCAGGCGCGGCGGGTCTGTGCTGCCTGCCCAGCACCTGCCAGAACAGCCGTACGCTGCTGATGATCCACGACAATTGCCCAATCATATAGCCCGGCGCGCAAATCCGGCGCCAGACGCAGGTGAGATCTGGCTGGTCGACCCAACCAGACACGTCCCAGCTCATAGCTGAGATAGCCAATCCAGCCACCACAAAAAGGCACTGTAGCAGTATGCTGGCAACCAGGTTGCAATGCAGCACGCAGCGTATCTATCGCACCATCCGCTGTGCAGGCAGAGCAACTCAGTTGCTCAACCGGATCCGCCGCCAGAATATCGTAGCGCCCGACCTGACCGCTATCCAGCCAGACCGGCCAGTCCAGTGCCTGAATTCTGGCAAAATAATCACTCGCATCCGCCCGATACGGCAATGCATGATAACGCGGCCAACTGACAGCACTCATGCCCGGTATTGCCAGCTCCCTTCTGTTGGCGCACCCTCCAGGGCACTTTCCAGCTCAGGTTGCCAGGTGACCCAGCGCTCAATCTGATGCGCCAGCGCAAAGTCCTTCGCTGTTACACCATCAGCAGAATGTGTCACCAGATGCACCGTCACCTGCCCCCAGGCAACTTCGACCTCAGGATGGTGCCAGGCAGCCTCAGCCAGATGTGCAATCGCATTGAACAACATCACGCTGGCGCGCCAGCCATTCGCCTGGTAGGTGCGACACAATTTACCTTCTACATATTGCCAATCCGGTAATGTCGCTTCCAGCTCCGCCTGAATGCGGGCTTCAGTATAAACAGCATCCTGCATCAGATAAACCTCATCAATTCATCAGAATTCAATAGTAACAATCAGACTATTTCGCGCTCAATCGTGTCACTTCTTCTACAGTTAATCCAGTCATCTCAGCAATCGCCGGAATGTCCATCACACCAGCAGCAATCAACTTCTTTGCTATCTCAATGCTGCGCCTCTGCCCGCCTCTTTTTTCACCTATCTTCTCACCTCGTCTTTCACCTATCTTCTCACCTTTTTTCATACCAATAACATACGAAGATTCAAACAAGCTGGCCTGATAGTGCAGGTTATCCAGATATTTCTCATAAGCAAGACGATCCTGCTCAGGCAATTTCAGAATATTGAGCTCCTGTCTGGCTTTCCTGATCCCTTTTGCTTTAAAGTTATCTTTTATTTCTTCATTCTTTAAAAAATATATCCACTCATCCAGTGTGTCCTTAGCAACATCGTCGAAATTATTCACCTTTATCAGATAATATTCCGGAAATAATTCACATATCTGATCTTTTTTATACATTTCCTGCTGATCTTCTGATAATTGCAACGTATCCTGAACATGCAACCCTTTAAAACTGGTAAACCCATGATATACATAATCCTTACCCTGACCCAGATCAAAATACAGAATATTCACTGAAATGACCTTCACCACCTCTGCATAAGGGTCGCTCTCATTCAGATGTTCAGTAATCGCCTTTGATGTCGCAAACAGAATTCTTTGCAGATAATCAAACTCACGTTCGTATTGCACCTCAATAATAATGATCTCACCCTGCTGATTCTTAACCTTCAGATCAACCCGGTTAAACTTATTACTATCATTTTGTTTGTTACTTTCGCTTTCCAGCACTTCAAGAATCTGAATCGTTTCTTTCAGCAGCTCACTCAGAAACCCTTCCAGAATCTCAAAGTTTGCCTTACTTCTTAATAACTTTTTCATCGCCCAATCAAAACTGATCAATTTTCGCCGCATGACTTATCTCCTCATACTACATATGCCTGACCAACAGGCTATTGCCTGCCCAATTTCTCAATTTCTCCCACAGTTAACCCGGTCATTTCAGCAATCATCAAAATATCCATCACACCAGAAGCAATCAGCTTTTTTGCTATTTCAATACTACGTCTTTGCCCGCCTTTTTTCTCACCTTTTTTCATACCAATAACATACGAAGACTCAAACAGACTGGCCTGATAATGCAGGTTATCCAGATGTTTTTCGTAGGCAATACGATCCTGCTCAGGCAACTTCAAAATATTGAGCTCCTGCCTGGCCTTCCTGATCCCTTTTGCCTGAAAATCATCTTTTATTTCTTCATTCTTTAAAAAATATATCCATTCATCCAATGTGTCTTTAGCAACATTATCGAAATTATTTACTTTTATCAGATAATATTCCGGAAATAACTCGCATACCTGACTTTTTTTATACATTTCCTGCTGATCTTCTGATAACTGCAATGTATCCTGAACATGCAATCCTTTAAAACTGGTGGAACCATGATACACATAATCCTTACCCTGACCCAAGTCAAAATACAGAATATTCACTGAAATGACCTTCACCACCTCGGCATAAGGGTCACTCTCTTTCAGGTGTTCAGTAATCGCTTTTGATGTCGCAAAAAGAATTCTTTGCAAATAATCAAACTCACGTTCGTATTGCACTTCAATAATAATGATTTCACCCTGCTGATTCTTAACCTTCAGATCAACCCGGTTAAACTTATCGTCATCATTTTGTTTGTTGCTTTCGCTTTCCAGCACTTCAAGAATCTGAATCATTTCTTTCAGCAGCTCACTCAGAAACCCCTCCAGAATCTCAAAGTTCGCTTTACTTCTCAATAACTTTTTCATCGCCCAGTCAAAACTGATCAGTTTCCGTATCATAACCTGTCCCTCTGTCTGTTTGAAGTTGCAACACTGCCCGTGACAAATACTGCGAATAACGTCAGCTATCCGGACTCAGTTGGCAACTTGGTTTCAGCAAAGCCTGTATCTGCATGCAGAAAGGCTTCCGTCTGCTCAGCAACCCGTTCCGGTGCTGCGTGTTTCCCCCGGAGAGCACATTCCCAGATCACCAGTACTCGCCAGGATTTTTCCCGCAACGCGACAATATTGCGCTTATCTCTGCTAACTAGAGTTTAGAGCGAGCGGGTCTTCCCAAGCCTCGTTGCATGAGCTTGGTTTATGTCATGTAGCGTTGTTTTTCTGTTGTTTTACTTGGTTCGA
>CAWUID010000029.1:0-27143 GCA_963922315.1 uncultured Gammaproteobacteria bacterium
GTTGTAGATAGACCGCAGTTTTTGATTTGCTATAATATAAGATTGGTGGGTGATTGCGGATGGCGTGTTGTAGATAGACCGCAGTTTTTGATTTGCTATAATCCAAGTGCCATAACTATTTGTTTTTCCAGGTTTTTTGTTGTGGTGCTGGTATTTTTTTCTGAGGTCATATGGCTAAAATAACGTGTACTGTTTGGGGTTTTTGCGTTCTTGTCGAACGCGTCCAACGAAGCTGTAGATGTTTTCGTACTGCTTGTCAGTGATGGTCAGGATATCAACCCGTCCGCCTTCCGGCAGATTGTCTTTAATGCGTTTGTACAAGGTGTTGGCCTGCTCTTTGCCGCTGACCATGCGCAGGTAGACAGAGAACTGGCTCATCTGAAAGCCCTGATCCAGTAAATAGTTACGAAACTTGCTGGCGGCCTTACGTTCTGCCTTGGTATGTGTCGGCAGGTCAAACAGAGTCATGATCCACATCAGTCGATAAGCAGATAAGGTGCTCATATTTCGCTGGTTAAGTGAGCGAACAACTCACAATTGAGCGGGTCGGGTGGTTCTGGCAGGCGCAGTTGGTCTTTTTCTCCGAGAAACACCTGAGCCAGTGACGTACAGAGGTTGTAGATGCATTGCACAACAGGTGTCGTGCCAGTACTTTGGGTCAAGTCTATATATAAAACCTCAGCCAATTGTGCTTTTGTCTGAGGGATCACTTGTTGTGTGCCGTCACGCAGAATTGCCCATACCCGCAGATCAATCAAAGGGCGAAAAGGCTCAATCAGATCGTCCACCAGGCGGAATGCATCATACGCATTTGCATGATGCAGCCCGATGCTGGGGTGTAGTCCGGCAGCAATCACACCACGCGCGGTGGCCGAGCGAATGATGGTATAGCCATAATTCAGTAGCGCGTTACCATCTTCTGCATCAGGGTTACGACGAAAGTCTTTGCCGAATAATAATGTCCAGTAACGGCGTGCGGCCTGGCCTTCGATATTGTCCGGATCACCAGATCGTACCTTGCGAATCAGGCTGCTGACGGGTACGGATGGCTGCCCGATATAAGCCAGCACCGTGGCCTGCATTTCCAGCTTGGATTGCACAATGGTTTGCCACAAACGCTTTGGCAGCGTTTTCCTGGCATTTAACTGGCCTGTAATCCGTTTCGCCTGATGATAATTGCCGTCTGTTGCCAGCAGCATACCCACTGGCTGAAAGCTGCTGTTGCACAAGACAAAAGGCACGTTGCGTTCGGCAAGAGCAGCCAGCAGGTTGCTGGAGTGCGTGATGCCATGTCCGGAGGCAATCACTGCTGCCAGCTCGTCCAGAGGAATCCGGCCAATTTCCTCTTCTTTATCTGAGACCACCATAAAGCCGCGATCACGATGCAGATAGCGATTGTTCTGGTGAATATCGACAACCTGAATTGGCATCAGATTAAGCCTTGAAGCCTGGGTCTCTGACTTGCCCAAGCAAACTCACTGTGATCTTGCGTGCTGATATTTTACGAAGTGCTTCAGGTGACTTATAGATGTAACTAAATGAATCCTGGGTGTCTCGGTTGCGCGCATCAACATTAGCTTCATAGTGTTCACATAAACAGATAATTCCTTCGCTCATTTTTTGTATCCGCATAATTTTACGTTGACCTGATTTTTGAATAGCAATCATGTCATTATTGATTAAACGCATAATGAGTAGTTTTCCACGAAAAGTTTCGGTGCAAAAGCGTTTCCTATCATTCATAAAGGTTTGATAGGTCGCCTGATTAGCGTCAAAAGTTCGAATGATATCACCTTCCCATTTTCCATCAGATGTGCAATAAATTTCATAACAATAATTTCCACCTGATCGATATATTTTAACTGGATTTTCTATAAATTTTTCTGGCTTTGGCGAAATTGCAGTACCTTTCAATTTGATTGACACACCTGATATTTTGCGTAGTAAATAAGCTTTTCTGGGCCAGTTAGGGGGTGCTAGCTTAGCCAGCGTTTGCTTAATCTCAATATCTGAAAATTCCTCCGTCATATTTTTCAGTAGTGTAGCTAGTCGAGTATTTTCCAGCATAGAAAATTCTTTGCGTTTCAGATCTGCCAAAGCAACACGATGACGGGTTAAATATAAGTTTTTCTCAGCGTCTAGTACTTTAACCATGCCATATGCAGTATCTTCATGTAGCTGGGCTTGTGGATTATGATCTGGCTTATGTGATACAGTACAGTTTTTAATAGCTTGGCGCGTCTGAGGAATCAGGTTGGGGAATGGTAGTTTTTCATGTACACCTCGAAGTAAATTCTCTGCACTGTGATCTCGGTGTTGTCCGGCAAGTTTTGCAACATCATTTAATAATCTACGATCAATCAATCCGATTACGATGGCGTCAATGGCATGATGGCGATGGTCATGGCGATTTTTTTTCTGATCTTTACTCAGAACTTGATTAAGTCCCCATTTTGCGCGCAGCATAGCAGTCAGGCGGCCAGGAGAACTGACAATTTTGTTTCCAGGGCAAATTTTTTGCAGATATTCACGGGTGGCGCGGGAAAAGTATGTTGTGTCAGTCAATTGCCGCTGGATAAAGTTGGCACCATCTTTTTCAAATTCGCCGGTGCTGTTCAGCCATTCTTGCAAAGCATCAGGAGTAAAGCGTTTGCGTTTGTTGTGGGGTAACTTGGTAATGCGAGTCTGAATTTTCTCCCAATCATAGTCGTCCGATGGTATCCTTTGACATAGTTCATATACTGATTGATTACCTTTCAGCGCATTAGCTTCTTGAGTAACCAGTATTTTATTGTTATAGCTATCATCTAATGTTTTGGAAAAAGGTAAAATGTGATCAATCTGGTAAGCGTTGGTGAATAGTTTGCTGAAACATATAGTTTTACCGCTATAAATGCAGCTTGGTTTTGTTTTATCCAGCTCATTAAATAACTTAAGTTTAAGTCGATTGATAGCATTAGGCTTCTGATTTAACTCAATTAGACGCTGATTCAATTTTTCATTATAAATTCGGTTTCTGGCATTTTCTGCATTTCTCTCCTTTTTGTGCTCACGACTGAGTTTAAGCTCACGAGCTAGCTCAATGTGAATTTCTTCAGGTTTTCCATAGCGACGCATGATAGTATTCACTACTTGTCGTAGCTGGTTTAGCCCGATGTGTACTGTGGGATTAGTGATACGACCATATTTTTCTTCATCCGGATTAGTTGCAGTCTGAATGTTTTGGCAATGTCGTGTCAGGATTTCCCCATAATAAGGCAATTCGTCTGATAATTCTTTCGCGTCAGGAATGCGATGATCAATATAACCTGCCGCTCTGACTGCTTGGTCATAGGTATAAGGTCGATCTTTTTCTTCATTCCAACTCTCCAGGTAAGGCAGTATTTTCTTGATGGCTTGTTTGCTGAGGCGGAAGTGGCCGCTATCCAATTTGACTTTTTCAGCAATATGAGTTGCAGCTGTGGTATCAAGCCTGTATTCAGCTTGTAATTGCTTAATGAGTACAGTGTTACTATCTGCGTTAAGTATGAGGGTAACAATTTTATCTTGTATTTCTTGAGTAAATTGATACCAGCTCTTGCCAAAAGCCTTTTTGCTGCTTAACTGATAATTGGTCTTGTTCCCTGGAACATTTTTGCGTGCGATAGACGAGTTTTCGATAGTAAAAGAATAAAAAACATCGTTATCTCCAAATAATTTTTTTCGTAATTTGACATAGGTAGTCGTGTTGCATTTTTCTAAATGGTTGACTAGTTTGTCGCGTTGTTCTTGGTTGAGGCTGGTTTCTTCATCAGTGTGTAAATGAGACAGGCGCAAATGATTCACTTCCTGGTACAGACGGAAGCGTTGCGCTGTCGATAACGCTTTTGGTGCGCGCTCACGTTCAGGCTCCAGCATGCAGTGTCCCACTGACTGAGGCTGTAAAGGGCGTTGATAGAAAATAATGTTATGGATTTTGTCATGTGCTGGCTGAGTGAGGAGAGTAGGGTGATAAAGTTGCTGTTTTTCCCATAGCGCCTCAAATTCGGCCTCAATCATATCTCGGTCTGCATATAAAACATATTGTGCTTTGCTACCTGAGCCTTGTAAGCGAGCGCGTGTGCCTTCGCCATTTTTTAATCGCTCATATAAAATTGCACCGATAGTAACTTTGCGTTCAGTTGTATCTGAGTCGCTTTTTGTGCACAACTGGCTTTGCATCGCCTTAATGGCTTGTTTGATTTTCCCGCTTTCCTGATCTTTAGCGTCTGATTTTCTGTTGGATTTAAAACCGCGTCGCTGATTGAGGTGAAACAAGACGCGCCCTAGCTGATGTGGTGTGAGTGGTGCGTCTAGTCCATCAGTTCTGAGTTCGTAGGGATTCAATGATTGTAGTGAGCGTGCTTCAGGAGTGCCCAAAGGAGGGAATAGCCCGTGCTGCTGCAAACAATTCAGCAGATTAGTGCGCCTTTGCAGATAGCGATCCCGATGGCGACGCTGTCTGCGCGGTATGCGTCGCTTTGCTCCAAGTGATTCCTGATTTTTAGGATCCCGCCCTTCCGGAAAGATGCGTGAGCCGATACGAATCAGTTCCCGGGGTGCTTTTTTGTGCAGGCGAAAAATGGACCAACCAATGGAGTTGGTTCCCATGTCCAGTGCAAGGCGGTATTTCATGTCTCGACTATACCTGTTAAAGTGATAAAATGAATGGTGCGCCCAGTGGGATTCGAACCCACAAAGCTGTGTCGGCTTAATCGGTTTTAAAGACCGTTGTGTCTACCATTCCACCATGGGCGCCATATGCAAATCATGAGCTGCGTACTGACAAAACTACAACTAACCAAACGCTTTTTCCCTAAACACAGATTATAATTTTTCCTAACCAAACCTTTTCCCTAAAAAAACGAGAAATTGAGAACTTCAATTATCAAAAAAATTCTGGTTTTTGTCAAGTCACTGCCAGCTGCTGGGCCTGGTGGTAGGCTAATCATATAGGCTATTTTTATGCAATTAATAAACCAAAGTTTTGCTTCCATTGAGTTAAAGTGCCCTAATGCAGAAACGCGGGCTGCTTTTGAAGAGGCTCAGAAGTTGGATAATCTCGTGACTTATCATAGTGTTCAGGAAGTTTTCGATGAAATCTGGGAGTGAGTTTCGAGATGTGTGCTGAGTGAGCTGGTGTATGGCGAGTGCCTCCTCACTTAAAAAGTTGCTGTGACTTGCAGATCCCTGCTAGAATAAGAACTGCAAATCAAAAGCTGCGTAAGTTTCTGTCTACTAACAAGCTTATTGCAACAGATCAAAGGCCGGGCAATGCCCGGCCTTTTTGCGTTTAGAGGGCAGGCTCATCAGTCACAAGCGCCTGAGTTGTGATGGTGCACACCCGGTGTAATTCGGCTATTGACACCTTTTGGGCTTGAGCCTAGAATGCATCGGCTTTTGCGGCTTAACGCCTTATCGTTCGCTCGGGCAACATGGTTGCTTGTACGCTTAGTGAGTCGCTTCCGATTTTTGTTGGCGTTGTCTTAAAACAGCGTCATTTTTTTGATGGAATGAGTTGCATGACCACGATCAATCAGTTGGTGCGCAAGCCACGTCAGCGTAAGCCGGAAAAGACAAATGTCCCGGCACTGGAAGCGTGCCCGCAGAAACGTGGTGTCTGCACCCGGGTCTACACCACAACTCCGAAAAAACCGAACTCAGCGTTGCGTAAAGTTGCTCGTGTGCGCCTGACCAACGGTTATGAAGTGACCAGTTATATAGGCGGCGAAGGCCACAACCTGCAGGAACACTCGGTGGTGCTGATTCGCGGTGGTCGTGTTAAAGACTTGCCAGGTGTGCGTTACCATGTGGTACGTGGTGCACTGGATACTTCTGGTGTTGAAAAGCGTCGCCAGGGTCGTTCCAAGTACGGTGCGAAGCGCCCTAAGTCCTGATTTTGCCGCCAGGGCAATAATGCCCTGAAGTATCTCCGGCGATCTGCCGATATCTTGAGAGAAGTGGTATATGCCAAGAAGAAAAGTTGCTGCCAAACGTGAAACGCTACCAGATCCGAAATTCGGTAGTCAGTTGCTGGCGAAGTTTATCAATATTGTGATGGTAGACGGTAAAAAATCTGTTGCTGAAAACATTCTGTATCGAGCATTAGATCAGGTTAAACAAAAGCGTGGCGGTGAGCCTTTAGATTTGCTGGATCGCGCTCTGGAAAGCGTGCGTCCGATGGTTGAAGTGCGCTCACGCCGGGTTGGTGGCGCGACTTATCAGGTGCCGGTTGAAGTTCGTGCCGTCCGGCAGGACACGCTGGCAATGCGCTGGTTGATTGACGCGGCTCGTAAGCGCAGTGAAAAAACAATGGCGGCCCGGCTTGCCGGTGAATTCCTGGACGCGATGGAGCAGAAAGGTAGCGCCGTTAAAAAGAAAGAAGATACCCATCGTATGGCCGAAGCAAACAAGGCGTTTGCACACTATCGCTGGTAATTAACTGATTCAGGTAGCTGGTTGTGGCTCGTTCTACGCCAATTGCGCATTATCGAAATATCGGCATCATGGCACACATTGATGCCGGTAAGACCACGACTACGGAACGTATCCTGTATTACACAGGTGTTTCGCACAAGATTGGTGAAGTGCACGAAGGCACCGCCACCATGGACTGGATGGCGCAAGAGCAGGAGCGTGGTATCACGATCACTTCTGCAGCGACTACTTGTTTCTGGGCCGGAATGGAGCGTCAGTTTCCGATCCATCGTATCAACATCATTGATACGCCCGGACATGTCGATTTTACCATCGAAGTCGAGCGCTCATTGCGTGTGCTAGATGGTGCTGTGTTTGTATTGTGTGCTGTCGGCGGTGTTGAGCCTCAGTCCGAAACAGTCTGGCGTCAGGCAAATAAGTATGCGGTGCCGCGTTTGGCATTCATCAATAAGATGGACCGGGTTGGTGCGGATTTTGACCGGGTAGTAGATCAGCTCAATTCGCGTCTCGGTGCAACGCCCGTTCCGATACAGTTGCCGATAGGTGCCGAAGACGATTTCTCCGGAATAATTGATCTGGTCCGGATGCAAGCAGTTTATTGGGATGAAGCGGCAAAAGGGGTTAAATTCACTTTTGCTGAGATTCCGATGGATCACCAGGCGACTGCGCAGGAATATCATGAGCAGTTGCTGGAAGCAGCTGCAGAAGCGAATGAAACACTGATGGATCGCTACCTGGAATCAGGCGATCTGTCGGTTGACGACATTCTTGCAGGTCTGCGCGAACGCACCTTGCAACTTGATATTGTGCCGGTTTGTTGCGGTTCTGCCTTTAAGAATAAAGGCGTTCAGGCGATGCTGGATAAGGTGGTAGAGTTGTTGCCATCGCCAGCAGATGTGCCATCTGTTACTGGTATCGCTCCGGATAGTGAAGCTCAGATTGAGCGCGCAGCGGACGATCAGGCACCGTTTGCCGCACTCGCTTTTAAAGTGGCAAATGATACGCATGTTGGCCATCTGACCTTCCTGCGCTGTTATTCTGGCAAAATTCAGGTTGGCGATTCAGTGTTGAATCCGCTGAAGGGTAAACGCGAGCGCATCGGCCGTTTATTGCAGATGCACGCAAACAGCCGCGAAGAGATTCGTGAAGTGCATGCTGGTGACATTGCCGCAGCAGTTGGTCTGAAAGATATTACTACCGGCGACACCTTGTGTGAATCCGGTAAGTCGCCGATTGTGCTGGAGCGGATGGAATTTCCGGAGCCAGTGATTGCAGTCTCGGTAGAGCCGAAGACGCAAGCCGATCAGGATAAGATGAGTTTTGCGCTGAGCTGTCTGGCGCGCGAAGATCCATCATTCCGGGTGCGTACTGATGCTGAATCAGGTCAAACGATCATCTCCGGGATGGGCGAATTGCATCTGGATATTGTGGTTGACCGGATGCAGCGTGAATTCAAAGTGGCTGCGAATGTTGGCAAGCCACAAGTTGCGTATCGCGAGACGATTCAGGCATCAGTTGAGATTGAAGGAAAATTTGTCCGACAGACTGGTGGGCGTGGCCAATACGGTCATGTTTGGCTGAGGCTGGAGCCGCTGGCGGACGGCGGGTTCATCTTTGCCAGCGAAATCGTCGGCGGTGTAGTGCCGAAAGATTTTATCCCGGCAATCGAAAAAGGTATTCAGGAAGCGATGACCGGTGGAACCTTAGCAGGTTATCCGCTGATGGGCATCAAAGCGACTTTGTTTGACGGCTCGTATCACGAAGTCGACTCTAACGAACAAGCGTTCAGAATCGCTGGTGCCATTGCATTGCGTGACGGTTGTCGTAAAGCGGCACCAACCTTGTTGGAGCCGGTGATGAATGTCGAAATTACCACTCCTGAACAGCATATGGGCGACGTGATCGGCGATTTGAGCGGGCGGCGTGGCAATATGCTGGGAATGGAAGATATTGCAGTCGGCAAACTGATTCGGGCTGAAGTTCCGCTGGCAGAAATGTTTGGTTATGCTACTGCACTACGTGGTGCAACTCAGGGGCGCGCTGGTTACAGCATGGAATTTGCTGAATATCGTGCTGTGCCTGCTGCGGTAGCTGAGCCCATTATCAATAGAATCTGATTCGGCCCTATGTGGCGTTTGTTTTTTTGAAGGATAGCAATTATGGCCAAAGAAAAATTTGAGCGGAGCAAACCGCACGTCAATGTTGGCACAATTGGTCACGTTGATCATGGTAAAACCACCCTGACGGCAGCAATCACCACCCATCAGGCGAATAAAGGTCACGCAGAGTCTCGAGCCTACGATCAGATAGATAATGCACCGGAAGAGCGTGAGCGCGGTATAACAATCTCGACTGCTCATGTCGAATACGAATCAGAAGCGCGTCATTACGCCCATGTTGACTGCCCTGGTCACGCTGACTATGTAAAAAATATGATCACCGGTGCAGCACAGATGGACGGTGCCATTTTGGTCTGTTCCGCTGCTGACGGCCCGATGCCACAAACTCGCGAACACATTCTGCTGTCACGTCAGGTGGGTGTACCCTACATTGTGGTGTACCTGAACAAAGCAGATCAGGTTGACGATGAAGAGTTGTTAGAACTGGTCGAAATGGAAGTACGTGAGCTGCTGGACAGCTACGAATTTCCGGGCGACGATACCCCGATTATCACCGGCTCTGCACTGAAAGCATTGGAAGGCGATGAGTCTGAAATTGGAACGCAATCCATAGATAAATTGATAGAGGCGCTGGATAGCTACATTCCTACTCCGGAACGAGCAATAGACGGCGACTTCATCATGCCGATTGAAGACGTCTTCTCCATTTCAGGGCGTGGTACCGTCGTTACTGGTCGGGTTGAGCGCGGTGTGATTAAAGTTGGCGAAGAAGTTGAAATCGTCGGGCTGCGTGAGACACAAACGACTACGTGTACTGGCGTCGAAATGTTCCGCAAGCTGCTGGATCAAGGTCAGGCAGGCGACAACGTAGGCGTATTACTGCGTGGTACCAAGCGTGATGATGTCGAGCGTGGTCAGGTGCTGGCAAAGCCAAAATCCATCACGCCACACACCCATTTTGAAGCGGAAGTCTATATCCTGAGCAAAGATGAAGGTGGTCGACATACCCCATTCTTTAACGGCTATCGTCCACAATTCTACTTCCGAACCACAGACGTTACGGGCGCGTGTGAACTACCGGAAGGGACTGAAATGGTCATGCCAGGCGATAACGTTGCCATGACAGTGAAACTGATAGCGCCAATCGCTATGACTGAAGGGTTGCGCTTCGCGATTCGTGAAGGTGGTCGCACAGTGGGTGCTGGTGTTGTTTCTAAAGTTATTGAATAATTTTCGCCCCAGGCGACAAGCTCTTTAATCTGGTTGGTATTAGTAATCGCTGAGTGCGATTATGATGAGTAACAAGACTATGTCAAATCAGCGTATTCGTATTCGGCTTAAATCATTTGACCATCGGCTGATTGATCAGTCAGCAACTGAAATTGTGGATACAGCTAAACGCACAGGCGCACAAGTGCATGGCCCGATCCCGTTGCCGACCAGAAAAGAGCGCTTTACGGTATTGATTTCGCCGCATGTCAATAAGGACGCGCGTGATCAATATGAAATTCGTACCCACAAGCGGTTACTGGACATTGTCGATCCGAATGACAAGACGGTAGATGCGCTAATGAAGCTGGACCTGGCCGCTGGTGTGGACGTTCAGATCAAGTTGAGCTGAGGTTAAAGTCATGACAGTTGGCTTGGTAGGACAGAAGGTCGGCATGACCCGCATCTTTTCAGATGATGGTTTATCAACACCCGTTACTGTGATTGAAGTGCAGCCGAATCGTATCACTCAAGTGCGTACAGTAGAAACAGATGGCTACCGTGCGATTCAGGTGACGACAGGTCATAAAAAGCCCTCGCGGGTGAATTTGCCGATGAAAGGTCATTATGCCAAGGCGAAAACAGAAGCCGGGCGTGGACTCTGGGAATTTCGTCTCCCTGTCGAAACACAGGATGAATGGCAGGTAGGTGATGCATTAGATACAGCTCTTCTAACCGTTGGTAATAAAGTCGACGTGCGTGGTATGAGCAAAGGTAAAGGCTTCCAGGGTGGCGTCAAACGGCATAACTTCCGCACTCAGGACAACACCCACGGCAACTCATTATCGCATCGCGCACCGGGCTCTATCGGTCAATGCCAAACTCCTGGTCGGGTGTTCAAAGGCAAAAAAATGGCTGGCCACATGGGCGCTGAGAAAGTTTGTACACAGAATCTGGAAGTCGTCCGGATTGACCCGGAGCGTCAATTAGTTCTGATTAAAGGTGCTGTACCAGGTGCGAATGGTGGTAATGTGATTATTACGCCAGCTATCAAACAGCGACAGAAGGGGTAAGGCGTGGAGCTGAAAGTACAGAGCGGAGAAAGTCTGCAAGTTTCGGATAGCGTATTTGCTGCAGATTATCGGGAGCCTTTGATTCATCAGGTGGTAACCGCTTACCGTAATGCGGCCCGCGCCGGGACTAAAGCACAAAAAAACCGTGCAGCAGTTCGCGGTGGTGGTGCCAAGCCTTATCGGCAGAAAGGCACTGGTCGTGCCCGGCAGGGTACCAGCCGAAGCCCGATTCTGCGCTCCGGTGGTGTGACATTTGCTGCCTCACCTCGTAGTTATGCACAGAAAGTTAATCGTAAAATGTATCGCGGCGCGATTCGTTCTATCCTGTCTGAGCTGGTTCGTCAGGAGCGCCTCGTTATAGTAGAACAGTTTGATCTTGCGGAAGCGAAAACTAAAGCATTAGTTGCCAAAGTATCTGAACTGCAACTTAATGATGTATTATTAGTGACTGCAGAATTCGATGAAAAAGTCTGGTTAGCGAGCCGAAACCTGTATTATGTCGGATTTCTGCCGGTGAACGAATTAGACCCGATTGCACTGATCGGGTTTGAAAAAGTATTAATGACAACTGCTGCGTTACGCACCCTAGAGGAGCGTCTGACATGAACAAAGAACGTTTATTGCAGGTTATACTGGCGCCACTCACCTCTGAAAAAACTGTGAACCTGGCTGATCAGTCCAATCAGTTTGTTTTCAGAGTTCTGAAAAACGCAACTAAGCCAGAAATTGCAGCAGCCATTGCATTGTTATTCGAAGTAGATGTTCAGGCCGTGCGTACTTTAAACGTTCGCGGCAAGAAAAAACGCACTGGTCAACGTTCCGACTGGAAAAAAGCCTATGTCCGGATTAAAGCCGGACAGGACATTAAGTTTGCCGAAGAAGTTTGAAATTATGGCAATTGTTAAAGCGAAACCAACTTCACCAGGCCGTCGTCATGTAGTGCAAGTGCGCCAGGCAGAACTGCACAAAGGCGGTCCACTACGCGCGCTGGTGGCGAAAAAACATAAAACTGGTGGACGTAATGGCGCTGGCCGGATTACCACCCGGCACAGAGGCGGCGGCCATAAACAGCGTTATCGAATTATCGATTTCAAACGCAACAAAACTGATGTCATCGGTCGGGTTGAGCGACTCGAATATGATCCTAATCGTACAGCAAACATTGCGCTGATTAAATACACGGACGGCGAATATCGCTACATCATTGCGCCAGCAGGCTTGAAGGTTGGTGCAGAAGTTCAGTCCGGAGATGATGCGCCAATTGCAGTTGGAAATTGTCTTCCATTACGTAATTTGCCGCTAGGTAGTCTGGTGCACTGCATTGAGCTGAAAATCGGTAAAGGCGCGCAAATGATCCGAAGCGCCGGTGCTTCTGCACAGCTGGTTGCGCGTGAAGGTCGTTATGCGACGTTACGTCTGCGTTCAGGAGAAATGCGTAAGATACACACAGATTGTCGAGCAACACTAGGCGAAGTCAGTAACCCGGAACATAACCTCCGTAAGTTGGGTAAAGCAGGTGCCGCGCGTCATGCCGGTGTGCGACCCACCGTGCGTGGTGTAGCAATGAATCCGGTAGATCATCCGCATGGTGGTGGTGAAGGCCGTACCTCTGGTGGTCGGCATCCGGTCAGTCCTTGGGGTATGCCGACGAAGGGACATAAAACACGATCTAATAAGCGCACCGATCAGTTCATCGTGCGTGATCGCCGTCGTAAGTAATCTGGGGTTCAGAGAAATGCCACGTTCGATTCGGAAAGGTCCATTTATTGACCATCATCTGGCAAAAAAAGTAGAAGTTGCGCAGGCGAAAAAAGATCGCCGCCCGATTAAGACCTGGTCACGTCGTTCCATGGTCAGTCCGGACATGGTCGGCCTGACTATAGCAATACATAATGGTCGACAACACGTGCCGGTGCTGATCAGTGAAAATATGGTTGGCCATAAGCTTGGTGAATTTGTGCAGACTCGCTTATATCGCGGGCATACTGCTGACAAAAAAACCAAGAAATAAGGGACCACATCATGCAAGCAATGGCCAAATGGCGTTACGCTCGACTCTCGGCACAAAAATGTCGACTGGTTGCGGACCAGATTCGTGGTATGCCGATTGAACAAGCTCTGGATTTACTGACTTTCAGCAACAAAAAGGCAGCGGTTTTTATTAAAAAAGTGCTGAACTCAGCAATTGCAAATGCTGAACACAATGAAGCAGCAGATATTGATGAGCTGATTGTGCAAACGATTTATGTGGATGAAGGACCGACCATGAAGCGGATGCGGGCAAGGGCGAAAGGACGTGGTACCCGGATTCTGAAACGAACCAGCCACATCACTGTGGTTGTGGCGCAAAAGGCATAAACGGGTAATATTTATGGGTCAGAAAGTACATCCTTATGGCATGCGCCTGGGTATTGTTAAAGACTGGACGTCTAAGTGGTATGCAGACTCTAAGCAATATCCGGACCTGCTGGAAGCTGATATGCAGGTGCGTGAATTTCTGTTGTCCAGATTGAGAAATGCAGCAGTGAGTCGGGTTCAGATTGAGCGCGCAGCAAAAGATGTACGGATTACGATTCATACTGGCCGACCCGGCGTAGTAATAGGTAAAAAAGGCGAAGATATTGAGGCTTTACGTAAAGAAGTCATGTTACGCATGGGCATGCCGGTACATGTGAATGTCGAAGAGATTCGCAAGCCGGAATTAGATGCTCAGTTGGTCTCTGAAAATATTGCTCAGCAGTTAGAGCGTCGAGTCATGTTCCGCCGGGCCATGAAGCGTTCTGTGCAGAATGCGATGCGACTGGGTGCTGAAGGCGTGAAAATCAATATCGCTGGTCGATTGAATGGCGCTGAAATTGCACGCAGCGAATGGTATCGTGAAGGCCGTGTGCCCTTACATACCTTGCGAGCAGATATTGACTATGGGTTTGCTGAAGCGCTCACAACCTATGGTATTCTGGGTGTAAAGACCTGGATATTTAAAGGTGAGGTGTACGCTGATCAGGCTACTGCACAACTGAAGCCTCAGCCTAGAAAGGGCAGACAGAAAAAGACCGGAGATCGGGGATAACAAATGTTACAGCCAAAGCGTACTAAGTATCGCAAGCAGCATAAAGGCCGTAATCGCGGGTTGGCTTCATCCGGTAACAAAGTCAGCTTTGGTGAATTCGGTCTGAAAGCGACGGATCGTGGCAGAATTACTGCACGTCAGATTGAAGCCGCGAGGCGTACCATTACTCGTACTGTAAAACGTGGTGGTAAAATCTGGATTCGTATCTTCCCGGATAAGCCAATCACAAAAAAGCCTTTAGAAGTACGGATGGGTAAAGGTAAAGGAAATGTTGAGTACTGGGTTGCTCAGATTCAGCCTGGTCGTATGCTGTATGAAATTGAAGGTGTTTCAGAAGAACTGGCGCGACGTGCCTTTGCTTTGGCTTCGGCTAAATTGCCAGTACATACGACATTTGTTAAACGGATGGTTTTGTGATGACGGTCAGCGAATTACGGCAAAAGACATCTGCGCAGCTGCGCGAGACACTGTTGGAGCTACGTAAGGAACAATTTAACCTACGTATTCAGAAAGCAACTGACCAACTGAAGCGTCCGCATCTTGTAAAGCAGGCCAGGCGCAGTATAGCGCGCGTGAAAACAGTGATGAATGAACAGCGACGGGCCGCAGTATGAACGAACAGGCTAATACAAACCGGACCCTGCAGGGTCAGGTAATCAGTGACAAAATGGATAAGACTGTTACTGTTTTGGTGGAACGTCGGGTTAAGCATCCTTTGTATGGCAAATTCGTACGTCGTTCAACCAAAGTTCACGCTCATGATGAACAAAATGAATGTCAGATTGGTGACATCGTTATCGTGATGCAGTGTCGGCCGTTATCTAAAACAAAAAGCTGGCGTTTTGTACAGTTAGTTGAGCGTCCCAAATAGTCGTAGCAACAGACAATATATGAAGATTAAGGAACACTCATGATCCAGATGCAAACGGTGCTGGACGTCGCAGACAACAGCGGTGCGAAACGAGTGCAATGTATCAAGGTGCTCGGTGGATCGCACCGGCGTTATGCTGGTATTGGCGATGTCATTAAGGTTTCGGTAAAGTCTGCCATTCCTCGCGGCAAAGTAAAAAAAGGCGATGTAATGAACGCCGTTGTAGTGCGCACCCGTAAAGGTGTCCGGCGTCCGGATGGATCGGCAATCCGGTTCGACGGCAACGCAGCCGTGCTATTGAATAATGCGTTGGCACCAATTGGCACTCGTATCTTTGGCCCTGTAACTCGTGAGTTGCGTGGTGAACGATTCATGAAAATCGTTTCACTTGCCCCGGAAGTTCTCTGAGAAAACCGTTATGGCACAACGAATTCGTAAAGGCGATGAGGTTATTCTGATTGCTGGCAAAGACAAAGGACGGCGCGGTCAGGTATTATCAATGAAGGGTGAGCGGGTACTGGTTGAAAATCTGAATCTGGTCCGCAAGCACGTGAAGCCAAATCCTAATGCTGGCGAAGAAGGCGGAATCTACCCAAAAGAAATGCCGATCCATATTTCAAATATTGCTTTATATAACCCGATGACCGAGAAAGCTGATCGGGTTGGATTCAGAATTCTGGAAGATGGTCGTAAAGTGCGCGTTTTCAAATCAAATAACGAAGTCGTTGATGCATGAGGCTGGTTTAATGGCACGGTTACACGATCATTACAAACAAACTATCGCTCCGCAATTGGTTCAGCAATTTGCTTATCAAAGTCTGATGCAAGTGCCCAGAATCGAAAAGATTACCCTGAACATGGGCGTCGGTGAAGCCGTCAGTGATAAAAAACATATGCAGCATGCATTGGAAGATATGCAGCTTATTGCCGGACAGAAACCCATTGTCACTAAGGCGCGTAAATCAGTTGCCGGATTCAAAATTCGGGAAGGCTGGCCGATTGGCTGTAAAGTGACGCTGCGTCGCGAACGGATGTATGAGTTTCTGGATCGTCTGATCAATATTGCCCTGCCGCGTGTGCGTGATTTTCGTGGTCTGAATGCAAAATCATTTGATGGCCGTGGAAACTACAATCTGGGGGTAAAAGAACAAATCATTTTCCCTGAAGTGGAATATGATAAGGTTGATACCTTGCGTGGACTGGATATTACTCTGACGACTAGTGCGACGACAGATGAAGAAGGCCGCGCACTGCTGTCCGGATTCAACTTTCCATTTAAATAGAGCGGAATATGGCCAAAAAAAGTATGCGGGTCCGCGAACAAAAACGTGCTGCTATGGTGACCCAGTTTGCTGAAAAGCGTGCAAAGCTGAAAGCAGTTATCAATGATCGCACTAAAAGCCCGGACGAAATTGATATTGCTGTTCTGGCATTGCAGAAGTTGCCACGTAATGCCAGTCCATGTCGCCAGCGCCAGCGTTGCCGAGTATCTGGTCGGCCGCATGGTGTATATCGCAAATTTGGCCTGTGTCGTAACAAACTGCGTGAATCTGCTATGCGCGGAGAAGTCCCTGGGCTGCGTAAAGCCAGTTGGTGATAATCATTAGGTATCGCATCACTGTGCTGATGGCTGACCTGTAAGGAGCTGCTGAATGAGTCTATCTGATCCTATTGCTGATATGCTGACCCGCATCCGCAATGGACAAGCCGCCGCTAAAAAAACGGTTATGATGCCGTCGTCCCGCAAAAAGCGAGCGATTGCGGAAGTGCTTCAGAACGAAGGTTATATTACCGGATTTGAAATTCAGGGCGATAAAAAACCAATTATGGAAATTACCCTGAAATATTTTCAGGGCGAGCCAGTGATTGATCTGATCCAACGAGTCAGTCGTCCGGGATTGCGTATCTATAAAAGTTGTGGTGAATTACCGAAAGTCCGGAATGGCTTGGGTATTGCCATTGTGTCCACATCCGGTGGAGTGATGACTGATCGTGCCGCACGCAAGCTGGGGCATGGTGGTGAACTCATTGCCTACGTAGCCTAAGGAGAACTGTGGATGTCACGAATAGCAAAGGCTGCTGTAACCATACCTGCCGGAGTTGAGATAAATTGTGAAGCTCAGCAAGTGCGAGTTAAAGGTACCAAGGGTAACCTCTCACTGGATGTTCATTCATCCGTGCAGGTGTCTCTGAATGATGATGGATTGCGAGTACAGCCAAAAGTAGCAGATAAAGCATCCTGGGCGATGGCTGGTACCATGCGTGCATTGATAAATAATCTGGTCATTGGTGCTAACCAGGGTTTTCAGAAAAAACTGCAATTGGTTGGTGTAGGCTATCGGGCCCAGAGTAAAGGCAAAGTTCTCAGCCTGAATCTCGGTTTCTCACATCCGGTAAATTATCCGGTGCCAGAAGGCATTACAATTGAAACGCCCGTTCAAACTGAGATCGTGGTTTCTGGTTGTGATAAACAGCGAGTTGGACAAGTAGCAGCTGAGATTCGTCGCTTCCGTCCGCCAGAGCCCTATAAAGGCAAAGGTGTCCGTTATGCAGATGAGCATATCATCCGTAAAGAAGCGAAGAAGAAGTAGAGCATATGGATAAAAAAGCATCACGGTTACGTCGCGCTACTCGTGCGCGGGCAAAAATTCGCGAGCTGGGTGTATGTCGTCTGACAGTACATCGCACGCCCAGACATACTTATGCCCAGATTATTGCCGCAGATAATGCGTCAGTGGTTGCAGCTGCATCTACTCTGGAAAAGTCAGTTGCAGCAGACATCTCAGGTCATAAAGGGAATGTTTCAGCGGCTGCGGTTGTTGGTAAATTCATTGCAGAGCGTGCCAAAGCTCAGGGTGTTGAACAGGTTGCATTTGATCGTTCCGGTTATCGTTATCATGGCCGGGTAAAGGCATTAGCGGATAGTGCGCGTGAGCATGGACTTCTGTTTTAGAGGCGAATAGATGGCAAATTATGAAACCAAGCCAGCCGGTGATGAGCTGATTGAAAAGCTGATCGGTGTCAATCGAGTCTCTAAGGTAGTTAAAGGCGGTCGTCTGTTCGGCTTTGCTGCTTTAGTCGTGGTTGGTGACGGTAATGGCCGTGTCGGTTTTGGTACAGGCAAGGCAAAAGAAGTCCCGGTTGCTATTCAAAAAGCAATGGAAGCAGCGCGGCGCAGTATGGTAGCAGTCAGGCTGAAAGATAGTACATTGCAATATCCTTCTGTTGGGCGACACGGTGCGGCACGAGTATATATGCAACCAGCTTCTGAAGGTACCGGCATTATTGCTGGTGGTGCAATGCGTGCGATTTTTGAAGTGGTTGGTGTACATAATGTATTGGCAAAATGCATCGGTACGAACAATCCGATTAACGTAGTGCGGGCAACTATCAATGCATTGCGCCTGATGGTGGATGCTGAGCAGGTTGCCGCGAAGCGTGGCAAGCCAGTTGAAGCGATACTGGGGTAGATGACCGTGAAAAAAATGATGAAGGTCAAGCTGATACGTAGCCTGCACGGTCGCACGAAAGGTCATAAATCCTGCGTGCTGGGCCTGGGTCTCCGTCGTATCCACCAAATTGTGAGTGTTGAAGACACGTCATCGACTCGTGGTATGGTGAATAAAGTGCCATATCTTGTCCAGATTGTTGAGGAAGTGTGAAATGCATCTGAATACTCTGCAGCCTGGTGTTGGAAGTAAACGATCCTCCAAGCGAGTTGGCCGTGGCATAGGTAGCGGACTTGGCAAAACATGTGGTCGTGGACATAAAGGCCAGAAATCACGTTCTGGTGGTCGGGTTGCAGTCGGATTTGAAGGTGGTCAGATGCCTTTGCAACGACGCTTGCCGAAGGTTGGCTTTCGTTCTCGTAAGGCGCGGTTGAATGCTGAAGTCAGATTACATGAGCTGTCCCGGGTTAAAGCAGAAGTGATCACTTTGTCTGTATTGCAGGCTGAAGGCATACTGCCAAATTATATTCAACAGGCAAAAGTGATTTTGTCAGGTGAATTGGAACGAGCGGTAAAAATTCAGGGATTGCGTGTGACGCAGGGTGCACGAGCAGCCATCGAAGCGCTCGGTGGTACTATTGAGGATTGAGATGAATTAATCATCATAATCTCATATGGGAGGGTATGATGAAGTTAAAGGTGGTGTTGCACGAGGCAGAAGAGGGTGGTTATTGGGCAGAAGTTCCTGCCATTCCGGGCTGTGCTACACAAGCTGATACTTATCCTGAATTATTAAGCAACTTGTATGAGGCAATCGAAGGTTGCTTATTAGTTGATATGCAGGAATCACTTCCATCCAGTCGTAGCCAGATTCTGGAAATTGCCGTTTGAAGACGATCAGTGGTAATAAATTATGCGGAATTCTGGAAAAGAAAGGCTGGTTATTAAAACGGGTTCACGGTAGTCACCATATTTATGCGAAAGCAGGCTTGAACTTACGTATTTCTGTTCCGGTACACGGTAATAAGTCATTAAAATGCGGGCTGCAAAAGAGCCTGATGAAATCCGCTGGTATTGATGAAAAAGATCTATAGCAAACGACCCAAAAGGTAAAGTATTATGGCATTTGGCCCGGGAACGGCATCGTTGAGTAAGCTTTCGGAGCTGCGCCAACGTTTGTTTTTTGTGCTGGGTGCTCTGATCATTTACCGGATCGGTACCTTTATCCCGGTTCCTGGGGTGAACCCGGAAGCGCTGGCTGTGTTGTTTGAACAGCAGCAGGGCACGATTCTGGACATGTTCAACATGTTCTCCGGTGGTGCTCTGAGTCGCGCCAGTCTGTTTGCATTGGGCATTATGCCGTATATCTCTGCCTCTATCATTGTGCAGCTGATGACGGCGGTGATTCCGAGCCTGGAACAACTGAAGAAAGAAGGTGAATCAGGTCGGCGTAAGATTACACAATATACCCGTTACGGTACTTTGGGTCTGGCGACTTTTCAGGCCCTGGGCATCTCAATTGCACTGGAAAGTGGCCAGTTCGGTAATGGTCTGTTGGTGTATGATGGAACGCCTTTTATTTTCACGGCTACCGTCTCACTGGTCACTGGCACGATGTTTCTGATGTGGTTAGGCGAGCAGATTACCGAACGTGGTTTAGGTAATGGCATCTCGCTGATCATATTTGCCGGTATTGTGGCTGGCCTGCCTGCAGCAATCGGTAGCGTGGTTGAGTTGGTCAGCAATGGTGAAATGAATGCACTGTTTGCGTTGTTTTTATTCGCCATGGCAATTGCAGTAACCGGATTTGTTGTTTTTGTTGAGCGTGGGCAGCGCCGTATTACAGTAAATTATGCAAAACGTCAGCAGGGCCGACGGATGTATGCAGCTCAAAGCAGTCATTTGCCGCTGAAGCTGAACATGGCTGGTGTGATTCCGCCGATTTTTGCCTCCAGTATTATTCTGTTTCCAACAACATTAGCACAATGGGCTGGTAATACTCAGGACATGCGCTGGTTGCAGGATATGATTGCACTGGTTTCGCCAGGTGAGCCGATCTATATCTTCTTATATGCTGCGGCAATTATCTTTTTCTGTTTTTTTTATACAGCTCTTGTTTTTAACTCACAAGATACTGCTGATAACCTGAAACGTTCTGGTGCCTTCGTCCCTGGCATTCGTCCGGGTGAGCAGACTGCATCTTATATTGATGATGTAATGTCTCGTTTGACGCTGGTTGGTTCTTTATACATCGCCAGCGTATGTTTATTGCCGGAATTCCTGATTGTTGGCTGGAACGTGCCTTTTTACTTTGGCGGGACTTCTTTGTTGATTGTTGTGGTTGTAGTAATGGACTTTATTACTCAGGTACAATCTCATATGATGTCACACCAGTATGAAGGTCTGATGAAAAAAGCGAATCTGAAACGAGGTGCTGGTCGCAACGGCCTGCGCTAAGTGTTGTTTTACCTGAAACTCATTTTCAGAGAAATACCCTTCATGGATTTTGTGGAGCTTGCGTAATGAAAGTACGCGCCTCAGTCAAACGGATGTGTCGTAACTGTAAGATTATCAAGCGCCACGGTGTGGTGCGGGTGATTTGTTCCGACCCGAGACATAAGCAGCGTCAGGGTTAAAATTGTGTTACCTGATAAGTTGAGGAGAAAGAACTGATGGCTCGTATTGCCGGAGTAAATATACCTGACCGTAAACATACGGTCATCGCGTTGCGTTCCATTTATGGTATCGGGCCAACTTTAGCAGCTCACATCTGCGCTGCTGCTCAGGTGAAACCGACTGCTAAGATTATGGAGCTCAGTGACGCAGAGCTGGAGCGACTGCGATCTGAGGTTAGCAGGTACACAACAGAGGGTGATCTGCGTCGTGAAGTGTCCATGAACATCAAGCGCCTGATGGATCTTGGGACAAACCGGGGTATCCGTCACCGACGTGGATTGCCAGTACGCGGGCAGCGTACTAAAACAAACGCACGGACCCGGAAGGGACCACGTCGACCTATCAAAAAGTAATTGAGTTCCCGGGACAAAGTATATGGCTAAACCTGCGCCGAAAAAAAAGGTGAAAAAAGTTGTTGTTGATGGCATCGCACATATTCATGCCTCATTCAACAATACCATTGTGATGATTACGGATCGCCAAGGCAATGCATTATGCTGGGCCACTTCTGGTGGTTCTGGCTTTCGTGGCTCGCGCAAAAGCACGCCATTTGCAGCTCAGGTTGCTGCAACGCGCGCAGGTGAAAAAGCAAAAGATTATGGGATGAAAAATCTGGATGTGAATGTGAAAGGCCCCGGACCTGGCCGTGAATCTGCGGTACGTGGTCTGAACTCTGTAGGCTTTAAGATTACCAGTATTGTGGACACTACTCCCATTCCGCATAATGGTTGTCGTCCTCCGAAAAAACGTCGCGTCTGATCTGGAGTTAAAGAATGGCACGCTATCTGGGTCCGAAATGTAAATTGATGCGTCGTGAAGGCACGGATTTATTTCTGAAAAGCCGTGTACGGCCAATAGATTCAAAATGTAACCTGGAAAAAGCTCCCGGACAGAAAGGAGATCGTCGGCAGCGTTTGTCTGACTACGGTGTCCAGTTACGCGAAAAGCAGAAGCTGCGTCGTTTATATGGTGTATTGGAACGTCAGTTTCGCAATTATTATCGCGAGGCAGATCAGAACAAAGGTCCGACGGGCGAAAATCTGTTACGTTTGCTGGAAACGCGCCTTGATAATGTCGTATATCGTATGGGCTTTGGTGCAACCCGGGCAGAAGCACGCCAGCTAGTCAGCCATAAGGCAATTGAAGTAAACGGTAAGTTGATCAATATTCCATCATATCGTGTCGGTATTGATGATCGTATCGCAATTACTGAAAAAGCAAAAAAACAGGAACGGGTTAAACAATCTTTGTCTATAGCGGCTCAATATGATCAGCCCGAATGGTTAGAAATTCAAGCGGATGCATTGCAGGGGACTTTCAAGCGTTACCCGGACCGGGCAGAACTATCTGCCGAGGTGAATGAACAGTTAGTCGTTGAACTTTATTCTAAATAGAGGCCTGCCCATGGCGGATTCGGTCACTGAATTCCTCACGCCCCGTATCATCAATATTGAAGCCCAGGATAATTGTCGAGCAAAAATCTCCCTGGAGCCCTTAGAGCGTGGTTTCGGTCACACTCTCGGTAACGCACTGCGACGCATCCTCCTGTCTTCTATGCCTGGCTGCGCGATTGTAGAAGTTCAGATTGAGGGTGTGCTACATGAATACAGCAGTATTGAGGATGTACAGGAAGATGTTCTGGAGATTCTACTCAATCTGAAAGATATCGCACTGATCATGCCGGATCGGGATGAGGCAACAATCCGACTGGATGTTACCGGGCCTGCGGTAGTGACTGCGGCAGATATTGAGTTGACACACAACATTCGCATCCTGAATCCTGAACATGTAATTGCTCGTCTTACTGGTGATACACGCCTGGCGATGGACATGAAAGTGCGTCGTGGTCGGGGTTATGAGCCAGCAGCTAATCGCGAGCAGAGTCATTCGGGCGAGCACCCGGTTGGTTGTCTGCGCCTGGATGCTACCTACACCCCAATACAACACGTCGCTTACTCAGTTGAAGCAGCACGAGTAGAGCAACGAACTGACCTGGATCGATTGGTAATTGATATCAATACCAACGGCACGATTGATCCGGAAGACGCGGTTCGTTATGCAGCAACAATTCTTCAGGATCAGCTTACCCACTTTGTTCTGCTGGATCAGACAGTAGTGGATGAACCCGCAGTAGATGAGCCATCGGTTGATCCGGTCTTATTACGTCCGGTAGACGATCTGGAACTTACTGTCCGCTCAGCCAATTGTCTGAAAGCCGAACATATCCTGCTGATTGGCGATCTGGTGCAACGAACTGAGATAGAATTACTGAAAACCCCAAATCTGGGTAAAAAATCTCTGACCGAGATTAAAGATGTACTGGCCAGTCGCAACTTATCATTAGGTGTGCAACTAGAGAACTGGCCGCCGGAACATTCGAATTAAATCTGAGTATTCCCCGCAGCTTGCTGCGGGGACAAAACCATGGGGGTTTCCAAAGGGGGAGAAGCGTCGCTCTCGCTCCTTTGGCCGTGGATAAGGTTTTATACCTCGCCCACGATTTAAAATTTGATTCCTGAAATTTTGCGTTTTATTGAGTTTTTACCATGCGTCACCGTAAGTCCGGGCGACACCTGAACCGTACCAGCGCTCATCGTAAAGCGATGTTTCGCAACATGGCTGTGTCCTTGTTTGAGCACGAGCTGATTAAGACCACCGTACCGAAAGCGAAAGAACTACGTCGTGTGGTTGAACCGTTGATCACCTTAGCTGGTAAAGACACGATTGCGAATCGTCGTCAGGCTTTTGCAAGATTACGTGACAAAGCTGTGATCGGAAAATTATTCAGTGAGCTGGGGCCACGTTACCTTGAACGTCCCGGTGGTTACGTACGTCTGTTGAAGTGTGGCTATCGGACAGGTGATAAGGCACCAATGGCTTTTGTTGAACTGGTTGATCGACCGATAGTAGAAGAGACAGACGACGATACTGAAGAAAATACCACTTCTGAGCAGTAACTGATGTGATTGCTCAGCCTTGGATTGCTGTTTGCGCAGCTGATAAATAGTTGAAAAGCCTCCTTTATGGGGGCTTTTTTAGTTTGTGTTTTTGCATTTTGGAGATGCAGGATGCCATCCAGTCAAATACCTGTGCGTGAAACTACCGTTGCTTTATCGGCAACAGTCACCCGCCCATTCTCTGGTTCTGAAAAGATCTATGTGACAGGTTCGCAACCGGATATCCGGGTTCCGATGCGCCGGGTTGCCCAATCGCCGACCCAAATCAGTAACGGGTCTGAGCCGAATCCACCGATTTATCTGTATGACACCTCTGGGCTGTACACAGATCCGGCAGCTTCGATTGATCTGTTGCAGGGATTGCCTGGCATACGGGATAACTGGATACAAGCGCGGGGTGATACAGAGACGCTGGCGAGTCCCAGTTCGGTCTATGGGGCGCAACGCCAGCAGGACCCAGCGACGGCACATCTGCGTTTTGCACATCTGCGTACCCCACGCCGGGCATTAACCGGTAAAAATGTCAGCCAGATGCATTACGCTCGGCAGGGCATGATTACGCCAGAAATGGAATATGTGGCAATCCGTGAACAACAGCGTCTGGATGAACTGCGTAATGACCCAGCTTATCAGGGCTTATTGCAGCAACATCCGGGTGAAGATATGGGGGCGAATCTGCCGGAGACAGTGACACCTGAATTTGTCCGTGCTGAGGTGGCTGCAGGTCGGGCAATCATTCCGGCAAACATCAACCATCCTGAGCTGGAGCCGATGATTATCGGGCGTAATTTCCGCGTCAAGATCAACACAAATATTGGCAATTCAGCTGTCACTTCGTCTATTGCGGAAGAAGTGGAAAAGATGGTCTGGTCGGCCCGGTGGGGTGGGGACACTTTGATGGATTTATCGACAGGTAAACACATTCATGAAACACGTGAATGGATCCTGCGTAATGCGCCGATGCCGGTGGGCACAGTGCCGATTTATCAGGCTCTGGAAAAAGTGGGAGGGAAAGCAGAAGAACTGACCTGGGAGATCATGCGCGATACGCTGATTGAACAGGCCGAACAGGGTGTGGACTATTTCACCATCCATGCGGGAGTGTTACTGCGTTACGTGCCCATGACTGCACAACGGGTGACCGGCATTGTGTCGCGCGGTGGTTCCATCATGGCGAAATGGTGTCTCGCACATCATAAAGAAAATTTCCTGTATACCCATTTTGATGACATTTGTGAGATTATGCGTGCTTATGATGTGTCATTTTCACTGGGAGACGGGCTGCGTCCGGGTTGTATAGCAGATGCAAATGATCAGGCACAATTTGCGGAACTCAGAACCCTGGGTGAACTGACGCAACAGGCCTGGCAACAAGATGTGCAGGTGATGATCGAGGGGCCCGGGCATGTGCCGATGCACAAGATTCAGGAAAATATGGCGCAGGAATTGCAGCATTGTTACGAGGCACCTTTTTATACTCTGGGCCCACTGACAACGGATATTGCACCAGGTTATGATCATATTACCTCCGGCATCGGAGCTGCCCAGATCGGTTGGTACGGCACCGCGATGTTGTGTTATGTCACACCTAAAGAGCATCTCGGTCTGCCGGATAAAGAGGATGTCCGGGCCGGAATCATTACCTATAAGCTGGCAGCCCATGCGGCAGATCTGGCGAAAGGATTACCAGGTGCACAAGTCCGGGATAATGCTTTGTCCAAAGCGCGCTTTGAGTTCCGTTGGGAAGATCAGTTTAACCTGGGATTAGATCCGGAGCGGGCGCGTGAATACCATGATGCGACTTTGCCAAAGGATTCAGCAAAGGTAGCCCATTTTTGCTCCATGTGCGGGCCACAATTCTGTTCAATGAAGATCACGCAGGATGTGCGTGAATACGCGGCACGGAACCAGTTTAAAAATATTGATGTGGCACTGGAAGTGGGTATGCAGGAAAAAGCCGGCGAGTTTCGTGAGCGGGGCGGGCAGGTGTATGCGTAGGCAGCGTAGGCGATCAGCGTTAATCGCGGAGATTAACGTAGTGCCTTATATTGATGTGATGCTGGTACTGCTGATCATTTTCATGATTACAGCCCCTTTGCTGACGCAGGGGGTGGAAGTGGATCTGCCACAGACCAGACAAACACAGCAGTTGCAACAGGCAGCAGAGCCGCCGCTGATCTTCAGTGTTGATCGGGCGGGCGATTATTACTGGCAGCGACCAGGTGGCAACAGCCAGTTATTGGTGGTGGACACTTTGTTGCCTCAGGCGAGCCTGCTGATACAGCAAAACCCGCAGGCACAAGTGTTGGTGCAGGGTGACCAGGCAGTGCCATATGCGCAGGTGATGAAGCTTATGGTCACTTTACAGGAAGCCGGAGCGCAGCGGGTGGGTCTGGTGACTGAGTCAGAAATGGTCTCTCGCTAATGCAGTTCATACATGGCTCAAGTGGTTATCCCAGAACACCGTATGCTGACTTTGCTGGAAACGACCCGTCAGGCTGGATGAAATGATATGTTGTGTTCCGGCAGCCAGGCCGCAGACAGATTCCATTTTGTGTTGAGTCATTACCTGTCCGTGTGCATTCAGCATAAGCAGGGCGTGGCCTCTTGGGGAAGAAAAAGCAATGCGCTTGCCATCCTGGCTGCAAGCGACAGAGCCAATGTAGTTTGCCAGACTGGTCAATGCTGATTCAGGCAGAGTGGGGAAAGACAGGCCTTGAGTTAGATGTGCGCAGGCGATTAAGGGTACTTGCTTACGGCTGTCGCCTTCATACTGACCGCCGAGCCAGATCGTCTGATTCTGACCTGCCGCTGCATGACGCAGAGAGAGTCTTTGATAGGGTACGTTAAACTGGCTTAACAACTGGCCCTGTTTCCCGTCAATAAACACCACAGACGATTGCATATCTGCCAGATTCAGCTTGGCGCGCCCGGATTCCGGATGGGTCAGAATGCCACCGTTGGCAACACACAGAATATCACTGTCTGGCAGACGAATGACCTCATGTGGCCCGATACCATGCGTGGTGTAGTCGCCAAGGCGTCGGAAATTCCGGGTCGTATCATAAATACCGATCAACCCTCTGCCTTGGTCGAAATCATTTTCGGTCGTAAAGATACGTTTGCCATCGTATGAAAAGACACCGTGTCCGCAGAAATGCGTATGTAGCGGTGTTTGCAGCTGGCCGATGAGTTGCTGTTGCTGATTAAATAGAGTCTGCTCAGAAAGTTAGCGGGGCAGTTGCGATTTCAAAGACCTGTT
>CAWUID010000030.1:0-26020 GCA_963922315.1 uncultured Gammaproteobacteria bacterium
ATTCAAAAATTTATTATACAAAAACACCAAGGCATTTAAAGCGACCTTTTGTGTATTGACCGAAACCGTACGATTAACCGCCAAATGAGTTAAAACCCGCTCAACATCGACCTTGTTTAAAGCCTTGGGGTGCTTTTGCCACAAAAACGGATGTAGGTGGTAATTCAATAGACATGAGTTTTCACCGTGCGCTTGCTGTAACGCTGTGCTAACATAAAGTGACTGATTTCGTTTAAAAATGGGGACTGATACATAGAATACCTCCTTGCTGATCCCAAGTGTAGTACAAAAAGAGAAAAAATAAAAAGACTTTTGTCTGGTTAACTGGGTACAGATTTGCTACGAAAATGACTTTTTATATTGCAAAACAAAAACTTAAATGAAAATTCTGAAAAACTCCAGCTAAATTAGCGGGAAGCCCTATAATTCTGTTTTGTGGGACGAAGTCCCTCAAAACAGACTGTTAAAATCAAAAAAGGGAACTGGGTAGTGGAGACTTTATCACCGGGAATGCTAGAGGGGCCGAGATCATTTTTCACTGATTTAGATCCTCATGATTCGCACTTGAATGTTGAAAGCTCACTTCGCAACCTCAAGTTACAACTACTTACAAAAAAATGGATTGTTATTGGAGCTTCATCAGTTTTCCATCCGAAATGGGCAGAGATTTTACAAAACGACTCAGGGCTAGTTGTTGCGCTGAATGATGGAATTATTATTCCTGCAATTAGGTATGATTTCAGAAATATAGAAGGCTTTTTTCAGTCTAAGAAAGAGTACGGAGAATCTAATCTGGATTTTTACAATAACAATACTGCCAAAGTAATGGTTTGGGATTTAGATTTTAATAGTAGTTGGTTTCGAGACAAGATATTCGAAGCACTAGACAGGCCAACTTCTGTATTACGTGTAAAAAACAGTATTGACGATAGTATAGCTAAAAATATCAAAGAGTCGCTGATAGATAAATATTTAAATGAAGACGAAGGGAGCGATTTTCTTCAAAGAAAACACTTAGAAAGCCTTGTATTTCAATTTAATGGAGTGGTTGCAAGTCAATTAGTAGAATATGGCAACTTAATATACCGAATGTCAGGAGCCCGCACCGTCGATTCTGAAGGCCACTTTCCTCAGTCAAATATCACAGAAATCAATATTTCAGGAATTGATGAGCAGTTGTCAGATGAATCAATATTTTGGGATATATATGCTGAAGCTGTTTTTTCCAATATAAATAAATCTGTTCGCATTTCAAAGGATAGGCTAGATCAACTTGAATTCGTAGATATTTTAGAGATAAGAAAAGCGTTGATTACCATAGGATTTTGCGAAAGCTATGATGTTCTTCTAAAGTCAGTAAAAGAGTCGGTCGATTTAGATGACCCGGAGAAATTAGTTCTTCATGCTGAAGAAATAGCAGGTATTGCAATTAAACTTAGAAACGATTTTTCAAGTGAGTTAAAAGAAGATGTGACTTGGTTTGATTCACGAGAACGCGCTAACTCAATGTGGCAGTTAGCAAACGGTCTGTCAATTTTGGGCGGCCCAATTACTGGCACTGTTATGGGAATTGTATCTACGTTGGGATCATTACCAGAGATAACAGCTCCCATGTCTAAGTCTTTATCGACACAATTACGCAATAGATTTAAGTGGATGGAAAATTTTGTTAATGGTAGGTTAGGGTGGAGTAAATCCAATCGAGGCGCGTTTTTGCAAGCATATAAAGAATTAGTTACCTATGGTCTTCCTTAACTGAACAATTAGCGATAAGTTTATTTGCATTAATTATGAATGAAATCGCCAGTATTTTAGAGTTAAATCGCGGCATATTTAAATATCGAACTATTACTCCTATAAATAAACTTGGTACGATTTTTTTCTTCCATGGCCTGGGTGATAAGGGAACCACCTTTTCGTCACAAATATCCAACTTACATGATAAAGGATATGAGTGTATTTATTTTGATTTTCCGGGATGTGGAGAGAACTGGGAACTTTGCTTACCACCAGACAGTATAGTCTCTTTACTGACTAGACTAGTAGAAAAGAGTTTAGCTGAAAAGACATTGCTGGTTGGGCACTCTCTAGGTGGTTTTTATGGTCTGCGAGTCATCTTTTCTACTCACCTAAACCACAAAATCGGTATTTGTGTTTCGGAATCCACGTTACTCGATATTGATTTGTGTTTTTTCGAATCGATAGAAACAGGTGGTAGTAAACCTGCAGAGCGATTTTCAAGACTCTTGTCATTGGAGCACGTACCTGAAGCATATTTGGATGAATATAGAAACAATATAGCATCTATGAATATGGAAATGTTTTTGAGCTATATTGACGATGTTATAGAAAATTTGCGAACAGTTAGAAAGACGTTATTTAATAAAGGAATTAATTTTGTGTATTGCTTTGGCGGGAATTCACCTGCTCAAAAAGAGAGGGTTGATCTTGGCAAAAGGAAATATATAGAAATAAGGCGCTTTGAAAACACTGGGCATTGGTTGCACATAGAACAACCTGAAAAATTTAATGATGTGCTATGCGATATGCTTAGTCAGTCGCGAGTGAAATGATTTTAACAAAATGCTCCAGCGGACGCGCCAAAGACGCGCGCCGCTGAGCATAACGTTATGTTTCAAGGTGAAATAAGTGGAAAAGTGGCAATTTACGTTGGCCTACATTGGATATGTCTCCATAAGTTGCTTTGTCGCATATCCACTTTTGAAATAGAAAAAACAAGAACCAAAAACATGGGATCAAGTCTTCTCGGTTTTTCTCGTGAACTGTCTCATCCTTGGAGTAATGCCATTGCTGCCGTTGTTTATGCGTTCACCACTAAAAAAGAAAGAAGGTATGTCAGCCTTCGAGTCTGAGGACTACTACCAATATCATAGTAAAGGTCGTATATGGTTTTGGCAAAGGCCGTAATAAAACATAACAAGCACCTACACCGGAAAACCAAAAGCGCCGCTTCGCTCTGCTTTTGTTTTCCGGTGAGGTGAGCGTTACACGTCTTCACCAAATATCGGGTTCGTTATGATCGACAAGTTTTATAGATTTAGACCCGTTAAAAGATTGCTTGGTGATGATGGCGAACTAAGCAATCAGGAAATATACTTCGCTCATCCGAAGCAGTTCAATGATCCAATGGAAGGCTATAAAGATATATTATGGTCTGGTGACAAAATTATATGGAAGAACTTATTTCGCCATTATTTATACTGTCTGCTTAACTTAGCAACACTGACAATAATTTCCGAAGAAGAATATCATGTAACAGTTGATGATATGCGCGTTCTTGGTTCTATAGAAGATTTCCCCACAGAGCAAATGAAGGAAGTTTTTGCTACGATGCTGGGCTCCTTTTTTAGATCAAATTCTATTCAAACATTAATAACAAAAATATCTGAACGAAAAACACCAGTAAGAAAAGACGAACTTGAATTATATTTAAGCAGCATTCATTTATTTGCACTAAAAAATGTTATAGATTTATTGATTGATGAAGGTCTGTATCCTGAGTCTCAGCGAGTTATGCCAGAAGTAGAAGATTCTATTAGAAATGTTATATCTGATGAGTTTTTCTCAGGCATTGAATCCGTTGCAAACAATAAAGACGATGGAGAAAATCAATTATCACTGCTGTTTTTCATCCAGAATAATGCAAGCAAACAATTAAAGTTAATTACAAAGTATAATTCTCGCGCTCAATCAGGACAAAGTAACAAGAAAAATTTTTTGTTGTTAGACTTCCCAAGTCTTTACATTAAATCCTTAGAGAAAGTATGTTTTCCTGAATGGTACACAGCATGTTTTATATCTGAGTGCAAAAACTCATCTGTCTGGGGGCACTACGGAGACAATCATGCTGGGGCTTGTTTGGTCTTTAAACCTATTGCAGAAGATAAAAAATATTATCTTGAGTTAAAAGGTATAAATGGCTGGAGTAGTACTAAGGGTAAATTATACGGTTGGTTTAACCTAGAGCTTAAAAAAATTGATTATATTTCTGGTCAAGGACAAATAGATTTCTTCCGTTCTTTAGGTAGCTTGTCCTATCCAACAATGAATACTATGTGGTACAACAGTGAAAATGGAGAGCGCAGTATTTGTGCTGAAAATATCTCTAACTCTGAGCAAGAGTGGAGGGAGTACTATTGGGAGAATTTTTATAGAGATGTTACAAAAAAATCAAAAGATTGGGCTTATGAAAATGAATACAGAGCTATATTATCAAGTTCAATCACAGACTTTTCTAATAATTCCGATAGACTTCTTAAGTATCATTTCTCATCCCTGGAAGGTATCATTTTCGGAATAAAGATGAGCGATGAAGATAAAATTGAAATAATCAATACTATTGAGCGTAAATGTAAAGAGAATCAAAGAATGGATTTTAAGTTTTACCAAGCATATTTCTGTTTTGAGGAGAACTATATAAAAACCTCAGAATTAAGCTTGCTCAAATTCAATAACGATGTGTAACAAGTGGTTCCAGGTGACGCCTGCGGCGCACCTGCCCCTTGTGTCAGGATAGATGACCGCTGTATTGATGAGAGAACCCACTGCAGGGGGTGGACAAAAGGAGCTCAAGATGACCAGACATAGTCAGGCATTCAAAGAGCAGGTTGTCTAGAAGTTACGGCCTCGGATGCCCAGTCTGTGGTGGATATCAGCCGTGAAACCGGGATAGGCCAATCCACCCTGTACCGCTGGAAGAGTGATTATCTGGGCACGACAGACCAAACCTCTACCCAGTCGGATGCAAAGAATCTGGAACGCTGGGACGGTCAGCAGAAGCTAGCTGTCGTCATTGAAACGGCTGGGCTGAACGAGTACGAACGTTCGGCGTACTGTCGGGAAAAAGGACTGTACGTTGAGCAGATCATCCGTTGGAAAGCACAAGCGGCTGAAGGCTGCCAAGCGACAGGTGCATTACCTGCGTCGCAGCGACAAGAACTATGCCAACTCAAACAACAAGTCCCTGAGACTGAAAAAGAGAGGCGGCGTAAAGAAAAAGCCCTGGCTGAAACAGCCGCTTTACTGGTGCTGAAAAAAAAGCCCAGGCACTCTGGGGGGACAGCGAGGCCGCCTGATTCCACCTGAGCATCGCCAGTTAGCGATCACCCTGATTCAAGAAGCGGTGGCTGCTGGCGCACGTCAACATCAGGCCTGTGAAGTGTTAGGTATCAGTGCTCGGACCTACCGCCGCTGGCGGAATCAGCAGCACAATCTGGACACCTTAGAAAACCAGTGTCAAACTGTTCTGAGAACCCCGGCTAACCGGCTCACAGAGGCTGAACGGCAACAAATCATTTCGGTTTGCAATCAGCCAAACTCTCAGGATTTATCTCCGTCACAGATTGTGCCCAAGCTGGCTGATGCAGGCCAGTATCTGGCGTCAGAATCAACGTTTTACCGGATACTGAAGACCGCTGGACAACTGCACTATAGAGGGCGAGCTAAGCCCCCGAAAACCATCGCCAAACCCAAAGGATACCAAGCCACTGGCCCGAATCAGGTCTACACCTGGGACATCACGTCTCTGGCCACTACCGTGAAAGGCAGCTTCTACTATCTGTATCTGGTCGAAGACATCTTCAGTCGGAAGATTGCGGGTTGGGAAGTCCACGACAAAGAAAGTGCCGATCATGCCAGTCAACTGATCGACCAGATCGCCTTGCGTGAAGGACACACCCCAGCACAGGTACTGCACTCAGACAATGGTGGCCCGATGAAAGGCGCGACCATGCTGGTAACTTTGCAAAGACTGGGGATTTTTTCGTCATTCAGTCGGCCCAGCGTCAGCAACGATAACCCTTACTCAGAAAGCTTATTTCGTACCCTCAAATATGCCCCGAAATACCCCATCAAGCCGTTTGAGACGCTGGCGGATGCCCGACAGTGGGTCGCAGATTTAGCCAATTGGTACAACGACGAGCATCGCCACAGTAGCATTCACTTTGTGACGCCAAATCAGAGATACTGGGGCGAAGATCAAACTATTCTCCAACGCCGATGTGCGCTCTACTTGGCAGCACGCCAGAAAAATCCGCAGCGCTGCCTGCCAATATCAGAGACTGGCGTTGCACTGAGTCTGTCTGGTTGAACCCACCCAAGAATGTCCCTGCTCAGACCTGACATTCTCATTTCATTTTTTGAGAGGCTCGGTCATCTTTATTGACAAACACTGAGGTGCATCCTGCCAGGTATGCAGTTCGATTCCCTGGCGGGTGTAGCTGTCTGTGCCGCCGTACCAGATCTGCGGGGTGAGCCGGGTCTGGCTCAGCCGGCACCACTTTTCCAGGCTGCGGCACCAGCCCGGATGGAAGGTCGCGCCGGATTTGAACTCAACCGCCTGGAGTTCGCTGTTCACTTCGTACACCAGGTCGATTTCGTGCCCGACATGGTCGCGCCAGAAATACAGTTCTGCCGGTTGCCCCTGGTTGTAGCAGTGTTTGATCCATTCTGAGATCAGCAGGGTTTCAAACAGAGCGCCGCGCTGGGCATGCAGGTTCATGCCGGTGTTGTCGCGGATGCCGAGTAGCCAGGCCGTCAGGCCAACATCCAGAAAATACAGCTTCGGCGTTTTTACCAGCCGTTTGCCGAAGTTCTGGTGATACGGCGGCAGTAAGGTGATGATGTAGCTGGCTTCCAGCACGCTGAGCCATTCGCGTACCGTGGTATGTGAGATGCCGCATTCAACTGCCAGCGACGACTGGTTCAGCAGTTGCCCGGTACGTGCGGCACACAGTCTCAGAAAGCGCTGGAACTGGTTCAGGTTGCGGATTGCCAGTTGCTGGCGTACATCACGCTCCAGGTAGGTGCTGATATAGTTCGGCAACCACTGATCCGGGGTCAGTGTACGGTCATACAGCGGCGGATAGCCGCCCTGGCACAAACAATCATCCAGTGTCGCGGGCAGCCGGTTCGCAGCGCGCAGCTCGGCGATGGAGAAGGGGAGTAGCTGGAGCAGACCGACCCGCCCGGCCAGTGACTGGGTAATCTGCGCGATCAGGCCGAATTGTTGCGAGCCGGTCAGGATAAAATCGCCCATGATCCGGCGTGCATCGACCAGTCCCTGCAGGTAGGAGAACAATTCCGGGACATGTTGCACTTCATCCAGGATCGCGCCTGTCGGAAAACGCGCCAGGAAGCCTTTCGGGTCTTCCTGCGCAAACAGGCGCTGTTCCGGATCTTCCAGGGTGACGTAAGGTCGTTCCGGGTAAAGTGCGCGTGCGAAGGTGGTTTTGCCGGACTGGCGCGGGCCCGTGATGGCGAGGATCGGAAAGCCGCGAGCAAGTTGGCGGGCAGTGGTATGGATCTGGCGAAGTATCATGCCTGTCATCTTACAGATTGCAGGTTGAATCTTCAATCTGTAAGAATCAGGTGCGACGAGTCGGCGGTTGGTGTCAGATCAGATTGGTGCTGTACAGGCCGATCAGTGCGACCAGCAGGAGTGCGCTGCCGAGTATGCGCTGGATGGTGCTGCTGTCCTGATGCAGCAAAAAATGATGTGCCTTCAGGCCGAGCACATGGCCGATACCTGCCGGTATCAGCAACAGCCCAGCCCAGGCCCATTGCAGATCCACGTCTGCGACGACAAAAGCAATCAGTTTGATGCTGACCAGGATGAACCACAGGATGAATAAGGTGTTGCGGTAGTGTTCCAGGGCAACGCGCTGGATAGCGACCGCTGCGATCAGCGGTGAGCCCACCAGTGAGGCGCCGCTGACACAGCCGCCGAGTACGAATAATGCACGGTCAATCCAGGGTGAGCGGTAGCGTATGTCGCTCTGGAGTATCCAGTTGATGGCGTACAGCAGGGTGATCGCGAATACGAAGTTCACCAGCCAGGTGTTGGGCAGGCTGAGCAGGCCGATCACCCCGAGGATCTTCGGCAGGGTCAGCCAGGTGAGGACACGTCGGATAAAGCCCCAGTCGATCTGTTGCAGCCGTCCGGTGATGGTGACCGCAGACGCAACGAACAGGTGCAGTGCGATGATCGGCAGGAAGAACAGTGGCTGGTCGGATACCAGCAGAAGCAATGGCAGGCTGAAGGCTGCGCCGCCGAAACCAATACCAGTGCGGATAAAACCCGACCAGACAAAGATTGCCAGGATGGCGATCCACTGGGTAGGGGTAAAGAGTGCGAAGTCGAACAAGTACTATTACCTGCTTGTATTTTTTGAGAGCGAACTGATAGTCTCAATAATATTCTGAAATAACTGATTTATGATGATTATCTCTTGCAAGTGCGCGCCATAATAAATCCCGGTCTTTATTTTATGAGAAAAAGCCGAATGTGATGAAGATTAACATCTGATGCTACTGAGTGCGCCCGAAGTCACGAGTGGTCGTGCTTCGGGCCTGTTGTTTAAATGGCTTTTTTGACCATCAGATTTTTAATGTTGCCGATGGCCTTTGTCGGGTTGAGTCCTTTCGGACACGACTCAACGCAGTTCATGATCGTATGGCAACGGAACATTTTGTAAGGATCTTCGAGCTGATCCAGACGCTCATCGGTCGCCTGATCGCGGCTGTCAGCCAGAAAGCGCCAGGAGGATAGCAGTGCCTGCGGCCCGAGGAATTTGTCCGGGTTCCACCAGAATGACGGACACGAGGTGGAACAACAGCCACACATGATGCATTCGTACAGGCCGTCGAGTTTGTCGCGATCTTCCGGTGATTGCAGTACTTCCTGTTCCGGGGCGGGTTCTTTGCGTACAAGCCAGGGATCAACCTTTTTGTATTGTTCGTAGAACTGGGTCATATCGACGACCAGATCGCGAATAATCGGACGTCCTGGAAATGGCCGCACTTCAATCGGTGCTTTCAGTTCGCTGATTGGTGTGACGCAAGCCAGTTTGTTGCTGCCGTTAACATTCACGCCATCTGAACCGCATACACCTTCGCCGCATGAATGGCGGAATGCGAATGATGCATCCTGGCGTTTGATATCAAGCAACGCATCGCGCAGCATCATGCCGCGTTCTACTTCAACCTCGAAGGCCTGCATATGCGGCTTGTCGTCAGTTTCCGGATTGTAACGGGAGATCAGAAATTGCATGGCATTGGCCTCAGTTTTTAGTAGGTACGCACTTTTGGTGGGAAGCTTTCCACACTTAAGGGTTCTGTCGTGACCGGTTTATAGTCCATCCGGTCTTCTGCCCGGTAGTACAGGCTATGTTTCATCCAGGTTGCATCATTCCGTTCCGGGTAGTCCGGGCGTGAATGAGCGCCCCGGCTTTCCTGTCGGTGCAGGGCGGAGACGGCCATCGAGATGCCACAATCGAACAGATTTTCCAGTTCCAGGGCTTCTATTCGCCCGGTGTTGAAGATTTTTGAGTGATCTTGCAAGCGAACATCAGGGAGTTTGTCGCGCAGTGCGATCAGTTTTTTTACCCCTTCCTGCATAATTTCTTCGGTGCGGAAAACACCTGCATGATCTTCCATAGTTTTGCGGAATTCGTCGCGCAACTCACGTACACCGATGCCCTCGCCAGTCTGATCCCAGCGTTCCAATCGTGCCATTGCTGTTTGTATTGCGCTATCGGTCATTTTGCGGTGGCTGGTTGGTGTGTTATCCAGCACATTCAGTCCGGCAGCGCGCCCGAACACCAGAATATCCAGCAGTGAGTTGCCGCCTAGCCGGTTTGCACCATGTACGGAGACGCAGGCACATTCTCCGGCTGCATACAGGCCGGGCATAATGTCATCGCCCTGGCCGGTTAACACGCGGCCATATCGGTCTGTCGGGATGCCACCCATGATGTAGTGTGCGGTTGGGAAGACTGGCAACGGTTCTACCACTGCGTCCACACCCGCAAAGATCTTGCCACTTTCACGGATGCCCGGCAGGCGTTTGCTGATGATGTCTTCTCCCAGGTGATCTACTTTTAGCATCACATGTTCGCCATTGGGTCCGCATCCCCGGCCTTCTTTCACTTCGGTCACAATGGCGCGCGAAACCACATCACGGCTGGCCAGATCTTTTGCATTCGGCGCGTAGCGTTCCATGAACCGCTCGCCGTCTTTGTTGATCAGGTAGCCACCCTCACCACGGACGCCTTCGGTGATCAGCATTCCCTTGCCAGCAATACCGGTCGGGTGGAACTGATAGAACTCCATGTCCATCAAGGGTGCTCCGGCGCGCAGTGCCAGTGCCATTCCGTCGCCAGTATTGATATGCGCGTTGGAGGTGGTGCGGTATACCTGTCCACAGCCACCGGTCGCCAGGATGGTCGATTTTGCTTCGATCAACAGCGGTTCGCCGGTTTCGATTTCGATTGCCAGCGTACCAAGGATGGCGCCTTCATCATCCCGAATGAGTTCTATGGCGAAGAATTCGTCGAAAAAGTGGGTTCGGGCACGCACATTCTGCTGGTACAGTGCATGTAGTATCGCATGTCCGGTACGGTCCGCTGCGGCACAGGTACGAGAGGCTTGAGCACCACCGAAATTCTGGCTTTGTCCACCGAAGGATCGCTGGTAAATTTTGCCGTTATCCAGGCGCGAAAAGGGTACGCCGTTATGCTCCAGTTCGTATACGGTGGGTATCGCTTCGCGACACATGAATTCAATTGCATCCTGGTCACCGAGGTAGTCAGATCCCTTGACGGTATCAAACATATGCCAGTGCCAGCTGTCGTCCGAGACATTTGCCAGCGCTGCGTTCACACCACCCTGAGCTGCTACTGTATGTGACCGGGTCGGGAATACCTTGGAAACCACAGCCACTTGCAGATTGCTGTCGGCTAGTTGGATAGCCGCGTTCAACCCGGCGCCACCTGCACCGATGATTAGTGCATCAAATCGTCTTTTTGCCAGTGCCATGGACCTTTACCTCAGCAATAGTTGTGCAGCCCACAGGCCATACAGGATTAAACTTAGTGCCAGTAACATGAGCAGACCTGCTCGTACCGCGATTGGTTTTACATAGTCAATGCAGATGTCCCGGATGCCGACCCAGGCGTGTAGCAGGATAGCCAATACGAACAGCAGGGTAGTAATCTGCATCACAGGTCCGGAAAACCATGCTTGCCAGGCAGTGTAATTTTCTGGTGCTGCAAATAATAAGCTGATGATCAGATATAACCCGAATAATCCAATGTAGACGGCGGTGGCTCGTTGCCATGCCCAGGCCTTAAATCCTGATGCTTTCCAGCTCATAACATTCCCCAGGTGGATACGATGGCTAGTATAGGCGCTGCAATCAATACGCCCCATGCTGTTTGTTGTGCAGTTGTTTTTTCTACACCCCAGTCCACATCTATCAGCAGGTAGCGGATACCGGCCAGCAGATGGTGTAGTAGTGACCACATCAGTCCGAATAGTAGCAGCACACCCCAGAAGCTATGCAGTATGTCGCTGGCCGTGGCATAGCCTGCGGCACTGTGCAATGACTGATCCAGTAGGTATAGCAACACCGGCAGTGACAGAAATAGATACACTCCGGTTATTCGATGCAGGATAGAAGTGATGCCGCCAATCGGCAATTTGATTTTGATTAAGTTCAAATGAACAGGTCTTTGTGTCTTCATACTCTCCTCTACTTAATATCCAGGTGGGGCAGTTTGTCCGGTTAGTCCCGCGAGCACGGAAGCCGGAATGTGTTTGGTGTGTTTTACTGAAGCTTGCCGACTAAATCACCACGTCGAAAGGTTGCGGATAGCTGCTGCAATGAGATTGTCTGTTCGCCGTAAAGTTTTTGCAAAGCCTGTTGAATATCCTGTACTGCATCAGCCCAATAGTCTTTGATTTTTTCCACAATAAGTTGTTGAGCTACTCTGAAGTTTTTATGGTTCAGATCCTTGGTTTGAATACCCATATCAGCCAATAATTTCCGGCCCATCTGCATTGCAATAAAACATGACGCATAGCGAACACAATCAGGGCTGTCAGGATCGGGTCGTTTGCGCCGATTCTCTGCGAATCGGTAAAGTTGCACGGCAGTGATAATTTGTGCGCCATTCAGTTGATCAGTAAATATCGTTGCATACAGCTTACCGAAATGTTCCCGAGAAAAAAATCTGGCCTGATGAGGCTTCTCTCTCCATACTGATAACACGGCTTCAGCCGCTATCCCTGCAGTAATGTCTGTAGGGCGAGTATTGGTATCAGTTCGTTTCCGTCGGTAGTCGAAACCCAATTGCCGGATATCTATTTCCAGCCTTTGCTGACAGGCATCATTAGACCGTAAATCTTTTAAATCGACTGGGTTCTGACTATTGGTAGCATACGTGATCTTATATACCAGATCCTGATTATCCTGAGGCAATTGATACAATCTCAGCAGAACATAAGCCGTGCCATGCTGGTGCTGGAAATTTGCTTTTTGTAATGTTTTGAATATTGTCATACAGGTTTGACCGCCATTGATAATTTGCAGATTATCGACACGGACCTGGTAGTCGCCACCTTGTAATGCGTTATATGAAAAATTGCTGCAAGTCAGGGTTATGCCATTGTTATAAAAATAAAAATGACTTTTTTCACTACTGATCAATGTGTCCTGAATGCTCTGATTTACCCGATTTCCCTGCAAACCCAGATAACGGCGGATATTTCGCTCTAACAGTCGTTCGCCATGCTGTTTAATCAGTGCCGAAATTTCAGTCACTGAGATTCTGCCAACCAATACCCGGCTGAACTGCATATCTTCTACTATCGCTTTGCCGCTTAATCTCAAGGTGTCCTGGACAGGCTTGACAGATTGCAGGATTTTTACCAGATCTTCGTGATTGATATGCTGCCATGTCACCTGGTCACCTAAAGCAGCTTGTGTAATCGCTTCTTCACCGGATGCATGCCAGCTTAACCCATTATTACAAGCGATCGCCCGGATTTGTGGGATATATCCATCCCGAATCAGGCTGCGTGCTTCTTCTACTTTTGATAGCAGATGGTTGTTAATATGTTCCAGTCTGGCATTTGGATCAAACAAGTATTGAATTGCATTGATCAGGCTTTTTACACCACTTTCAGGGAAGTTGGCGGTTCCTGCCAGATTATTTTTATACTTTGCCTGGAACAGACTAACGGTAAACTCGCCATCATGCTCACCGGAAATATGCACCGCGTCTACGCCAAAATCACCGCTTCCCTCAGTCAGGCAATCGAAAACTTCTTCGCTGTCCAGATCCAGAATCGTCTTGACGCACAGGTACACAAAAGCAACAGACTTGAGTCGGCTGTCATCCGTTATGTGTAACTCATCAGACGATTTTTGACGAATGTCGTCAGCAATCGAAATCAGGCGTTGATCAATAATAGATGCATTGATGTCCATGCAAGCTAAGGTTGTTTATCCAGGCAGGCGAAATCTTTCTGAGATGATTTCAGTGCGCTTTTAACTTTCTTAATGTCTTCCGATGGTGGCAGATTTTCTGGTGCATTACCGCTTAACTCGCGCATGGTACTCCGGACTTTTTTGCCCACATTAAATGCGGCTTGTTCAGCTTGCTTTTGCCTTTGGATATGCTCATTTCTGATTGTTGCTTCAGTTTGCGTCACACGAAGTAAATTAGCTCAGCTCTTCTTTGCCCATAAAGTCGAGAGGTTAATGTTTTTTCGGTACACCTTTCAGCCTTCTAAGTTTGCTGATATTCATGCTGTACATGCCCCGACAACCTGAGTTCTGGAACAGGGCATATTGATTTACGTCAGTCTTGCGAGCGACGCGACTCAGCGATTTTTCATTTTCTGATATTTCAGAATAAGCCGATAAACTAGAGTAACCTAAAAGCCATACTCTCTTCGAGGGCTGGTCGTTTGAGTTTCAGATATATCTTGTAGCTTAGAAAGCCAGCTAAAGTTGTAAGCCCGATAAAGCCAAGTATCGCAATTAGGTCATCTGAACCGATTTCGTATTACATAATGCCATAGTGAGCCCATTAGTGCCTCGATACTGTAATGAATTACTGATACTGATATATGTGTGGGGGGTTGATTAGTCGGCAGACTTTTTTCTTCGGTAGATCAAGTTGGAGTTCTCAGGGCTAACTTTGGCATCCCTCTGGTACAAAAGACCTGAGGGATACCTTGCGTACCAAAAAATTGTCCGGAGAAGAATTTTTAGCCATGTATTCTTGATGAGTATGCTATAGGCTAATTAACTTGAACCATCGGATATAATTTGCCTTTGCTCTCCGCGATATACTTAACCATATTGAAATGAGATACAAATTTTCCTTTTTGGCCAAGTGTTTTTACATGCTTTAATCCCGCGCCAATACTCGCATCATGAATATAGTAACCGTCTTCTGGAGTTATTGTCATGGGGTTTCCGTCGGTATCTTTATAGCCAATAATCAAGTACCAATGTTGCAGTTTCTTTTTTGTTCCGTCATTGTATCTAGTATGCCCGGAAAAAATAAATGGATCATTTTTGTTGATCGACTGTATAACACGTTTATGAAAATATCTGCTTCTTTTTGGGGCTCTTCGTACTGAAAAAACTCCATCTTTAAAGCGTTTTCCATAACTTTTTAAGCGATAATTCAGCATCGTTAGCATTTCTGATGTGTTCACACCCCCATCTGCTCCGCATGGGTTTTCACGGCTATCGCCATCTGATGTATGCCCAACTTTTACACCACCATTATTCTGAGGCTTCGTAAGATTAGTTTGGCGTTTATCATAGAATTTCCATGAAGAGCCTCGATAATATTGTTCCACCATTTCGACAACAGCTACTCCGCACCAACAACCGTTGTCTTGCCAAAAGTGCCGAACATTAAGTTTTTTTTCCGAAGCTAATGCTTGACTGGCAAATACCGACAAGCAAATAGATAAAACCGGGATGAATATATTCTTCATTTTCTTAGTCCTGAGCTGAAATTAACTGTAGAGGAAGCTTCTAAAAACAGGGTCTTTTTATCATGATACTGAAGCTGTGAGATCTACACATCTGAACTCAGGCCGCTCAAAGCCGCCTCCGCATAATTTCAGAGGTGTTTAAGAGCTCGTTTACGATCCGTCGTATAATGCCACGTGTAGCAAAAAACAGGCTCAAAGTGTTTACTGTGCCTTGAGATCGCAAACAGGCGCTCTAAGGGCGGCCATCTTCGATCACGCCTTCTTTTTCGACAGGCATCAGGTCGGCTTTACTGACGCCCAGCATCAATATGGATGTGCTGGCGACATAGATGGAGGAATAGGTGCCGATCAGGACGCCGATCAGTAGTGCGAATGCGAAGCCGTGGATGATCTCTCCACCCAGAAAGAATAGAGCCAGTAACACCAGCAGGGTGGTTAAGGAGGTCATTAAGGTGCGGCTGAGGGTATGGTTCAGCGACAGGTTGATGATTTCCAGTGGGGTGCCTTTGCGCAGTTTGCGGAAGTTTTCGCGTACCCGGTCGAAGACGACAATCGTGTCGTTCAGTGAGTAGCCGATCACCGCCAGGACGGCTGCCAGGACGGGCAGGTCAAATTCCAGCCCCAGCTGGGCAAACAGCCCGAGGGTGATCAGGACATCATGAGTCAGTGCCAGCACTGAGCCGAGGGCAAAGCGCCATTCAAAGCGCAGGGCAACATAGATCATGATCGCGATCAGGGCGACCAGGACCGCCAGTGCGCCATCTTCGGTCAGTTCGTCGCCGACTTGCGGGCCGACAAATTCTACCCGGCGCAGGGTGACTGGCGTGTCAGATGCGGTGGTCAGGGCGGCGTAGACTTGGTTGCTGAGGGTGGATGTGTTGCCTGACTGGCCACCAGCGAGTCGGATCAGTACGTCCTGCGGTGTGCCGAATTGTTGTACTGAGGCGTCGCCCAGATTCTGTTCTGCCAGGGTGGTGCGGATCTGAGCCAGGTCGGCTGGTTGGCTGTAGCCCAGTTCTATCAGGGTGCCACCGGTAAAGTCGACGCCGAGGTTCAGGCCGCGCAGGATCAGTGCGCCGATAGATAGTAGCAGGACGCTGATGGAGACCAGCATCGCCAAGCGCCGCTGCGCCATGAAGTCAATCCGGGTCTGACGGCTGATCAGTTGCATGGCATGTTCCTCAAATTGCCAGTTGCGGCAGACGTCGCTTGCCATACAGCAGGTTCACGAGTGAACGGGTGCCGACGATAGCGGTGAACATGGAGGTGATCAGACCAATGGCCAGGGTAATCGCAAAGCCACGTACCGGGCCACTGCCGATGGAGAATAACACGATGGCGGCGATCAGGGTGGTGATATTCGCATCCAGAATAGTGGTGAAGGCCTTCGCATAGCCGGCATGGATGCTGGCCAGCGGGCTGTTGCCAATCCGCAGTTCTTCGCGGATCCGCTCGAATATGAGTACATTGGCGTCTACCGCCATGCCAACTGTCAGCACGATGCCGGCGATGCCGGGCAGGGTCAGGGTGGCTTGCAGGATGGACAGGATGGCGACGATCAGCACCAGATTGGTGATCAGAGCCAAGTTCGCGACCAGGCCGAACATTCGGTAGTACACCAGCATAAATACCATCACCAGTGCCAGGCCGACCATCACTGAGGCAAAGCCCTGGTCGATATTATCCTGGCCCAGGCTGGGGCCAATGGTGCGTTCTTCTACGATTTCAATTGGTGCCTTCAGTGCGCCGGATTTCAGTAACAGGGCCAGTTGATGTGCTTCGTTCGCCTGCAGGCCGGTGGTCTGGAAGCGGCGTCCGAAGGGTTCGCGGATCACCGCGACACTGATCACTTCTTCCACCCATTTTCTGATCGGTTTGCCGTCATCATCACGCCCGATGATGCGTTTTTCTTTAAAGACCACCGCCATCGGTTTGCCGACGTTGTCGGTGGTGGTATCGCGCATCCGCTTCGCGCCTTTGCTGTCCAGGTTGACGACTACGGCGGGTGAGCCGGTCTGCTGGTCAAAGGTGGAGGCTGCGCTGGTCATCTGATCGCCGGTTACGATCAGGCGCCTCTTTAATAAGATCGGTTGTCCATCCCGTTCGTAATACAGCCGGGTGCCGGGCGGTGCTTTGCCAGTGCGGGCGGCATCCAGCGCCTGTGCTGTGTCGCCCACCACCAGGCGGTATTCCAGGGTGGCGGTGGCGCTCAGGATTTCTTTTACTTTGCCCGGATCTTGTATGCCGGGTAGTTCGACTACGATGCGTCGTTCGCCCTGTTGCTGCACCAGTGGTTCGGATACACCGAGCGCGTTCACCCGGTTGCGCAATGTGACGATGTTCTGGCTGAGGGCCTGTTTGCGGATCTCGCGTTGCCCGGCTTCGGTAAAAGCGGCACGAAAGGTGTATTGCGACGGTGTATCTTGTGCGCTGAAATTCAGTTCCCGAAAGGCTTCAGCGGTAATTTGTTGGGCCTGATCGCGCTGGTCAGCCTGACGAAAACGCACTTCCACACCATTTTCAACCGTCTTAACGGTCAGGTAGCGGATTTTTTCACTGCGTAGAAAGCGCCGGATTGTGCTGGCTTCCAGTTCGACTGCATTGCGCAGGGCAGCGTCCATATCGACATCAATCAGGACATGGATGCCACCACGCAAATCCAGTCCCAGGCTCATCGGTTGTGCTCCCAATCCGCTGAGCCAGGCGGGTACATCCGGCAGTAAGGTGAGTGCCTGGGTGTAGTTCAGCGGTAAACTGTCAGCGATTACCTGCTGTGCCCGCAGTTGGTCTGCGGTCTGATGAAAGCGGATGAACAGCTTGCCGTCCTGCCGTTCAAATCGTTTGGTCGTGATCGCCGCATTTTCCAGTGCTTGCTGCAAATTATTCTGCAGGCTCTGATCTACCTGTGCACCACGTAACCCACTGATTTCCAGTACTGGATCCTGTCCGTACAGGTTCGGTACGGCATACAGGGTGCCCAGCAGTATCACGGCTGCAACCAGTACGTTTTTCCACATCGGGTATTGATTGACCATCGCCTGCCGCTGTTTCAGTTATGTGGCTGATAAGGTGCCTTTGGGCAGCACCAGTTCGACTGAAGCGCGACGAATAGCGACGACGGTATTCGGTGCAATTTCCAGTTTTGCGGTGGTGTCATCTAATTCGGTGATTTTGCCCATCAGGCCACCGACGGTTTGTACTTCATCACCCTTACTTAGTTCCGCAATTAATTTTTTATGTTCTTTCTGACGTTTCGTTTGTGGTCGGATTACGAACAGGTACATGACAACAAACATACCCACCAGGAAGATAATCGGCAGGATGCCGCCATCTGGACTGGCAGCGGGTGTGTTGGCGAGTGCGTCAGAAATGAAAAAACTCATGCAAGGCTCCGGCTGGTTGAAATCAAGTTTACATCGTGGACGAGGTATGAAACCTCGCCTGCGACCAAAGGGGCGAGAGCTACGCTTCTCTCCCTTTGGAATCCCCCATGGTTTCGCCCCCGCAGCAAGCTGCGGGGAATTCTCAGATTAAATAATTTTATCACCAGCGCGAGGGGGTTCACCACCTTCGCGCAACAGCAAAGTGCGAAAAGCATCAAGATCGACATCGGGCATGCGCTGAGCAAAAAATTTTTCGGTTTCCAATGCCGATATTTTTTCAGCAATAGCAATAGCAATAAACTGATTAACGCTAGTGCCGTCACGTTGAGCGATTTTAGCTACCTCATCTTTTAGTGATTTGGGTAGTCGTAATGGGTAAGTCGATGGTTTAGACATTTCTTACTCTCATCAAGGCATCTGAGGGCCTTAGTACATCGATATTAAAGATATTGGGGGTCGCACCATAGTCTTTCAAGTTAAAGGACACGATAGCATCTGCTTGTCCGTTAACAGCAACTTCCAGCACCATTTCATCGTTGGGGTCATTGAGTGTCGGGCGCCAAAGGAAATGTGTTCTCACTGGCTTAACCAAGCCTACTAAGCTATTCACGAATAAAGAGGCTTCTTCACAGTTAAGTCCGGCAGCTGTCCAGTGTTCAGGATTCGTACACTTCGCTTCGTACTCAAAAAAAAGCGGGACACTAGCCAGCATTATGGCCTGACGATCCATGACCAGGCTCAGTAAAGCCGCAGAAGCGCCGCCAGGGCTTCGCATGGCTGCAATAATCACATCAGTATCAAGTACCAGCTTCATAATATCTCATATAATATCACATTGTATAAGATATTACGTTAAGAGGGCTTCTGGAAACATTGGCCCCGCAGCAGGCTGCGGGGCATAAATCAGACTTAACGCACGGTGAATTCGGGATAGGCTTCCATACCGCATTCGGCCAGGTCAGCACCGGCATATTCGTCTTCTTCGCAGATGCGCAGTCCCAGCGTTGCTTTGATGATCGCCCACGCAATCCAGCTGGCACCAAATACCCAGATGAAGATAGTGGCAGCTCCGGCGAGCTGTCCGAGAATGGTTGCACCTGAATTAGTGAGTGGCACGGCGAGCAATCCCCAGAGTCCGACTACGCCATGTACTGAAATGGCACCGACCGGGTCGTCAATGCGGAGCTTATCCAGCAGCATGATGGACAGTACGACGATACCGCCACCAACGGCACCGATCAGGGTCGCAGCCAGTGCACTTGGCGTAGACGGCTCCGCTGTGATGGCGACCAGACCGGCGAGGGCACCATTGAGTGCCATGGTCAGATCAGCCTTGCCGAACAAGGCGCGTGCCAGTAATAAGGCCGCAATCAGACCACCTGCTGCCGCTGCATTGGTATTCAGAAATACCATTGCGACCGCGTTTGCACTGTTGATATCACCCAGTTTCAGTACCGAGCCACCATTGAAACCGAACCAGCCCATCCACAGAATGAAGGTACCAAGAGTAGCCAGCGGCAGGTTGGCGCCCGGGATCGCATTTACCTTGCCGTCCGCACCATATTTGCCTTTGCGTGGGCCAAGCAAGAGTACACCAGCCAGTGCAGCAGCAGCCCCGGCCATATGTACAATGCCGGAACCAGCAAAATCAGAAAAGCCGATATCGCCCAGGCTGTACAGGCCGAATACGGTTTGACCACCCCAGGTCCAGCTGCCTTCGAGTGGATAGATCAGGCCGGTCATCACGACGGCGAATGCGAGGAAAGACCACAGTTTCATGCGTTCTGCCACAGCACCGGAGACGATGGACATGGCAGTGGCGACAAACACGACCTGGAAGAAAAAGTCGGCAGCTCCGGAATAGACTGAGTCCCCGCCGAAGCCATTGCTGGCAGAAGCTGCCAGTGCTTCTGCGGCCAGGTTATCGCCACCGGCGATACCGCTCAGAAAAAAGGTGCCATCGTACATGATCGCATAACCGCAGATCAGATACAGGGTGCAGGAAACGGCAAATAGCGCGACATTTTTGGTCAGGATTTCGGTGGTATTTTTCGCCCGGACCAGTCCGGCTTCCAGCATGGCGAAGCCAGCAGCCATCCACATAACGAGTGCACCGCATACCAGGAAATAAAAGGTATCAAGTGCATACTGTAATTCAAACAGGTTGTTTTCCATTGTAAACTCTGATGCTTAAGAACATAAAATGAGTGCTGACCCCGTTTGCGCAAAAGACTGTAAAGCGGGTCGGAATATAAACAAACAGCGGGGCGGTAAATTCAGGGTCAGATAACGAAAAAAGCAGGTATCCTCCGGATGGGTTGGCGGAACTTATAGATTGAAGTGCCGGGTCTGTTTTCTGGCCTCAGAGTGCGTCAGTACCTGTTTCGCCGGTGCGAATGCGCACAACCTGAGCAAGCTCATGGACAAAAATTTTACCATCGCCGATCTTACCGGTTTTGGCAGCATCTACGATGGCTTCGATGGCGGAATCCAGCAGATCGTCACCGATAGCGACTTCTACCTTAATTTTAGGTAAGAAATCGACCACATACTCAGCACCACGATACAACTCAGTGTGTCCTTTCTGACGCCCGAATCCTTTTACTTCGGTGACGGTGATGCCTTTGACGCCAATTGTGGATAAGGCTTCACGAACATCATCCAGCTTAAACGGCTTAATGATGGCGGTGACTAGTTTCATAGTTTGCATCCTGAAAATGGTAGCGTGGGTGGTGGTGGGAATTGACGAGGCTCGCTGTCTGAGCCTCGTCACGGAGGCACAAAAAAGTGCTTCAGTTTTCAGCAGGGCTGATCAGAAGCTCTGTCCCCAGGAAACAGAAAACTGAGCATTATTATTGCCGCTTTCTCTGCTGGCTTTAGACATGGCCAGTGTCAGGGTGCCCAGGTCGTTTATCGCCTTGCTCAGGCTGACTTCCATATGCTGGTAAGTGGTGTTCATGTTGGCAACACCATCATCAGCAAAGTCATAGTAGCCCACAGTACCTGCCAGATCCCAGCCTTCATAGAAAGGTGTGCTGGCAGAGACGAAGTAGTACAGATCGCCAGTGACAAACTTTTCATTGCCCTGATCAGTATCTTCTACATCAGAACCGACAGTGTATTTCACGCCAGCAGACAGGGCGTCAAAGCCGAGTGTGGCATACAGTTCGGTGTAGTCTGCGTCGTCATGGTTCGGATAGATGTAGCGTACGACACCCAGATCGTAATCCATCTTATCTGTGGAACCTACCAACCCGGCAGACAAATCAAGCTCAGAGCCGCCGGCAACATTGGAGATCCAGGCACTGGCGTACAGGCCTTCATCCAGCATGGCATCGATGCTACCTTGTACAGCAGGCTGGTTATTGGTCTGGGAAACACCGCGTGACAGATAATCACTGGTGATGGTTAGGCTGCCGCTGATGTCAGCATAGGCTGTGGCTGACATGCCTAATGCAGCTAAGCCAACAGCAACAGAGTTTTTTATCGTCACAACAAGTCTCCTGGTAACGCAAAATAAAGCGGGGTCTTACCCCAAGACAAAGCACAATCTGTGCCAGATTTAAATCAAAGGCCGAAAAAAGTTCGGTACGCTCGTTTTTCGCCTGCAATAAGCCAGGCCGAAACGTGCCTATATTGTGTTCAGGGTGGCTGAAATCAAGGTACTTGCTGTTTGCTGTGGATGGCGTCTGTCTGTGCCATACAGCTTTGCACTGATCTGGTGCAAAGCTGCCAGGTTGGTTCAGTCTGATAACGCCCGGACTAAGCGGGTTGGCATTTGTTCAAAACCGCGATTGCTCATGACCAGGATTGCATCCTCTGGTTGTGCGATTGCTGCAATCTGCCGCACGATAGAGTCGGTCGTCGTATGAATCTGCAGGGCCTGACCTAACCTGGATAGCACTCTGTCAGGTGACCAGGTCAGATCTGCCGGAGCAAACAGGTGCACCTGATCAGCTGCGGACAATGCGTCGGCTAGTTGCTCCACATGCGCTCCGCGTCGCATGGAATTTGAGCCGGGATCCAGCACGGCGATGATGCGTTGGTCGCCCACTTGCGCGCGCAGGCCCTGCAAAGTCAGGCGGATAGCGGTCGGGTGATGCGCAAAGTCGTCCAGAATCCGGACGCCGCGTACTGTGCCGCATAGTTCCATGCGTCGTTGTACCTGGGCAAAATCGCACAGGGCAGCAGTGCCTTGTGCCGGATCGACACCGACATGTTGTGCGGCTGCCAGTGCTGCCAATGCATTACGGATGTTATGCCGTCCAGTGCAGGGCCAGGAGATCTGTCCGACTGGTTGTTGCTGATAACAGACGGTAAAGGATTGTCCGTCCGGACTGGCATCCTGTACCTGCCAGTCGGCTGGTGTAGTTTCCGCGAAAGATTGTTGTGGCGACCAGCAACCCTGTGCCAGGACTTCAGCGATATTCGCGTCATCTGCCGGAGCAATGATCAGGCCATTGTCCGGTACAGTTCGTACCAGATGGTGACATTGGCGCTGAATGGCTGCCAGGTCGGGAAAGATATCGGCGTGATCAAATTCGAGATTATTGAGTACCAGGGTATGCGGGCGGTAATGGACGAATTTGGAGCGTTTATCGAAAAAAGCGGTATCGTATTCGTCGGCTTCCACGACGAACAAACGACCAGCACCGGGTCGGGCGGAGACGCCGAAATTTTTCGGTATGCCACCAATCAGAAAGCCTGGCTTCAGCCCGGCCTGTTCCAGAATCCAGGCCAGCATACTGCTGCAGGTTGTTTTGCCATGTGTCCCGGCGACGGCCAGCACCCGGGTATTGTGCAGATAGTGTTCAGCCAGCCATTGCGGCCCGGAGGTATAGCGCAATCCGGTGCGCAACATATATTCTACTGCTGGATTGCCGCGTGACAGAGCGTTGCCGACAATCACCAGATCAGGGGCCGGTTGCAGGTGTTCTGGCTGGTAGCCTGGTAGCAGTTCAATACCGGCGGCGGCCAGTTGGGTACTCATCGGTGGATAGACGCCGGTATCGGAACCGGAGACCGAATAGCCCAGGGCACGCGCCAGCAAGGCGATGCCACCCATGAAGGTGCCGCAGATTCCGAGAATGTGCAGATGGGTCATGATGAGGGGGTGTCCGCAGCAGGGCGCTGAAAAATCAGATCCCGTACCGGGTGTCCGAGCTTCTGGCCGCGTTGTTCAAACCGGGTCAGTGGACGTTCCGGCGGGCGTGGCACATAACCATTCTCGGGGGCTGTATTCCGGAGCAGGGGTTCTGCCGACAACACGGTGAGCATCTGTTCTGCATAGGGTTCCCAATCGGTCGCCAGGTGTAACAGGCCGCCGGGTTGCAGCTTTTGTGCGGCGATTCGGGCGAAGCCGGGTTGTACCAGACGTCGTTTATGGTGCCGTTTTTTGTGCCAGGGGTCGGGAAAAAACACGCAGATACCAGCCAGTGACTGATCTGGCAGACGGTGCCGCAGCACTTCCAGTGCATCTTCGTGCAAAATGCGTACATTGGTACTGTTCTGGTCTGCTAGGCGTTGTAACAGGTGTCCGACGCCAGGTGTATGGACCTCAATCCCGACGAAGTTACGCTCCGGGTGTCGTGCTGCCGATTCGGCCAGGGCAGTGCCGTTGCCGCAACCGATCTCCAGCCAGATGGGCCGGGTGTTACCGAATAAGACGGGCATATCCAGTGGTACAGCCCCAGCGGCTACCCCGAAGCGGGGCCAGAACTGATCAAAGGCGCGTTTCTGACCGGGGGTCAGGCGCCCCTGGCGTAACACATAGCTACGAATCGGGCGGCGTGTGGGTGGTTGCTTCAGCACAGGGTTCAGTGCGGCAGAGTGAAATGACTGATCCAGCCTCGCGCGATACACTCCGCGAGCGTGGGCATTGCCGGTGCGGTATCCGGTCGGGCGGCCAGCGTTGCCAGATCGTGCTGCGCCAGCTGGGTCAGTAATTGATAGGTTGCGGAAGTGATGCGGCTGACCTGTGGTTGCAGGCCGGACCGGTGAATACACAAGGTATCCGGCTGATCCGGACAGGGCAGAGTATCTGGTGGTGTGCTATGCTGCTGCCAGTGTTGCCAGATCGCATAGATCGGCCAGGGGGATTGCAGCAGTCCGGTGGCTGGTGCAAGGTGCAGCTGCACCCGGGCCTGTTCGCCGGGCGTGAGCGCAGCATAGTCAGTTACCGGGAAAGCCGCAGCGTCGGCGGCATAGTAGGCCCGGTGCAGCAAAAGTTCAAGCTGGCTGAGGTCGGCCAGATAGGGCAGGTCAGACAGGGTACTGAAGGCGTCCGGTGGGTTGGCGAGCCAGGCGGGAAGGTCAGCGCCATACTGGTTCAGATTCCAGTGCGCGGCGGGATGATCCTGTGCGTAATGTCGTGCCAGGGTCTGAAAACAATCTGCACCCAGCATGGCACGAGTGATCGGGTAGATCGTCTGTAAGGTATTGTGACGAGTGCCCTGAGTATTGCGGCGGTAGATGTGCAATCGCTCAGCAGGTGTGAGACCGGGCTGCGGTGCGATATGTGTTGCCAGGCTGGTGTCAGTTCCCTGTAGCGCCTGCAGAAACTGATGTTGCAGTGTGGCCAGTTCGGTACTCATGCCGGATCGTTTTGTTGCAACAGATCAGCCGCCCGCGCGGCTTGCGCCAGCAGGGTTGGTAGAGGGGGGATGTCATTGTCCCATTCGATCAGAGTTGGGGTGTCCGGGAAGTCTTGCAGGACTTGCTGATATAACGCCCAGACAGGTTCAGTCACCGGATTGTTGTGCGCATCAATCAGGATATTGCCCTGATCCGAGAAGCCAGCCAGATGGATTTCCCGTACTCGTTCCCGGGGGATGGTCCGGATAAAGTCCTGCGGGCTGGTGCCGAGATTGCGTTCGTTCACATACAGGTTATTCACATCCAGCAACAGGTCACAATCAGCCTGCTGCAACACTTCAGCCAGAAATTCACCCTCACTCATCTCGCTACAGGTGTAGGTGAGATAGGCGGAAACATTTTCGATCAGGATGCGTTGTCCGAGGATGTCCTGAGCCTGGCGGATCCGTCCGGCCAGGTGGTTGGCCGTGTCCGCAGTATAGGGCAGAGGCAGCAGATCGTGACTCTGCAGCGCTTCCTGGTGGCAAAAACAGGCGTGTTCAGAAATCCAGGCAGCCTGAGTACGCGCTGCCAGTTGTTTCAGGGCGCGCAGATAATCCGTATCCAGAGGGGCTGTGCCGCCGAGTGACAGATTGACGCCATGCAACGTCACCGGATAGGTTGCACAGATGGCATCAAGCAGATGCAGATCCAGGCCGCTCTGGTGAATGAAGTTATCGCTGAGGATTTCTAACCAGGGGACACTGCCTGGTTGCGCAATGAGCTGGTGGATATGCGGGGTGCGCAAGCCGATGCCAACGCCATGAATCGAGGAAGGGGAGATGTGTGACATGAAGTGGGATGCCCTGCGGGGGCAGGGCAGTGATTGCAGATCAGCCTTTCGCTGGTTTCACCTTGGCAACGACGCCACCAGTGATTTTGGTGCAGGTACCGGCAGGCACATACACCCACTCGGTGTCCATGTTAGCTCGTGGTGCCTGTCCGGCACAGCCATGTGCACCATCCAGTGCGCCACAGTCGTTTTTGCCCGCCTTGGCGATACCGGCACATTTTTCCCAGGCCTTGGGATTATCCGGTACAGCAAATGCCTGGGACGCGCCGAGGGTGGCAATGCCAGCAATGGTGGCGGTCAGAATGGAGGTTGTGGTTTGACGCATGATAATAGTCTCCTAGAGTTTAGAGTTTCAGCAGCCTAATCGGAAGGCAAAGCTGGCCAAAGTCAT
>CAWUID010000031.1:0-24462 GCA_963922315.1 uncultured Gammaproteobacteria bacterium
GAAGCCAGGTCAGTTCCATTTTGAGCCGCCCGATCTCCTGGTACAACGGAGCTGTGAGCTGCTCATGGTCTATCGGGGCTTGGGTTCGCTCGAATAACTGTGACGATTGATTGAGCAAAGTGCTTTTCCACTGACTAATCTGGGTCGGCCCAACGCTATATTCACTGGCTAACTGATTGGCTGTCTTATCCCCTTTGCAAGCCGCTAACGCCACTTTGGCTTTAAAATCTGCTGTGTACTGCTTGCGTTTTTTGGCGGCCATTTAATGAACTCCTGTTCAGATAATCTAAGGGAGGAAATTTGCAACCACTGTCATTCCTTAACCACTGGTCCAGTTTTTGGGGTCCACTATAGTGCAGACGGAGGCAGGTTGGTTGTGGCTGCGTCCTGCCGCATTGCAGGATCAGTTGCGCCGTTATGCTGCATTGCCGGAAGCGCAATCTGTTACAACGACCGCAGCGACAGGATTATGCCGGGTTGCACCGTTTGGCCAGCCGGGTGGAACAGGAACTGGCACAGGTTGCTGCCGGTGCCACGCCGGGTCAGGCGTATCGGTTGTTGCAGTCGATGTTGCTGCTGGCAGAATCTCTGGCTGATGATGATCAGTTACGCCCGGCATGGGGTGATCTGCTGCGGGTGGCACAACAAGTGGCGCGAGCGACCGGGCAGCGGTTGCCGTTGCATCAGCAGGGGTTGAATAAGGCGCAGCACTGGCTGACTCAATATCATTTTGGTTTGCGCTGTTATGCGCAGCCGCCGTTCGGGCGTGTGTTATTATCATTGCAGGGCGAACCGTATGACGAAGCGCACCGCCGTGTCTGGTCTGGTGACATGGATCCGGCATCAGACCGCCTGCTGGTACGCGATCAGACACAACGGTATGAATTGCGCGCGCTCACTAAGCCGGACTGGGCAGACAGTATCGCGTATGATTCGGGCGTGATCCGGGCGGTGGATGAGCAGCGGCGGAAGTTTGTGTGGCGTGCCGCAGAGCACGGAACCGATTGGCAGTGAGTGCCCGGGTGAGGGTGCTCGTGTTTACGATTTATATATTTCATTCAGGGTGGTTTTATGATGCAGACAACAGAGGATTTATTGGTCTTTACCCAGGCAGCAGCCGGGAAAGTGGCTGAATTGATTGAGGAAGAAGGGAACCCCGAGCTGAAGCTGCGCATTTATATTCAGGGGGGTGGCTGTTCCGGCTTTCAGTATGGCTTTACGTTTGACGAGACGTTGCAGGAAGGGGATGAGAGCGTGATGACGGATGGCGTCACCTTGCTGATTGACCCGATGAGTGCGCAATATCTGACCGGTGCTGAAGTGGATTATTCGGAAGGATTGCAGGGTGCTCAGTTTGTGATTCGTAATCCGAATGCAACGACCACTTGTGGCTGTGGTTCCTCTTTTTCGGTGTAGGCCGGACGCATGGCGACGATTAATTTTCGTTATCAATACAGCCGCAGTACGTTAGGGTTGATCCTGCTGATCGGCGTGCTGCTGCTGGGGCTGCTGGCCTGGCAATGGGATCTGGTCTATGATATTTATTTTCGTGACCAGCTAACCCGGCTCGGCTGGTTGATTAACGGTGCCATTGTTGTGTTGTTCCTGACGGGTATGGCGCATATCGTGTTGATTTTGTGGCACTATCGGCACGAAGAGGCCGGTATTGCGCAGTTTTTACGCAATCTGCAACAGCGTCCTGAGCGACCTCTGCGCGGCATAGAGCCAGTGCGGCTGATTGCGCAGCGGTATGATCGGTTGCAAGCGTTGTATGATGCCCGTCAGCCGATTGATCAGAGTGCCTTAGCTGCCACGCTGATGGCGTCTGAGAGTATCCGGCAGGGTGTGCCGAAATTTGTGAACAATACGCTGATTCTGACTGGTGTGTTCGGTACCATCGTTTCGTTATCCATCGCGCTGATCGGGGCCTCGGAGACGCTGGAAAATGCGGTGAGTGCCACCGGGATGGGGATGGTGATTCATGGCATGTCAACCGCTCTGTCCACCACGATTACCGCGATTGTGTGCTATTTTTATTTTGCGTTCTTTTTTGCCCGGGTGAATGATGCGCAGACCAACCTGGTCGGGGCGATAGAACAGATTACGACATTGCATCTGTTGCCGCGTTTCCAGGTGGATACGGAACATGTGTTGTATGAGTTCGCGAGTCTGCTGCGTTCTTTGCAGGGCTTAGCGGAACAGATGCAACAAACGCAGACGGTGCTGGCAGAATCAGAATACAAGGTGCTGGCTGCGATACAGGGGGTTGAAACCACGCGGATTCAGCAGAGCCTGGATGTGATTACGCAACAATTGCGGGTCGGTTTCCGCTTACGTGATGATGAATGAATACGGCATTTATTGATTTACGGGCTGACCACCAGACGAATCAGGGTCACGCTGGTTTCTGGCCGTCGTTCACGGACATCATGACCACGATTGTGATGATCTTTCTGATCGCTCTGGTGGTGTTACTGGCCCGTAATCTGGAACTGGTGCAACAGTTGCGCGCGACCATGGCAGCTGAGCAACTGGCGTCTGAACGGGCGTTTGTGGCGGGCGAGAAGAATGATCTGCTGACCACCGCATTACATGCGGCGGAAGATCGGCTGGCCGATTTGCGTGTGCAGTTGCGGCAGTTGCAGGTACGGGATCAGGCGCAACTGGCTCAGATCGCTGAGCAGCAGTATCAGATGGCAGATTTGCAGCAGGCGCGCGATCAGTTTGCGCAGGAAGCAGCGGCTCTGCTGGTCTTGCGCGAGCAACTGCAATCTGAGGTCGCGCAGTTGAAGGTACAGTCGCGCAAGGCGCAGCTTGCGTTACAACAACGCGAAGTCGCTTTGCAGGCCGCGCAGGTCGATATGCAGATGCTTGATACTGAGTTGCAGGCTATGCGGGATGATCTGACTGGCGCACAGCAGCACAGCCAGGTCTTGCGTGCGCAGTTGGACGAAAAGACGCAATTACTGGCAGCGCAAACAACGGAAGCCCAGGCCGCAGAACGGCGTTATGCCACCCTGGCGGAAGACTATACCCACCTGAAGACAAAATATGACAAGCTGGTGCGGCCAGCGCGTTCAGCACGCGGACGTTATCGAGTGGAGGTACGTTATCGGAAGCGGGCGGGTGAGTATCAGATTGCGTGGCGGGAAGGGGCGTCAGGCCAGTTTCAGGTGGTGACTCAGGAGGCTCTGGACAGGATACTGACCCGTCTGGATCAGCAGCATACTCAGGGCTTATATATCCGGGTGGTACTGCCGGATGACAGTGAGTTGTCCCATACCGAAGCCTGGAAGTTTACTTTGTATCTGCACCAGCGCTACGATTATTATTTTAAAAAACCCAGCCGGGTAGATTGAAGAAAGAGCGATTTTATTTGCAATACTCTCTCAGAGTATTCTGAACAGTTGTGAGTGAATAAGTGAGTAATATGCAAGTCGAGAGTATCGCAAGACAGGCCGCTGATCTACGCGCCGGTGTGTATTCCAGTGTGGAACTGACACAACATTATCTGACACGGATCCGGCAGTTGGATGGTGCGCTGAACAGTCTGATCACAGTGACCGAAGAGATTGCGCTGGCACAGGCACAGGCCGCAGACAAACAATTGGCCACGGGCAGTGCCGGGCCGTTGGCCGGGATTCCGATTGTGCATAAAGATGTGTTCTGCACGCAGGGTGTCAGAACCAGTTGTGGCTCGCGGATGCTGGATAATTTTGTTGCGCCCTATGATGCGACCATGGTCAGCCGGTTACAGGCTGCTGGCTGTGTGATGCTGGGCAAAGCAAATATGGATGAGTTTGCGATGGGCTCATCGAATGAAAACAGTTTTTACGGGCCAGTGCACAACCCCTGGTCAACCGATTGTGTGCCAGGGGGATCTTCCGGTGGCTCGGCGGTAGCGGTGGCGGCACGCTTGTGTGCCGCGGCGACGGGTTCTGATACCGGTGGCTCGGTGCGCCAGCCGGCAGCGCTGACTGGAATCACCGGTCTGAAGCCGACTTATGGCAGGTGTTCGCGCTGGGGCATGGTGGCATTCGCATCATCGCTGGATCAGGCAGGCATCCTGGCGCATAGTGCGCAGGATGCAGCGACATTGTTGCAGACGATGGCCGGTTTTGACGCACAGGATTCGACCTGTGCGCAACAATCAGTGCCAGATTATGCCGCCGGGTTGGCAGGTAATTTGCGCGGGCTGCGGATTGGCTTGCCACGCGAGTTTTTTGCTGATGGGCTGGATGCTGAAGTAGCGGCATTGGTACAGCAGGCGGCACAGGTGTATGAATCGCTGGGTGCGACGCTGGTGGAAGTGAACTTGCCGGCCAGTCAGGCGAGCATTCCGGCATACTATGTGGTGGCGCTGGCTGAGGCTTCGTCCAATCTGTCGCGGTATGACGGGGTACGTTTCGGGCATCGTAGTGCAAAGACCGACGATCTGGCTGCTTTGTATGCACATTCGCGAGCAGAAGGGTTCGGGACTGAGGTCAAACGACGCATTATGTTGGGGACTTATGTGCTGTCTGAAGGCTACTATGATGCGTATTACGTACAGGCGCAGAAAGTGCGGCAATTGATTGCGGATGACTTCCAGCGGGTATTACAAGAGGTTGATCTGTTGCTTGGCCCGGTGACACCCTTTGTCTCTTTCGAGCTGGGTAAATGGCAGCAGGATCCGGTGCAGATGTATCTGAGTGATATATACACTGTGCCGGTCAGTCTGGCTGGCCTGCCGGCGCTGAGTCATCCGGCAGGTTTTGCCCAGAATGGCATGCCGGTCGGCGTGCAACTGATTGGTAACTATTGGGCCGAACCGCAATTATTACAGACTGCACATCAGTATCAGGGTGTGACCGACTGGCATCAGCAGGCACCTGATTTGAGCCAGGTTGGGTGAGGCGTCATGAATCGGCTGTACAGCCGCTGCCATACTGGCGCTTATCCAGCTTTTATGTGTTTCATTTTGCGATCCTCGGTGTTGCCATTCCGTACTGGGGGCTGATGCTGAAGGGGCGGGGGTTTGATGCGCAATCAATTGGTGAGCTCATCGCAATTCCATTAGCTGCGAAGATTGTTGCGCCGAATATCTGGGGCTGGCTGTGTGATCGGGTCGAACACCGTATCTCGCTGATTCGGTTGGGTGCTTTTTGTTCGGTGCTGGCGTTTGTCGGGCTGTTCTGGGTACAGACCTTCTGGCTGATGGCCGCCGTGATGCTGATCTATGGCTTTTTCTGGAACGCAAATCTGCCGCAATTTGAGGCGCTGACTTTTCAGTATCTGCGCGACCAGGCGGCGTTATACGCTCGTATCCGGGTGTGGGGCTCGGTGGGTTTTATGCTGGCAGTGATCTGCCTCGGTTGGCTGATTGATTTATATGGTTCGGAAATTGTGCTGTGGGCTGTTATGGGTCTGTTCTTTTTTTTATGGATCAGCACCCTGACAGTTGCAGAACCACCGGCCGTACCCCATCCACCAGATGCGGTGACCTTGTCAGAATTGTTGCGTCGTCCGGTGGTCTGGGCATTTCTGGCAGCAATTTTTTTGTTGCAGACCAGCCACGGGCCTTATTACACCTTTTACACGATTTATCTGGAAGACTATGGTTATAGTAAGACGCTGATTGGTCAGTTATGGGCTCTGGGAATTCTGGCCGAAATCGTGTTGTTCTGGGGGGCACACTATGCGTTACGTCGCTGGTCGGTACGACGATTGTTGATCACCAGTTTTGCGCTGACTGCACTGCGTTGGGTGATGATTGCCTGCTGGCCGGAATTTTTGCCGAATCTGATTCTGGCACAGTTACTAAATGCGGCGAGTTTCGGCCTGTTTCATGTCTCAGCAATTCACTGGGTGCAACACTATTTCCCCGGGCGTTTGCAGGGACGTGGTCAGGCGCTGTATTCCAGCATGTGTTTTGGTGCTGGTGGTGCTGTGGGCAGCCTGAGTAGTGGTTATTTGTGGGATGGTCTCGGCGGGCAACTCACCTTCCTGCTGGCTATTGTGTTGCCACTGATGGCTGCTGTGCTGATTGGTGCTGGTATGCGAGCTGCGGATATGCCGACCTATGGCACACGCTGACCCACGCCAGCAGGCGCTGACCAATCTGCAGCAGGTGTTGCAGGGGCGGGCGCTGGATCAGGTGCTGGCTGCGCCGACTCGTTTAAGTGCACGGGATCAGGCGTTAGTGGCTGAATTTAGCTACGGCTTGTGTCGTTGGTATCGCCAACTGGACACCGTAGTCGCTCGTTATGTACGCAAACCGCTGCGGCGCAAGGATCAGGTAGTCCGGTACATTTTATTGCTGGGTGCGTATCAGTTGTTATACAACCGGGTGCCGGATCATGCGGTACTGGCGACCAGTGTAGCCCTGACGCGGCGCCTGGCAAAGCCCTGGGCAGCTGGTTTGGTGAACGGTGTGTTGCGTCAGTTGCAACGCGATCTGCAGGCTGGGATCAGCCTGACTGAAGATACGCCAGCAGTGCGTTATGCGCAACCGGACTGGTTGTTGAAACAGATGCAGGCCGCTTATCCGCAGGATTGGGCAACGATTCTGGACGCATTGCAACAGCGGGCGCCGATGACGTTGCGCCTGAATTCGCGTCGTCAGTCTCTGCCGGATTATCTGGCGGCCTTGTCAGCAGCTGGAATGTCAGGTGTGGCGGTGGAGTCAGTGCCAGGTGCGGTTGTATTGGAACAGCCAACCGCAGTGGAACAGATACCGGGGTTTGCGGAGGGGATCGTGTCGGTGCAGGATGCGGGGGCGCAATTGGCAGCGCAATGGCTGGATGTGCAACCGGGACAGCGTATTCTGGATGCGTGTGCTGCGCCAGGTGGCAAAACCGGGCACCTTCTGGAACTGGCTGCTGGTGCCGTGGATCTGGTCGCAGTGGATCGACAGGCGGATCGGATGGAACGGGTTGCAGATAATCTGCAACGGTTACAGTTACATGCACAGTGTGAAGTGCTGGATGCCAGCCAGCCGCCAGCAGTGTGGCGACAACAACCGTTTGACCGGATTTTGCTGGATGTGCCTTGTTCTGCAACCGGTGTGATGCGGCGTCACCCCGATATTCGTTTGTTGCGCCGGTCCGACGATATCCCCGCTCTGGCACAGCGCCAGGCAGCTCTGCTGCGTGCGGTGTGGCCATGCCTGAAAGTTGGCGGCATGTTGTTGTATGCCACCTGTTCGGTATTGCCGACAGAAAATCAGCATCAGATCATGGCGTTTATACAACAACATCCCGACGCACACCCAGTGCCTATGGATCAGACATGGGGTCATGCCTGTTCGGTCGGACGGCAGATTTATCCGGGTGAACAGACGATGGATGGGTTCTACTATGCCTTGCTGACAAAAAGATGAGAGCTCACTTTCTCAAGTAGTACGAAAATTTTTGACCACCACAGTATTTTTATACATCATGCCGAAAGCACTGTTTTCCAGTCATGAAGAATCGCAATATGCCCATATTGCCTTGCTTTCTCTACGTGTCGTTTATCGGCGGTGATAAAAACACCGTCATAGGAAATCGCCATAGCATGATAGGTGCTATCATATATTGATGGAAAACCGGATTTCTGGTTTCCATCCTCAGTTATCTGCATCGCCAGTTCAAATTGTGGTGCTGTTGGTGTTGTAATAGTGAGATATGACTTTTCAGATGTCTTGATAATGTGAAGTGCATCGGATAAAAAAAATCTGTTTTGTGCTGCTACTGATAATACCTCATAAACAAATATATCGGGGCAGACAACAGAAATTCCATTCTTTCCGATATATTGTAAAAGTTTTATGGCATCGTCACGATCTTCTTCTTTCAGGAAGATTTTTACAAACAGGCTTGAGTCAAGAACTACATATTTTGTACGCATAGCACTATATTTTCAGGCAGATATGTGGTCTCGACCTTCGCGCAATCTGCGGATGGTATTAACCCCGGAGACTAAGGGAGTCACTGGCTTTGTATTTCTTACAGTGTCCATAAATTCCTCGAAATAGCGCTGTTTTTCTTCTCTTTCAAATACATAATTCAACGCTTCATTAACGGTTTTAGTTTTTTCGCCACGACGCAAATTGGCTAATCGCCGTCTGTTTTGAGGTGTTAAATATACTGTTACGCGCTCTACTGGCTCACGAAGTGCGGTTGTCATTGTCGTAGATTCCATTTGTAAGGCAATACATCGTATATGTCTTCATTATACGAAGACATATAGAGTCGATTAAGTATCAGGTTGCATGTTCTGACATACTTCTGCCAAGTCGGCAAAATGATCATAGCCAGCACCTGGCGTACACCGGGTGCCATCCGGTAACACCATCACCATTGTTTCTGCCGCTGTGATTTCACCAATACAGTTGACTGGTACTGCCAGATCGCGGGCAATTTGCCGGATACGGGCTTCATCAGCTCTGGCGGCGGTAAACAGCAGTTCATAATCATCGCCGGCACTGACTGGCAGTTGCCAGTCCTGCGTCTGCTCTATATATGCCCGGACTGTTGCAGACAGAGGCAAATGTTGCGCCAGAATTTGTGCTACGACCCCGCTGGCAGTGCAGATATGTTGCAGATCAGCACCGAGTCCGTCTGAGATATCGATTGCTGCATGTGCGACTTGTCGCAAAGCACAGCCGAGGGCGACGCGCGGGGTGGGGCGATCCAGATGCGGTTGCACACTGGATCGTGCTCCGGCGTCGAGCGGGTACCGACCTTGTTGTGCAGCCAATGCGAGTCCCGCATCTCCCAAAGTGCCGCTGACATAAATGTTGTCACCAACTCGTGCACCAGCACGACGTAATGCCTGATCAGGCGGGACATAACCGTGTGCCTGCACGGTGATGCTGAGCGGCCCCCGAGTGGTATCGCCGCCGATCAGTTGTACCTGATAGGTTGCGGCGAGTGCACTGAAGCCTTGCATAAAATGGGTTAGCCAGGTGGTATCTGCCGCAGGCAGGGTGAGGCTCAGTGTCACCCAGGCCGGGGTGGCGCCCATCGCTGCCAGGTCGCTCAGATTAACAGCGAGTGCCTTGTGCCCCAGATTCGTCGGGTTTGCATCCGCAACAAAATGTCGTCCGGCGACCAGAGTATCCATGCTGACAGCAAGCTGTTGTCCGGGAGGTATCCGAAGCAGGGCACAATCATCGCCGATGCCCAGTATCACGTCATCACGTGCTGCGGTAGCTTCCTGGAAATAGCGCCGGATGACATCAAATTCACTCGCCATCTGGTCTGGGTCGTGGCCGGGTCATACGTTCTTTCGGGCGTAACACTTGGGCAGTTTTATCCAGCGCACCGTTCACAAACCGGTGTCCCTGTTCTGCGCCATAGGTCTTCGCCAGCTCCACTGATTCGTTAATAATGACTTTGTAAGGTATTTCCAATCTTTGTGACAGCTCATACGTGGCCAAACGCAGAATGGCCCGTTCGACCGGATCAACACCAGATAAAGCTCGTCTGAGCTGCGGTTGTAGTTGTTTGTCCAACTGGTCATGCTGGCTGATCACTCCCTCGGTCAGTTCGCGAAAATACGCAAAATCAACTTTTTTGCTGGCATGTTCGGTAAACTGAGTGATAATCTCAGTAGCGGTCTGTCCGGCAATTTGCCACTGATATATGGCTTGTACCGCCAGACGACGCGCTTTGCTGCGTTGATGACTCATGAGCTGGAGGTATCCGCCAGGTCAATTTGGCGGAGCAGATTCACCATTTCTATCGCACAGGCAGCCGCTTCGCTGCCTTTATTGCTCGCTTTGCCGCCAGCTCGGTCCATTGCCTGTTCCAGGCTATCCACAGTGAGGACGCCAAAGCTGACTGGCAGGCCATACCGACGCATCGTCTGCGAGATGCCGCTGACACACTCTCCGGCAACATAATCAAAGTGTGGCGTATCGCCCCGGATGACGGCACCGAGGGCGATCAGTGCGGCATAACGTCCTTGTGCTGCCAGCTTATCCAGCACCAGAGGAATTTCAAACGCACCAGGCACTTGCACCCGTGTGATCTGATCTGCGGTCACGCCGTGTTGTAGCAGGGTGTCTATAGCACCAGCTTCCAGCGGGTTAACGACTAGTTGATTCCAGCGGGTGACCACCAGGCCGAATTTTGCCTGTGGTGGCGCGCTGAGCTGGCCAGTCACGGTGGTTGGTGAGTTCATGTTGTCTCCATCATCAAAAATTCAGGTTGTCCGGGTGGCAACAAATTCGGTCACTTCCAAATCAAATCCGGCCAGGGCATGTAAGTGTTTCGGCGCACTCATGACGCGCATCTGGCGGATGCCCAGGTCAGTTAAGATTTGTGCCCCAATACCGATGGTGCGCAGGTCGCCTGGCTGGTCTTTGTTAGTCGTCACTGAGGCTTGCTGACCCAACCGGTGTGCTTCAATCTGTTGCACGATAGATCGATTGGTATCGTAATTGCGTAAGATCACGATTACACCAGATCCGGCCCGGGCTACATAATCCATCGCATCACGCAGTGGCCAGCTGTCATTGAATGTGCCGGAAAATAAGTCGCACAATGTATTCTGCACATGCACCCGTACCAGAACGGGTTCGTTTTTTTTCAGTGCGCCATATACCAGCGCCAGATGAATGTCATTGCTGATCTGATCCTGGTAGGCAATGAGGCGGAAAGTGCCATACTGTGTTGGCAAATCACAATGGCTGATGGCTTCGATGGTGTGTTCATTGCGGATGCGATATTGAATCAGATCAGCAATAGTACCGATTTTCAGGTCATGCTGGCGGGCAAATATTTCGAGTTCTGGCTGGCGTGCCATGCTGCCGTCTTCATTCAGGATCTCAACGATCACCGCAGCGGGTTTCAGGTCAGCCAGACGGGCCAGATCGCAACCAGCTTCAGTATGTCCGGCGCGGACCAGAACGCCGCCTGGCTGTGCCATCAATGGAAAGATGTGACCAGGCTGCACCAGATCATGTGGTTGTGCCTGATCAGCGACTGCTGCCAGAATGGTAGTTGCCCGATCGGTGGCTGAGATGCCAGTGGTCACACCGGCAGCCGCTTCTATCGACACAGTGAAGTTAGTGGCAGCCAGTTGATCATCTGTATTCACCATCAGCGGTAGCCTCAACTGACGGCAGTACTCACGGGTGAGAGTCAGGCAGATCAGGCCGCGTCCGTAGCGTGCCATAAAGTTAATGGCCGCCGGGGTGATTTTTTCTGCAGCCATCACCAGGTCGCCTTCGTTTTCGCGACCGGCATCGTCCATGATGATGACCATACGCCCCTGGCGTAAATCTTCAATAATTTCAGCAGTAGTATTTAGCATCTGATACTTAAAAACAGTAGTGTCATTTGTGGTTCTGATTGTTACATTGAATGTAAAGTTTAATGTCAGGACAACTTTCGAGCCAATTCATCTGAGATGCAGGCAAATCACGGACAACTTCACTCTGTGATTATAATACCTGAAGGGTATCTTCAGTAGCGATATGCAACTGGCTTTGCAAATGTTGTCAGGTAACAATATCGGTCTTGCTGAAACCGGAGACTTGAGGCCACAACGACCTGACGTAACGACAAGCTGGTTATACCGCTTGAAACCGGTAGTTTTGCCGACGAAAAGACCATTTTGCATGCTTTTCCGGCTTGTTCTGACAAGGTGTGTCACTCTATGTGCGGTGAAGCATGACCGCAAAATTTACAGGAAATTTTAGTTTGAATAACGCAAAGATTGTGAATGCATGGAACGAATGGGATCCACTGGAGGAGGTGGTGGTCGGCAGTGCTGACCAGGCGTGTTTTGAGCCGACTGAGCCGGGCAGTCATCCGAAGCTACGTGATTCTGCCATTGCTGATCAGATCCCGTTTCCGGGTGGGCCGAAGCCACAGGCGATGCTCGACAAAACAAACGAAGAGCTGGCCGGATTTGCCGCTCTGCTTGAATCACAGGGTGTAAAGGTGCGGCGGCCGGAGCCACAGGATTTCAGTCAGGCGATACAGACTCCCGATTTCACGGTGGCCAACCAGTATTGCGCGGTATGTCCCCGGGATGTGATGATCACCTTCGGGAATGAAATTCTGGAAGCGACCATGTCACGCCGGGCACGTTTTTTTGAGTACCTGCCATATCGTAAGCTGGTGTACGAATACTGGCATGCTGATCCGCAGATGATCTGGAATGCAGCACCCAAGCCATCCATGGCCGATGCGATGTATCGGGAAGACTTCTGGGACTGGCCGCTGGCCGAACGTCATGCGCGGATGCACGAATTTGAATTTTGTGTCACGCAGGATGAAGTGATCTTTGATGCAGCAGATTGCAGCCGGTTCGGTCGCGATATTATCGTGCAGGAATCCATGACCACGAACCGGGCAGGGATACACTGGCTGAAGCGGCATCTGGAACCACGTGGCTTCCGGGTACATCCGGTGCATTTTCCGCTGGACTTTTTTCCGTCACATATTGACTGCACCTTTGTGCCATTGCGTCCTGGCCTGATCCTGACTAATCCGGATCGTCCGCTGCGTGACGGTGAAGAACGGTTGTTTCTGGATAACGGCTGGGAATTTATCACCGCACCGGAGCCAACCTCCACGAATGATCAGATGCCGATCTTCTGTCAGTCGTCAAAATGGTTATCCATGAATGTATTCAGCATCTCACCGACGAAGGTGGTATGTGAGGCACAGGAAAAGCTATTACAAGACCTGCTGGACCGGCATGGATTTGAGGTGTATCCGATCCCCTTCCGGTATGTGTTTGAATATGGTGGTTCATTACATTGTGCGACCTGGGATGTCCGTCGGACGGGTGATTGTGAAGATTATTTTCCGAATCTGAGTTAGCGGCAGCACAATATGCAACAGGTATTGACCGACTGTGTGCAGGATTTATTCGCGGTACAAGCAAAGCGTACTCCCGATGCAATCGCGGTGGTGGCAGATGAACAGACCCTGACCTACCGCGAGCTGGATGCACAGGCAGAACAGTTAGCAGGTCGTCTGACTGAACTGGGCATTTGCGCCGACCGCCTGGTCGGGGTGCGCCTGGAACGCAGTCCGGAACTGATCATCAGCCTGCTGGCAGTGCTGAAGGCGGGTGGGGCGTATCTGCCACTGGATCCGACCTATCCGGCAGAACGACTGGCATTCATGCAGGCTGATGCGAAGGTATCAGTCCTGCTGACACCAACAGCACCGGATCAGGGTTCGGTGGCCGTCGAAAGATGTGCGCATAATCCAGGTCAGAGTAATAAAAGTCCTGTGGCTGATCCTGCGGATCGGTTGGCCTACGTGATCTATACCTCTGGCTCGACCGGACAGCCGAAGGGCGTGGCGATGCCGCATCGCGGCCTGGTGAACCTGCTGCACTGGCATGCGCAGGCCCGGCCCGAATCGGTCGGGCTGCGTACCCTGCAATATTGTGCCAGCAGCTTTGATGTCTCATTCCATGAGATCTTTTCAACCCTGTGCTCCGGCGGCACACTGGTACTGGTGACCGAGGCGGTACGGCGCGACCCGTATGCGCTGGCACAACATATCCGTGCACAGAGTGTGCAGAGATTGTTTATGCCGGTTGCCGGCCTGCACCAGTATGCCGAGGCGGTGGACGCAGAGACCCTACCGACTGACCTGCGAGCCGTGATCACGACCGGCGAACAATTGCGCATCACACCCGCTGTGCGCGACCTGTTTGCGCAGACCGGTGCGGTGCTGCACAACCACTATGGCGCAACCGAATTTCAGGACGCGACGACATATACATTGACCGGCGATCCGGCAGACTGGCCGGATGTGGTGCCAATGGGGCAGCCGATCAGTAACGTACAGGTGCAGGTACTGGACCGCGACTTACAGCCGGTACCGGCGGGTGCCGCAGGTGAGTTGTACATCGGTGGTGCCGGACTGGCGCGAGGCTATCTGCACCGACCGGAACTGACCGCAGAACGGTTCATACCGCACCCGGCGGGTACCGGCAGACTATACCGCACCGGCGACCTGGCGCAGTATCACGCTGATGGTACGCTGGAACACCTGGGACGGGCAGATGCCCAGGTGAAGATACGTGGCATCCGGGTTGAGCCGGGTGAAATAGAGACCGCGATCGCACAACACCCGGCGATCCGGCACATTGCGGTCGTGGCGCAGACCATCGCGGACCAGCCACACCTGATCGCCTATGGTGTGCTGCGCGATGGACCTGAGGGCACAGGTCAGACAGCTACCAGAATCGAAACCCAACTGCACGACCAGCTGGCCGCTCAACTGCCCGACACCCTGCTGCCGGCCGCCTACCTCTGGCTGGACGCATTGCCGCAGACCCCGAGCGGCAAGTTGGACCGGCGCGCCCTGCCGATGCCACAACACCTGCGGCGTGGCCTGGCCGAATCGGCCAGGCCGCCACAAACCGACCTCGAAACACACCTGGTCCAGATCTGGCAACAGGAACTGCATCTGGCAGCAGTCGGTACCCAGGACAAATTCGCCGATCTGGGTGCAACCTCCCTGCTGCTGACCCGCCTGTACCAGCGATTGCAACCCGACTATCCGGATCGGCTGACCCCCCTCAGCCTGTACCAATACCCGACCATCCAGGCATTAGCAGCCCACCTCAGTGGCACCGGAGAAACTGACCAGACACCGCCAGCCGCACACAGCCGCACAACACGCACCACCTCATCAGAAGCGCAGACCGACATCGCAATCATCGGTCTGGCCGGACGCTTCCCGGGTGCCCCGGACCTCGACACCTACTGGCGTAACCTGCGGGAAGGTGTCGAATCCCTGACCGAGTTCAGCGCGGCAGAACTGACCCGGGTCAGCCAGGCGCAGAAAGACCATCCGAACTACGTCAGAAAGGGAGCCATCCTGCAGGACATCGACCAGTTCGATGCCGACTATTACAACCTGAACCGCAAAGAAGCGCGGTTGATCGACCCGCAACACCGCCTGGCACTGGAATGTGCCTGGGAAGCCTTCGAACAGGCCGGCTACAACCCGGAGACCTGTCCGGGTACCGTCAGCGTGTATGCCGGATGCAGCAGCAGCACCTATCTGATCAATAATGTCCTGCCGAGCCGGGGCGGCACGCTGGCACAACCCCTGATCGAGGCGGACCTGCAACAACTGCAGATCAAACTGGGCAACGACCGCAACTACCTGCCGACCCGAATCTCGTACCAACTGAACCTGCAGGGGCCGAGCGTCAACGTGCAGACCGCGTGTTCGACCGGACTGGTCGCGGTGCACCTGGCGAGCCAGAGCCTGCAGACCGGCGAAAGCGACCTGGCCCTGGCAGGTGCCATCTCCCTGATCATCCCGGACAAAAGTGGCTACCAGTACGAAGACAGCATGATCCGTTCACCAGATGGACATACCCGCACCTTCGATGCCCAGGCCGCTGGCACCCTGTTTGGTAATGGCGGCGGCTTCGTCCTGCTGAAACGCCTGTCAGAAGCCCAGAGTGATGGCGACCACATCATCGCCGTGATCAAAGGCAGCGCAATCAACAACGATGGCGCGACCAAAATCGGCTACACCGCGCCGAGTGTTGAACGCCAGGCCGCCGTGATCCGCGACGCACTGAGCGCCGCCGACGTGAGCGCAGACACGATCAGCTACGTCGAGGCACACGGCACCGGTACACAGATGGGCGATCCGATCGAAATCGCCGCCCTGACCCAGGCCTACCGCGAGCAAGTGCCAGAGATCGCAGACCAGAGCTGCGCGATCGGTTCCGTCAAGACCAACATCGGCCACCTGGACGAAGCGGCCGGCATCGCCGGCCTGATCAAGACCGCCCTGGCCCTGTACCACCGTCAGATCCTACCCAGCCTGAACTACCAGGCGCCAAACCCACAGCTGAAAATCACCCAGAGTCCGTTCAGAGTCGCGACCGAACTGACCGACTGGCCCGCACAAAAGACACCGCGCCGCGCCGGGGTCAGTTCATTCGGGATGGGCGGCACCAACAGCCACGTGATCCTGGAAGAAGCCCCGCAGACCCAACCCCCGTCAGTCAGCCCACCGGCACACCAGATCCTGACCCTGACCGCCAGAACCCATGCCGCGCTGAGCGCGCGGGTTGCACAGTATGCGAAATACCTGCGCACCCACACAACCACCAGCCTGGCAGACCTGTGTTACACCACGAATACCGGGCGTAAACACCACGCACAACGTGCCGTATTCCGCGCGACCGATCCGACCCGACTGCAAACCGACCTGCAGGCCTGGACCGCACCCACCACACCAACGACCCCGGCCGGCAGAATCGCGATCCTGTTCACCGGCCAGGGCTCGCAATACGTCAACATGGGGCGTGAACTATACGACACCCAGCCGATCTTCCGGGCCGCCCTGGACAGATGCAACCAACTGGTACGGCCCTACCTGGCGCAACCGCTGCTCGACATCCTGTATCCGGCAGACGGTCAGACCAACCAGATCGACCAGATCGACCAGATCGACCAGACCCGCTACACCCAGCCCGCCCTGTTCTCAGTCGAATATGCGCTGTACCAACTGTGGGCCAGCTGGGGCATCCGGCCAGACCTCGTGCTGGGCCACAGCGTGGGCGAATATGTTGCGGCCTGTGTCGCCGGGGTATACAGCCTGGCCGATGCGCTGAAACTGATCGCGATTCGCGGCCGCCTGATCCAGGCCTTGCCCACCGGTGGTGGCATGCTGGCGGTCCGCGCAAGCAAAGACCAGATTGCACCCTACCTGGCAGCCTATACAGACACCGTATCGCTGGCAGCAGACAATGGCCCGCGCAGCGTGGTGATCTCCGGCGCACAGACCGACCTGGACACGATAACCGCCCAGCTCAAAACAGCCGGGATCAGCACCCGACCGCTGACCGTATCACATGCATTTCATTCCCCCCTGATGGTTCCGATGCAGGACGAGTATGCCCGCTTTGCACGCCAGGTCCGCTACACCCCCCCGAAGATCAGACTGATCTCAAACGTGACCGGCAGACTGGCAGACAACACCATGGCGAGTGCCGACTACTGGGTCAACCATGTGCGAGCCCCGGTCAACTTCCGGGCCGGGATGCAGACCCTCAGCGCACAAAACATCGGCACCTGTATTGAGGCCGGGCCGCAACCGGTCCTGCTCGGGATGGGGCGACAATGCCTGCCGGAGCATACCGGCTACTGGCTACCGAGCCTGCGCCGCAATAAAAACGACTGGGAACAACTACAGACCAGCCTGGGCGAGTTATATCAGGCCGGCACAGAGATTGACTGGGCAGGCTACCATGCCCCCTGGGCGCACCGGCGGGTGCCCTTGCCAACCTATCCGTGGCAGCGAGAACGCTGCTGGATCGAACCGGAACCTGCCACCACGGCATCAGTACCCACACAACCCACCTTTCCGACAGAATCGGTACATCCGTTGATTGGCCCGGCTTGTTATGCCGCGCATTGCGACGACATCGTGTTTCATTCCCAGGTCGACAAAGATCATCCGGTCTGGCTGACCGATCATCGCATCTTTGGTGCGATTGTGATGCCGGGGGTGGCCTATCTGGAGATGGCCCTGGCCGCTGGTGTGCAGGTCTGGCAGGCAGATCGTCTGGACATCACCGACTTTGTGATGCAACAGGCGATGGACTGGCCAGATGAAGAGCAAATCCGTGCGATACAGGTGGTGTTGCAGCCAGCAGAGCATGGCTATCAGTTCCGCATCTTTTCGCAACCGGCCAACCAGACAACAGCACCGACCGACTGGATATTGCATGCTACCGGTGGCCTGCGCCAGGTGACTGAACCGATACCCGAGTCTGCAGATTTAGCCACCTTACAGGCGGCATTCACCCACGAGATATCGCCGGAAGCGATCTATCAGGGCGAGCGGGAACGCGAGATTGATTTAGGCCCGCAATTCCGGGCGACCGAACAACTCTGGCGCGAAGAGACCGGTTGCCTGTCGCACATCCGGCTGCCGGATACCTTACTGGCAGATGCCGCGGCCTACCGGTTGCATCCGATCCTGCTGGAAGCCTGTTATCTGGCCCTGACTGTCACCTACCCGGAACAATATGGTCGGCGTACCTATGTGCCGTTCGGGGTGGAACGACTGCACTGGCAGGCGTATGCCGGTCTGGATTTGTGGTGTCATGCTGCACTGCGCCCGTCAGCCGAAGACGATCCGGAACTGTTACGGGCGGACATCCATTTATTTGCGCCGGATGGTCGCCTGGTGGTATGGATGGAGGGTGTACTGCTGAAGGTCGCACAGGAACAGGCGATGTTACGCAGCCAGATGACCTGGCCGTCCTGGCGATACCAGTTGGCATGGGAAGCGCAGCCATTACCTGCGCAAACACGCACACTATCCGGTGACTGGCTGGTGCTGGCCGAAGGTGCGTTTGGCGAACGTTTAGTGGCAGGTTTGCAGGCATCCGGTGCCAGCGTGACGCAGGTGGTCCGGGGCGAACAGTATGCACAGTCGGTGGAGGGGTCACAGTTCACACTGAATCCGGTGGTACCAGAAGATTTTCAGACCTTGTTGCAGGCGATCCCGGTGCCACAACAAGTGGTCTACGGCTGGCTGACACCCGGCGCTGATCAGGCCTGGTCCGGTTGTAGTAGTCGGTTACATCTGATCCAGGCCCTGAGCACTCAGGGGGCAGCCCCGCGTGTCTGGTTGCTGACCCGAGGTGCCCAGGCACTACCAGGCCATCCGGGTGCGGATCCGGCAGCTGCAGCTGAATGGGGGCTGGGACGGGTGGTGCCACTGGAACATCCCGAATTCCGCAGCATCCAGATTGATCTGGATCTGGCTGCGCCAGATCAGGTGACGCCGGTATTACAGGCCTTGTGTGCGGCAGACACGGCACTGGCAGAAGATCAGATCGCCTGTCGGGCCGGTCAATGTTATGTCGCCCGGCTGGTGCGGGTGACTGAACCGGTTGCTGAACCCATCCGGTGCGACCCGACCGCGACCTATCTGGTGACCGGAGGTTATGGCGGGCTGGGGCTGCAGGTCACAGAACAGTTGGTGGCGCTGGGTGCACGCCACCTGGTACTGATCGGTCGCCGTGCCCCACAGCCGACTGCGCAAACCGTCATCCATGATCTGAGCACTCAGGGCGTACAGATCACCATCGCGCAGGCTGATGTGGCGGATCGAACCCAACTGGCCCGGGTGATCGCACAGATTCCGGCGGATCGACCATTGCGCGGTGTCTGGCATCTGGCCGGCATGCTGGATGATGGTCTGATGCAGCAACAGACAGCGGCCCGTCTGCAGCAGGTGATGGCCGCCAAGGCCACCGGTGCCTGGCATCTGCACCATCTGACACAGACCCATACCCTGGACTATTTTGTCCTGTTTTCGTCCGTCAGTGGTCTGCTGGGCACCCCCGGCCAGGCAACCTATGCTGCAGCAAATGCATTTCTGGATGGACTAGCCGATTACCGCCAGGCGCAGGGACTGCCGGCCCTGGCGATCCAGTGGGGTTCCTGGTCTGAGGTCGGGATGAGTGCCCGGCTGGAACTGGATGACACGCTACACCAGAAAGGCGAGGGCGTGATTCCACCTGCACAGGGACTGGCAGCTCTGGCACACATATCAGGGCAGACGGGGCAACTGGCGATCCTGCCGATGGTCTGGCCACGCTTTATCGCCCAACACGCAGTGCTACCTGCGGTATTCGCACGTTTTGCAGCAGATCATCCGACGTCAGCAACCGACCAGATTTTGTCAGTACGGTTGCAGACGGCGCCGGAAGCACAACGCCTGAGCCTGCTGACCGAGCGGGTGAACGCGTTACTGGTTCAGACCCTGGGGCTGGAGACCAGTCCGGACCCGGAAGCAGGCTTTACCACGCTGGGCATGGATTCCCTGGCAGCGATTGAATTGCGTAACCATCTGCAACGTGAGCTGGCCTGTACATTGCCGACCACCCTGTTATTTGATTATCCCACCCTGCAGACCCTGCTGGATTATCTGGCGACGGTCATCGGATTAAATACAGATCAGTCAGAACCGGATCCGGCTGACATAGACAGCATGGCGCAATTACTGGCGAAAGAACTCAACGTATCCTTGTGACCCGTATGACAGATAACAAACTGAAGACCTACGAAAGACTGATTACCGAGTCATATCAGCAGATCAAGGCACTGAAGGCTGAACTGGCGGCGCAGCGCGAACCGGTTGCGATCATTGGTCTCGGGTGTCGTTTCCCCGGTGCTGATAATCCTGAGGCCTTCTGGCAGCTATTGCAGTCGGGACAGGATGCGATTACCCAGATTCCGGCAGACCGCTGGGATCGGGAAGCCTGGTTTGATCCGGATCCGGATGCGCCGGGAAAGATGGCAGTGCGCCATGGCGGATTTCTCCCGCAACTCAGCGGATTTGACCCGGAATGTTTCGGCATGGCACCGAATGAAGCGGTCTCGCTGGATCCGCAACAACGGCTATTGCTGGAAGTGGCGTGGGAGGCACTGGAACATGCCGCCGTGGTGCCACCGGCGAATACCGGCGTGTTTATCGGCATCAGCCAGCTGGACTATCGCGAATGCCTGCTCCGGCAGGGCGCGGTGGATGCGTATTTTGCCTCCGGTAACACCCACAGTGCAGCCAGCGGACGCCTGGCGTATGTGCTGGGGCTGACCGGGCCCTGTCTGGCACTGGATACGGCCTGCTCGTCTTCACTGGTCGCAATGCACCAGGCGGTACTCAGCCTGCAACAGGGCGAGTGTGAGCTGGCACTGGTCGGTGGCGTCAACCGGATCATCAGTCCGGCCGAAACCCTGTCGGCCTCCCAGGCGCACATGCTCTCGCCAGATGGACGCTGCAAGATGTTTGCAGCAGCGGCGAACGGTTATGTGCGTTCAGAAGGGTGCGGTGTGGTGGTACTGAAGCCATTATCAGCCGCACAGGCCGCTGGCGACCGGGTACTGGCTGTGGTGCGTGGCTCAGCCATCAATCAGGATGGTCATACCAGTGGCCTGACCGTCCCGAATGGTCCGCAACAGGTCGCACTGATTCGGGCCGCACTGGCAAAAAGTGCTGTGCAACCGGACCAGGTCAGTTACCTGGAGGCGCATGGTACCGGTACCGCGCTGGGAGACCCGATTGAGGCGCGAGCCCTGAATACCGTATTTGCCGGTCGGGCCGAGCCGTTACGGGTCGGTTCAGTCAAGACGAACATCGGTCATACCGAGGCAGCCGCCGGGATTGCCGGTGTGATCAAGACCGTACTGGCTCTGCAACAGGGAGAGATACCCCCGAACCTGCATTTTGCCGAGCCCAGTCCGCACATCGACTGGGGCCAGCTGCAGGTGCCGACCCGACCGGTGGCCTGGACAGCACCGGAACGTATCGCCGGCATCAGCTCGTTTGGCTTTACCGGCACCAATGCCCATCTGATTCTGGCATCGGCCCCGCACGAGTCGACACAGCCAGAGACTGCCAGCGCACCGCTGACACACTACATCCTACCACTCAGTGCCAGATCGCCGGCAGCCTTACGTGCACTGGCCCGGCGTCATGCCGACGACCTGACCCGGCGACCCGAAATCAGCCTGGCAGACCGTTGTACGACTGCCGGTATCGGGCGCAAACACTGGCGTTACCGACACGCCTTCGTTGGCACCACATCTGCCGCAATACAAACGCAACTGGCCGCATTTGCTGAGTCAGATGTGCCATTACACCATATAAAAACACGACCTGAACTGGCGTTTCTGTTCAGCGGACAGGCAGTGCCATACCCGGAGATAGGCCAGAGACTGTACCAGACACAGCCGCCATTCCGGGCCGCACTGGATCAGTGTGCGGCACTGTCAGCACCGTCTGGCCACCAGACGGGCACCCGGCCTGACATATTTGCGTTTGAATATGCATTGAGCCAGTTATGGCAGGCCTGGGGTATACAGCCCGACTTGCTACTGGGACAGGGTGCGGGTGAACTGGTCGCAGCCTGTGTCGCTGGCGTATTCAGTCTGGCAGACGGGCTCAGACTGGCCGCAGCGAGTGGACGGACGCCGACAGATTGCCGCCAGGTCGCAGCCAGCATCACCTATCAACCACCCCGCAGGCCACTGATATCGGGCTTGACCGGTCAGCCTGCTGGTGCCGAGGTGGCAACAGCCGACTACTGGGTACGCCATCTCTCCGGTGCGACACAACCTGCGACCGGGATACAGACCCGGTACACCGGGGGTGCCTGCATCATTCTGGAGATCGGTGCCCAGGCACCGGGCAGGGTACCAGAGACCGAGACAGAACATGTCTTCCTGCCCGGCCTGCACCACAATCAGAACGACGAGCCTGTCTTACTGACCAACCTGGCGACCCTGTATCAACTGGGGGCCACTATCGACTGGTCGCAGTTATCGGCGGCCGGTGGCAACAAGGTCGTCCTGCCCACCTATCCATTCCAGCGTCAGCCCTACTGGTTCAGTGCCACCGACACGCCCATACCAGATAACCCAGCCACCCGGCAGCCACCCTCTGACCTGTTGCAGGATGCGTACTACACGATCACGTGGCAGGAACAACCCCCGGCAGCGGCGGCCGCATCACAGCCAGACTGGCTGATCCTGACTGATCAGACCGGTATGGGGGCACAGATCGCACACAGACTGGCTGCACAAGGTATCGCATCTGTTCAGGTCACACCGGGTACCACTTATCAGCACCATGATGCGCAGCACGTGGCACTGGATCCACAGAGTGCCAGACAATGGCAACGCTTATTCGCTGACCATCCACAGGCACAACAGATCCTGTGCCTGTGGGGCATGGCGGCTCTCTCCTTAACAGAAGATCAGACCCCGAACATAGCACAACAGGAACAACCGGCACTCAGCATCCTGCACCTGGTACAGGCGTTGATCGCTGCAGACCGTACCCTGCATCAATTCTGCTTAGTCACACAAGGCGCGCAGGCGGTTGCGCCAGAAGACCGCCTGACCGGCCTGGCGCAGACCGTATTGTGGGGATTGGGCCGGGTGATCCGGCTGGAACATCCGGAATTATCCTGCCGATTGCTGGATCTGGCTGCACCAGCCGGGACACAACAAGCCACAGAACAACTGCTGACCGAGATGCAGGCAGTGCCGGATGCAGAACAACAGATCGCCTGGCGCGGCACGACCCGGTATGCGGCCCGGCTGGCACCCTATGCCGCACCATCAGCCCCAGTGTCCAGCCGGATTCAGCCGCAGGCGACCTATCTGATCACCGGAGGGCTCGGCGGGCTGGGCCTGTGTTTTGCGCAATGGCTGATCGGGCAGGGCGCGCAACACCTGTTATTGGTGGGGCGGAATCCACCGCAACCGGCAGTGCAGCAACGCATCGACCGCTGGCGCGCCGCCGGAACACAAGTGACCAGCGTGCAGGCAGATATGGCGCAATATGATGCGGTCGCCGCCACCCTGGCCAGGATAGAGGCCGCCTGTCCGTTACGTGGCGTGATCCATGCGGCGGGCGTGCTGGCCGATGGCGTACTGCAACATCTGCAGCCAGCGCAATGGCAGCAGGTGTGCGCACCCAAGGTCTGGGGTGCCTGGCATCTGCACCGGCTGACCCGGTCACTGCAACTGGACTTCTTCGTATTGTGCGCTTCTTCCTCCGGCGTACTGGGCAATGCAGGCCAGGCAAACTATGCCGCAGCCAACGTCTTTCTGGATGGACTGGCACATTACCGCCAGGCGCGTGGCCTGCCGGCCTTATCCATTGACTGGGATGGCTGGTCCGACATCGGCATGAGTGCCGGACTGGTACAACAACTCACAGCTCAGGGACACCGTAGTCTATCGCCTGAGCAGGGATTGGCTGCATTCGCGACCTTGCTGGGCCAGCCGGAGGCACAGGTCGCGGTGATGCCGATGGACTGGCCGCGCTTTCTGGCCCAGCATCCGCTATGGTCCTTTCTGGCACAATTATCTGACCCGGAACCGCAGCCGCAGGCACAGGATGTGCGGTCTCAACTGGCCCGGATCACCTCATCCGGACAGCGGTATGACGCGTTATTGCAACAGATACAGGGCCTCGCCGCCCATGTTCTGGGATGGGAAGCGACTAAACAGATGGATCCGACCGAAGGCCTGATGACTCTGGGCATGGATTCACTGATGCTGGTCGAATTTCGTCAGGCCCTGGCCCAACACCTGGATATGCCGCTACCCGCATCCCTGTTGTTCAACTATTCAACCCTGCAGGCGTTGACGAATTACGTGCTGAGCGAGCTATCGACTGACGATAACACATTAGTAGAGATAGAATTGGATTCTCTTTCCGAAAACGACATGGCGGTTTTATTACAGCACGAAATCAGTCAGAACTAAATCAACCACTATCCCAGCAGTTCCCGGTGTGATCATAGTTTAAGTCCACAAGAAAAATAACTGGCATTTTGTTGCTAAATTGATGAATAATCCGATAAATTTATGTGAAATACATGCATTTATAGTCTTTATTAAATAAACTAGAGTTTAGAGCGAGCGGGTCTTCCCAAGCCTCGTTGTATGAGCTTGGT
>CAWUID010000032.1:0-24439 GCA_963922315.1 uncultured Gammaproteobacteria bacterium
TGAAACAGGTCTTTGAAATCGCAACTGCCCCGCTAACTTTCTGAGCAGACTCTAAGTATCCTGCTCGGGTGACAGGATGCGGCAAACTGACCATCCGTCTGGTTGCGCAGCCAGTTGTATCCCGGCGGTCAAGTCCAGATCGAAGCGATAACGGCTCAGCGGAGTCAGCCGGACGGCATCAGCGCCCTGATGCTGGTCGGCAGCAAAAGTTTTCCAATCAGTATCACCCCAGGTAGCCGGATCTGCCCAACTGAAGCCAAGATCATGCGCGAGGGAGTGAGATTGGTTGGTCGATTCACCAGTATCTGTGACGAAGCCGGTTGCGTCCGGGATGGACTCTGGTGTCGAATTAGCCTGACTCAGTTGCTGATACAGGCGGTCTTTATTGGCGAGTTGGGTACCGAGTAGCTGGCGTTCCAGAGATCGGAGGTTAGCATCAAAGTGGGTCTGGTTGGCGAGCGTATCGTGTTTGAGCAGTTTGTCCGGCTCTGTCAGGTTTGCGCTGACAACCGTGCTGAACAATGTCAGACCGGCTAAGGTAAGGGGCATGTGGAGATTACGACGGGATAACGTTTTTAACATAGTGATGCCGCTTTGTTGATATTTAGTCGTATTGGTTAATTTTTTGGTTTTTTGCCATGGTGACTTTTGGGTGTTGTGTCACCATTTTCAGCGAGGCTTATTGAGCTGATTTACTTGTGTTTTAACATATAAGTTTTCATAAGGTCAAACAGGTAAAATAATTGTTGACGTTGCAGAATAGAGCACACTATAATTTCTCTTGTCAGATGCGGGGTGGAGCAGTCTGGCAGCTCGTCGGGCTCATAACCCGAAGGTCGCAGGTTCAAATCCTGCCCCCGCTACCAGGTTTTTTTGATAGCCGCCTCCGGGCGGCTTTTTTTTGCCTGTGTTTTTTGTCGGCCAGTCAGCAGCTCCCGGTTTCCAGTAACCGACGTGCCTGTTGCACATCACGCGCAATCTGCTTCTTCAGCAACTCGAAAGTCGCAAATTTCTGTTCCGCGCGTAATCGTTGCCGGAACTGTACTTCTATCTTCTCGCCATATAAATCCACTACCACGTCCAGCAGATGCGTCTCCAGCAACAAGGCTGACTCTGAGGCCACTGTCGGGCGTCGTCCGACATTCGCAACCCCATCCCAGCACTCTCCTTCCGGCCCTGCCACCCGCACCAGGAACACCCCCCTCAACGGGCAGTTGCGTTCTGTCAGGCGCAGATTCAGCGTTGGAAAGCCCCAGGCGCGGCCTCGTTGCGCTCCCCGACATATACGTCCGCCCAGCGCATAGGTTCGTCCCAGACAACTGGTCGCTGTTGCCATGTCTCCGGCAGCTAATGCCGTACGTATGCGGGTACTACTGATACGTACCCCGGATTGTTCAACCGTCGCCAGACTTGCTACCCCAAAGCCATATTTCGCACCAGCCTGCTGTAACAAAGTAAAATCACCCTGCCGACCCTGGCCAAAGCGGAAGTCATCGCCAACAAGCAGATGTTTGATACGGAGCTGCTTTATCAAGACCGCCTGAATAAACTGCTCTGCGGTCTGTGCAGCCAGATCAGCAACAAAAGGCAGGATCAGGATCTGATCAATTTTCTGCTGTTGCAATAACGCCAATTTGTCGCGCAGGCGCGTCAGGCGTACCGGCGCCTGTTCCGGACGCAGATATTCCAGCGGCTGCGGTTCAAACAGGATCACACAAGCTGGCAACTGCATCTGTTGCGCATGACGCTTCAGTGCATTGAGTACTGCGATGTGCCCGCTGTGTACGCCATCAAAATTGCCGATCGTCGCGACACAACCATGTTGTGCCGGACGCGCTTGTTGCAGTCCACGAATAATTTGTGTCATGCTGTGTGCCGTGTCCGGAAGCTGTCAATCAGTAACAAAATGACTCCGGTTGTAATCGCCATGTCAGCCACATTAAAAGTTGGCCAGTAATACGACTGCCAGTGCCATTGCAGAAAATCAACGACTTTACCATGTAGCAGCCGGTCAATCAGGTTGCCCAGCGCGCCACCAAGCACCAGTGCCAGAGCCCAGGCTACCCAGCCTTCGCTGGCTGACAGACGCTTTAACCAGACGATCAAAGCCACACTCACTCCGGTGGCTAAACTGACAAAAAAATAATGTTGCCAGCCACCGGCATCGGCCAGAAAACTGAACGCAGCGCCGGTGTTATACACCAGGGTCAGGTTGAAAACCGGCCAGATAACCTGCACCTGATATTCCTGAAAATGAGCCAGTATCCATGCTTTACTCAACTGATCCAGTCCGATAATCATCACTGATATGATCAGATAATGTAACAATTTGTTTTACCTCGCTAATACCATGAAAGATCTACAGAATTTCGCCCATCAACTGTCCTCAAAAACCGGTGTTCTGCTGGTGAATCTGGGCACCCCGGAAGCGCCGGACCGGGCTGCCGTCAGGCGCTACCTGAAACAGTTTTTGTGGGATCGGCGTGTGGTCGAATTGCCACGCTGGTTGTGGTGGCCAGTGTTGAATCTGATCATTCTGAACACCCGCCCTGCCCGCTCAGCGAAAGCCTATCAGAAGGTCTGGACGGATCAGGGGTCGCCGCTGATGCTGACGGCGCGTGCACAAACAACCGCTCTACGCGCACAATTAGCTACCCGTTTCGACGGGCAGGTGCTGACTGAGCTGGCGATGTGTTACGGTTCTCCGGATATTCCGACCAGTCTGTCCAGGTTACACGATGCTGGTGCACGCCGGATTCTGATTCTGCCTTTATATCCGCAATATTCTGCAACCACAGTCGGGTCGGTATTTGATGCTGTCACTGCAACGCTACGCCAATGGCGCTGGCTACCCGAGTTGCGTTTTATCAATCATTATCATGATGAACCAGGCTATATCGCCGCATTAGCTGATTCAGTACGCACCTACCGTGCACAGCATGGCAGTGCCGATAAACTGGTGATGTCATTTCACGGTATTCCGCAGGATTATTTTCATCAAGGCGACCCCTATCATTGTGAATGTCAGAAAACCGGTCGTCTGCTGGCCGAAGCACTGGAACTGACTGAGGATGACTGGACTCTGACCTTTCAATCGCGTCTCGGCCCGAAGAAGTGGTTACAACCTTACACGGATCAGACACTGCAACAGCTTGGCGCTGACCGGGTGCGGTCTGTACAGGTGATCTGCCCTGGCTTTTCTGCTGACTGTCTGGAAACTCTGGAAGAAATTGCACAGGAGAACCGGGATATTTTTATCCAGGCCGGCGGTGAGCAATTCCAGTATATCCCATGCCTGAATGACACAACAGAGCACATTGACGTGCTGGCTGATCTGGTTTCGCGCCATTTACAAGGCTGGATCTGACGATATGCATCATGTCGTGCCCAACCGATTACATTTTTGTTTTACCCTGTTTGTCCTGCTCACCCTGGTCTGCAGCCAGGCAAGCCGGGCTGGTTCTGACCGGGCGCGTGAACAGCGCCTGACCGATCAGATGGTCGAGGCGATTCTGGATGGTGATCCGGTCATGCTTGGCGCACAACCGGATGACTTTCTCGGCATCTATATGACATCAGATACAGCACGCGGCAGCGTATTGATATTGCATGGGCGTGGCATTCACCCGGACTGGCCGGATCTGATCAACCCCTTACGGGTTGATCTGACAGAACATGGCTGGAATACTTTATCAATTCAGCTCCCGGTGCTGGCAAAAGCGGCTGAATATAACGATTATGTGCCGATCTTTCCGGAAGCCATCCCACGCATTGAGGCAGCCCTGGCCTATCTGCGTCAGCATAGTAGCGGGCCCATAGTGATTGCCGCACACAGTTGCGGCACACATATGGCGCAACACTGGATTCAGCAACGCGGCCATGCTGCGACCCGTTTATTCGACGGTTATATCGGCATCGGCATGGGGGCTACCGACTACCAACAACCGATGCAGGAACCGTTTATTCTGGCTAAGATACCCACTCCGGTTCTGGACATCTATGCCGAACTGGATTATCCGGCAGTGCATCGCACGGCGCCGGAACGATTGTATCTGATCCGCCAGGCGGGTCACCCGCAGTCACAGCAGCAGATCGTGCCACAAGCTGCCCATGAATTCCGCGAACATAGCGCGGCTTTGATTCGACAGATCGCCGCCTGGCTCAATCAGGCATTTCCACTCAATCAACCTTAAGGAGCATCCAATGAAAATGCTGTCTCTGCTACTCAGCAGCCTGTTGTTGCCACTCAGTGTACTGGCTCAGAACAGTACCACAGTGGGAGATTACACGATTCATTATAATGCACTGACTACAGACAGCCTGACGCCACAGATTGCCAGTAACTATCAGATTCAACGCAGCAAAAGCCGTGCCCTGATCAATATCGCTGTACTCAAGAAAGATCAATTAGGCGTGCACCGCCCGGTCAGCGCTGAGGTATCACTGAAGTCACGCAACCTGGTCGGTCATATCCGTGATATTCCACTGCGTGAAATCCGGGAAGACAGGGCCATTTATTACATCGCTGATTTCCCGGTAGCTGATCGCGAGCATTTGCACTTTAATGCCGATGTCACCCCACAAGGGCGGCATTATCCAGCGCAGATTCATTTTCAGCATCAGTTTTATACCCGTTAACCTGATCGGTACAGAAAGACCCGATGACCCGAGAACAGATACCGAATTTACTCAGCAGTCTGCGCATTGCCCTGATCATCCCGGTGGTCTGGGCTTTGCTGGCTGACTCACCGTTAATTGCCTTGATTTTGTTTGCTATCGCTGGGCTCACAGACAGCCTGGATGGCTGGCTGGCACGGCGCGAACATTGGGAAACCCCGATCGGTGGTGTGCTGGATGGCGTTGCAGATAAACTGTTACTCTTTTGTGTGTATATCTGCTTGTGGTGGCTTGACAGTGTGCCAACCTGGCTGATTGCTGTGCTGTTCGGACGCGACCTGGTAATCGGCATCGGCTACCTGCTGTACCGCACCCGGCTGGGTGGCTTTAAAGCCGCACCGACCCCGACCGGCAAAGTACATATTTTTCTCCAGATCTGTCTGGTGATATTGATTATGGCAGAATCATCGGTTTTTCCGATGATGCTGCCAGGCCTCATCGACGGGTTTATGAAGATGTTACTGATTACCGCCAGCATCAGCCTGATCGGCTATATCCGGCAATGGTATCAGGATACCTGCACCGCTTACTATCGAAAGCTGTATGAGGCTGAACAGCGCGATAAAAAAGTATGGAGCAAGTGACCCGGCACTGGCAACGCCTGGGGCTGGTTAACCTGCTACTCTCGCCATTATCTGCGCTGTTTGCTGTCATTATCTGGCTGCGTCGCCGTGCCTACCAGTACGGATTGTTGCGCACCTGGCGCAGCCCGGTGCCAGTGATCATTGTCGGTAACATCACGGCTGGCGGCAGCGGTAAAACACCGTTAGTACTCTGGCTGGCACGGCATTTACAAACGCAAGGCTATCGCCCCGGCATCGTCAGCCGGGGCTATCGGGCCCGACACAACAACTGGCCGCAACTCATTTGTGCTGACGACGATCCGCACCAGTTCGGAGATGAACCCGTGCTGCTGGCCAGACAAAGCGGTTGCCCGGTATGTGTGGGGCCGGATCGACCTGCCGCAGTGCGCGCCCTGCTCGCCGCACAGCCGTGCGATATCATCCTGGCTGATGACGGGCTGCAACATTATGCTCTGGATCGCGATATCGAAATTGTGGTCGTTGGCACACAAGGACTTGGCAATCGCTGGCTGTTGCCCGCCGGGCCATTGCGTGAACCGGCCAGCCGTCTGCGCCAGGCTGATCTGATCATCCACAACAACCCGATCAAAGCCGGACACCAGCTGCACTGGGGCGAGCCGACGATCACACCGCTGCACAACCCAGACGCCCCTCCTCAACCACTCAACCGATTTCGTGGACAATCCATCCATGCTGTGGCTGGTATTGCCTATCCCGAACATTTTTTTGCACTATTACGTACACATGGCCTGATACTGCAAACACATCCCTTCCCGGACCACCACCCTTACACGCCGGATGATTGCCGGTTCTCCTCCTCCCTGCCAATCCTGATGACCCACAAAGATGCGGTAAAATGTAAACATTACGCCCTGCCTGATGCCTGGGTTGTAAACCGCGAACCACAGCCGGATGCCGCCTTCATCACGGCACTTCACCACCTACTGGAAACGCATGCTGGATAAAACATTACGCCAACTGCTGGTCTGCCCCATTTGTAAAGGCCCGTTAGATTACCAAAAGAAAGACCAGGAACTAATTTGCCATACAGATCAGTTAGCCTTCCCGATCCGGGACGGCATCCCGGTCATGCTGCCCGAAGAAGCGCGCGCACTCACATCTGATGCCACATAACCCAACACCATCATACAGGATTGTGATCCCGGCCCGGTACGGGTCGCAACGGCTGCCTGGCAAACCCTTGTTACCGGTCGCTGGTCAGCCGCTGATCTGGCATGTGTATCAGGCTGCACAACGCAGTGCTGCGCACGAAGTTGTGATCGCGACTGACGACGCCCGCATCGCCGACGCTGCACGCAGCTTTGATGCGCATGTCTGTCTGACTCGCGCAGATCATCCAAGCGGGACAGATCGCATCGCAGAAGTCGCGGCACAATGCAATTGGGCGCATGAAGATATTATCGTGAATCTGCAAGGCGACGAACCGGATATGCCACCTGCCCTGTTAGACCAGGTGGCTTGCGAACTGGCCGCACACCCGACCGCCACCCTGTCGACGCTGGCCGTTCCTATCGACCAGGCAGCGGAACATACAGATCCTTCTGTCGTGAAAGTCGTCACCAACCAGGCAGGCATGGCACTCTATTTCAGCCGTGCGCCGATACCCTGGCAACGCGACACAGACGCAACAATGCCACCACCACGCCTGCGTCACCTCGGTATTTATGCGTATCGGGTCAGCTTTCTGCACCGTTATGCCACCTGGACTGACTCACCGCTGGAACAGGCCGAATCACTGGAGCAACTGCGCGCTCTATGGCATGGCGAGCCCATCCGGGTCGGCATCGCCAGTGAAGCCCCATCACCCGGCATTGATACCGCAGATGATTATGCCCGGTTACTCACCCGGACAGGAGCCACAACTTGCACGTCTTAGGCATTGAAACGTCATGTGACGAAACCGGCATCGCTATCTATACCGATGACGGCCTGTTAGCCCACCAGCTCTACAGCCAGGCTGCAACCCATGCCATGTATGGCGGCGTGGTGCCGGAACTGGCTTCGCGGGATCATATCCGCAAACTGGCGCCAATGGTACGCACCATGTTGACCGAACATGGCCTGAGTGCCGCGCAGATTGACGGTATTGCGTATACAGCCGGCCCGGGCCTGGCCGGGGCACTCCTGGTCGGAGCCGCCTTTGCCCGTTCACTCGCCTGGGCCTGGGATAAGCCGGCAATCGGCGTACATCATATGGAAGGTCACCTGCTTGCCCCGCTGCTGGAACCGGAAGCACCGGACTTTCCATTTGTTGCCTTGCTGGTATCTGGTGGACATACCCAATTGATGCAGGTAGAAGGTATCGGACGCTATACCTTGCTGGGTGAATCAATGGACGATGCCGCTGGTGAGGCGTTCGACAAAACGGCAAAGTTACTGGGGCTGGGTTACCCGGGGGGCCCTGCACTGGCAGAACTGGCAACCCGGGGCAATCCGGACCGATTCCGTTTTCCGCGTCCGATGACTGATCGACCCGGGCTGGATATGAGCTTTTCCGGACTGAAAACCGCTGCTGTCACCACCTGGCGCACTGAGTCTGAAGACCTGTCCGCAGAGGCTTATGCACAACTCCAGGCTGATATTGCACGTGCATTTGAGGATGCCGTAGTTGACACCTTGCTGATCAAATGCAACCGCGCATTACAACAAACAGGCTGCAAACGCCTGGTGCTGTCCGGTGGCGTCAGTGCGAATCGGCAGCTCCGTCATGCTATCGCTGATCATTTAGCCAGACAGGGGGGCCGGGCTTTTTATCCACGCATGGAATTCTGTACCGATAATGGTGCCATGATTGCTCATGCCGGCTGGTACCGGCTCAAAGCAGGCGAACAGACACCACTCCATTTTCCGGTAAATCCACGCTGGCCTATGGATGAATTGAGGCCTCCTGTCTGAAAAAACCGCTTGAGCACACCCTCTAACGTAACCTTTCCCAATTTTCCGGCGCAAAAATATTGTCCCGGACCTGCCATTGTCCTCGCAGAGAGTCACCAAATCCCTCCATACGATAAATACTACTATCCAGATTGTTATATTTAAGCATGCGCCCGTCGTCAGCATGCAAAGAACGTTTGCTCACACCATCACATCCATCATCAAGCATTGCACACGCAACCCCGGGGACATCAGCGTTTGTAACCAGACTATCAGACACAGTAAGTTGTTCAGCCGTATGGTCTGGTTCTTTGATCAGCATAAGCGCATGAAATAAACCAGGTATTCGGCTTCTGAGATGACCTCTGCGTGTGAACTCCGCATCATCAGCATCAAACATAGGGTTATCCAACCACCAGCCATGATCTGAAATAACCTGAATCTGAGTCTTAGCATAAACACCTGCTGCTTTCATACGTTCAAAAAGCAAACCCAGTTTTCGCAGTGCATATTGCGCCTCATCGGCATATTCACTGTCAGCACGCTCTCCATCCGCATTCACTATCCAAACCGGATGAGGTATGTCCAGGTGGATAAATGTAAATGTTGGCTTTTCACTAACTTTGATTTCTTTCTGAGTCAATTGCTCAAGAAACTCAACATGAGCCCATTTTCTGTGAATGGAATGTTCTGAGCCATGGTTTAACCGCCAGTTACCATTGTCATATAAATAAATTTTATTGGATATAAGAATTGCTTTAAACACCGACAATATAGACAGCATCCTGACAGCATCTGCCATTTCCATATGAGATTTATCCAGTTGGGCATCATCTGGCCTGGTCTCAAACACAGATATCTTGCGATTTAATTCCAACGGAGCCGGGTGATAAACAGGGTTAACCCAGCTGATGTTGTATCCCTGTTCCGCGAAAGCATCCAACATCACAGAATAAGCAGATTGCATTACGTCACCGACCTGATCACGCCCTGAATCAATCACAGCGTCTACTGTAAACTGGTGCCCACCAACAATTCCACTAAGAGCTGCTATTGTCGACGATCCGGAAGCTAGTGCATTCTTATACCAGACGAAATCTTTCAGGCTTTCTTCGATTTGTGTATCTTTTTTTATCAAGTCTGGTAAAAAACCACCAGCAAAGCCATCAAGAAGAATGATAAAAACATTTTTTTCCTGGGGGGAAAGCGCTATTGTGTAATCTGTACTTGCCGGAAGTATTTCTTCAGGCTGAACATCAATATTCATAGATTCAGTTGTTTTAGAAACATGGATGACTGTTATTACAGTTGAAACCAAAAACAAAAAAACCAATGCTTTATTAAGATAAAAACTGAGTCTTTTAATATTCAGAAAAATAATAAATAAAATAGCCAACCATGCAATAAACTCTACCGCAAAAAAAACATTGCTGTATCGTAATGCTTTAGAGTCAACAAAAATAAAATTATCCATAACGCCATAGTCTGGCACAATGAATTTTGTATAGCTGAAAAACAAGATCGCCAGAAAAGCTACTAGCGGCATCAGCAGGTGCTTAATAAATTCCGGTAAAAATCTGATCAGGATAAAAACAACGCTAGCCGCTGAAATAAAGATAGCGAGAAACAGACTTGTTATTTCAAGTGGTGAGATACCAGGAAAAGAATTCGCATTATGAGTGTATATGTTAAATGGCGCATCAATAAGGAGGATAAATAAAATAAAACACAAAAAGCCAGATAACAGCCAGTTAGATTGTTTGATCGACAAATTTGTATGCACAATCCGCTTGATTTCTGGCAGAACCTGACTTCTGTTCAGCAAAGAAAGATAAATGCCGACAAAAAACAGCATGGTAAAAACAACAGATTTAAGATACAGCTCTTCTGTAAAACCTAAAATGGAAAAAATCAAAGTATAAATAACACACAAAGCATAAATCAAAAGCTTGTGACACTTGATACTTTCCAGGGTAAATAAAATGATAAACAGCGGAATTCCCGCTACAATACTCAAACGAAAAGCATAGGCATTCAGATAGTCAACAAATGATACGAAATTCCAGAGAATAGCAAGGTAGACCAATGATATAAAAGTGTACTTGTTGGTCAGAAAAAGCCCGATCTCTTTGAGAGTTATCCGCAAACTGAGAGTTTGATTCAATTTATTTTTATGTACAGGAGAGAAAAGCAGGTTTTTACATAATAATATGGCATTATTCATTGTCCAGTACAGCAAAATGCCAGATGACTGATTATATAATAAGACTAAAAATAAAAACGCAATAATTGACAATTGCCACCAGTCTTGTCTGGTCAGCCCAGGCATTGTAAAGACAGATAACAAGTTAAACACTGTCATCATGATCGGTAGCAGATTGATGCCATAAAACAGATTATCTGGTGAGCTGAGATTTTCAAACCAGTAAAATGAAACACCAGCCAGTTGTACCAGGTTATCCAGCATATAATAAGTCAATATTAACACCGGAATCTGCACCAGCAAGGGCATAATCTTCAGTATGGACTTAAATGGTGAATAATGATATCTTGCATATAACGCCCTGATCCGACGGTACTGCGTCTCACCATCTGACTCAGATTTTATTTTCTGCAACTGTGGATTCAGTACCGCATCATATTCATGATGTCTGGTTGCTATTTTTTCCCCGAACTTGATGGCAGGAATCAATAAAAGAGAAACAATGACTGAAAGCAGAATAATAGACCAGCCATAATTACCAAGCACGGCATAAAGCGACAGAAAAAGTCCTTCATAGCCATTGATAATCAATTCAAGCAGATAAAACATCATGGTCATCCCTGATGTTGTTGCAGCAAATAGTCAACAATCTTTTCAGAAGAATGAGACCAGTTCGCAATGACACTGTCCCGCATAGCTTTATTACCTCTGTTATCATAATTTTTTAATAGCCGACAAATCATCGGTTCCAGGTCATTGATCGTTTCTTGATCCACGACTACACCTATCTCTTTACATGCCTGATCAGCCCAGTCCTCAGCCAGATCATCCGCTTCAAAATCTGTCAGGTTCTGACGCGGAATATCCAGAGTAATGACAGGTTTATTAAACAGGAAGGCATAGTCAAATCTTATTGCAGAGGTGTCTGAGATCAGAATATCCGCATCACACATCGCTTTGTATGGGGAAACATCTCTATCCCAGGTCACAGAGCTGTAATTCATCAATGCCTGTTCACATTGCATAATGTAATCTGCTTCATACACAAATGAGTGTGGATGAGGCCGTATGATAATCTGATAGCCCATTTGGGCTAACGTCCGGATAAAGTCAGTACCATATATGCGCAGGCAGCCTTTCTCTCCCCAGGAGGAACCAATTAATATTCTAACCCTGCCATCATTTCTTTCCACACGAGGAAGCTCTGTGATATGGGTGTATAATTCATCCAGATAAGGCAAGCCTAGTGTGACCAACTTCTTTTTGGGTAGTGAACGTTTTTTTTCTATCAGGCGGATGGATTCTCGCTGGAATTCACCTGCCAATATCACGGTATCGTAATGATCCAGCGAACCTTTCCGGTATGTCGAAATATCTGATACAGAATGAAATACATGGATCAACTGATCTACATCAGGTCTTTTGAGAGGGAATCCGGCAGTGCCGATATTCGGTGTCGTTGCCAGCATAACCCGTGCATTCACTCGCTCAATGAACAGAAATCCGGATTTTTTTGCTGACACAAGCCGGGACTGCATGTAGCAGCTTTCTATCTCCAGACCCGGATCGTGCAAGTCGAGTGTCAGATACCTGAAAAAAATCTTCCTGCGAATGAGTTCATCGACAATCAGGCGAAACGTACCCCAATATATCTTGCCCTCAGTAAAAATGACTATATCGGATGGTTCTGCTGACTGTTCCGGAGCTTGGCCGGAGAACTTGTAAAAAAAAGATTTTAGTGCATATAGCAGTCCGGCTCCGGCCGCTACCAGGGTACTGATAAGCGCGCTGCCGGAGCCAGGGTCAAGATAGGCATAAGCTGGGTTTGACCAGATTGTCAGCAGAAAAAACACAGATTGCACATAAAACCACATCAAAATTCACCAGCATTCAGTTGTTTATATAAGAGGATACTATGAGGAGTATAAAGAGAGTCATGGTGGATATGTCAGCTACGTTGATTCATCATGGACATATCAGGTTACTTGAGCAAGCATCTCAGCATGGTTCTGTCATTGTCGGGCTGACGTCAGATGACGAAATTCTACGCAGAAAACATTATCAACCAGAGCTTTCGTTTGCACACAGAAAAGAAATTCTGACAGCGATCCGGTATGTTGATGATGTTGTCATGGTGCCATGGGTCATCACGCAGGATATATTGGAACAGCATCAGATTGATTTATTGATTCATGGTGAAGATAATGTCAATCCGATTGATAGTGCGAGCATAAAAGTCGTACCACGCACACGCGGGATCAGCAGCACACAATTAAGGTGCCGTGCACAAAAATCTATTACACAGATTAATAATCAGAAATTAATGCTGACGCCCGGGCCCGCTGCATTAGTACATGAGAGCATCAAACATTTGAAACCGCTGTTTGGCAGGGGGGATGACGAATATTCTGGTATGGCAAGGGCAGTAATCAGCTGGATAAAAGACCTGTCCGGTCAGGATGAGGTTGTTATGGCACAAGGATCAGCAACATTTGCCCTTGAGTTAGCAGCACATACCTTCGTAAAAGGACAAGTGCTTTTAATTTCTACCGGTTATTATAGTGACCGACTCAGGAAGCTGCTGCCAGCTGAATGTAAAGTGAAGATATGCCAATATGATGAGATAGTCGATATTCAGGCTGAATTTGACTGGATACTCTGTGCCTACACAGAAACCTCAACAGCGTTCAGAATTGATTTATCCGAGGTCAAAAACCTGGCAGAGCGGAGTCACGCCAGATTATATGTTGATGCGACAGGTTCTATCGGCCTTGAAAAAAACCATGAACTGGCTGACGTCATGGCGTTCAGTTCATGCAAAGGGTTGTTTGGTATGACTGGTGCATGCTTTATAGCATATAAAAATCACATGAAACCGAAGCAGGCAGAACACTTTTATTTCAATGTAGAGACACACCGAAATAAGTTAGTCACCGGGCCTTATCATGCCATTGCTTCTTTGTATGGCATTATAAAATACCATCATATTTTCAGGCAGAGAGTCGCGGACAGCAAGGCCTGTGTTCTGGAACGATGGCCTGATCTGGTACGAAAAAATAATCAACCTTTATTATGCACTTATATTGCCAGAAAAATCATTGCCAAGGATAAGCATACCGTTTTGTATTCGCCACGCTCGGATCTGAATGGGTCAGTTATTTGTCATCTCGGTGAAATACATCAGCCAACAGTTAATTGCCATCACCGAATTTCTTTAGCCGGATCATCATAGAAATTATTAAGCCGGTATAACAGATGATTCTGTTTTGCTAATGAAGCTCATAAAGCGTTCTTTATTTTTTTTCGGACACACAGTAGGTCTGCCGAGATTCTTACGATAACCTTTGTTAACCTGAATCTCCAGCATAGCCGGACCGCTTGTTTGTAACACCCTGGAAATCGCCCGGTGTAGCTCTGCCGGGTCTGCGACACAGTCTGTGTACAGATAACCACAAGCAGCCGCAACCTGCTTTAAACAAACATCAAATCCTACTGTAGGCTGACCACCAACTGAGTCATGTGCGCCATTGTTAATCACAATATGAATAAAATTTTTCAGGCCGCTGATGCCACAAATGGCCATTGATCCCATATGCATTAAAGCAGCACCGTCACCATCGAGACAGATTATCCGACGTTCCCGCTTTTGTCCTGCGATACCCAGTGCAATCTGACAGGCATGCCCCATACCGCCCACTGTTAAGAAATCCTGCTGATGCCCCTGCCCGGAGGCTACCCTGCATTCAAACAATTCTCGTGATGCCATGCCGGTTGTGGAAACGATAATATCCTGCGGATCAGATTGTCTGAGAACTTCTCGTATCGCTGTTTCTCTGTTAAATCCGGACTCAATAGCCTGTGTATCTTGCAGGGTATAATTAGCAAAAGTCCCTTTCCTGACTACAATGGCATAAGGTGCAGATTTTTCGCAGGCTGTTTGCACACCCGCCTGAATAACCTGTTCAACATTTTCAGTATCCCTGTCAATTACATGATAGGGTATATCCATTGCCTGCAACATAGTCAGGGTAACACGCCCTTGTTTGACATGTTGAGGTTCATCCTGAATACCTGGTTCTCCGCGCCAGCCGATCAGAAAAATCATCGGAATGGCGTACACTGCCTGGTCAGCCAGAGATAAACAGGGGTTAACAATGTTACCCAGCCCTGAATTCTGCAAATAAACCAGTGGAACCCTGCCGGTTGCCAGGTGATATCCCATCGCCAGACCAACTGCAGCGCCTTCGTTAGCAGCTATCGTATGATTATACTGATCCGTATGATCTGTAACATAAGCACAAAATGATTTGAGTAAAGAATCCGGAATACCCGCATACCAGACAATGCCTGACTGAACCAGAGAATGATAAAAAAAACCGGGATCAATCAAAGCAGCCTGCCTTCATTAAATCTGAGTATTCCCCGCAGCTTGCTGCGGGAACAAAACCATGGGGGTTTTCAAAGGGGGAGAAGCGTCGCTCTCGCCCCTTTGGTCGTGGGCGAGGTTTCATACCTCGCCCACGATTTGAAATTTGATTGTTTTATTGATGTGTGATTAAGCCCAGTATGTCACTAATTGACATGCAGGCGTCATCACATTCTGCAGAACGTCCATGGCGCAATATGGAATGAGCGACTTTTTTCATCGCCGGGTAAGCAGCACGTAACATATGGTTGGCATATATCACTATGTTAACACCTGCTGCACTCAGTTCGGCATCTGTTATTTTATTATAACTTGAAGGCACAGCCACCAAAGGCACTCTGTTCTCAAATTTATTATAAATTTTACAAAATTCCAGGACTTCATCAGGTGTGTTTTTTCGGCTGTGAATCATGATCCCATCAGCACCAGATGCAATATAAGCACCGGCCCGCTTGACTGCATTATCCATACCTTTTTCCAGAATCAGACTTTCTATGCGCGCAATAACCATAAAATCATCTGTCACCTGAGCAGCCTTGCCTGCTTTGATCTTCTGACAAAAATCTTCTGTATCAGCCTGATATTGTTTAACCTCATTACCAAACAAAGAATTTTTTTTCAGACCGACTTTATCTTCAATAATGACCGCCGACACGCCAACTCTTTCAAGACTTTTCACACTAAACGCAAAATGTTTCGGTATGCCACCTGTATCAGCATCATAAATTAATGGTTTTGTCGTCACTTCAAAGGTATCATTGATTGTCTGCAGCCGACTGGTCAGATCAACCGTTTCAATGTCTGGCTTGCCCCTTGTTGTTGAATCTGACAAACTGCTGGACCACATGGCATCAAATACAACCGGCTGACCATTGACCATCTCCTGCGCACGCTCAACAATCAGACCACACAACGGAGTATGCACTTCTAATACACGCACGATGGATTTATCATTCAATAAATGGCGCAGTCTGCTTAATCTGATACCTGGCGTTGTACCAGCTATCTCGGGACTGTGATTTAACTGAACAGATTTCTTCATGCTTATCTCTTATGCAATATTATGGAAAATAACATTCAGTGTCTGACCCAGGCTTGCATTCAGCATGATATCAGCTTTCATATATCGGATGATAGTGGACATGTCGCACGAGTAGATATCGGACCGGGGCTGATCTTCAGAAATAATGTCACACCATTTAATTCTGAAGCCATGGCAAAGGTCTGTCTGGATAAATCACAAACTTATGCATTGTTACATCAACAGATGCGGATGCCGGAGACGCTGGGTTTTTTAGATACTGACGTAGAACCAAAATATCAGCATTATCTGCATTACGCCACATTACCTGATATTGTCGCTCACATTGAGCAAACACTCAGCTATCCAGTAGTGATCAAGATGAACCGGGGTTCACTCGGACAACAGGTTTATTTGTGCCACGACCCCATTGCTATCACTAATGCACTGCGGATTATCTTTGATAAACAGACCTATCCCTACGATTATCTGGCTTTGGCTCAGGAACAGATACAGCTCGGACAAGAGTTTCGTGTGGTCTTTTTTCGCCAGAAACTCTTACTCTGCTATGAGCGAGTCGCCCCCAATGCCGCATTCGGGTTACGTTACTGGGATATGCCTCAGGGACATACAAAGAAAATCACCGATCCCGGCATTCTGGCTGAGATCACGCAGTTTGTTCAGCCAGCATTACAGCTACCTGGCCTGCACTATGTTGGCCTCGATCTGATCAGAGATGATCAGGGAGACTGGTGTTTACTGGAGATGAACTCTGGCCCGGCCTATGATCATTACATTCAGTTTTATGGTCAGGATGATATTGTAGCGCTGTATGCCAACATGTTATGCATGGAACGTGAACGCTATAGCTGAACTAATCGACTGTCTGCTGCTGCGCTTTTCTGGCTGCAACCCGTGCCATGGCTGCTGCAATGGCCGCCTGTTGTGGATCATCTGAACTGGCAGCCTGATTTTTCAATGCTTCCTGCTTGCGGCGCATTTTTGCCTGACGCTCTGCCTTCTGTCGTGCCAACCGTTGCTGCCGTGCCTCATGCCGCTCACGCGCCCGGTCGGCCTTTACCTGCTCACGTTGCGCGCTGGTGATCTCTGCTTTTGCATATCGATAATAGTCCACCAGCGGAATCTGCGCCGGACAAACCTGAGCACAACAACCACACTCAATACAATCAAACAAGTGGTAGTCCTGAGCTTTTTCCAGGTCATGCGCTCGTGCATGCCAGTAAAGTTGTTGTGGCAACAGGTTCGCCGGGCACACTGGTACACAGGCACCACATCGGATACACGGCTGTGCCGGACGTGGTTCCGGCAACTCTTCAGTGGTACCAATGATGAAACAATTACTGCCTTTCGTAACTGGTACCTGATCATGTGCCAGGCTTTCTCCCATCATCGGACCACCCAGTACCAGTCGCTGCGCGCCCGCAGCATAGCCTCCCGCATGGGTAATCAATTCGTCTACCCGAGTACCAATCAGGGTGCGATAGTTACCCGGTTGCGCCACGCCCTGCCCGGTCAGGGTGACAATCCGCGAAATCAGTGGTCGGCCACGCAACACCGCATCCGCGATTGCCACACAGGTCGCCACATTCTGGCATAGCACGCCAATTTCCAGTGGCAGCCCCTGGCTCGGCACACTTTGCCCGGTCAGTACCTGAATCAGTTGTTTCTCACCACCGCTGGGGTAACGGGTTGGCACGCTGCGTAGTGTGATCTGCGGATGCTCAGCCAGTGCTGCCTGCAACGCGGCCAACGCTTCCGGCTTGTTGTCTTCTACGCCGATCAGGGTACGTTCCGGCCGGATCAGCGTACGCAGAATATCCACACCGGCGATAATGTCCGCAGCCTGTTCCCGCATCAGCCGATCATCGCAGGTGATATAAGGCTCACACTCGACAGCATTAATGATCAGGGTATACAGCCGACTCTCTGTCTGTGCCTTCACACTGGTCGGAAACAATGCACCACCCAAGCCAACGATGCCGGCTGAGCGAATCCGCTCACGCAAAATATCGGGGTCAGTGCCAATATAATCACGAACTGATGGTGGAAGCTCTCCCCAGATGTCCTGACCATCTGCCTGTATCACCATGCATGGTGCTGGCAACCCGGATGCATGAGCGATCGGATAATCCGCAATTGCTTGCAAGACACCAGAGGTAGGCGCATGTACCGCTGCACTGATTGTATCGGTCGCCCGGGCGATTAACTGGCCTTTTTTTACCAGATCGCCCGGCTGCACCACTGGCTCTGCCGGTGCCCCGACATGTTGTTGCAATGGCACCCAAAGCTGGGCAGGCAACGGACCGGGCTGAATCGGCGTCTGATTAGACAGACTTTTCTGATCGTTCAGGTGCAGACCACCTGGAAAATCAAATAAGTCGGGCATCACGATATCAGCGATAGTTTGCTACAACACATAAACAGCCAGCATGGTTATCTCTTCAGAAAACTTTTCACTTTATCCAACCAGCCATGAGCATTGGGGGTATGCTGTTTGCCATTGTCAGCAAACGATTCTTCCAGTTGATGCAGTAGTTCTCGTTGAGCTTTATTCAGATTGATTGGGGTCTCAACCAGAATACGGCATAACAGATCGCCCTGCGGACCACCACGTACTGGTTTAACTCCTTTACCCCGTACCCGGAACATTTTACCGGTCTGGGTGCCCTCCGGAATTCTGAGCTTTACTTTGCCGTTCAGAGTCGGCACTTCGGTTTCACCACCCAGTGCTGCGGTGGTAAAGCTGATCGGCATCTCACAATGCAGGTGGCTTTCTTCACGGCGGAAGATCGGGTGTTTTTTCACCGCCACCTGAACGTACAGGTCTCCGGCTGGTGCACCATTTTCACCCGCTTCGCCTTCGCCGGACAGGCGAATACGATCTCCGGTATCCACACCTGGTGGCACTTTCACCGATAAGGTTTTGGTTTCCTGCACACGACCACGCCCATGACACGAGGTGCATGGCTGATCTATGATGAAACCTTTGCCGTGACAAGTGGGACAGGGTTGCTGAATGGAGAAGAAGCCCTGCTGCATTCTTACCTGACCCTGCCCCCGGCAGGTGCCGCAGGTTCTTGGCTCGCTCCCCGGCTTTGCACCGCTGCCGTTACAGGTACCACAATTGACTAAAGTCGGCACCTTGATCTGCACTGACTTGCCAGCTACGGCATCTTCAAGGCTCAGCTCCAGGTTATATCGCAGGTCATCACCACGCTGTGCTCCGGAGGATTGCCCACCGCGCCCACCGAAAATGTCACCGAATACATTGCCGAAGATATCACCAAAGTCAGCTGCACCTGCACCAGCCGCTCCCATATTCGGGTCTACACCGGCATGACCAAATTGATCGTAAGCAGCTCGTTTCTGAGAATCAGACAGTATTTCGTAGGCTTCTTTTGCTTCCTTGAAATTTTTTTCCGCTGTTTTGGCTTTATCACCCGTGTTGCGGTCCGGGTGATATTTCATCGCCAGACGACGGTAGGCTTTCTTAATGTCAGCCTCACCAGCGTTTCTGGAAACACCGAGCACTTCGTAATAGTCGCGTTTCGACATAGACAATAACCGAACAGATGAGAATACGGTATCAACTCACCCACCCGCCTGTAACGCAGGCAGGTGGATCAACAGGCAGGTTATTTGTCGTTTTTGACTTCTTCAAACTCCGCATCAACTACGTCATCTGCCTTACCGGTATCCGCAGAAGCACCTGCTGCACCAGCAGCGGCCGCCGCCGCAGCTGCTGCATCCGGACTACCTTGCTGGGCGTATAACCGCTCAGCCATTTTGCCGGAAGCTTCGGTCAGCGTTTTGGTCTTCGCTTCAATCGCTTCTTTGTCGTCACCCTTCATGACGTCTTCCAGTTCTTTGATCGCGGCTTCAATGCGGTCTTTCTCACCATCTTCCAGCTTGTCATCGCCCAGTTCCTGCATGGATTTGCGCGTGGCATGGATCATGGTGTCCGCCATGTTGCGTGCTGTGATCAGTTCCTGGAATTTTTTATCTTCGTCCGCGTGCGCTTCGGCATCCTTGACCATCTTTTCGATTTCACTATCAGACAGACCAGATGATGCGGTAATCCGGATGGATTGCTCTTTACCGGTTGCCTTATCTTTGGCAGATACATTCAGAATGCCGTTCGCATCCAAGTCAAAGCTGACCTCAATCTGCGGTGTGCCACGCGGTGCTGGTGGAATGTCGCTCAGATCAAACCGGCCCAGTGATTTATTCGCAGCTGCCTGCTCACGCTCACCCTGCAGCACATGGACGGTGACGGCGGTCTGGTTATCATCAGCGGTAGAGAAGGTCTGTGAAGCATTGGTCGGAATGGTGGTGTTCTTTTCGATCAGCTTGGTCATCACACCACCCATCGTCTCGATACCGAGCGAGAGTGGAGTCACATCCAGCAACAGAACATCTTTCACTTCACCACCAAGTACACCACCCTGAATCGCAGCGCCCATTGCTACCGCTTCATCCGGGTTCACATCTTTACGCGGTGCCTTGCCGAAAAATTTGGTAACCACTTCCTGTACTTTCGGCATCCGGGTCTGACCACCGACCAGGATCACATCACTGATCTCAGACGCATTCAAACCGGCGTCTTTCAGTGCCGTGCGACAGGGTTGCAGAGTACGCTGCACCAGGTCATCTACCAGTGATTCCAGCTTGGCCCGGTTCAGCTTGATGTCCATATGCTTTGGACCAGACGCATCTGCGGTGATATAGGGCAGATTCACATCGGTCTGCTGGCCATTAGATAATTCAATCTTCGCCTTTTCTGCGGCTTCTTTCAGACGCTGTAAAGCCAGTGGATCGTTTTTCAGGTTCACGCCCTGATCTTTGCGGAAGGTCTCTACCAGATAATCAATGATGCGCAGGTCAAAATCTTCACCACCGAGGAAGGTATCGCCGTTTGTCGCCAGCACTTCAAACTGATGTTCTCCATCAATTTCAGCGACTTCAATGATGGAGACATCGAAGGTACCGCCACCCAGATCGTACACTGCCAGCTTTTTATCACCCTGCGCCTTGTCCAGGCCATACGCCAGCGCAGCCGCTGTCGGTTCGTTGATAATCCGCTTCACATCCAGTCCGGCAATCCGACCGGCGTCTTTGGTGGCCTGACGCTGTGAGTCGTTAAAGTAAGCCGGTACGGTGATGACCGCTTCTTTGATATCTTCGCCAAGGTAGTCTTCGGCAGTCTTTTTCATCTTCTGCAGAATTTTGGCCGAAATTTCTGGTGGCGCCATCTTTTTGCCGTTCACTTCGACCCAGGCATCACCATTGTCCGCACCCACAATCTTATAAGGCACAATATCCTGGTCACGCTTCACCACATCGTCTGTGAACCGGCGACCAATCAGCCGCTTGATCGCGAATAAGGTGTTCTGCGGGTTAGTCACTGCCTGACGTTTTGCGCTCTGGCCGACCAGCACTTCGCCGTCTTTGGTGTACGCGATCACTGAAGGTGTGGTGCGATCTCCTTCACTGTTTTCGATCACCTTGGCGGTGCCACTTTCCATGACTGAGACACATGAATTGGTGGTGCCAAGATCAATCCCGATAATTCTGCCCATGATGGTATCCTCAAAAAATAATCAAAAAATCTGACGGGGCGCTGATGCGGTTTATTCAGCTGGTGCTGGTTCGGATGCAGGCATCGCCTGCGACACCATCACCATGGCTGGTCGTACCAGCCGACCATTCAGGCTGTAGCCTTTCTGTACTACCTGGATCACAGTATCCGGTTCAACATCGTCCCGTGGCTGCATGGACATTGCCTGATGCAGTTCGGGATTAAAAGGCTCACCCTGCGGGTCATTCTGCTCGACACCTTGTTTTTGCATGGCATCAGTCAACATCTTTAGTGTCAGTGCAGTGCCTTCGCGTAATTTCGCCACGTCGGCCTGTTCGTCCTGTGCTGCCTGCAGTCCCAGCTCCAGGCTGTCCCACACACCGAGCAGGTCGCTGACGATTTTTTCTGCGCCAAATTTATGGGCTTTTTCCAGTGCTTGTGTGTGGCGTCGTTTCAAATTCTCAACGTCGGCCTGGCCACGCAATAATTGGTCCTGCTGTTGGGCAATCTTTTCTTCAGCCTGCGCCAGTTTTGCACTGAGTGCTTCTGCAGATAACGGTGCCGCTGGCTTTTCTGCGTCTGTTGATGTCTCAGTTGCCTCTGCCTCAGGGGTTACCGGGATATCCTGCTGACCGGATTCCTGCTCGCTCATCCGAAAAACCTCGTAAACTTAACGATTGATAAGGGCTTGGGATACAGGCTATATGGTGCTGCCCGGCAGAATTTCAAGACATCGGCTCACAGATTCGACGCATAATACGCCGGTCAGAAGGACACCAGGTCATAGCTGGTGCTGCGCCCGCCGGCAGTTGACCGGCACAGGATGCCTCGTTGTACCAGCGCTGTGATGTCCCGTAATGCCGTATCCGTGGAACATTTTGCCAGCCTGGCCCATTTACGACTGGTCAGCTTGCCTGCAAACCCATCCAGCAGCCGATTCAGCACCCGAATCTGACGCGGATTCAGGGCACAACCTGACCATTGCTGCCAGAAACGTGCCTTATTCAGTACCGCCGAAACAATGTCATCTGCATGATTCAGGGCACGTTGCAGACAACCAATGAACCAGTCCAGCCAGGCTGTAATCACCAGACTGCCACGTTGCGTCTGCTCCAGTAATTGGTAATAGGTATCACGTTCACACTGAATCTGCGCAGACAGACTGTAAAACTTATGTGGCGAAGATTCGGCCCGGGACAGCATCAGATCACTGATCGCGCGCGCAATACGTCCGTTGCCGTCGTCAAACGGGTGAATCGTCACGAACCATAGATGTGCGATAGCCGCTCGGATGATCGGATCAACTGGCTGATCCTGATTAAACCAGTACAGAAACGCATCCATCTCTGTGGCGATACGCGCCGCCGGAGGTGCCTGATAATGCACCCGCTCCCGACCGATCGGACCGGACACAATCTGCATCGGACCCGTAGCGTCATCCCGCCAGGCCCCAACACGAACACGGTTGAGTCCGCTGAACTGACTCGGAAATAAGGCCGCATGCCAGCCGAACAAGCGTTCGGCCGTCAGCGGCTGCTGACTATTCCGGACAGCATCCAGCATCATCTCAACCACGCCATCCACATGACGATCTGCCGGGGCAAGCGCGCCGATGTCTACGCCCAGACGACGTGCAATGGAAGAACGTACCGTACTCTGGTTTAATCGTTCGCCCTCTATTTCGCTGGTCTTAACCACATCCGCAGTCACCGCTTGCAGGGTAGTCTGCTGGCGCAGATCAAACCCGATTGTTTGCAACCGCCCGAGCCAGTAGCCCCGGGCATGGCAAACCTGCATCAATGGCTCAGTGAGCGCCGTGAGATCATATTGCCAATGCGGCCAGTCTGGCTGTTGCCAGATATATTCATCGCTTATCATGCGGCGAATATGGCACTTATTCACCGCAAAGTCAACATTCACCGCAAATAATGCGGCGAATCTACCCGCAACGAACCCTCTCTATGCGATTGCAAATACACAGGAAGAACGTATCCTGAATGAAAAACGTCGCGGTAAAGACCTGCCATTTGATCTGTATCCGGTGCCCATAACCACCTTATGTGATCTGTCACAACTGATTTTTCAGTCTGAATATCTGCCGCAGGCATTCGCTGAGGATATCCTGCAGCAGAATGAGCGTAGCGCGACAGAGCGCCTGGCTTCCTGCCGCATGATCTGCTCGCCAGAAGACACGACCCCTATCATTACAGGATTACTGGCAATCGGGAAAAGTCCGCAGGATTTTTTACCCGGCGCCTGCATTCAGTTTCTGCGTATTGACGGCACAGCACTGGCAGACCCGGTGGTTGACGAGGCTAAGATTGGCGGCAATCTGGTTGATCTGTTACGGCGCACAGAAGAAAAGCTCGCAGCCCATAACCGAATCGCAGTCGACATCACTTCAGCCGCGACCCATACCATCAGCCAACCTTACCCTCCCGTTGCACTCCAACAGATTCTGTACAATGCGGTATTACATCGGACTTATGAAGGTACCAATGCACCTGTTCGGGTGTACTGGTTCAATGACCGGATTGAAATTCATAATCCGGGTGGGCCATATGGCAACGTCACAACCGAAAATTTCGGTCAGCCCGGCGTAACCGACTATCGTAATCCGAACATCGCGGATGTGTTGAAGACCTTCGGCTTTGTACAGGCGTTTGGTCGCGGCATTGCCACCGCCGAACGAGCTATGCAACACAATGGTAACCCACCCTTGTCATTCAGCACCGGGCAGACTGCTGTGGTCTGTACCTTACGAGACAAATCATGACCGCACCTGTATTAACCTTTTCTAAGAACCTGTTTACGATCTAATATTAAGCCTGCCAAAATATATTATGAGGACAAACCATGAGAGCTGACTACCCAAGTGATATCAGCCGTGATCAATTTGAGTCCATACGCGAGTTATTGGAACAAGCCCGGAAGAAAACCAAGCCACGTATGGTGGACTTATATGACGTATTTTGTGCGGTTTTATATGTTCTGAAAAGCGGTTGTCAGTGGCGTATGCTACCGTGTGATTTTC
>CAWUID010000033.1:0-24354 GCA_963922315.1 uncultured Gammaproteobacteria bacterium
GGTCCCAAGGGTATGGCTGTTCGCCATTTAAAGTGGTACGCGAGCTGGGTTTAGAACGTCGTGAGACAGTTCGGTCCCTATCTGCCGCAGGCGTTTGAGAATTGAGGGAAGCTGCTCCTAGTACGAGAGGACCGGAGTGGACGATCCTCTGGTGTTCCGGTTATCACGCCAGTGGTATTGCCGGGTAGCTACGATCGGACAGGATAACCGCTGAAAGCATCTAAGCGGGAAGCCCCTCCCAAGATAAGTTCTCACTGAATGAAAATTCCGGTAAGGCCCTCGAAGACCACGAGGTTGATAGGCTGGGTGTGGAAGTGCGGTAACGTATGAAGCTAACCAGTACTAATTGCCTGTGAGGCTTGACTCTATAACACCCAAATATTTTGGGTTTTGAGCAAAGAATTTACGCATGATTCCCGGTGCTCATCAATCAAACCAGGTTCCTACAGTAAGTTTGCAATTACTCTTATTAAGTTTATTGCACACTCTCTGTAATCAGTTTGTCTGGCGGCCATAGAATATCGGAACCACCTGATCCCATCCCGAACTCAGAAGTGAAACGATATATCGCCGATGGTAGTGTGGGGTTTCCCCATGTGAGAGTAGGTTACTGCCAGGCTCTTAATTTTAAAAAACCCTGATGGTCAAGCCATTGGGGTTTTTTTTTAGCAGATTCTGACGTCAGCAACGAGCCAGCACTTTATGCTTCGTACTGGCAGCGCTTGATGATATACTGCATAGATATCTTAAGACGTTGGTTTCGTGCGGCAAGTTTTTGTGGAGTTTATGTCTCACAGGGCTTGCAGTTTTTGTAATCAATACAAGTGTTAGGGTCGACGGGTGTTTAGCCTGAACGATCTATTTGTTTTGCTTTTATTGCAATCCCGGAGGAGTAACTATGTTAGAAACAGCGATCAAACGGAATTTATCCGTCTTAGTAGCACCTGTCAGTTTAGCTGTCAGTTTATCCCTTGGTGCTGTTTCGGCGCATGCCGGCAGCTATGTCACCTCGTCCAGTGGTGATATTGTGTACAACAATTTTGAAGAGTGTTGGGACTCAGTCACAGGTACTATCAAAGATGTATCTTATTGTGGCGATGTTGTCACCCACAAACCAGTTTCTGCTCCCAGCCTGGCAGGTGATTCCGACGGGGATGGTGTCAATGACGATATAGATCAGTGCCCGAACTCTCTGTATGGTGCTGTTGTTAATAGTGTGGGCTGTTTCGTAGATGGCGATGATGATGGCGTTGCTGACAGCCGCGATCGTTGCCCTGATACAGCTTCGGGCGCTTCCGTTGACGCTGAAGGTTGTGCTCTTTTCAGTGCACCTGAATCTTTGCACGAAATTCTGAGTGGTTTTGCTTTTGACCAGGCAAATACAGTCCTACTGAGGCCATTTGACAAAGAGAAGCTCCAGAATATCGCGAAAACAATCACGAGCTTAAGTGGTGGTGATAAGCAAGTTCAAGTGATAGGCTATACCGACTCTATCGGGCCTGAAGCCTACAACCTGAAGCTATCCGAGCGCCGTGCACAGACTGTTGCTGATTACCTGGCAAGCCAAGGTGTGCGTAACATTACTGTTAAAGGCATGGGTGAAGCAGACTTTGTTGGTGATAATGATACCTCTGAAGGTCGTGCGTTGAACCGTCGCGTCGAAGTCATCGCCCAGTGAAGTTATGACTGATAAGGTGCAGTAAAAACTGCACCTCGATTCTGGCTATGAATCAGAAAAGCCTGTACCTTATTAGGGTACAGGCTTTTTTTGTGTGTCGTTATGAAACCAGGGGGCGCTCTCAATGAGATGAGCGGAAATGATGTCGAGTCATTTTTTGCGCTGACAAGGCGCAATGAGGAGTCATAGTGGCTCTATTGCGATGAGTTGCAACACATCCAGTGCAGAAGAGGGCCGGAATTAAACCATGAAGTTGATTGAGAACGCCCCCCAGGTATGAAGACATTTGCCTTATCTCATATAACTCTCTATCAGCGGTTGGAGCTTGCCTTGTATTTGTAGCAACCATTCGCAGGCTTCGCGGACTGCACCCTGCCCACCTGGGTTGCTGGTACACCAGTGCGCTTGTCGTCTGACCTGTTCATGGGCATCTGCAACACTGATAGCGAGTCCGGCCTGACATAAAACAGGCAAATCAATCAGATCATCGCCCATATAGGCAATATGCTGGTTTTGCAGCTGGTGCTGTTGTTTGAAGTTGTTGTAGGCGTCTCCCTTGTCTGCAACTCCCTGGTAGATTTCGTGAATTCCCAGTGCATTCAGGCGGTTCGTCACGATGGGTGACTTGCGGCCACTGATCACAGCGACCCTGATTCCGACGCGTTGTAATAGTTGCAGACCAAGGCCGTCCCGCACGTGAAAGCTCTTAACGACTTCACCTTGTTCGTTAAAAAATAAGCGCCCATCTGTCATGACACCATCTATATCAAAGATGAAATGGGTGATAGTTACTGCTTTCTGATGCAGGCTTGTTGTCAGGTTCATGTTTGCCAGCCTCGTTCGACTAAAGAACAATGTTCGCCACCACCAATGATGATGTGATCCAGAACCTTCACATCAATAAGTGCCAGTGCTTCGCGGAGATGATCAGTCATGCGCCAGTCAGCGGTACTCGGTTCAGCACTACCGGAAGGGTGGTTATGGCTGAAGATGACAGCAGCGGCGTTGTGTTGCAGGCTTTGTCGCACGACTTCGCGAGGGTGTACGTTGCTGCGGTTGATGCTGCCGCGAAATAATTCTTCGTAAGCAATAATCCGGTGTCGCGTATCCAGATAGAGTGCAGCGAACACTTCATAGGGGTAATGACGCAACCGGGATTTAAAGTAGTTAATAGTGAATTCAGGCGACGTTAATGTTTCGCCACGCTGCATGGGTTCGGTGAGGTGGCGATGGCTCATTTCGAGTATGGCGCGTAACTGGGTATATTTTGCTGTACCTAGCCCGGGTTTATCGCAGAACTCGGTTTGATCAGCTTGCAGCAGATTACGCAGGCTGCCAAATTGTTGTAATAATTCTTGTGCGAGGTCTACTGCGCTCTTGCCTTTGACGCCGGTACGCAGAAAGATTGCCAATAGCTCTGCATCTGTTAGTGAGTCAGGACCCTGTTGTAATAGCTTGGTGCGTGGTTGTTGCTCGTCGGGCCATTGTTTGATCGACATAATGGTCTCAAGTGGTATCAAAGTGAGCAAGCAGGTTATTCAGAAATAAGTGTCCACGTTGTGTCGGTTGCAGGTGAGTGGTCACCGGCTTGAGTAATTCCTGAGTAACAGCCGTTTGTATGGGCTGGTGTATCGTGGTGTAGGATAATCCGGTTCGTCCGGTAAATAATGTGATGGGTACGCCATGCGTCAGTCGTAGTGCATTCAACATGAATTCCAGTGGCAGGGCTTCCCGGGTAAGGGTATGTTTGTGATGAAGATAGTGCGTCGCTCGCTGATATTGCTCGGGATGGCGGTATTTGTTGCGGCGTATAATACGCCCGTCTGCTAAGGTCAGTTTGCTATGTGCGCCGGCGCCGATGCCGAGATAGTCGCCGAATTGCCAGTAGTTCAGGTTGTGGCGACAGTGACTACCGGGTTGGCTGTAAGCTGAGATTTCGTACTGTTGGTAACCATGTGCAGCAAGTTGTGTCTGTCCAGCCTGCATGATATCCGCAGTGGTGTCTTCATCCGGAATGGCGGGTGGCTGTCGATAAAATAGTGTATTCGGCTCCAAGGTGAGTTGATACCAGGAGATGTGACTGGTCTGGTAGCTGAGTAACTCTTGCAGATCCTGCAATGCTTCGGTCATTGTCTGTTCTGGCAGGCCATACATCAGATCCAGATTGATCTGTTCAAATCCGGCCTGCTGTGCGGCGCGGATAGCGGTTCGTGCTTCGTTGCGACCATGGATACGCCCTAACGCACGTAGCTTGGTATCATTCAGGCTTTGAATGCCGATAGAAAGGCGGTTGATACCGGCGGCACGATAATCTGTAAAACGTTGGTTATCGACGGTCCCTGGGTTTGCTTCCAGAGTGACTTCGATATCAGTAGCGAATGGCACGATCCGGCTGGCCTGATCCAGTATTTGCGCGATAGTTTTGGCACTGTACAGGCTGGGGGTGCCGCCACCAATAAAGATGGTTTGAATGGTACGGTTTTCAACCAGATCACTGTCCTGTGTCAGATCAGCCAGGAGTGTGTCGCGGTAACGGGCTTCGTTCAGTTCGATGGGTGCTGTGTGCGAGTTAAAGTCGCAATAAGGACACTTTCGTACGCACCAGGGTATGTGAATATATAAGCTGAGTGGTATTGTCTCAGGAGTCATATGGGTGAGTATGCGCTGATTTTAGTCAGTACGGTTCTGGTTAATAATTTTGTGTTGGTCAAGTTTTTGGGCTTGTGTCCGTTTATGGGAGTGTCGCGCAGGCTGGAAACCGCGATGGGCATGGGTCTGGCGACTTCATTTGTGTTGACGTTATCGTCTGTCAGTAGCTATCTGGTGAATGCATACTTGTTGGAGCCACTCGATCTGGGTTATTTGCGTACGATTGCATTCATTCTGGTGATCGCAGCTGTGGTGCAGTTTACTGAGATGGTATTACACAAAACCAGTCCGCTGCTGTATCAGGTGCTGGGTATCTTTTTGCCGCTGATCACGACGAATTGTGCGGTATTAGGTGTAGCCTTGCTCAACAGCCAGGAGCAGCATAGTTTTCTGGCATCGGCTTTGTATGGTTTCGGTGCGGCAGTTGGGTTTTCGTTAGTGCTGGTGCTGTTTGCGGCTTTGCGTGAGCGTATTCTGGTGGCAGATGTGCCGGTGGTTTGGCAGGGCAACGCGATTGCGCTGGTGACTGCGGGTCTGATGTCGATGGCCTTTATGGGGTTTGCCGGACTGGTGCCGGGTTGATGTGGTCTGCAATACTGGCGATTGCTGCGCTCGCTCTGTTTTTTGGTTTATTATTGGGTTATGCGGCGATTCGGTTCCGGGTACAGGGTGATCCGGTCGCTGATCAGGTGGATGCTCTGTTGCCACAGACGCAATGTGGGCAGTGCAGTTATGCTGGTTGTCGCCCTTATGCTGAAGCGATTGCAGCAGGTGAAGCTGACATTAATCGTTGTCCACCGGGTGGTGAGGTGACGATGATTGCACTGGCGGATTTGCTTGGGCGCGATCCGGTGCCGCTGGAAGACGAGGCGGCGGCTGCAAAACCAAAAGCAGTGGCACGAATTATCGAGCAGGATTGTATCGGTTGTACTTTGTGTATTCAGGCTTGTCCGGTAGATGCGATACTGGGTGCGGCGAAACAGATGCATACTGTTATTGCTGAGGAGTGCACCGGATGCGAATTATGTCTGCCACCTTGCCCGGTGGACTGTATCCGTATGGAGACGGTTCCGGACACACCGGCAACCTGGCGCCGGCCTGACCCCGCGTAATAGTGATGTATATGATATTGTGTAAAAAAATGTTTTGTGGCGAAACTTTTTGTCAGACTGAGGTCTGTATGTGCCATCTGCTGATCCTGCAATCCAGGGACTAAGGGAGACAAATGCATGACCGCTGATAAAGCAATGGATCAGCGCCTGGTAGAACGGGTTCAAGGTGGTGATAAGCAGGCATTTGATGTTCTGGTGCTGAAATATCAGCAAAAAGTTGCAAGCCTGTTGATGCGTTATATTCGGGATCCGGACGAGGTGTTGGATGTCACTCAGGAGGCATTTATCAAAGCGTATCGCGCGCTACCTAACTTCCGGGGAGATAGTGCTTTTTATACCTGGTTATATCGTATTGCGATCAATACAGCCAAAAATTATCTGGTAGCCCGTAAACGTCGCCCGCCACAAGATGATATTGAAGCTACCACGGCGGAACAACTCGAAATGGGTGGCCAGCTTAAGGAGCACGCAAGCCCGGAGCAGTTGGCGATACGCGACGATACATTACAGACTTTGAATCAGGCCCTCGACAACTTGCCGTCTGACTTGCGTACGGCGTTGACGTTGCGTGAATTGCAGGGCCTGACCTATGCCGAAATCGCGGCAGCCATGGATTGTCCGATTGGCACAGTACGATCTCGTATCTTCCGTGCGCGTGAGTCAATTGCGGCTGCGTTATAAACGTATCTTTTTTATGAATGAGTTATCCTCTCATGAACACATGTGAACAAGTTTCCTGTCTGGTGGATGGAGAACTGTCTGCCGATGACCACCTGGCGCTCAGCCAGTCTGTCTTGAAAGATGCTGAGATGAGTGCGGCCTGGGTGCGCTATCAGCAAGTACGTCAGTTATTGCAGCATGATGTGGCCCCGGATGCTTCCGGGATTGCTGCTCAGGTACACCAGGCGCTGGCATCTGAACCAACGGTATTTGCTCCGGTAGTGAAAAAACCAGAAAGCGTGCCATATCATCGTTGGCGGTTAGCTATTGCAGCATCAGTGGTTTTGTTAACTATTGGTCTGGTGCCACACTGGATATCAGTGCAGGACACGCAGCCTGATCTGGTACCGATTGCGCAGGTGTCAGCACCTGCGCAGGGTCAGTCAGCGCCGGCATATCTGAATCGTTATCTGTCAGAGCATCACGCATACCTGGGAGCCAGTCATGTGACACAGCCGAATGGGCGTGATTCTGTGATGGCGGTGCGGTATGTTCAGTAAGGTTTTTCTAATGTCCATGCAGTGTCGGTTGTTAGTCCGAATCACCGTGCTGTTTGGTGGTTTGATATTGCCAGTTGCTGGACAGGCACAAGCCCCGGTGTTGTCATCACCGGCAGATTGGTTGCAGGCGATGCATCATGCAGTGCATCACCTGAATTATGAAGGACATGTTGTTTATCAGGTAGGTTCTGATCTGGAAGTCATGCATTTACATCATGAGGGAAAAGCGACAGGCGAAGTTGAGCATCTGAATGTATTGAGCGGAACACCACATCAGATTTTGCGTGGTAGTGGTGCGATGCATCACATTCAAGGTCCTGATGAAAAGCAGCAGTCACATGATCAGCATGTTCTGGATATGAACTGTTTGTTTGATTATCAACAGATGTTGCCGCACTATCGACTACGTTTAGGTGAAAAACACCGGGTTGCAGGCCGGTTAGCACAGATTCTATACATAGAACCACAAGATGCGCTTCGTTATGGGCGTCGCCTGTATCTGGATCAGGAAACAAAATTACCATTACGCTCCGTCCTGCTGGATCATCAGCAACAACCGCTAGCTCAGACACTGTTCACAGATTTAACGCTGAAAAAATCACCGATGGTTGCTATGCAGCATCCATCGCATAATCATACAGATAAGTCTGATCTGTTTGCGGTGGCCCAGCGCTGGCAGTTTGTGGCATTGCCTGCCGGATTCAAAATGAAGCTGCACCATTATCTGTCGCAGGAAAAGCGCGAACATTTCATTTTTTCTGATGGTTTGAGCATGATTTCTTTGTACATAGAGCCCTGGGTGAAAGGCAGTCTGGAAGGGTTTTCTAAACAGGGTGCGACCTGGATATTAGGCGCGCGACGGCACAATCAACGGATGACCTTGTTGGGCAAGGTACCACAAGAAACCTTGTTGCAAGTAGTGGACGCGGCGCGACCCACACCATAATATCTATGCCGACGACACCCTCTCATCAGGCTTATTTAATCTCTGACCCCGTATTGTCAGGTGATATGACGACTCAAATGGCGCAAGTTGTCTCATATGACGCAGAGCAAGTGCATCTGGTGGTTCCCTTGCAGAGTCATTGCCAGTCTTGTCATCAGGGAGGGTGTGGTGCAGCATGGCTGGCACGTTTGTGGCCACGTCGGACTGAGGTGTTAAAAATTGCACGGTACCGGGTGCCATTTCCGGTGCAGGTAGGAGACCAGGTTACTTTAACAGTGCATCAGGCCACATTGGATCGCGCGGTCTGGCATTTGTATGGTTGGCCGTTGGGTGGGTTGTTATCAGGCATTGTGATTGGCGCAGGACTGGGAGGCGAGCCAATGAGCGTTTTGCTGGGTCTGGTCGGACTGGGTGCTGGGCTATGTTATGTCAGGGCAAGATTACATCATAAGCGGTTGGAGCATGTCAGTGTCAGTGTGAAAAGCTTATGAAAGTTGGTCTCGGTGGTAGCGGAAACATGGCTACGAAGCCTGGTTGGAACTGACCAGGCTATACTCTGGTCTGATTCGGAAGCCGTTTTGCAGATAGAATTGTTTTATCTGAAGTCAGAGAAGTTATCAGCTAATTTATTTTGGGGATAAATATGATGTGGCAATTTGTTCAGGGCCATCGGTCGAATAATGTGCGATTAACACCGCAGAATCAGCAATCAAGTCGTCTGTATCAACGGCAATGGCACCCGGTGCACAGTCTGTTCCTGATATTAGGTCTGGTGTTCTGGGCTGCCACGACGACTATGGCGCGGGATTTACCGGATTTTACGGAGTTATCAGCTAAGAATAGCCCGGCTGTAGTGAATATCAGCACGCAACATAAGCTGGAGGTGGCAGGCTCAGGTGCTGACAAAGGTTCGCCTGACTCTTTCAATATTCCAGGATTGCCGGAAAATAGTCCATTTCACGAGTTTTTTCGTCATTTTCTGGAAAAAGGCGATCCGCGTAAACGTCCGCCGCGTCGTGGGGGACAGTCGCTGGGTTCTGGTTTCATCATCTCTGAAGATGGCTATATTCTGACGAATCACCATGTAGTGACCGGGGCAGATGAGATTGAGGTGAAACTAAATGACCGCCGTTATTTTGCTGCAAAAGTGATTGGTAGTGATGAAGAAAGTGATGTTGCGCTGATCAAAATTGAAGCGACTGATCTGCCCACGGTGAAAATCGGTAAAAGTAGCCAGCTTAAAGTGGGTGAATGGGTACTGGCAATTGGCTCGCCATTTGGTTTTGATTACACGGTGACTGCCGGTATCGTCAGTGCAAAGGGTCGCAGTTTACCGAGCGAGAATTACGTGCCATTTATCCAGACAGATGTGGCGATCAACCCAGGTAATTCGGGTGGACCGTTGTTCAATCTGGATGGTGAAGTCATCGGGATTAACTCACAAATATACAGCCGTACCGGTGGCTTTATGGGGCTATCGTTTGCGATTCCGATTGAGTTGGCGATGAGCGTTGCTGATCAGTTGCGTGACAATGGTAGTGTGTCACGCGGTTATCTGGGAGTACTGATTCAGAATGTGGATCGTAATCTGGCAGAGTCTTTTGGCCTGGATCAGCCAACCGGTGCTTTAGTGTCCAAGGTATTGCCGGAGACACCTGCTGCTGAAGCAGATCTGCAGGAGGGTGATATCATTCTTACCTTTAACGAACAGAAGATTCACGACTCAAATGCGCTGCCGCCGATGGTAGGTGCCAGCCGCGTGAATGATGAGGTGAAGATAACATTGTTGCGTAATGGTAAGACTTTGAAAAAGACGATCAGAATTGGCCAGTTGCCAGACAGCCCCGATATGGCGGGCACTGGCAGCGTCGATGTGCTGGGACTGTCTGTTACGGATTTGAGCGCAGAAGTACGCAAACGGTCGAAGGTGAAAGAAGGTGGGGTATTAATCCGGCAGGTGAAGAAAGGTTCGGGGCGCGAAGCTGGTTTACGGCGTGGCGACATTATCCGGATGTATGCTGGTGAGAAGGTTGAGAATGCCCGGGATTTCGCAGATAAGGTAGTTGCCAGTAAAGACAAAAAGTCGGTTGCGATTCTGATTCAGCGGAAAGGTGAACCAATGTTTCTGGCACTGCGTCAGAAATAAGTGCTCTTTTGAAAGTTATTGTAACTGCAAAACTTTTCTGGAATACTTATAAGTCAAAACGGGTTCTCGCATGCGATGCGGGAACCCGTTTTTAGGTTCCACGGTAAGGATTCATCGTATGCTGTCACTTATAGAACGTATTCGTCAGTTGATTGCGACCCCATCGGTCAGTAGCGTGAATCCGCCATTTGATATGGGTAATCGACCAGTTATTGATCTGCTTGCCAACTGGCTGGAAGAAGCGGGTTTTGCTGTGCAGATTCAGCCGATTCCCGGACGACCAGATAAAGCGAATCTGATTGCAGTAAAGGGTCGGGGCGAGGGTGGTTTGGTGTTGTCCGGCCATACGGATACGGTGCCGTATGATGATGCCTTGTGGTCGACGGATCCGTTCCGGGCCACTGAAAAAGATCATCGTTTATATGGTTTGGGCAGCACCGATATGAAGTCTTTTCTGGCCCTGGCGATTGCTGTCGCGGAAGAGATTTCGGCAAATCAGTTGCAGGCACTTTTATATCTGATTGCAACTGCTGACGAAGAGAGTTCTATGTCCGGCGCTAAGGCACTGGTTGCGGCGGCGGATATTGGTGCACGTCATGCTGTGATTGGTGAGCCGACAGGTCTGAAGCCGGTTCGGATGCATAAGGGTGTGATGATGGAGGGGATCCGGGTGGTTGGCCGTTCCGGCCATTCCAGTAACCCGGCTCTGGGCAGGAATGCGTTAGAAGGGATGTGTCAGGTGATGAGCGAGTTGCTGGAATTTCGCTCTGAGCTGCAGCAACAATATCGGAATCCGTTGTTCAGTGTGCCGGTGCCGACGTTGAATCTTGGGCATATTCACGGTGGAGATAATCCGAACCGCATCTGTGGGCAATGTGATCTGTCGATTGATCTGCGTCCGTTACCCGGGATGGAGATTCGGGAATTGCGTGCTTTGCTGCATCAGCGTTTACAGCATCGTCTGGCAGACACGGGAATGCAGTTGGTATTTGAGCCTGCGTTTGAGGGCGTACCGCCGTTTGCGGTGGATGCTGATGCGGAGATTGTGCAGGCAGCTGTCAGGCTGAGTGGGAGTGAGCCGCAGGCGGTCGCCTTCGGGACGGAAGCGCCATATCTGCAACAGTTGGGGATGGAGGTGGTGGTGATGGGGCCTGGTTCTATTGATGTGGCACATCAGCCGGATGAGTTTCTGCCGCTGGATCAGGTGCAGCCATGTCTGCATCTGTTGCGGGAACTGATTCGTGAGTTCTGTGTTTCGCCTCAGTCCGTATCTGTCTGATTGGTTATCAGGTTAAAGTCGCCCTGAAAGCGCGTTATCTGATGCATTTTTTCGTGCAGCACGGTGACAATGCCGATGCCACCAGTGCGCAGCGTTTTCCAGTAAACCATATGTTTCCGGTAGCGATAATAATAGCCTTGCACACCGAATTCGGCAGGTATCGGACGCGAAGCGACCTGGTGGTCAGCGATTTTATCGAACGTGGCGAATAAGCCGCGCAGGTAGTCTTCTGACTGTTTAGCGCCCCATTGGCGGACGCCATATTGGTAGATGTCGTCCAGGCGCTGTATGGCAGCCTCCTGAACGCGTACCTGGCTGGTCATGTGGTATGGCGGCGGATAATGTCGTCCGCTGTGAGTGACTGGTAGGTTTCTTCCGGGGCATTGAAGGCCTGTTGTAATTCAGCCTTCAGGCGTTCGTAGGCGACTTGCTCGGTTTGTTCTTTGTCGCGCCGGATCAGAGCACGGACGTATTCGCTGATATTTTCGTAGGTGCCGGTCTGGCTGATGTGTGTTCTGACAAATTCATACAGGCCTGGATTAAGGCGGACTGTCATGGTGGCTGCGCTGGACATAGACTGCTCCTGAAGTTTATGTGTAATAATGATGAATATTATTGAATACGCAGTCTGAAATCAAGAGTATGAAAAACTGTTTTTCAGTCGTGTGTTTGCTCCCAGGCAGCAACTTTGTCCATCACGTCTGCAGCAAGCCGGGTCTTGTAGTCGCGAATTTTCTTGCGGATCGCCAGGTCGTGTGTGCCCAGTATCTGGGCGGCCAGAATGCCTGCGTTTTTAGCGCCATTGATGGCGACTGTTGCCACGGGTACGCCACCGGGCATCTGTACAATAGATAACAGTGAGTCTTGTCCACCGAGGGCTCGGGTCTCGATGGGTACGCCGATCACGGGCAGTGGGGTGATGGCAGCCAGCATGCCGGGCAGATGGGCTGCACCACCAGCACCAGCAATGATCACACGCAGGCCACGGTCTGCGGCTTGTTGTGCATATTGGTACAGCCGATCCGGGGTACGGTGTGCTGATACGATGGTCATTTCGTAGTCGAGCTGGAACTCGTCCAGTTGGTCGGCAGCAGCCTGCATGATGGGCAAATCTGAGTCACTGCCCATGACGATCCCAACTTCAGCCATGTTCCTGACCCTGTATCTGAACCTGTGCACGGATGCGCTCAGCAGTAGCACGTGCCTGGGTGAGTTCTGGATTCAGAACAGTAATATGTCCCATTTTACGTTGGGGACGCGTCTCTTTTTTTCCGTACCAGTGGTAGCAGACACCGGGTTGTGCCAGGATATTGTTCAAGCCATCGATCATCGGTGTTCCGCGATAGTTGCTCTCACCCAGCAGGTTGATCATTGCTGCCGGGCTCAGGGCGTCTGTGCTACCGAGTGGCAGGCCGAGAATGGCGCGCAATTGTTGTTCAAACTGATCCGTGATATGCGCATCCAGCGTGTGATGTCCTGAGTTATGCGTTCGGGGTGCGATTTCATTCACCAATAATCTGTTTTGTGTATCCAGAAACAGTTCAATGCCGAAGATTCCGACACCCTGCAAGGTGTTCACGACTCGAAGCGCCAGGGCTTGTGCGGCTGCAGCGATATCTGGTGAAACATCCGCCGGGGACAGCAGCAGATCCAGCAGGTTATGCTCAGGATGAAAGTGCATTTCGACGGGTGGATAGGTGATGCTGTTGCCATCCTGTCCACGGACAACCATCACTGCCAGTTCTTTCTGAATTGGCACACAAGCTTCCAGCAGGGAAGGAACTGGCAGATGATGTGCAAAATCAATAGCGCTGCGCATGATTTGCACGCCACGTCCGTCGTAACCACCACGTCGTGCTTTTTGTACCAGTGGATAGCCGAAATCAGCGCAGGCTTGTGGTGTTGGTTGGTCTAGTGCAACGAAGGGCGCGGTCGGGATATCGTGTTGGCGCAGGTATTCTTTTTGTGTCAGTTTGTCCTGAATAATTGCCAGAATTTGTGGTTCAGGATAGATCGTGTGGCCCTGTGCCGCTAGTTTGCTCAGGGTCTCACTGTTGATGTCTTCGCGTTCATAGGTGATCACATCACAGCAGTCAGCCAGCTGACTGAGCTGATGAGCGTCATGACAACTGCCGACTAATTGATTAGCAGCGAGCCGTCCGGCTGGACAATCAGGATCTGGGTCAAGAATGGTACAAGAACAGCCGAGGCGTGCGGCTGCCTGCACCAACATCCGGCCTAGTTGGCCGCCGCCGATAATACCGATATGAGCGAGTGGCATCGCTTTGGCAGATTTCACCGTTGCTGTTCCACTTGCCGGGTGATCACCCATTGCTGAGCAATGGATAAGATATTGTTTGTTGCCCAGTACAACACGAGACCGGCTGGAAAAAATGCAAACATCAGGGTAAATATCCAGGGCAGATATTGCATCATTTTTGCCTGCATCGGATCAGTAGGCACCGGATTCAGCTTTTGCTGGAAATACATAGTGGCCCCCATCAACAAGGGCAGGATGAAGAAAGGATCTTTAATGGAGAGGTCGTTAATCCATAAAATCCAGGGTGCCTGGCGCACTTCGACACTTTCCAGTAAAACCCAGTATAGAGCGATGAAAAATGGCATTTGTATCAGCATTGGCAGGCAGCCGCCCAGAGGATTGATTTTTTCTTTTTTGTACAAGTCCATCATCGCCTTTTGCATGCGTTGCTTATCGTCACCATACCGGTCTTTCATTGCCTGAATCCGTGGTGCCAGTTTGCGCATATTGGCCATGGAGTGGTAACTTTTTTCAGACAGTTTGAAAAACAGCAGTTTGATCAGCAGGGTGAACAGGATGATGGTCCAACCCCAGTTATTGACATAGGCGTTGATTTGTTCCAGTACCCAGTGCATGGGCTTGGCGATGAAGACCAGGAAGCCGTAGTCAACAGTCAGGTCCAGTCCTTCCGCGAGAGGCTCCAGCTCTGTACGCAGTTTCGGGCCGATGAACAGGGTGCCATCAAATTGACCGCTTTCTCCAGGGGCGAGTGTTTGAGCGGCGCTGTAGGTGCCGATCACAGATCGGCCATTGCTCAGGCCTTTGCTATAAAAATGCTGGTTGTTATTTTGTGGTGGAATAAAAGTTCCCAGGAAGTAATGTTGCAGCATGGCAATCCAGCCATTGCTCACGTCCTGATTCAGCTCGCCGTCATTCAGTTCAGCAAAATCATATTTCTGATATTTGTCCTGCGGGCTGTAAATGGCGCCACCTGTGTAGGTGTACATGAAAAAGTTGCCACTGTCGGCAGGTTCACTGCGCTGGAACTGGCGATAATCGCGCCCTTTCCAGGGTTGATCTGAAGCGTTGTTGACCAGATGACTGAGTTGAATCGCATGGCTGCCGCGTTGGAAAGTAAGACGCTTGGTCACAGCGAGGCCATCTGGAGCTTGCCAGGTCAGGTCAACAACAAGTTGGTCAGCATCGTCTGATAGGGTGTAGGTATTTTGTCTGGCACGGAAAACGGCCTCATGAGTAGGCGTGCGTGCTTTTTCAGTGCCCAGCAGACCACTCTGTGCGATAAAGTAATCGTTAAAGCGCTGGCTTAATAATTGAAATTTGATGTCAGGTGTATCGACTGAGACTGGGTATTGCACCAGCTTTGCATCCACGATAGTGCCACCACGGGTATCAATCTGTAGTTCCAGCGTATCGGTATATACCTGGATTAAGCGTTCCGGTGGTATTTCCGCAGCCGGGTTAAGGACGGCGGGTGTGTCCACTTCAGCATTTACCGGAATATCCGGCGTTGCTGTGTCTGTTGTGACTTGCGCCGTATCGGGTGTAGTGGGAGTGTTGCGTTGTGGAACGACATAATCGGCTTGCCAGGCCTCCCAGAGCAACAGACCAATAAAGCCAAGGCTTAACAGTAAAAATAAACGGATATTATCCATACAAGGTGAGGCTCTTCAGGAGAGGGGCGGGAGGGGTCAGTCAGGCTGAACGGTGGCTATGGGTAGCCAATTGCCGGAAGTGATGAGCCAGACTGTGCCAGGCCTGGGCGTTCGTGCGGGTGTGGACTGCTGTGCGTGCCATGACGACATAATCCAGTGTGGCAACGGTATGTTGGCGAAAATATTCACGTACCAATCGCTTAACGCGATTACGGTCTACAGCAGATTTGAGTTGTTTGCGGGCGATTGCTAGGCCCAGACGTGGGCAGTCGGCTGTGGCAGGTACGGCAAGTACGGTGAACAAGGCATCAGATGATTTCCACGGCTGTTGAAAGACCTGCCGAAAATCTGTCCGGTTGAGCAGACGCCTGTGGCGGGGAAAGGTATGTGCTACGGGGGGCATGAAAGCGGTTCAGCGCACATTAACTGCCGGTGTGAGCCGTACACGACCTTTAGCGCGTCGGGCATTGATGACTTTACGACCACTTTTTGTAGCCATGCGGGCACGAAATCCGTGCGTATGAGCGCGTTTCAGGTTGCTGGGTTGGAAGGTTCTTTTCATCTTGATCTGCCTTGATATGACATGCTTGAATGTGTGGCGCTGAGCACTTATAGTGCTGAGACTAAACTTCATTAATGTAAATTAAAATGTGTTTTTTGTCAAAAACCTCTCGATATGCATATCAGCGACATTCTGGTGCAGCCAGTCATCTTGTGTGGTGGTTCAGGGACGCGCCTCTGGCCTCTGTCCAGAACAGGTTTTCCAAAGCAGTTTTTGTGTCTGACAGGTGAACATAGTCTGTTTCAGCAAACCATGCAGCGATTATCGAAACTGCATGATGACAAGTGTCAGTTAATTGCACCGACCATCATGAGTAATGAAACACATCGTTTTCTGGTCACTGAGCAGTTGCGTGAGATTGATGTTGCATCATATGACCTGTGGTTGGAGCCGGTTGGTCGCAACACAGCGCCTGCATTAACTCTGGCGGCTTTTTCTGCGATTGAATCAGGCCTGGATCCGGTTTTCGTTGTGGCACCAGCAGATCATGTGATTGCACATGCCGACGCCTTCAGTCAGGTAATTAGTCAGGCCGTTGTTGAAGCAGCTGCGGGCGCAGTTGTAGTGCTCGGTATTACCCCGGACCGCCCGGAGACGGGTTATGGCTATATTCAGGTTTCTCAAGCAACAGAGTCGTGCCGTGAGGCCCGGACTGTCACAAGCTTTGTTGAAAAGCCCGGTGTAGATCAGGCACAAAGATATCTGGAAACAGGAAAATACTGGTGGAATGCTGGTTTGTTCGTACTCAAGGCATCTGTCTGGTTGGAAGCACTGCGCCAGTTTCGTCCGGATATTGCCGATGCGACTTATTCTGCCTGGCAAAGCCGGACACACGAAACAGCGTTTATCCGGCCAGGTAAAGATGAATTTGCGGCTGTCCCGGATGAGTCAATTGACTATGCAGTGATGGAGCGATGCCCTGATAGCCAGTTTCCGGTCATTGCTATGCCGCTGGATGCAGGATGGGAAGATCTGGGTAGTTGGGAATCAGTTTGGCGTCATTCGTCGAAAAATCCGTCTGGTAACGCGCATCAGGGAGATGTGTGCAGTTATGAGAGCCGTAATACGCTGGTCCAGGCGACAAGTCGGCTGGTCAGCCTGGTTGGTGTGCAGGATCTCATTGTGATTGAGACACCGGATGCGGTATTGGTCGCGAACAAAGCATGCCATCAGTCTATTAAACAATTAGTGAGTGACCTGACACAACAAAACCGCACAGAACCTGTGCTGCACCGTAGGGTATATCGTCCCTGGGGTTGGTATGACACTTTAGACGCAGGCAATGGTTTTAAAGTCAAACGAATTCAGGTTAAGCCGAAAGCAAGCCTGAGTCTGCAAATGCATCATCATCGTGCTGAGCACTGGGTTGTGGTTTCCGGAATAGCTGAAGTGACCAGAGATGATCAGGTCTTTCAATTAAGCACCAGTCAATCCACCTACATCCCGTGCGGGACAACCCATCGCCTGACAAATTCTGGAACTGACCCGTTAGTCATCATTGAAGTACAGACCGGTGAGTACCTTAGTGAAGAGGATATTGTGCGATTTGATGATGCATATGGTCGTGCGGTATGTTGAACTTTCGGTGTATTCGTTTAAGGCCACTTGATACGACAACCTCAGTTAGCAGGGAGCAAGAACGGTATCGTCTCGCGGGTCTCGCAGCGATGACTAATATGGTGCTGGTTTTCGCAGTTGTTTATCTGATAAATATAGGTTGTTTGTATGGTCTGGTTTTCAGAAAAGATATGGCACAAAAACTATCATAGAAGAGGAAAATCATGAACTACTGGATCGTGATTACAACGATTCATAAGCCACAAGCAGCGATTGAGGCAATATCAACCTTATGTCAACGTTCTGACTGGCATTGTGTTGTTGTCGGTGATAAAAAAACGCCTGTTGAGTGGCAAGCTGATAATATACATTATCTGTCGGTTGAAGCACAAAAAAGACAATATCCGGAATTAGCTGAATTATTGCCTTATCATCATTACTGTCGGAAAAATATCGGGTATCTGTACGCAATTCAGCAAGGAGCTGACTGTATTCTGGAAACAGATGATGATAACTTACCATTACCTCAGTTTGGTCAGAATCTGCATCCTGAAGTGCAGGGAGACTTGGTAAATGGTAGTGATTGGGTAAATGTGTACCGCTACTTCACAGATCGCCTGATCTGGCCAAGGGGTAATCCTTTGGACACAATTCATGATACAGGCCATATTGTTGGTGTGAGTCGGGAAACTTGTCCGATACAACAGTTTCTGGCGGACGGTGATCCGGACGTGGATGCTATCTATCGGCTGTTATATCAGGATGAAGTTTATTTTGACCACCGTCCACCGATAATACTTGAAGTGGGGAACTGGTGTGCATTTAACTCGCAAAATACTGTATTCTGGAAAGAAGCCTTTCCGGCACTTTATCTACCGAGCCATGTCAGTTTTCGTATGACAGATATCTGGCGTTCTTTTGTCGCCCAGATAGTACTCTGGTCTGAACAAAAAAAACTATGCTTTAGTTCGGCAACAGTACAACAGATTCGCAATCAACATGACTTGATGCATGATTTTTCAGACGAAGTGACAGGTTATTTAAATAATCGCAGGATCTGTGAAATTTTGCTGAACGAAATGCAAACCTGGAAAAAAGCTATGCCCATGGCACAAAAAGTGCAGCTTGCCTGGCGAGCATTATATCAACATCAGTTTATTGAAAAACGTGAATTAGATATTTTGGATTGCTGGATAGATATGGTGCGGATTCCGGTATGAAAATAGCGATCTATGTAGCTGAACTGGATGTGAGGGGAGGCACTCATAAACAAATATTAAAGCTGGCAAATTTTTTGGAACGGCAAAGACATGATGTCGTTTTATTCACCCCTGTTTACCATGCTGCCAAAACCTACACAGCATTTTCTGACTATAAAATTAGTACTATCAGGACTACTCCAGCCAAGAGCGGGCATATCAGCAGCAGCACAAGAATTAAACGCTTTATTTGTGATCTGTGGGATCAGTTTTGTCTGTTCCGGCGATCAAAGCATTACCCTGTCGTTAATGTTCATGACTTAAATACAACGTTTTATCTTTTACTACATGCCTTTTTTAGTAGTGCAAAACTAATCTGGCAGATTAACGATATCCATCCGGCATTCGGTGTGGGTTGTGCAAAAGACGCTAAAAAAAGCCGAATCGCCGGGTTATACCGTTTTTTTTCCCGATTAGCTGCACAGCGAGTTGACCTGATCACCGTCAATGTGACAAAAAATGCCGAACGTGTGCAGCAGTATCTTGGTGTCTCAGCGAAGGTGATATATTGCGGCGTTGATTTTTTATCACCCAGAAAAAAACATCCTCCTACCGATCAGATGATTCGTCTGGTATCGACAGGTGTGATATTCCGGTATAGAAATTATGAAAACCTGATAAAAGCAGCCAACCAATTTCAATCCATTTATCAAAAAAAAGTTTCTATTGATATTGTTGGTGATATGCGCAACGATCCGGCCTATGTGAGTGAGCTTTGCGCGCTATCTGAAAAGCTGTCAGTAAAACTTAAACTGCATGGTTCAGTAAGTCAGAAAGCCTTAGAAACACTTTATGCCCAAAGTACGTTATTTGTCTTTATTAATATTGATCAGAGCTGGGGGCTTGCTGTCTGTGAGGCAGCTTCTCAAGGTCTTCCGGTAATACTGTCAAGCAGTGTGGGTGTTGTCGAACTATTGTCAGACAGTACGGGATTTCTGATGGTTGATCCGGAGAAGCCAGATGCTATTGTGCAAGCGATCCATGATGCAACCTATGATCATGAACAGTATGTGACGTTGTGCGAATCAGCCCGGAAAAAAGTTCAGCCGATGTCTTGGGATAATATGTATTCTGCAGTTGTTGAATGCCAGATGCTGAAGCTTTCGGGCAGTACATAAAGTATTAAACCAGGCAGAGATTTGTTTCACAATACTGGTAGCAATTTAATCAAATTTTAAATCGTGGGCGAGGTATGAAACCTCGACCACGACCAAAGGGGTGAGAGCGATGCCTCTCCCCGTTTGGAAACCCCCATGGTTTTGTCCCCGCAGCAAGCTGCGGGGAATTCTCAGATTAAAATATAGATGAAAAACACTAGTTTAGTAGCAAAAAGAATTATAGATATTGTTTTTGCTTTAGTTGCGAGTGGGTTGTTGCTTGTTGTATTCCTCGTGATCGCAGCTCTGATTAAATGTACCTCACGAGGTCCGGTTTTGCACTGGTCCGAACGCACAGGCCAATTCAACCGCACATTTTGCATGCCGAAATTTCGTACGATGTGTATTAACACACCCGTCGTCGCAGCTCACTTATTAGATGACCCGGCACGTTACTTAACCCCAGTCGGTCGATTCTTACGTAAGACCAGTCTGGACGAATTGCCTCAGTTATGGTGTATTGTGACAGGTGATATGAGCCTGGTCGGTCCACGCCCTGTTGTATTAGAAGAACAGGATCTGATAAAACTGAGAACGGAAAAAGATGTGCACCAACTCAGGCCTGGGTTAACCGGCTGGGCGCAGGTAAATGGGCGGGATGCTCTGGATATCATTACAAAAGTCAGATTCGATGAAGAATACTTACAGATGTTTTCTCTGAAATCAGATTTTAAAATCATACTGCTGACGGTACTGAAGGTATTGCGTTGTGAAGATGTTTCCCATTAAGCGGCTGAGTTATCCATATTTTTTCAGGAAAACAATATGAAAAAAGCCTTGATTACTGGTGTGACAGGCCAGGATGGTGCTTATCTTACTGAAATGTTACTGGAGAAAGGCTACGAAGTTCATGGTATTAAACGTCGTTCTTCGTCATTAAATACCCAGCGCATAGATCACATTTATGTTGACCCACATAAAAAAGATAATCGGTTTAAACTGCATTATGGTGATTTATCAGATACTTCTAATCTGACCCGGATTATTCAGGAAGTTGAGCCTGATGAAGTGTATAACCTGGCAGCTCAATCCCATGTGGCGGTCAGTTTTGAAGTCCCGGAATATACGGCTGATGTAGATGCGCTTGGTACCCTGCGCCTGCTGGAGGCTATTCGTTTTCTCGGCCTGGAAAAAAAGACGCGTTTTTATCAGGCATCCACATCCGAATTGTATGGCTTGGTACAGGAAGTGCCACAGCGTGAAACGACGCCTTTTTATCCACGTAGTCCATATGCGGTTGCGAAACTGTATGCTTACTGGATCACGGTGAATTATCGTGAGGCTTACGGGCTATACGCTTGTAATGGTATTTTATTTAATCATGAGTCTCCCCATCGGGGAGAGACATTTGTCACACGAAAAATCAGTCGGGGTCTGGCGCATATTGCGCAGGGCCTGACGCCCTGCCTGTATATGGGAAATATGGATGCTTCGCGGGACTGGGGACACGCGCGGGATTATGTGAAGATGCAATGGCTCATGCTGCAACAGGAAAAACCGGAAGACTTTGTGATTGCAACTGGGGAGCAGCATACTGTACGCCAATTTATCCTGTGGGCAGCTACTGAGTTGGGGATTGAACTGACTTTTCAGGGAGAGGGTTGCGACGAAGTAGGCATCGTTACAGCTGTTTCCGGGGACAAAGCGCCTGCATTGCGAGTGGGAGACGTTATTGTGCGTGTTGATTCACGTTACTTTCGTCCAGCCGAAGTATCGACTTTATTAGGTGATCCAACACAAGCCAGGCAAAAACTGGGTTGGGAACCAGAAATTACAGTGCAAGCGTTGTGTTCTGAGATGGTGGCACATGACTTAATGCTTGCTCGTCAGCAAGCACTACTCAAAACACATGGATATGCTGCTAAGGACAATATGGATATAACGTGATGGAAAAAACAGCAAAAATTTATGTGGCCGGCCATCGTGGTATGGTAGGTAGCGCTCTGGTGAAGGCACTCAAAACGCGAGGGTTTCGCAATATTATTACCCGTACCCGACGTGAATTGGATCTGACAAATCAGGCAGAGGTACAAACATTCTTTGCAGCAGAAAAACCGGACTATGTTTTCCTGGCAGCTGCCAGAGTGGGTGGTATCCAGGCAAATGATACTTATCGTGCTGAATTTATTTACCAGAATATGATGATTCAGAACAATATCGTTCATTCAGCTTATCTTAATGGTGTGCAGCGTCTGTTGTTTTTAGGTTCAAGCTGTATTTACCCTAAGCATTGTCCGCAGCCAATTAAAGAGGCTTATTTGTTGTCAGGCGAGTTAGAACCAACTAATCAGCCTTATGCAGTAGCAAAAATCAGTGGAATTGAACTTTGCTGGAGCTACAACCGACAATATGGTACGCAATACCTGGCAGTGATGCCAACAAACCTGTATGGCCCGGGAGATAATTATCACCCGGAACAAAGTCATGTTATACCCGGACTAATACGCCGTGCGCATGAAAGCAAGTTACAAAATTCGCCAACACTAACAATCTGGGGGACAGGAGAGCCAAGACGGGAATTGTTATATAGTGAAGATATGGCAGATGCATGTCTATACTTAATGCATTTGCCTGAAGAGAACTATGCTACGTTGATAAATAACGACAGCCCCCCTCTTATTAATATTGGCACAGGAGAAGATCTATCAATTACTGAATTAGCGTATCAGGTTTGTGGTATTGTCGGATATCAGGGTAAACTATTATATGATAAGACTAAACCAGATGGCACCATGCATAAGAAGTTAGACGTTTCTTTGCTGAAGTCGATGGGTTGGCACCCTAGTACATCTCTAACAAATGGTTTACACTTGGCTTATCAGGATTTTACCGCGCGTTTTCATAGATAAATGCTGTTTCCAAATTAGTAGTTACAGATTATAGCTATGATAAGTATCATTCAAATTCTCATGCTATTTCTAGCCTCTTCTAAAGTAATAGAAAATTATTTTTTATGACGGCATAAAACTTAGCGTTGTTACTATTGTAATGAATACTCCACCGGCTTTAGCCGGTGGAGTATTCATTTCCTCAACCGCTAGTCCAGTTTTTGGGGTCCACTATAGTGTGTGCTAACTGCGGTTAGGCTTCGGCATTTTTTATATAAAAAGTTTTTTGTTATACTGGTTGCTATAGCCAATAGTAAGCTACCTTCGTGCGTGTTTTCTGAAATAAATATGTGTATCCACTGGCGTAGTTGGTTATGTGGAAATCCAAGTCGTTATTGTGAGATTTGCATGTGCCATTTATTTGAGCTTAGTATTGCTTTTTAGGGAAATATTTTGGTTAAAGGCCCTGTGATAAGCGTTATCACTGTCGTGTTGAACAATCTTGATGGGTTACGTAAAACAGCTGATAGTCTTAAGTTTATCAAGTGTGATCACGAATGGATTGTGATTGACGGAGGGTCCACCGACGGTACTGTGGACTGGCTGGTATGGAAAAATGGTGATCGCTTACGTTGGATATCAGAAGCAGATGCTGGTATTTATGATGCGATGAATAAAGGCTGGAGTCTGGCTGTTGGTGAATGGGTCTGTTTTTTGAATGGCGGTGATTATTTGATCAAATGTTTTGATCACTTATTATCTGAACATTCTGAAGCAGATATGATTACAGGCAGAGTGGCAATCTATCATGCTGATGGACGACCCACTGGCGGATTATGTCCGAAATTACATTGGGATCGTTCTGACTTTATTACTCGATGTCCTATTGCTCATCCAGCGACCTTTTTACGCCGTAATCTGCTTTATCGTTTCGGACCTTATAAAAAAAATTATTTTTGGGTAGGTGATTTTGAATATTGGGTCAGGTTGCATTCTCAAAGAGCAATCATTGTCTTTGTAGAAGATGTTATCTCCGGGTTTCAACTAGGAGGTATTAGCACGCAAAGAAATTATGTGTTAAAAATTGAAGCAGAGCGCAGATCAATACTTTGTGATTATTGTTACATTACAAAGATGCAATCTTTTTTAATGGGCATAAGATTCAGATTTCTGTTTTTCATGAAAAATACTGTTTTGCTATTATTGCCTGTTTCAGTAATAAATTATCTTCGCAGTATTATGTGATTTTTTGCTGATGTTCAAAATGTTGTGTCTGCAAAGTTTCTATGGTCTTAGCGACAATCAAACGCAATATCAAATCCGTGACCGGTACTCAGACGACTGGGTATTCCGTGAAGCTCTGCAAGAAGCAGGCCTGATGAATGAACTGTTTGCGGCACTCGATCGTAGATCTGGTTTGCGGACCACCGTCCGCGCAAAGATCAGATCATGGATGCCAGTTTGATAGTGGAACTGCGTCAGCGGAACAATCGGGAAGAGAATGCTAAAATCAAGCAAGGTGACATCTCTGAAAGCTGGAAAGACAACCCGGCTAAATTGAGACAAAAAGATATTGATGCGCGTTGAACCAAGAAAAACGGTGAAAACTATGATGGTTACAAAATCCACAGAGGTATCGACAACCGGTACATATTGATTTGTTATTTTGAAGTCATGTCCGCCTCTGTTCATGACAACCAGGTGTTTTCCTATCCGATCAATGACGCGAATATATCCAAATACATTTGAGCTGACACAAGAAAAGTCACTAATTCCAGTTTATATGTTCGCTGCATTATGAAAAAACTACTGAAATTTTTAATAAAAGAAGTGAAAACACTTTACTATAAACTATGCCTGATTTGGGCGAGATTGACGGGGAATTTTATAAAAAATGTTAAAAACATACGATGTATAAAAAGCAAAAAAGCATTAGTCATCTATATTACCCACCCATTTAAAAAAAATATTAAAAAACTAGAGTTTAGAGTTTCAGCAGCCTAATCGGAAGGCAAAGCTGGCCAAAGT
>CAWUID010000034.1:0-23053 GCA_963922315.1 uncultured Gammaproteobacteria bacterium
GAAGTTACGGTACCATTTTGCCTAGTTCCTTCACCCGAGTTCTCTCAAGCGCCTTGGGATACTCACCCTGCCCACCTGTGTCGGTTTCGGGTACGGTCTTAAATGTAGGGGCTATTTCCAGGAACTCCCAGGCCAGCCTGATCACCAACAGACCAGACTAACTTCCGGAATTCGTCACTCACCTACAGGTTCAGGAATATTAACCTGATTCCCATCAGCTACGCCTTTCGGCTTTACCTTAGGGGCCGACTAAACCTGCGCCGATTAACGTTGCGCTAGGAACCCTTGGGCTTTCGGCGAGGAGGTTTTTCACCTCCTTTATCGTTACTCATGTCAGCATTCGCACTTCTGATACCTCCAGTATGCTTCACAGCAAACCTTCAACGGCTTACAGAACGCTCCTCTACCATACGTTAAACGTATCCACAGCTTCGGTACATGGCTTAAGCCCCGTTAAATCTTCCGCGCAGGCCGACTCGACCAGTGAGCTATTACGCTTTCTTTAAAGGGTGGCTGCTTCTAAGCCAACCTCCTGGCTGTCTGTGCCTTCCCACATCGTTTCCCACTGAGCCATGATTTAGGGACCTTAGCTGGTGGTCTGGGTTGTTTCCCTTTCCACGACGGACGTTAGCACCCGCCGTGTGTCTCCCATGCTGTACTCCTGGGTATTCGGAGTTTGCATCGGTTTGGTAAGTCGGGATGACCCCCTAGCCGAAACAGTGCTCTACCCCCCAGGGTAATACATGAGGCGCTACCTAAATAGCTTTCGAGGAGAACCAGCTATCTCCGGGTTTGATTGGCCTTTCACCCCTAACCACAAGTCATCCCCTCATTTTTCAACATAAGTGGGTTCGGCCCTCCAGTGTGTGTTACCACACCTTCAGCCTGCTCATGGCTAGATCACCCGGTTTCGGGTCTACTCCCAGCGACTTGTTGCCCTATTAAGACTCGGTTTCCCTACGCCTCCCCTATGCGGTTAAGCTTGCCACTGAGAAGTAAGTCGCTGACCCATTATACAAAAGGTACGCCATCACCCAAGTTTCAGATTATCTCAGTACAAGTACTAAGTCGTCTTCACTAAAGGCTCTGACTGCTTGTATGCATACGGTTTCAGATTCTATTTCACTCCCCTAACAGGGGTTCTTTTCACCTTTCCCTCACGGTACTAGTTCACTATCGGTCAATGGAGAGTATTTAGCCTTGGAGGGTGGTCCCCCCATCTTCAGACAGAGTTTCACGTGCTCCGCCCTACTTGATATCGCAATCAGAGTATTTTGTGTACGGGGCTATCACCCTGTGTCGCCAGACTTTCCAGATCTGTTCCACTATACACTGATTGAAAGGCTGTTTCCTTTTCGCTCGCCGCTACTGAGGAAATATCGGTTGATATCTTTTCCTCCGGGTACTTAGATGTTTCAGTTCCCCGGGTTTGCTCCACTTACGTGGTACTCCTGAGAGTGGGTTTCCCCATTCGGAAATTCCCGGATCATAGCTTGTTTGCCAGCTTCCCGAGACTTATCGCAGGCTACAACGTCCTTCATCGCCTTCCATTGCCAAGGCATCCACCGTATGCACTTAATTACTTGACTCTATAACCCCAAATAGTCTGAGGTTTCAATATCACTACATGGCGTAATGATATTCAGAACAAATAATTGCTGACATGATTCCCATTCAAACGGAACTCGTCGTTTGAAATGGCACTTCTCAAAATCAAACCAGATTGTTAAAGAACAGACTCTGCAAATGCAGAGTGCATAAACCTGCTGCACAAGTTTATGCACTCAACACTTAACCCACCAGTAAACCTGGTGGAGCCAGGCGGGATCGAACCGCCGACCTCCTGCGTGCAAGGCAGGCGCTCTCCCAGCTGAGCTATGGCCCCAATTTTCCTGATTATAATACCACTGAAATAAATTTCAGAAAGTAGAACTTTTGTGCTGATCAAGACGTAAGCTGAGGAAGTTTGCTGTAGCAAACGACGAAGCTTACAACACAGAGCAGCGCAAAAGTGGTGGGTCTGGGAGGATTTGAACCTCCGACCTCACCCTTATCAGGGGTGCGCTCTAACCAACTGAGCTACAGACCCAGGTCTGTATAAATCAAGTAACTTGTGTGGATGCCCTGCCAATGGACAAAGGCTTTTTAAAGGAGGTGATCCAGCCGCAGGTTCCCCTACGGCTACCTTGTTACGACTTCACCCCAGTCATGAATCACAAAGTGGTGAGCGCCCATTGTTAAGCTACCCACTTCTTTTGCAACCCACTCCCATGGTGTGACGGGCGGTGTGTACAAGGCCCGGGAACGTATTCACCGCGACATTCTGATTCGCGATTACTAGCGATTCCGACTTCATGCAGTCGAGTTGCAGACTGCAATCCGGACTACGAACGGTTTTATGGGATTAGCTCCCCTTCGCAGGTTAGCAACCCTCTGTACCGTCCATTGTAGCACGTGTGTAGCCCAGCTCATAAGGGCCATGATGACTTGACGTCATCCCCGCCTTCCTCCGGTTTGTCACCGGCAGTCTCCTTAGAGTTCCCACCCGAGGTGCTGGCAACTAAGGATAAGGGTTGCGCTCGTTACGGGACTTAACCCAACATCTCACGACACGAGCTGACGACAGCCATGCAGCACCTGTCATTCGGTTCCCGAAGGCACCCCGGCATCTCTGCCAGGTTCCGAAGATGTCAAGAGCTGGTAAGGTTCTTCGCGTTGCATCGAATTAAACCACATGCTCCACCGCTTGTGCGGGCCCCCGTCAATTCCTTTGAGTTTTAATCTTGCGACCGTACTCCCCAGGCGGTCAACTTAACGCGTTAGCTGCGCCACCAAGCCCAGAAAAGGACCCGACGGCTAGTTGACATCGTTTACGGCGTGGACTACCAGGGTATCTAATCCTGTTTGCTACCCACGCTTTCGCACCTCAGTGTCAGTATTGATCCAGATAGTCGCCTTCGCCACTGATGTTCCTCCAGATATCTACGCATTTCACCGCTACACCTGGAATTCCACTATCCTCTACCATACTCTAGCGCAGCAGTATCAAATGCAGTTCCCAGGTTAAGCCCGGGGATTTCACATCTGACTGACTACGCCACCTACGTGCGCTTTACGCCCAGTAATTCCGATTAACGCTTGCACCCTCCGTATTACCGCGGCTGCTGGCACGGAGTTAGCCGGTGCTTCTTCTGCTGGTAACGTCATTATCTTCCCAGCTGAAAGTGCTTTACAACCCGCAGGCCTTCTTCACACACGCGGCATTGCTGGATCAGGCTTTCGCCCATTGTCCAATATTCCCCACTGCTGCCTCCCGTAGGAGTCTGGGCCGTGTCTCAGTCCCAGTGTGGCTGTTCGTCCTCTCAGACCAGCTACAGATCGTTGCCTTGGTAGGCCGTTACCCTACCAACCAGCTAATCTGACGCGGGCTCATCCAATAGCGACCGAAGTCTTTTCCCCTCAGGGAGTATGCGGTATTAGCTCAAGTTTCCTCAAGTTGTTCCCCACTATTGGGCAGATTCCCACGCGTTACTCACCCGTTCGCCACTCTACTAATATCCGAAGATACGTTTGCGTTCGACTTGCATGTGTTAGGCATGCCGCCAGCGTTCAATCTGAGCCAGGATCAAACTCTTCAGTTTGAAATCGTTGTTGCGTAAGCAACATTTTTGGCTCAATATCAGAATCTTAAAAGCTTTTTTTAAGATGCTTCTATTGATGTTTAATTGGCCGAAGCCCATCAACAGAGCACCCACACAAGTTACCTGATAAGTTTTTAAAGAGCTGGTTGTTTATCGATTCTTTACGATAAGCTCTGCTAGTATAAACTCTGACAGAACTTTGTCAAGACTGAATTTTAATGCCTTGACCTGAATAACCCCAAACAACAGACGAGTATTATAAGGCAAATAATGGCTTCGTCAACTCTTTTTTTGAAACCCACCACACTATGGCTGCTAGCGTTTGTATGGAGACGAACCATACACCCCAGCTCTACTTTTAGGGGACGTTCTCAATCATCTTTATGGCTTGATTCCGGCCCTTTTCTGCGCTGACTGTGTTGCAATGCGTCGCAATAGAACGACTATTACTCCTTATTGCGCCTTGTCAGCACAAAAAATGACTCGAAATCATTGCCACTCAGCTCATTGAGAACGTCCCCTGGTTGAACAGCTCACCACATTATCTTCCTGCCGTTAGATCGCTGATATAAAAGAAGAAATAATGTTTTATTGATGAGCAGATCACCATTTCGCTCTCACGAGTACTTAGCCGTCCTGCTCGGAGCAGGCACAGCTCGTTCGTTCCTGGCACAAGCGATAGTTTCTATAGTGTCCATACGCCAGAATCATAGCACCAATGGTAGTTAAAGTTTTTTCCCCAGCCTCGCCCAAACGCTCTTCTCCCAGAATAACAGCTAAAATCAAACACAGCAAACCGGCAGCGCCGAAGCCCAGCAGTTGATAGCGCTTATGCTGTTTACAGCCTAATGTGAGCGCATAGCCACTCGTTGGCACTACTGCAATCACCATCCATATATGAAATGCTTCATCAGCCAGGGGCAACGCTGCAAAAGCCGGCAGAAAAATAATGATCAGCGGAAAAGCAAGACAATGGATCGTGCATGTGACAGATAGCCCTATCGCCACTTTGTCAGTCAGTGCCTGAAAGTTTTTCATGTTGAATATTTCCTGATTAATTGATGAAACTGAAGTGATGTCTGAAGAAGAGCATCAGGTTTGATGAGGAGGGCTTTCAGATGACACATGCTAATAATTGACGTCCCCACTCGTCGCTGATCTTGCGTGATATCACTTCAATACGACTGTCCGGACAGTTTTGCAATGGCGCCTGAGTTATTGATTCGCCCACGATGTTGTAGCTGAAGGCGCCTTCATCTGTGTTGAATACTCCCTTGATCCTCTCTGCAGGTAAGTTACGCAGCACCGCAAGCAATTTGGCGCGGCAAAATACCTGGTCTGCAGTAAAGCGCCAGCCCACGCTGGCAAATCCTTCGCCGCGATTGATTGCCTGAACATAGCCTTTAGTATCAGCAGGAACGATAACTGAAGGTTTTTCATGCTGATCATGATGATGGAGATCTGGAGCAGATTCAGCATTAGCAGCACCACTCACACCTTCAAGGCACGCCATCTCAATAGCGCCCTGCTGCGTGGTGGTAATAATCGCCCGGGGCAGTCCGTGTTTGCGGACGTATTGTTCTAATTGATGGTAGTCTGATGACTGGTAGAGTTCCTGTTTGTTACCTACGATAACGTCCGCAATCGCAATTTGCTGCTTAAAAGTTTCGTGTTCTGTGTAACGATTATCAGAAAGCTGCCGCGCATCTACCAGGGTAATGACTTTTTGAACAGACAATGTACCTTGAGATTGTTGAGCAGAGAGCACTTTCAGTACTTCAGCGGGATGACCAAGTCCGGTTGGCTCGATCAATAATCGATCCGGATGTGCTTTGGAGAGTAGTTGATTTAAAGCAACCCGCATCGGCACGCCAGCAGCACAGCACATGCAGCCGCCAGGTACTTCTCGAATAGATACGCCCGATTCTTTTACCGACTGCCCTTGTAGCAACGCACCATCGATACCGATTTCACCAAACTCATTCACCAGTATAGCCCATCTCTCGGCTTCAGGCTTGCTCTTCAGCAGGTGTAAGATAGTCGACGTTTTTCCTGCACCCAAAAACCCGGTTATGATGTTTGTGGGTACCGCCTGGATAGGTTTTATGCGAGTAGAGCCCATAAAATTAAAAATAGCGGTTAATCACCAAAAGAAAAAGCCCGAAAGCAAACGCTTCCGGGCTTTTTTTAAGCACTAAGGCTTGAGAGATGCGGGGCAGTTTACATCATGCCGCCCATACCACCCATGCCGCCCATACCACCCATGTCCGGGGCAGCAGGCGCAGCAGCTTTATCTTCCGGCTGATCGGCCACCATGCACTCGGTGGTAATCATCAGACCAGCAATAGACGCTGCATTTTGTAGTGCGGAGCGAGTCACTTTGGTCGGGTCAAGAATACCCATAGACACCATGTCACCGTACTCGCCATTACCAGCGTTGTAGCCAAAGTTGCCTTCACCTTCTGCAACTTTATTGAGTACGACGGATGCCTCTTCACCGCAGTTCGCTACGATCTGACGCAATGGCTCGCTCATGGAGCGGGCTGCAATTTTGACGCCAACATCCTGATCAGCATTTTCACCCTTCAGGCTGTCCAACGCTTTTAATGCACGAACCAGAGCTACGCCACCACCGGCAACCACACCTTCTTCAACTGCAGCACGGGTTGAGTGCAATGCATCTTCTACCCGAGCCTTCTTTTCTTTCATTTCAACTTCGGTGGCTGCACCGACCTTGATGACCGCAACACCGCCAGACAGCTTGGCCAGACGTTCTTGCAGCTTTTCTTTGTCATAGTCTGATGTGCTGGCTTCAACTTCTGCACGGATCTGCTCACAACGACCTTTGATGTCGTCTTCGGTGCCAGCACCGTCAATAATGGTGGTTTCGTCTTTAGTGACTTGTACCCGCTTGGCGGTACCCAGCTCGTTCAGAGTAACCTTCTCCAGGGTCAGGCCAATTTCTTCCGCAACAACGGTAGCGCCGGTCAGAATCGCGATATCCTGCAACATCGCTTTACGACGATCACCAAAGCCAGGTGCCTTCACAGCAGCCACTTTGACGATACCACGAATGTTGTTGACAACCAGGGTTGCCAATGCTTCGCCTTCAATATCTTCAGCTACGATCAGTAGTGGCTTGCCGGCTTTAGCAACAGCTTCCAGGGTAGGCAGCAGATCGCGGATATTAGAAATCTTTTTGTCATGCAACAGAATGAACGGCTGTTCCAGGTCTGCCATCTGGCTTTCCTGGCTGTTGATGAAGTAAGGTGACAGGTAACCGCGGTCAAACTGCATACCTTCAACGACATCCAGCTCGTTATCCAGACCAGAACCTTCTTCTACAGTAATCACACCTTCTTTGCCGACTTTTTCCATTGCCTGGGCAATGATGTCGCCAACCTGAACATCTGAGTTGGCAGAAATGGTGCCAACCTGGGCAATAGATTTGTTATCGGTACAGGGAACTGACATGGTCTTCAGTTCTGCTGTCGTTGCCTGAACTGCTTTATCAATACCGCGTTTCAGATCCATCGGGTTCATGCCAGCAGCTACTGCTTTCAGACCTTCACGTACCATGCTTTGCGCCAGCACGGTGGCTGTTGTGGTGCCATCGCCAGCCACGTCAGAGGTCTTGGAAGCCACTTCCTTGACCATCTGGGCACCCATATTCTCAAATTTGTCCTGCAGCTCAATTTCTTTCGCAACTGACACACCATCTTTGGTGATGGTCGGTGCACCGAACGATTTGTCCAGTACAACATTGCGGCCTTTCGGGCCCAGGGTGGTTTTTACTGCATTCGCCAGTACATTGACGCCATTCAGCATACGTGAACGGGCATCGTCAGCAAATAATACGTCTTTTGCAGCCATAGTCGCTATTTTCCTAAGTTTGGATCACATTTTGTTGTCTGCCACGCAACGACAGACATCTTCGTTGAGAAAAGGTCAGGTCATATTCCATGGCCTGATGCAGGGCTATCTCAGGCTTCAATGACGCCCATGATGTCTTCTTCCCGCATGACCAGCAGTTCTTCGCCGTCAACCTTGACTTCGGTGCCTGAATATTTGCCAAATAATACGGTGTCTCCGACTTTGACGTCTAAGCCACGGGTTTCACCACTGTCAAGAATTTTGCCATTGCCGACAGCCAGCACTTCGCCCCTGATCGGTTTTTCAGTCGCGGCATCGGGCAGGACGATGCCACCCGGGCTGGTGGTTTCTTCTGCTTCGCGGCGAATCACCACACGATCATGTAACGGACGGATTTTCATTACGTCAAACTCCTGATGGAAGGATGCAAAAACATTCAGCATCAATGCTTAATTGCAATACAAGCACTGATGCGGAATGCTTCGGGATAATTTTCTGGGGTACCACACCCGTTTGAAGTGCTGGATATAAGGCCGCTTTTGACAATATCAAGCCTCAGAATCATCTTCTTATTCAACTGCCTCGCACCCGGGATCATTCATGCATCAGCACGAAAAAATCAATTATATTGAACTACCTTGCCAGGATATTGAACGTACGAAAGCTTTTTTCAGCGCCGTTTTCGGATGGGTTTTTACTGACTATGGCCCGGATTACACAGCTTTTAGTGCAACAGAGGCAGGCATAGACGGGGGCTTCACTCTCGCTCCAGCATGCTGTCAAAGCATACAGGGCTGCGCCCTGGTAGTGTTTTACAGCCGCGACCTGGCGACGACTCAGTCCAGTATCCAGCAGGCGGGTGGCTGCATCATTCAGGAAACTTTCAGCTTTCCGGGCGGGCAGCGGCTCCATTTTTCTGACCCGAACGGTAATGAATATGCTGTCTGGTCTGATGCCAGCGCCGGGTAGTCCGTCGTAGTATGCCGTCAGGCACCTGCAAGACGATCCAGCAACTCTGTCACTATCCGTACTCGTTCCGCAGGTTCGGCCATCTGAGCATAAAAGTGTAATTTCGTCGGACCATCCAGTTTAAAGTCTTTCGGTCGCGACTGGATCAATGCAATCAGGTGTTCACCTGCCACTTTCGGCTGATCGGTGAATAGTAGCCGCCCACCTTGTGGCCCGGCTTCTATCTTGCGGATACCCAGCTCGGTCAGGCGTAATTTCAGAGACGTCACGTCTAATAGATGCTGTGCTGGCTCTGGTAACAGGCCAAACCGGTCTATCATTTCAATCTTCAACTCTCGCAGATCAGCTGACGTTGTCGCGGAGGCAATGCGTTTGTACTGAATCAGACGCAAATGTACATCGGGCACATAATCATCCGGCAATAAGGCCGGGATATGCAGATCAATCTGTGACACAGGCTCCAGTGGCTGTGTCAGTTCTGTCCGCTCGCCTGACTGGATCGCTTCCACAGCGCGCTCCAGCATCTCGGTATACAGAGTAAAGCCGATTTCATGCATCTGGCCACTCTGCTCATCCCCCAACAACTCCCCTGCACCGCGAATCTCCATGTCATGTGTTGCCAGGGTAAAGCCAGCCCCCAGGTCTTCCAGCGAGGCAATCGCATCAATCCGCTTGCGCGCATCCGCTGTCATCGCTTTTTTGGGTGGTGTCAGCAGGTAGGCATAGGCACGATGATGAGAACGTCCAACCCGGCCACGCAGCTGGTGTAACTGAGCCAGTCCCAACTTATCCGCCCGATCCATGATGATGGTGTTTGCTGTCGGCACGTCGATACCACTTTCCACAATTGTGGTGCACACCAGAATATGGAAGCGCTGATGATAAAAATCGCGCATGATCCGTTCCAGCTCGCGTTCCCGCATCTGGCCATGCGCAAACTCCACCCGGGCTTGCGGAATCAACTGCGCAATTTTGTCTGCTGTCTTCGCAATCGTATCGACACTGTTGTGCAGAAAATAGACCTGACCACCCCGCCCGATTTCTCTCTGACACGCCTCCGCAATGCGGGTATCACTCCACTCGGTAATAAATGTCTTGATCGGATGCCGGGCCGCCGGTGGCGTAGCAATAATCGACAAGTCGCGCATGCCTGACATCGCCATATTCAGCGTACGCGGGATCGGCGTCGCAGTCATAGTCAGAATATCAACCTCTGCCCGCAATGCCTTCAAACGCTCTTTATGTCGCACACCGAACCGGTGTTCCTCATCAATAATTACCAGCCCCAAATCACTGAATTTCATGCTCGCATTCAGCAGCTTATGAGTCCCGATCACAATATCCAGGGTACCATCAGCCAGCTCTCTGGCCACCTTCGTACTCTCTTTTTGTGAACGAAAACGTGACAGGCTGCCCACTCGCACTGGCCAGTCCGCAAAACGATCCGCAAAATTTTCGTAGTGTTGTTGTGCCAGCAACGTGGTCGGTACCAACACGGCAACTTGCTTGCCGCTGTTCACGGCCAGAAAGGCTGCTCGCATCGCTACTTCGGTCTTACCAAACCCGACATCTCCACACACTACCCGATCCATCGGGCGGGTTGCAGTCATATCAGCCTGCACTGCCTGAATTGCTTTTGCCTGATCCGGCGTTTCTTCAAATTCAAATGCTGCAGCAAATTGCTGATATTCAGTGCCTGGCTCTGGTAATGCCTGACCAACACGCGCTTCCCGTTGCGCATAAATATCCAGTAACTCAGCGGCGACATCGTGTACACGCTGCGCCGCCTTGCGCTTTGCCCGCTCCCACTGATTACTACCCAGCCGATGCAAAGGAGCACTGTCTGGCGACGCTCCGGTATAGCGGCTGATCAGGTGCAGGTCGGCAACCGGTACGTACAACTTGTCTGACTGTGCATATTCCAACATCAGAAATTCGGTGGTCACCTCACCGACATCCAACACCTGTAAACCCTGATAACGACCTACTCCATGCGCTTCATGCACCACTGGCGAACCCATCTGCAATTCAGCCAGATTGCGAATCACCAGATCGGCATCCGGCCCTTTACGCTGACGACGGCGTTGACGCACCCGTTCACCCAGTAGCAAGGCTTCCGGAATCAGCACAATCCCCGGATCAGCCAGCCACAACCCCTGTTCCAATGGCGCTACAGTCAGGCAATGTGGTGCATCCTGTGCCAGGAACTCAGCCCAGTTGGCAACCAGGTGTGGTCGCACCTGCGCTTGTTGCAGAGTTTCCAGCAAAGCTTCACGCCGCCCTGCCGTTTCTGCCACAAACAACACTCGCCCGGGTTGATCTGCTAAAAACAGGCGTAATGCCGTCGTCGGCTCATCTGCCCGGGATTGCAGCTCCAGCGCCGGCAACTTCTTCGATGCAAAATTCTGATCACGTTCAATCGACTGCGCCTGATATTGCAACTGTAAAAATGGCCCGAAACCATCCTGCAACTCAGCAGCAGCCAGATACAACGCATCTGGTTTCAGCAGGGGCCGTTCAATATCCGCACAACGCTGTTGATAACGCGCATCCACCTGAGCGAAATAAGCCTGAGCATCTTCCGACACAGACTGCGGATAACTGACCAGCGTTTGTGCAGGCAGATAATCCAGCAAGGTTGCCGTCTCGTGATGAAACAACGGCAGATAATATTCAATACCGCCGGGCAACTGCTGCTCACTCACATCGCGATAAATCAGACTGCGTTGCGGGTCGCCCGCAAAGGTTTCACGCCAGGCAGCACGAAATCGGCTGATCGCTTCTTTATCCAGTGGAAACTCGCGCGCCGGCAATAACGTAATCTGATCAATCTTTTGCTCAGTACGCTGGGTCTCCGGATCAAAGGTTCGGATCGAATCCAGCTCATCATCCAGCAAGTCCAACCGTAACGGCGTAGCACAACCCATCGGAAACAAATCAATCAGCGAGCCACGTACCGCAAACTCGCCGTGCGTCATCACTTGTGCCACCGCTTGGTACCCAGCCTGCTCCAGACGCCGTCGGAATACATCAAAATCCAGCGTCTGCCCGGTCTGCAGCACCAGACTGTGCGCATCCAGAAAGCCGGGTGGCAGAATCCGCTGCATCAGGGTCGCGACTGGCACCACCACGATGCCGCGCTGCAAACCACGCAACCGATGCAAAGTCAGCAGACGTTCCGATACCAATTCCGGCAATGGCGAAAACACATCATACGGTAGCGTTTCCCAATCCGGAAAATGGATAATCGGCAGATCGTCCGGGGCAAAAAAACGCAACTCTGCTGCAATCTGCCCGGCATGCTGCACATCTGCTGTCACCAGCAACACAGGCCCGGGATGGTGTTGCGCAGTTTGCGCCAGCGCCAGGTGCAGCAAAGTGCCTTGTGCCGCGCCCCAGGTAACGGAGGGCCGGTTACGATCCGGTAGTAAAGGAGAAAATGGAGATAACATCATGCTATATATTTGAAGGTGCCATTTTTAATCTGTAATAAATCAAATTTTAAATCATGGGCGAGGTATGAAACCTCGCCCACAACCAAAGGGGCGAGAGCAACGCTTCTCCCCCTTTGGAAACCCCCATGGTTTTGTCCCCGCAGCAAGTTAGGGAGAATACTCAGATTTAATATCTCGCACTATATTTAGAAATAAATCACTCGCTTTTATGGTTGTTCGCTCGAAAAAGAATAATGCAGGAGGCAGTTATTTTTTACTTTCTTTCATTTCCATGCAATTCCTGTTCTGATAACCTTTGCAGGATTACCTGCGGCCAAACAATTGGCAGGAATGTTTTTATTGACCACAGAACCAGCACCAATAATTGCATTGTTTCCAATCCGGACACCTTTGAGGATAACAACGCGTGTACCTATCCAAACAAAATCCCCGATCTTAACAGGCGCTGTTTTTATATGGCCCTCACGCAATATCTCATGAGCATCCGTGTCCCACACAGAAACATGCTCAGAAATAGTAACATGATTACCAATCTGAATATGATTAAAACATCGGATATTCACATATCTGTTTATATATCCGCTGCCTAAAATCAAAGTAGCGCCAGGCCCCACAATTAAATGTGCTCCAGAACAGATTTCAAACTCACCTTGTATAGTAAGCTTTGAATTCCGGGTCATTTCTAAGAGACCAGGAAAAGGTTCACTGAACCTGGCACCACAATTAAAATCAAGCCAACCCAAACGGCTATCAATTATAGCAGTTTTATGAATAACTGCTCTGGCAGGTTTGTGTATACGTATAGAAAAGAGCTTAGCACGTGCTTTCAAACAGATAGCAACAGTATTAAAAATATTTAATCTTCTTAAAAAATTAAAATTTTTTTTGAAAACTAATCTGTAATTCAGCATTGCTGTCTCATAAAAAACAGAGTAATCCAGCAACCCCTTATTATGTGGAAATGCAAACTATTTCACCCTACGGCATGAAAGGATAAGTTTGTAGTGAGCGAATATTTTCGTACCGTGTAAAGAGACAAGATCTATGCTATTTTCTGTTTCAAAATCCTCTTTAAGGGGCTTCTGACGGGTTGTTGAAAAAAGGCCATCCTGGCCCTTTTCAACAACCTGCTAAATTTGTGAGCCCAACAGCGGTTTATTTAGAGACCCCCTTGAATTGAGTATTTGAGAGTACCAGTTTTAATTTGCAGACTCAGACCTTGCCGTGAAAAGCGTTTTTTCATTTTCTGCACAACAGTGTCATGACAAGGAACCCGAGTGGTCACGATAAAACACTGGCGCTTCGCTGCTGCAAAACGATCCTTTGTGCGCTCGACCGTCTCCTGTAATTGCTTTTCGGCCTTATCAATCCGGGAACCCTTCAGCTCTATATACAAAGCAGTCATTTTTTTGCACTGTTTTGTTTTCGGAATAACGAATAACCAGTCACATTGTTTATGCTGACCAGTTTTTCCATCTGACAAACAGCCATCAACCTTAATTTTTTCTACTTTCAATCTGCTATCGTTACACAAAACAAACTGACTTTTATGTTCTTTGACAACAATGCATGAATCTGTTGTATGTTCGGTACATATTGCATAATTCTGGTATGCCATACAACTAACCATGCAGCTCCAATAAAGCATCAGTTACCCGACCAAAATGATCCGAAATACCATCTAACATCTCACCACCGATCATCTGATATTCCTCATCCCGGATAGATTTCACCTCACCATCACAAATGGTGTAAGCCGCCACATCCGAAAAAGGGATCGGCACGCCATATCCATTCAATTCGGTAAATCTTTCCGGTGCCATATTACCTGCTTCGACTACCTCAGCTGCCAGAATATGATTATTCAGCGCTGACAGAATATAAGGGCTATGCGAAGTCAGGAAAAAACTTGTCTGATACTCAGCGTACAAATAAGAGAAAAAAGCCATCACCTTACTTTGTGCTTCGGGAAACAGGTGTGCTTCCGGCTCTTCAATAAAGATAAAGTCACTTTTTTGTTGATTATCAATCACATAGATAGCTGAAGTAAGCAGTAATGGCAATATTTCCTGTTGACCCGATGAAGCCTGAGCCAGATTAACTTTACGATTTTTTTGTACAATCCAGTCCTGATTATCACTAAACTGATAGCTCCCATTAACCACGTCAGACATTAACATCATAAGGTTTTTCATACTCTTTTCTTCATATCCATTATTCTTATACTTGCTTTTGGACATCTCATAAAAATAACCAAAGCTTCTCATAAAAGGGTCGATATCAATATCACGAGTCATGAAAAAAAAAATATTATTTTGCAGATTCGCGAGAAAAGATCGAGCAGCAGGAACAAAAAGGACACTTGGAAAAATATGACGGTAAAGAGGCTCCAATCTATCCATCATTGCCAATTGTGTTTTTAAACCCGCTCCAAAACTACCGCTTATTTTGTTACGAATTTTTCTAAGTTCTGATTTAGTTTCATCTTCAAGTTTTTCACGAAAATCAATTTCGATAACCAGACATGAATTTTCTTTTTTTCTCAAAAAAACAGATGCACGAGCATCATGAAAACGTATAAGAAAATCGTCATTTTTCCAAGTGTAATCTGGAAATTTATTACAAAAATCGTTCATCATCGTTTTTTTTAAATCTTCTTCTTTTTCTAAAAAGAGTGAACTCATTAGTTGGTCCTGAGTATTTTTAAAAAAATGGCATAACTTAGCAATCAGACTTTTTCCACTTGATTGAGGACCAATTAACAAGTTGATTCTATTGAGCTGAAGCTCTGCTTTTTTAATAACCAAGAAGTTTTCGATATAGAGTGTTTCATTCATAGCTTCATCTTCCAGTCCACGATACAAGCCAATGGCACCAGACCCGGATTAACCGACATCCTCTCCAGGGAAGAGCGCAGTTAAGAAATACCGCATGGGTGATCATACCAAATCACTCAACGGCGTTATCCGGAGACTTCGCCGCATACAACCGGGCATAATGCCCATCGGGTATGCGCAATAATTCAAAATGGGTGCCAACCTCAACAATGCGCCCGGCAGCCAGCACCACAATACGATCCGCGTGTTCTATCGTACTCAGCCGGTGTGCAATCACCAACGTAGTGCGGCCCTGACGCAATATGTCCAGCGCTTGCTGCACCGCTCGCTCCGCAGTGGTATCCAATGCCGAGGTGGCTTCGTCCAGAATCAGAATACGTGCATCCTGCAAAATCGCACGCGCAATCGCGATGCGCTGCCGCTGACCACCCGACAGGCGCACACCGTCTTCACCAACCCGTGTCTGATAGCCTTCCGGCAGGACCTGGATAAAATCATGCGCATGTGCCGCCTGCGCAGCAGCGATAATCATCGATTCGGCTGGCACCGGCTCCAGTCCATACGCAATATTCGCCGCAATCGTGTCATTAAACAGCGACGTTTCCTGGCTGACCAACGCGATCTGTGCCCGCAATGTGGTCAAGGGCAACGCCTGCACATCTATACCATCAATCCGTATCTGGCCAGAGGTCGTGTTGTACAAACGCGGTATCAGGTTCACCAGCGTACTCTTGCCGCTGCCGGAAGCACCAACAAATGCGATAGTCATGCCGGCAGGTATGTTCAGGTCAATCTGATGCAACGCATCCTGTTCTGCCTGTGGGTACCGGAAGCCCACATTGTGCAGTTGTATCTGCCCTACTGGCTCTGGCCAGTCAGCCCGGCCCTGATCCACTTCAATCGGTGTATCCAGTACCTGAAAAATCGTCTCGGTTGCTGCCAGACCACGCTGCAATGGTTCGTTGATCTTCGCTAACCGTTTGATCGGCGAAAATAACAGGCCGAGTGCAGTAAAAAAGGCAGCAAACCCACCGACACTTAACTGGTTTTCTGCTGCACTCCAGGTGCCTAAAAACAATACAGCAGCTATCATCGCTGCTCCGATCACCTCAACAAGCGGTACACTCAGATTGCTGGCAAACAAAAACTTGAACCAGCCCCGACGTACTTTGTGAGATTGCGCAACAAAGCGTTGTTGTTCATATGCCTGCCCGGCAAAGATCTTGACGACCTTATGTCCCCGCAGCGCTTCTTCCAGAATATGCGTTGTATCGCCCTGCGCCACTTGCAGGTCACGGCTGAGCCGACGCAAGCGGCGCCCGACCACAATGGCGATAACCGCGATCAGTGGAATCACGATCAGAATCAGCCCGGCGAGTTGCCAGTTCAACCAGAAGATATACGCAATCAGCCCGATGACGGCCAGGCTATCTTTGACCAGCACGGTTAACACTTCCGTCGCGGCCTGCATCACCTGAAACACGTCGTAGGTGATCTTCGATACCAGATTACCGGTTGGCTGTGTCGCATAAAAATGGGTCGGCATATGTAACAATCGCTGAAACATATCCACCCGCAACTGATGCACAACCCGGGTCGCAATATGCGCAAACGCCGTTTTATGGATCAGCGTCGCCAGACCACGAATAACGAACAAACCGACCAGAGCCAGTGGCGCCCAGATTTGGTAGCTCGCCTCTTTTTCCACAAAGGTGCCATCCAGAATCGGTTTTAACAGTGCCGGAATACCCACTTCAGTCAGTGCCAGCAATGCCATAAACAGTAATCCGACCCCGAATATGAGCCGATAGGGCTGTACATACCGGAGCAAACGCGCATAAAGCTGATAAGAGCTGATGTCCATGTTTAGCTTGGAATTTTTCCTGTCACTTCAACCTGACGCAATTGATCATGCAGATAAAAAATCAGTGCCCAGCAAAAAATTATCGTGCTCCAGGAAACCAGCGTTAATTTATCAAAAAAAGCCGCAATCAACATAAAAATCAAGTGACAAAAAGCCAGCACAGCTAAATAGTATTGCCGCTCAGTCAAAGCATAATAGCTCTGCTGGCGTGAACATTTATTCTTACAAAAAGACAACCATAACATCGGGGTATTCGGTGGCGCTCTGCGTAACAAGTTTAATGCTATCAATAAAGGCCAAAACAAAATACTGATAAACAAGACCAGCGCCGGTGCTCCCATACCGCTCAAGTGATCCAGATATTCGTTATGTGGATGCTGATATAATACATCCTCATCTTCAGTAAAACGATGCAGATAAGGATCTATCACCGATGGCGTTCGACTGGCAGCATAACCAACACCAAGCCAGGGGTGATCAGCACTGAGCTTGATGTTCGCTTTCCAGAATTCCAGACGAGCGACATTACTTTGGTTATTCTCGATTTCCTGGATAGATAAAAATCTTTTTAACAGATCATGTTTAGTAAAAGCTTCCGCAGAAAAAATAACGGCAAAAAAGATAGCGATGATGAAAAAACTGGTTTTTTTAGAAAATAGCAACAGAATACAAGACATCACCAATAATGCCAGCCAGCTTGCTCGTGTTTGCGAAAAAATGACAACAGCCAACATGCCAACACAAACGCTTAGCGCGGAATAACGTAATCCGCGATGTTCAGCGCAATAAAAAATTGCATAAAATACCAGGGCAGCGAAAAAAGCAAGCTGTGAAAAAGGGATCGGATTATAGGTCCAGGAAACACGTGACCCTTCAAGATGATTGTCTGACGTTTTCCACCATAACGCGGTAGATGCTTCATCAAACGCCAGCCGGGTAAATGAATCGTAAAAAATCAGGCCAACCAGTAGTAGACAAAATAAATACAGATAAACGCCAGTCCGGCGATAAAAGCCTGATATACCTTCCCGAAATAAGAATATTCCAAGTGGCACGAAGAAAGCAGCATATAACACCCAACGCGATCGTTTAAAGGCATACCAGTAGTCTTCCAGGCCCAGGTGGTACAAATTAATCACCTGATACAGTATAAAATACACCATGAGTAGTACAAAAAAACCACGATACGGCTGCACAATCGCCTGTAATACTGATTTGTAGCTGATAAACAAGCCAACAGCAAAAAGCAGAAACGCTAAGCTCACCGTGTTATAGGTTGCCTGATTAAAAAAAATAGCCAACATTGCCAGACAGGCGAAGATCAGGGTGACGTGCTTTACAGCAGGTTGCGGTATCATCAATCGAAACTCTTATCGCAATGGCAGTCAGGTTATTTGTTGCCAACAGCATACGGGCTGGGCGTCTGGCCTGGCTGGGTTTTAAACCGGCGGTGCATCCAATGGTATTGTTCCGGCGCGGTCCGCACCCAGCATTCAATCAGATCCTGCAGGCGTTGCGAGTCCTGCTCAGGCTGGTGCGGAAAATCGGCTAAGGCAGGCTCAATGATTAAACGATAGCCTCCTGTTGGCTGACGCAGTGTGACGCAAGGCAACACTGGCGCACCACTCAATCGGGCAAAACGCGATACCGTCGGATTAGTCGCCGCCGGCATCCCGAAAAACGAAGTAAACAAATGGTATTTGCCAGAATAATCCTGATCCGGCGATAACCAGACCGCTTTATTTCGGGCCAGCATCCGCAATGCCTGGCGCGGCTGATCACGCGGCAATGTTGCCTCGACAAACGTCTCACGCAGCCTCTTGATCAGATGTTCTATCAATGGGTGTTCGTGCCGCCGATACACTGGCATCACCGGCGCATGGGGCAGTAACAATCGCCCGCAAAGCTCGATGGAAACCATATGCGGCGTGAATAAAATGACTCCCCGTCCCTGTTTTAATGCAGCAGACAGGTGCTCCGCACCCACCACCTCGCACCAGGGTCGCAATCGCCGTTCTGGCCACCACCAGGCGATCAGGCATTCCATCAGACCCATCCCGACTGAAGCCGCATAGTCATGCGCCAGTTGCGCCCGCTGCTCAGCAGAACGTCCGGGAAAGCATAGCTGCAGATTGATCTGTACAATTCGTCGCCGTCGTTTCCCCAGGCGAAATAACAATCGCCCAAAACCTCGCCCGACTGACATCAGAGGGCGATAAGGCAGTAAAGCCAGTAAACGCAGCAGGATGAACCCAAGCCAGATCCCGGCATAACGCGGATGCCAGAAGGATACTTCTGACCTGGTTCGTTTCACGTGGCTGCCTGCGCCCGACGCAGTTGCCTGCGGCTGCGATCCTGCACTTTGCCAACCAGTTGGCCGCAAGCTGCCGCCACATCATCCCCGCGTGTTTTACGAATGGTAGTGACAAATCCAGCCTGTTGCAGGCGCCGCTGAAACGCCAGAATGCGTTCCGGTGACGAGGTGCGATATGCCGTGCCCGGAAACGGGTTAAAAGGAATCAGATTGATCTTCGAGGGCACCTGCGACAACAGCCGTACCAACTGTTGCGCCTGAGCCGGTGCGTCATTCACCTGATCCAGCATCACATACTCCCAGGTCACCTTACGCCGTTTATCCTGCGCCACAAAGGCGTGACAGGCAGGTATCAATTGCTCCAGCGGGTATTTGCGATTGATCGGAACCAACTGATCACGCAACACATTGTCTGGTGCATGCAGTGAGACCGCCAGACTCACATTTACTGCCTCGTGCAACCGATACAAAGCCGGCACGATACCTGATGTGCTCAGGGTAACGCGCGTTTGACCCAACATATAGGCCAGATCATCGGTCATCAGACGAATCGCACTGACCACTGCAGCAAAATTCGCCAATGGCTCTCCCATACCCATCAGCACCACATTCGTCACTTTTTTGCCGAGCCGGTGTCGTGCCAGCCAGACTTGTGCAATCAGCTCGCCGGTGGATAAATTGCGGTTAAAGCCTTGCTGCGCAGTCGAACAGAAGGAACAGTCCAGCGCACACCCCACCTGAGAGGAAACACATAAAGTACCACGCTTTGTCTCCGGAATATGCACCATCTCTATGCGCTGGCCATCCGGCAGTTGTAACAGCCATTTCGTGGTACCATCGAGCGCTGGCTGTTCAAATACTACTTCCGGCAGATGTACCTGGGCCTGTTGTTGTAAGGCCGCACGCAACGCCTGCGGCAGATCGGTCATCTGCGCTACATCCAGTACGCCAAGCTTGTGAATCCATTTGATCAGGTTACGCCCGTGAAACGGGCGCGCACCCCATTGCGCCACCAGGGCCTCAGCCGCAGCGCGATCCAGATCCAGCAAATTAAGCGGGGCTGACATATTCAGCGGGTACGGGCGCAGACACCCTCAGGAAAGAAAAACGCAATCTCGGTCGCTGCGGTCTGTTCTGCATCCGAACCATGTACTGCATTTTCATCTACCGTTTGCGCATGATCCGCGCGGATGGTACCAGATGCAGCATCCTGTGGATTCGTCGCACCCATCAGTTCGCGGTTTTTCGCAATCGCATCGTCTCCTTCCAGTACCTGTACCATCACAGGCCCCGATGTCATAAACTGCACCAGATCGGCAAAAAAAGGCCGCTCTTTATGCACTGCATAAAATTCACCGGCCTGTTCTGCGGTCAGGTGGAGCATCCGCGCTGCAACAATACGCAGGCCAGCCTGCTCAAACCGCTGATAGATGTCACCGATCACATTTTTTGCCACGGCATCCGGCTTGATAATGGATAGGGTATGCTGTCGTGCCATAATATTCTTCACCTGCAAAACAATGGTAAGCCCCATATTCGGTGGGACGCGCAAAACTCCTTATTATAGTATGAGATACCCTCTCAGTGCACAAACAGGCACCTGAAACACTGATGTTGGAACACATCACACTCGGCACTTTGTTATTTCGTGCCGACTGGTGTATTGCCGCATTAAACCCAATGGCCGAAATGATGCTGGCGATCAGCGCACGTCATGCGGTGGGAAACCCCCTCAGTGACCAGATCCGGTTGGAAAGCCAACCATTGCTGCCTCTGTTGCAAAAAGTGGCACAACAGGGGCAAACGATACAACAACGCAGTGCCACCCTGACCGCAGCAGATCGCACTCAACTGACTGTCGACTATCTGGTCAACCCATTGGATGATGCTGATTATCCGATATTATTAGAATTGCAACAGGTTGATCGTCAGATCCGTATCAGCCGCGAAAAACAACTCCTCAGCCAGCAAATCGCCAGCCGCGATCTGGTACGTGGTCTGGCGCACGAAATCAAAAACCCGCTGGGCGGCCTGCGCGGCGCAGCACAATTGCTGGCAGCAGAAACGCCAACCCATCGTGACTATACTGACATCATCATTCGGGAAGCAGACCGGCTACAAAGTCTGGTAGATCGTATGCTCGGGCCAAGCCGACCCGAACAGCGCGCAACACTCAGCATCCACGCCATACTTGAACATGTGCGCAACCTGATCCTGGCAGGCACCGACGCCGATGGCCTGCACATCGTACGCGATTACGATCCGAGCATCCCGGAGCTTACTGGCGTAGCTGATCAACTGATTCAGGTTGTGCTCAACATCATGACCAATGCGGTACATGCGCTCCAGGGTCGTGGTCAGATTGCATTACGTACCCGGGTGGTGCGCAACTACACCTTGCGTGCACAACGTCATCGCCTGGTGCTGCAACTGAATATCACCGATAACGGTCCTGGCATCGCTCCCGAGCTGACTGACACATTATTCTTACCCATGATCACTTCCGGCCAGGGCAGCGGGCTCGGCCTGTCCATCGCCCAGACCCTGATCGCACAACATGGTGGCCTGATAGAATGCCAGAGCGAACCAGGCAATACCACCTTCTCCATTCTGCTCCCCCTGACCACTCCATGACCGCACAACAGACTGCCTGGATCATCGAAGACGATGACTCTATCCGTTGGGTACTGAACAAAGCCCTGCAAAAAGCCGGATTGCAAGTCAGCACCTATACTGATGCAGACAGCGCCTGGCACGACTTGCAACAAACTCAACCAGATGTGATTCTGTCTGATATCCGCATGCCAGGGATGGATGGCATCCGCCTGCTGGAAAACATCCGGTCAACTTACCCTGAATTGCCCGTCATCATCATGACCGCACATGCCGACCTGGACAGTGCAGTTTCTGCTTACCACAGCGGCGCCTTTGAATACCTGCCGAAACCCTTTGATATCGCCGAAGCCGTCGCACAAGTACAGCGCGCCTGTCGTCAGCGCCAGGACATCACACCCACCACAGTAAAAACCACACCACCCGGCACTGCCAAACTGATTGGTGCAGCGCCAGCGATGCAAATTGTATTTCGCACCATTGGCCGCCTGGCCCGTTCCAACATCACCGTACTGATTCACGGCGAATCCGGTACTGGCAAGGAACGGGTTGCCCACGCCCTGCACCAACACAGCCACCGGGCTGACGGACCTTTTATCGCGCTGAATATGGCCGCCATACCCTATGAGCTGCTGGAATCCGAGTTATTCGGGCATGAAAAAGGCGCTTTTACCGGCGCGCATAGTCGCCGCCAGGGACGCTTTGAGCAGGCTCGTCAGGGCACCCTGTTCCTGGATGAAATCGGTGACATGCCAGCCGCGCTGCAAACCCGGCTGCTACGCGTCCTGTCCGACGGCGAATATTACCGGGTCGGTGGCCGCGAAGCGTTGCAGGCTGACGTACGGATCATCGCCGCCACTCACCAGAATCTGCAGCAACAAGTGGCGCAGGGCGAATTTCGCGAAGATTTGTACCATCGACTGAACGTTGCCTGCATCACTTTACCTGCACTGCGTGAGCGCACCGAAGACATTCCGGCTCTGTTACAACAATTCCTGCATAGTGCCGGGCGCGAACTCCGGATCACACCAAAAACGGTACTGCCACAAACTCTCACTGCCCTGCAACAATATGCCTGGCCAGGCAACGTGCGCCAACTAGAAAATGTCGCCCGCTGGCTGACGGCCATGGCTGCCGGCGACACCATTCATCCAGAAGACCTGCCCCCAGACCTACAACCAACTGATAGCTCACAGACACCTGACTGGCACCAGGCCTTGCGCACTTGGGCACAAGACCGCCTGGCACAGGGAGATACGGCTCTGCTACAACAAGCCGTACCTGCCTTTGAAACTATTTTATTGGAAGCAGCACTGCGCCACACCAGCGGGCATAAACAAGCAGCAGCTCAGATACTGGGCTGGGGGCGCAATACTCTGGCGCGAAAAATCAAAGAACTCAGCCTGGAGTCCACACTCAACCAACATTAAAGGTAACTATTCAGCGTTTGTATCAGTTTCGTGAGCTAAACTGTTGTAGTGTCAGGG
>CAWUID010000035.1:0-23018 GCA_963922315.1 uncultured Gammaproteobacteria bacterium
GTGAAACAGGTCTTTGAAATCGCAACTGCCCCGCTAACTTTCTGAGCAGACTCTAGTTACGAAAAACGCAGCTAACAAATGACCCTCGTTTCACTGGCCTCCTGTGGTCTCCAATTGATCCGGCGGCGCAAAGCTGTTGAATTCGTACCACCCTGCATCCAAAAAAGAAGATTTGACCCTTTACATTGTGGCGTACAAAAACTGATTTTTTTCGCTGTCTGAACCCCAGAGCATAAAACTCCGGGCAAAGACCCAAGATTTCAGCGGACAAGAAGACAGCTTTCCCAGCCTTGGTCGTTCTGAACCAGAAGCACCAGACTCAGATCACCAAGTCGACCTCGCCAATTATCAGAAATTGTACTCTGGCCCTTGGACTGGAAACCGTACTCTGACCTCCGGACTGAGATGTCAGGCTGTCGATTGTGCAGACGCTGCTCCGGCACCATCTGCACCAGGTACGGGCCTCGATTCAGTCTTAATCTGCCTCTGGCAGGATCAAGTATCAGCCAGCAATTGCTGTATGTCCACCGGGGACAAGCCGGTCATCTGCTGCACAAATGCTGGTTCTGCGCCTGCATTCAGCAGGTTAGTGGCAATCGCATGCGCACGTGCTGTTTCACCAGCCTGTCGGCCTTGTTCCATACCTTGCGCTTTACCTTGCGCCCTGCCTTGTTCCATACCTTGTTCCATCAAGGCCTCACCAATCGTCATAATCTGCTCCTGTTGAGAAGTCTCCAGTTTGCCTGCAACCTGCCGGAAGGCTTGTAGCGGGTCTTCTGTGGTCGCCGCCAACCGATAATAATCCATCAGGGTTCTGAGTAATAAGATGCCCGCCGGCTCCTGCGTTATCCTGCGCAGTAGCTCTGCCGGCAACGCAGTCAGTGCGGGTAATACATCCTGATCCCGCACATGTTTGAAGAAGTAGCCGAAAAGTCCGACCTGATCCTGTTGCAACAGAGCCCTGTCTGATTCTGCACCGACATCTATCAGTTGTGGTGCGCCACACAAGGTGTGCGCCGCATAGTCCGGAGTACGAAAGCTATTGCGTAGATCCAGCTCATACGGATATGGGGTTGGGTCTCCGTGATAAAACAACATCGTATGGATCGGTGGCAGATACTCCTCCTGGACATGTTTCAGCAGCAGGCTGGCTTTGTATTGCAACAGTCGCACAGCCATCGCTGGATCCGGTGTACTCTGATGTTCCACTATCATGTACAGATAGGCCGTTTCGCCCGGCGCGCCCGGATCAAGCAGATCCACCTGATACAAGATGTCGCTATGCAATCTCTTCAGCTTGGATGTGACATGGCTGGCGGACGCCAGCACCAGGGTATCCAGATCGACGATAGCCTGCCAGGCCGGTTCCAGGTAGTGCTGAAAAAAGGCTCGTGCATGTTCCGGCTGCTGGATCAGCGTCTGGAAACACGCATCGTGTGGATTTCTGACTTCCGGCATGGTTCAACTATCAGAGTCTGCCGTGGCACTGTTTGTATTTTTTGCCTGAACCACACGGGCAGGGTTCGTTACGTCCAACCTTGCGTTCTGCCCGGTTCACAGGCTGGGCCGCTGGGCGCTGTTTATTTTTCTGACGCCCGGTCGGCTCAGGCACCTGATCGGTCTCTGTTGGCGCAGCAGATGCTCCCTGATAATTCAGTTGGGTCGCATCCGGTACGCTGCGTGCCGGTGGTTCTGCCAGCACCCGCAGGTTGCTCAGAGTCAGGATCACTTCCTGGTCTATCGCGGCCAGCAGGTGGCTGAACATCTCAAAGGCTTCGCGTTTGTATTCCTGTTTCGGATTTTTTTGCGCATAGCCACGCAAGTGGATGCCCTGGCGCAGATAGTCCATTGCCGCCAGATGTTCTTTCCAGTGGGTGTCCAGGGTACTGAGCATCACTTCTTTTTCTATCCGGCGCATCTGTTCTGCACCAAACATCTGTTCGTGCTTAGCATAGTTCGCCACCAGGCCTGCCAGCACTTTGGCCCGCAGCGGTTCTTCATACAGTTCGTCGTCTGCGTCGAGCCAGCGCTGTAACGGCAATTCCAACCCATATTCGCGTTGCAACGTCTGTTCCAGAGCCGGAATGTCCCATTGTTCCGGCATACTCTGCGGCGGAATATGCTGATCTATCGCGTTATTCAGCACTTCTTCCCGTAGTGCGGCGACCTCTGTTGAAATATCATCGGTTTCCATCAGTTCATCCCGACGCTGATAAATCACCTGGCGCTGATCATTCGCTACGTCGTCATATTCCAGCAGGTTTTTGCGGATGTCAAAGTTCCGCCCTTCTACCTTGCGCTGCGCATTCTGGATCGCTTTGTTCACCCACGGATGCTCAACTGCCTCGCCCTCTTCCATACCCACCTTTTGCATCAGTTTCGCAACCCGGTCAGATGCAAAGATGCGCATCAGGCTGTCTTCCAGCGACAGATAAAAACGGGATGAGCCGGGATCACCCTGCCGCCCGGATCGCCCGCGCAACTGGTTGTCGATCCGGCGGGATTCGTGCCGTTCGGTGCCAATCACCCGCAGTCCACCCGCTGTCAGTACCTTTGCCTGCCGCTCCTGATGTTCCTGTCGCAGGGCTGCGGTCTGTTCTGCGTCCACAGCCATACCAAGCTGCGCTATTTCAACTTCCAGATTTCCACCCAGCACGATATCGGTACCACGCCCGGCCATGTTGGTCGCAATGGTGACTGCACCGGGCCGTCCTGCCTCCGCTACGATCAGCGCCTCTCGTTCGTGCTGTTTCGCATTCAGTACCTGGTGCCGGATGCCTGCCTGATCCAGCAACTGCGACATTTTTTCCGATATTTCAATGGATGCGGTACCTACCAAAACCGGCTGACCACGTTCGACGCATGCGCGGATGTCGTCCACGATGGCAGCAAATTTTTCGGTCTGAGTCAGGTAAATCAGGTCTGTCTGGTCATCCCGCGACATCGGCTGGTTGGTCGGAATCACCACCACTTCCAGCGCATAGATCTGTTGGAATTCAAATGCTTCGGTATCCGCGGTACCGGTCATCCCGGACAATTTGTCGTATAGCCGGAAATAGTTCTGGAAGGTGGTGGAAGCGAGTGTCTGATTTTCCTGCTGTATCGGCACCTGTTCTTTTGCTTCAATCGCCTGATGTAACCCTTCTGACCAACGCCGCCCCGGCATACTGCGCCCGGTAAATTCGTCGATGATCACGATCTCACGGTTACGCACGATATAGTCCACATTACGCTGGAATAACACATGCGCCCGTAACGCCGCATTCACATGGTGCAGCAGCAATATGTTCGCAGCGTCATATAAGCTGTCTTCCGGGCCTAATAAGTCCAGATTTGTCAGCAGATCTTCTACTTTTTCATGACCCTGATCGCTCAGGAATACCTGGCGTGATTTTTCATCCACCGAATAATCGCCCGGCCCGAAATCCGGTTTGCCTTCGTCATTGGTGATCGGTTCCTGACGGGTCAGTTGTCCCGGAATATCATTGATTTTTTGATATAACGCCGAGCTGTCCTGTGCCGGGCCGGAAATAATCAGCGGGGTACGGGCTTCGTCTATCAGAATGGAATCCACTTCGTCGACAATCGCGAAATGGCGGCGCTGTACACGCTGTTCAGCGGTAAAAGCCATGTTGTCACGCAGATAGTCGAACCCGAATTCATTATTGGTTCCGTAGGTAATATCACACGCATACGCCTCACGCCGGGTACACGGTTTCAGTTGTGGATAAACGGCTTCTGTCTCTTGTGTGGTGTAATCAGGATCAAAACAAAAAGAGGCATTATCCGGCCCTTGCCCGCTGGCACCGTTCACCACGCCGACACTGAGCCCCAACGCATGGTACAAAGGCCCCATCCATTGCGCATCACGGCGCGCCAGATAGTCATTCACTGTGACCACATGCACGCCCTTGCCTGGCAACGCATTCAGGTAAGCAGCCAGGGTTGCGACCAGAGTTTTGCCCTCACCCGTACGCATTTCAGCAATCCGGCCCTGATGCAGTACCATGCCACCGATCAGCTGGACATCAAAATGGCGCATCCCGAGCACCCGTTGGCTAGCCTCACGCACCAGCGCAAACGCTTCGGGTAACAACTCATCCAGGCTGTGCGGATCGTCTGGTGTCAGTTTCGCCCTGAGCGCTGGCGTTCTGGCTGCCAGATCTGTCAGTTGGCGCAGCTCTTCATCCCAGGCATGAATCTGTGCAACCTGTTTGCGCAGACGTTTGATCAGCCGATCATTGCGGCTACCGAACACTTTTTTCAGAAGGGTTTGAAACATGGATACAGACCTGGGAATCACTTGGATGTCAGCAACAGATAAACGGCTTATCGGCCACCGCTGGTGTCAGAAGTGGGCTATTGTATACGATGCGATGACAAAAGCTGACACGACAGGATGAATCGCTTATTATCCCGCCGCATGAGTTCCAGACACCTGTTGTATTTGTTTCGCCGCGCCCCGCATGGCACCCTGTACGGCTGGGAAATGTTGCAGTCTGTACTGGTAGGTGCGGCATTTGAACAGCAAGTCAGCCTGGCATTTGTCGAAGACGGGGTATATCAGCTGGTACGCGGCAGTGATACCAGCGCCACCAGCAGCAAAAATTTCATGCCGGTTTATCAGGTACTGGCCGACTATGGCGTGGATCAGGTGTATGTCGATCAGGCTGCACTGACAGCCAGAGGACTCAATCGACAAAGTTTGTGGCGGGTGACTGATGAAGAAACCGGGCGCGACCTGCTGACCTTGTGCGACACAGAACAGCTACAAACCCTGCTGGCTACAGCCGATGTGGTGTTCAGTTGATGGCAGATTTATTCACCATCAACAAGTCGCCGTTTGAAACATCCGGCCTGACCACTGCATTACGTTTTGCCCCGGCTGAATCGGGTATTCTGTTGCTGGAAGATGGGGTGTATGCCGCGATGCGTGGCACACGCTGGGAATCCGTGATCAGACAACATCAGAACCAGTCGTTTTATGTCTTGCAGGAAGATCTGGCCGCACGTGGACTGAACCCGGATGAACTGACAACTGATGTTCAGCCGGTGAACTATGCCGGGTTTGTCGATCTGGTGGTCGCCTACAACAAAGTACAAGCCTGGTAATAAACTGGAAAAATCATGCTGACCCATACTGTAACTTGTGCAACTGACGCCGAAGGCTATTTGTGCAATCTGCAGGACTGGTCGCCGGACGTTGCACAACAACTGGCGGCACAAGACGATATCACGCTGACCGATGATCACTGGGAGATCATTCATTTTTTGCGCGATTATTATGCGCAGCACCAGATTGCCCCGGCAATGCGCACTTTAACCCGTAAAATCGGCACAACGCTGGGACGGGACAAGGCCAACGGTCGCTACCTGTACCGCCTGTTCCCATACGGCCCAGCCAAACAGGCGAGCCGCTATGCCGGCCTGCCAAAGCCACCTCGCTGCCTGTAAACCAACGTGTCAGCAAATCGCCGACGTTTTTTATTACGCCATCCGTTATGTCTGTTGCTGATTCTGTGGCTGACGCTGGGTTGCGAACAAACCAGCCAACTGCATCGCATTCAGCAACAACAAATACTGCACGTCGCGCTGCTGCAACCCCCCGCCTACCAGCAACTGCACAACCAGCCCGGATTTGAACAGGAACTGATCCAGTCTTTTGCTGACACTCTGGGACTCAGCATACAGTGGCACCCGGTCACTACACCGGATCAGATCACCACCCTGCTGCGCCAGGCCAGGGTGCATCTCGCGATCGGCCTGCTCCGCACCCCTGCCAATCAACTCTACCTCCAGTTCAGCGACAGTTACCGGACCGCCCACCTCCGGTTAGCCTATCGCTATGGTGCGCCCAAACCGCGCTCACTCACCAAGTTACCGGACACACTGTATGTCGCAGAAACATCCGGCATCCCGCCGACCCGGCTCACAGCACAATACCCGCAGCTGCATACCCGGATCTGGCCAGTTACCGAAGATAGCAACCTGTTTGCGGCATTGAATCAGGGGCATGTGCTGTATGCCCTGGCTCATGCAGATGCACTCGCCCTGGCACAGCCGTTTTATCCGTATCTGACACCGGGCCCCACCGTCGGCAAACCGCAACCACTGGCATGGGCCTTTCCGGTGCAGGATGATGATTCGCTGCGTCAGGCAGCGAATCAGTTTTTACACCGCTGGCAGACGAACGGTACCCTGGCACATCTGACAGAACGTTATTATGGCCACCTGAACCGGTTTGGCTTTGTTGATAAACAACGGTTTCGTCGTCATCTGCGTGAGCGCTTTCCACGATACCGTGCCTGGTTTCAACAGGCTGCACAACAAACCGGGCTGGACTGGCGCATCCTCGCTGCTATGGGTTATCAGGAATCCCACTGGCGTGCGAATGCCGTATCACCCACCGGGGTGCGCGGCCTGATGATGCTGACCCATCCGACTGCCAGACAACTCGGGATACGGGATCGCACCGACCCGCAGCAAAGTATTCTGGGTGGTGCCCGCTACCTGCAAAGCCTGATGCGCCGCCTGCCGGAACGTATCAGCGGCGAAGACCGGCTCTGGCTCGCCATCGCCAGCTACAATGTCGGCCTGGGGCATGTCGAAGATGCCCGCGTCCTGACTGAACGTCAGGGTGGCAACCCCAACCTGTGGCACCAGGTGAAACAACGCCTGCCGCTACTGCGTCAGAAACGATTTTACCGTACCCTGAAATATGGCTACGCACGTGGCGATGAACCGGTCACCTATGTCGATAACATCCGCTATTATTACGATATGCTGACCTGGTACGAACAACACCCCGAAGCCCTGGCAAAAACACCGGAATGAACACACCTGAACTCTTAGCCCCCGCCGGCACACTGCGCAATATGCGCTATGCATTTGCGTATGGTGCCGATGCCGTGTATGCCGGTATGCCACGCTACAGCCTGCGAGTACGCAATAACGACTTTCTGACCGATAACCTGCGGATCGGTATCGCCGAAGCCCATGCGCAGGGACGGCAGTTTTTTGTCGCAGCGAACGCGATGCCGCATGGGGCCAAACTGGATACCTTTCTAAAAGACATGGCACCAGTGATTGCAATGCAGCCGGATGCCCTGATCATGGCTGATCCGGGTCTGATCCTGCTGGTGCGTGAACGCTGGCCGGAGATGCCGATCCACCTGTCAGTTCAGGCCAACACGGTCAATGCTGCCGGGGTACGCTTCTGGCAGAATGCTGGCATCAGCCGGGTGATTCTGTCACGCGAACTGTCCCTGGACGAAATCGCCGCGATTCGTGATGCCTGTCCCGACATGGAGCTCGAAGTGTTCGTCCACGGTGCTTTATGCATTGCTTATTCAGGCCGATGCTTGTTATCCGGCTACTTCAACCACCGGGATGCGAACCAGGGCACCTGTACGAATGCGTGTCGCTGGGACTACAAAATCGCAAAAGAAGACCTGGACACTGTCGCTGCCGATACCAGCATACCGGTTTCTGAGATCAAACGGCATCCGGCGGCAGATAAGATGTATTACCTGGAAGAACGCAATCGTCCGGGCGAATTCATGCCGGTGTTTGAAGACGAGCATGGCACCTACATCATGAACTCCAAAGATCTGCGTGCTGTGGAACATGTCCAGCGCCTGGTACAAATCGGCATCAACTGCCTGAAGATCGAAGGCCGGACCAAATCACACTATTACACGGCCCGCACCACCCAAGTGTATCGCCAGGCGATAGAGGATGCAGTGGCTGGCCGCGCCTTTGACCCGGGACTGATGGGTGAGCTGGAAAACCTCGCCAGCCGGGGCTACACCGACGGCTTCCTGCAACGCCACGCCAGCGATGAACTCCAGGCCTATCGCCAGGGTGCGTCTGCGATGGACAAATCGCAGTTTGTTGCCGAAGTGAACACCGTTGATACCGATACCGGACTGGCAGAACTGACCGTCAAAAATAAATTCGGTGTGGGCGATGAACTCGAACTGATCACACCCGCAGGCAATCAGCGCTTCCGGTTAGAACAACTATTCGACACAGCCGGCCAACCCTTGCAACAGGCGCCCGGTAGTGGCTGGGTAGTACAAACTCCTTTACCACAGACCGCCGACCATCTGGCACTGATCACCCGCTTTTCAGAGGCTTCCGGCTAAAACCACAACTTCACACCTGCCACCCACTGCGTCTCCGACACTGCCTCGTCGGCGCGACGCGCCACTTCAGCCAGCCCCGCCAACCGACGCTGCCAGACCAGACCTAAGTATGGCGCAAACTCGCGCCGAATCTCATACGCCAGACGCAGCCCCAAAGACAAATCAGCACCGGAACCCATACCTGGCTCAACACGACGCTGCCATTGCGCACCCAGTTCCGGAATCAACACCCAGCGCTGCGTCAGCATTACTTCCTGCTCCAGTTTAAACTGCGCACCGACCTGACCCTGTTTGCCAAACAACAAGGCCGCATCCGTTTCCAGCCAGTAAGGTGCCAGGCCATGCACCCCTAACACCAACGCATGCTGTTCGGGTCGCGGGCGATCCTGATATTGCCAGCCGATCTGCCAGTTCCAGTAAGCATCTGCTGCGCGACTGTACAACACCTGCACTCCTGCTTCTTCCAGCTCTGCTTCCACCCATTCCAGGTCAGCCTTCCAACGCAATTTGTGCAGATCGTACCCGACCCAGCCCTGCGCTTCTAATACCAGAGGGCGGTGATGCGCCGCATCCCGCATTTCAAACTGGTCAATCACCACTTTATTGATCAGCGGATCTGCATTACCCATCGCCAGCACACCAGCCTGCAACCAGCACAGAATCAGACCTGATAACACCGTTAACTTTGTCATCACTTCCTCCTCAGTGCACAATCACGTGACGGAACATACCCAGCATGTGGTACAACAAATGGCAATGATAAGCCCAGCCGCCCGGCGCATCTGCCGTCACCAGATAACTGATTTTAGCACCCGGTTGTACGATCACCGTATGTTTGCGCGGAATATGTCCCGGGTCGCCAGTCTCCAGATCACTCCACATACCATGCAGGTGAATTGGGTGATTCATCATCGTATCGTTCAGCAGATTGATCCGCACCCGCTCGCCCAGCTTCAGCAACAAAGGCTCTGCATCCGCAAATGAAACGCCATTGATGGACCACATGTAGCGGCTCATATTACCGGTCAGATGCAGATTGATCTCACGTCCCGGCTCGCGCGGATCAGGCGTTGGATGCAAATTGAACAAATCCGCATAAGTCAGTACCCGCCGCCCGTTATGACGCAGCCCGACCCCGGGATCATCCAGTTGATACACAGCCGCATCTGCGCGCATATCCACCTGTGGCCCATATTCGGTCGGCGCATGCACCACCCGGGCCCGGCTGCCAAAGCCCGCCGGACCACTGCCTATTGGCAACGCATGCCGCGCGTACGACCCGTCAGGCTGGGCCTTTGTAGCAACAGATTGCCGACGATGCTGTGCATGATGACCATGGTGATGATGCCCGGCATGGTGCCCGCCATGACCAGCGTGATCCATCGCCATGCCCATGTCACGATGACCCAGCACCGGCGCCGGATCCAGCGGTGGCACCTCAGCAGACAGCGCCGGATCAGGCGTCAATGTGCCACGCGCATAACCTGACCGGTCAATCGCCTGCGCAAAAATCGTATAGGCCTGTTCCACGCTGGGTGTCACCAGCACATCATAAGTTTCGGCGACACCAAGCCGGATTTCGTCCACGCTGACCGATTCAACATATTGTCCATCCGCCGCCACAACCGTCATCTGCAGACCCGGAATACGCAGATCAAACAAGGTCATCGCCGCTGCATTGATGATCCGCAGCAAAACCGTCTCACCACGCTGGAACAACCCAAGCCAGCCTTCAGCCGGCGGAACCCCGTTCAACAAAAAGGTATAGATGGCACCCGTCACATCGGAAATATCCCGATCCGACATACGCATCTGATTCCACATATCCCGGTCTGCAAAAAAACCAGCCACCCCATCGGCCTGCAATTGCTGCCAGGTATCCCCGAACGTGCGCTCGCGCTGATTGTAATAATGCGGCATCTTTTTCAGCGTGGCATACACTGATTCCGGCGACTCATCGCTCCAGTCGGACAACACCAGCGTATATTCACGATCAAATACAAACGGATAACCCGCTGCCGGCTCAATCACAATCGCGCCATACGCACCCATCTGTTCCTGAAAACCGGAATGACTGTGATACCAGTAAGTGCCATTCTGCACCACCGGGAACTGATACCGGAACTGCTCGCCTGGCCGGATACCAGTAAATCCTTCACTGATATGTGGTACCCCATCCTGAGAACTGGGCAGAATCAGGCCATGCCAGTGAATCGATGTATCCTCCGCCAGATGATTGGTAACATTTAAGGTAATATCATCGCCTTCTTTAAAGCGTAAGGTTGGTGCCGGCACCGAACCGTTAATGGCCGTCGCAAAACGTTCTTGTCCGGTGAAATTCACTTTTAATGGTGAGTAAGTCAGATCAAATTTTGATCCACTGAGTGTTTTTTGCCCGGTTCCAAGTGCAGTCATCGCTAATGCTGATTGACCGAAACCTATTAAAGCACCACCAGCCGCTAAGCCTTTCACAAAACGACGACGTGATAAAGATAGTTTAGCCGGGGAAATAGTACATTTTCTCATGAGTTTTTTCTCTGCAATCTAATATTGTGGAAATACTAAATATTCAATATATGTAACAGCAAAAGCCGTAGAAAAAACAGAGAATTAAACTCGGGGAGGTCGATAAAAAATCGTGTGTGGTTGAGGTAATAAAAAACTCTGGTGGATAAAAACAGCCACATCTTTCAGATCAGAAGCGCTACTCAGAGGAGCTGAAAGAATACCCACTACCAGACTACAACTACCTGAAGAGCAAGTACCTGCCTCACAACAATTTCCATGATCCAGATACGAAAGACACGACCCTTTATCAATCAGGTTGTCTATATTCGCTATATCATGATGCAATATGTCTGTTTGTTGAGATAGCGATGAATCACAGTGATCAAATGACGCTATGATACTTTGCACAGGAGCCAGTCCGATCAACAAAGCTAAACAATAAAGTATCAATTGTGCAGACAGTGATTTCATTTACATGGCCCTAGCGAAACCTTAAACACTGCTCAATAAAGCCGGAAATTTTACACATTTACTTTTCCTGAGTGCAAAACATTCATCACTGCTGTCACTGAATTTGAATTTGAATCCGGCCTGAAGTACTTCATTATTACGAATGAACATTCTCTATTTTAGCTACACGACCTGTTCCAATATTTTTCATGAATCAGACCTCTACACTCGCGATGTTTTCAGAGATGTTTTACATCGATGGTTCAGCCAGATAGTCAATCTGATAGCCTGTTAGATCATCCGTATTTTCAACAATATCTGCCATCCGGTGCGGAAAATGACCCGTGATACGATCCGCAAAATAACGGCGCAATGCGGCTGCGACAGTCGGAAACGCCAATTGATCCCAAGGAACCTGCGCTTCCGTAAACAATGCGGTCTCCAGGCTCTCAATACCCGGTGCAAAATCTGCCTCTGACAAACTCGCCCGGAATAACATATATACCTGATTGATATGCGGCAGGTTCACCGTCAGATAAGGTGCAATCAACTCAACCCTGGCAGTGGCTTCTTCCCAGGTTTCCCGCATTGCACCCTGATATGTCGTCTCACCATTTTCCATGAAACCAGCAGGTACTGTCCAATAACCATGACGCGGCTGTATCCCGCGCTTGCACAACAAGACCTGATCCTGATGCTGCACAATGCATCCGACAACTATTTTGGGATTCTGATAGTGCACGAATCCGCACTGATCACATATCAGCCGGAGATGGGTATCTCCGACCGGCACCCGCTCAGACACACTCGAACCACAACGAGCACAATACTTCACCTGCATAACACACCTCGTGTGTGCAATAACTCAAAAATTGCCGCAACAATCCGCGCATCAGTGTCTACCCGCATGTGCTGATGCACTGCCCGATAGCGCTGCCGGATTGTCGCTACCTGCTCAGGAGACTGCAAAAAATGTAATACCGCCGGGGCCAGATAGTCTGCTGCGCACTGCTGCTGCAAAAAAAGCGGTGCCAGAGGCGCCTCAGCCAACAAGTTTGCTAACACTACTCGTTCTGTATTCACCCAATTCAATGCACGTAACACCGCATAAGTCAGTGCATGCAACCGATAACCCACCACCATCGGACAGTTACACAGCAACGCTTCCAGCGTTGCTGTACCAGAAGCCAACAACGCAGTATCGGCAGCAATTAATACTGTCTGGCTGTCTGCCAGGATCGTCTTTATCGGCAAATCAGGTGCATATTGTGCGCAGTGCACTTGCCAGAGCGCAGCCATCGCCGCATTTGCCATTGGCGCCACCAATTGCAATTCCGGAATCTGCTGTCGACAGGCACGTGCAGTTGCCAGAAACGAGGGTGCTAAACGACTCACTTCACCCGAACGGCTACCCGGTAAAAGTGCCAGTACCGGTGGGTCGGGCGCTAATGCCAGCGTCTGACGGGCAGTAGTCTGATCCGGATGTAATGGCAATTGCTGTGCCAGAGTATGTCCAACATAACAGGATGCGACCCCATGTTGTTGTAAAAATGTTGGCTCGAACGGGAACAAACTGAGCAACAAATCGACCGCAGACCGGATCTTATGCACCCGTCCAGGGCGCCAGGCCCAGACCGATGGACACACATAATGCACTGTCGGAATACCAGCCTGACGCAATTGCCGGGCCAGCGGCAGATTAAAGTCCGGTGCATCTATGCCGATAAATAAATCCGGCGGCTGCGCCAGCCAATGTTTAATCAGATCACGCCGTAGCCGTAATAACTCCGGCAGATGACGCAACACTTCAAACAGGCCCATCACAGACAGCGTTTCCATCGGTGCCAGGCTGCACAGACCATGCGCCAGCATACCTGGACCACCAACACCCTCGAACTGCCAATGCGGATAGTGCGAGCGCAATGCTGCTATCAGTCGCTCACCCAACGCATCGCCGGAGGGCTCGGCAGCAACCAATGCAACGCGCAGAGCACACATCCGTCAGCCAGACGTCGTCGCTTGTGTACGCAATATGCTGCCGCCACGACGCTCACTCTGTAAGAATGCCACCATCGGCTGCAATACAGCTTGTTGCCTGGCTTCAGCCACTATCTTATCAGTCACATCTGCCAATAATTGGCTGGACGTTAGCAGGCGATAGGTCTGTTTCAGAGTACGGATCTGCGTGTCACAGAATCCGCGTCGTTTGAGGCCTTCCCGGTTGATACCACGCAACATCGCTGGCACCCCGTCAACCAGCATATAAGGCAACACATCCTTACGGACGGAGGTACCTGAGGTGACAAAGCCATGCATGCCAATCTGACAGAATTGACGCACTGCCGAGAAACCACCGAGCACCACCCAATCATTAAGCCGGACATGCCCGGCCAGTGTAGCGCCATTCGCCATCACTACCTGATTACCAACCTGACAATCATGCGCAACATGGGTATACGCCATAAACAGATTATCATTACCGATCCGGGTAACGCCGCCATCCTCAGCCGTACCCCGATGAATAGTGCTGAATTCGCGAATCTGGTTACGATCGCCGATAATCAGTTGGCTGGTTTCACCCTGATATTTGCGATCCTGCGGGTCCTCACCGACCGAAGCAAACTGATAAATCTGATTATCCCGCCCAATCCGGGTATCGCTTCTGATCACCACGTGTGAACCAATCTGAGTCCCGGCAGCAATTTGCACCCTGGGACCAATAATGCTGTAAGGTCCGACGGACACATTTGTATCTAACTCAGCAGTCGCATCAATAATAGCACTCGAATGCCGCATTACAGATCATTCCGGGCAGTACACATAATCTGAGTGGATGCACATAATTCATCACCTACCCAGGCTTCACCCCGAAAAACACCGATCTGCCGCTTATATTTCACCAGGTTAACACTCAAACGCAATTGGTCACCTGGCTCAACTGGCCGCCTGAAACGAGTTTTATCCAGCCCGACCAGGTAAAAAATAGAGTCTTCCGGCACATCTTCATGACCTAAGCTGAGCAAACCAGTAGCTTGTGCCAGCGCCTCTATCACCAGCACACCTGGCATCACAGGTTTAGCTGGGAAATGGCCCTGAAAAAAAGGCTCATTGATAGTAACGTTTTTTATCGCTACCAGATGATCAGGCGGACTGTTTTCGACAATTCGATCTACCAGTAAAAAAGGGTAACGATGCGGCAATAAATTTAAAATCGTATTGATTGACATAAAACGACTAATCTAACTGATTCATAATCCGGGATAACTGTTTTTCTAACGCGCGTAATTTCTTTGCCATACGATCCAGTCTTCTGATACGGGCAAAATTTCTACCCCAATCAACATGAGGCATCGCCGGCAATAAACTCGTATAACGGCCTGGTCGTGGTACATTGTGCGTCACTGCCGTCATACTGGACACATGTACCTGATCTGCTAATTCAACATGGCCCACTACGCCACTTAAGCCAGCTAGTGTACAACGTTTACCAATGCGGGCAGATCCGGCAATGCCGACACCAGCGGCAACCGCAGTATGCTCACCAATCTGCACATTGTGGGCAACATGTACCTGATTATCTAACTTGACTCCGTCAGCTAACACCGTGTCATTCAGTGCACCACGATCAATCGTTGTATTTGCACCCACTTCGACCCGATCACCAAGCCGCAGCCCTCCCAATTGAGGAATCTTAACCCAGCAACCTTGATCATTTGCGAAACCAAAGCCATCACTGCCGAGTACCGCGCCAGCATGGATGATACAGCCGACCCCCAGCTCCACTGCGTGATATAAGGTGACATTAGGATACAAAACCGTTCCCTGTCCCAACACACAATCATCACCAATCGTACAATTCGGACCAATCACTACCTGACCGGCCAGCACAACACGAGCACCGATCACTGCATTAGCGCCAATGGTAACATCTGGCGCAATTTGTGCTGAGGGATCAATGACAGCCGTCGGGTGCCTGCACGCTGCTGACCGTTCAGATGCTGATAGCGCCGTTGCAGCTTGTGCATAAGCCAGCAGAGGGTTGTTCGTCACCAGAGCGTTACCCTGATATTCAGGCAGGTACTCCGGTGACAGAATCACTACAGAGGCTTGAGTATCTGAAAGATAATGACGAAACTCTGGTCGATGCAGAAAGGCCAACTGCCCGGATTCAGCATGATCAAGCGAGGCAATGCTATGGACTTGACAGTCCGCATCACCTCGCAACTCAGCACCTGTAATCTGAGCCAGCTGGCCCGATGTTAACCTTGGCATCTGCGCCTAAAACGTGGTTCCGATAGAAAACTGAAAGACCTCCTCTCTCTTTTTGTCCTCTTCCGTCGGGTTAATCGGTTTAGCCAGACTCAGACTCAACGCGCCGATCGGTGACAGCCAGGACATACCAATGCCGGCTGAATAGCGCAGATTTTCTAAGCGGACGTCCGTTTCTTTCGTATCATAGACATAGCCAGAATCAACAAATCCGAGTATGCGCATATTCGGTGAAAAAATCGGTGGCAGATATAATTCTGCGTTGCCAATGAGTCGCACATTACCACCGAGCGGATCTCCGGTTGAACCACGCGGCCCGAGAGAGAAAGACTGAAACCCTCTGACAGACCTGGGCCCACCCACGTAAAAGTTCTCGAAAATGGGTAGTTGGCTGGTACTGCCATACGCATCACCGTAACCTACCTCACCATTCACTGAAAAGACCCAGTCACTAGGTAGCGACCAATAATGGCGATGTTTATAAAATAACTTATAGTACTTCAGTTTACTCCCCGGAATTGACAATTCGAGCCCCAGCTTTTGCAATGAGCCCTGTGTCGGAAACCAGGCGCTGTCGCGTGAATCATGCTGCCATGTTACGTCTGCTTCAACATTAAAAAAGTTCCGACCTTCAATATCTACCCAATCTTCCACTTCATAAGCAGGATTTGATCCTAACTCAAGATCGATATGATGCGCTCTGAGTCCCATGTCAACTCGCTCAAACTCGCTCAGTGGTATCCCGAAACTGACGCCAGCGATGCCGTTACTGGTTTTATAATCAGCCGTGTCCAGCTCATCAAAATCTGTTGAACGATAGCTCAGCTGGAAGCCTCGACTAATACCATCAACAGTGTAATAAGGGTTGTTATAGGCAATTTCGTAATGCTGATTCGCCTTACTGGTCTTTAGCGCTAATGCGACTTTTTTCCCTGTGCCGAAAAAGTTATCCTGCGAGATACTTGCGTTCAGCACGATGCCTTCCGACTGAGAAAAACCTATCCCGGCAAGCAGGGCACCAGAAGGCTTCTCAGACACCTGGACATTCACATCTACCTGATCTGGCACATCAGGCACCATCGGAGTTGTCACATCGATACTTTCAAAATAACCCGTACGCTGTACCCGCTCACGCGACAGACGCAATTTCTCGCCCGAAAACCAGGTCGACTCCATCTGTCGAAACTCGCGTCGTATCACCTCATCCCGGGTACGTGAATTTCCCTCGATATTCACACGGCGAACTGATACACGCGGCCCCGGATCCAGGTTAAATGTCAGCGCCACCTGACGACGCTCTTCATCTACTTCAGGCACTGCGTTAACACGTGCCAGCGCATATCCCTGATCAGACAGCAAGTGCGATAAGCGCTCCGTACTTTCAACCACCGTCTGCCGGTTAAATGGTTCTCCGCGACGCAGTTGGATCGCCTCAAAATAAGACGAAACGTCACCAATGTAGCTCCCAGCCAACTGAAGATCATTCAGCGTGTAAACTTCGCCCTCATCAATATTGACTGTAATAAAAATGCCCGATTTGTCCGGAGTAATATTAATCTGAGTCGATAATACTTCAAACTGAATGTAACCTTGATCCATATAAAGGGATCGTATCGCTTCTAAGTCAGCTTCCAGTTTTTGTCTGGAATACTGATCTTCTTTAGTGAAAACAGCAAACCAGCCATCTGCCGAAAGCTGCATTTCATCTAGTAGTACGTCTTCTGAAAACGCGTTGTTACCAACAATGTTAATACTGCGGATACGTGCTATATCACCTTCGACAATGTTGAACGCTATCGAAATCTGATTACGCTCTGACTCGAAGACTTGCGTATTTATCCGAACTGCGTACTTACCCTGATTAAAAAATTGTTGCTCTAGTTCACGTTCAACACGCGCTAATAATGGTTGGTGAAAAAACTCACCTTCTGCCAAACCAAAAGCTGCTAACGCGCCATGCAATGTTTTGTCATCAAGAGACTCATTACCTTTCAGCTGAATCTCAGCAATGACAGGCCGCTCTGCAACGACAACCTGCAAGGTGTCTCCGGCACGCTCCAGACGAACGTCATTGAAGAATCCGGTTTTATATAAAGCACGGAGTAATTTCGGTGTCTCTGTATCTGATAACACATCACCCGGCTGCAACGGCAAATATGCCAGTATTGTTTCCTGCGCGATATGCCGGGCACCTTGTACCTGAATCTCCTGAACGCGGAAACTCTCCGCTAAAAGACCTGGCATGTAGAGCAAAATACCCAAATACAGGAATGTTTTGGGATTAGAAAACAAACGAGTCATATTAAGGGAATGCATAAGCAAACCTCACGAAGATATAAGATTCAGCAGATTTTCAGCTAAATGGTAGCCACAAAAATTTCGAACGCACATCTATTTTCCGCTACGCAGGATGGCGCACAATATCTGCTCTGACAATTAGACTGGCCATAATCCTCGAAAAAAGCGCCAGTTATCAGACAGATGCATTGAATTACAACCAGAAAAGTCCAGTTTCTAAGCAAGAACACTGGCCTTACATTATAGCCTGTACAGCCAGGCTACCGGTTATTTTTCCCCGATAACGATGCAATAAACAAAAAAATGTTTAAACCCTTGATTTTTAAAAAGACTTTTTTCGCAACATACCAAATCCCACCATAGCCAAAGACCTCGTTGTATGCCCGAACGGACTCCAGCCAGCCCGTCATGTAGCTGTTTATGCCCTCAGTGCTCGCTCCACCCAGACTCATTTCAGTGACAGGTCTGCTTATGTAAGCACCTTTAAGACCCATGCGATACAGTAAAAGCTGCTGCTTTACATCAGCAGCCAACTCGTAGCGTGAATCAAACGCTGGAGCCAATGCTGCCAACACGGTGCGGCGGACGAACAGTGTCGGATGCGGAATTTGACGACGATTCTGGTCGTTAACCAAACCAACACGCCATTCACGCACAAGTTCCCCCGTCATATTCCACATACGCAGATCACCGTACACGAAACTTACATTTTCGGCCGAAAAGGCTTGTGCAACTTCCCGCAAGACCTGACCATCACTGTATGTATCGCCAGCATTGAGAAAAGCCACTACCTCACCTGTCGCCAAAGCGAGTCCTTTATTCATAGCATCATATAGGCCATTATCAGGCTCAGACACCACTTGCATAACATGTGAACCATGTTGCCGGATTATCTCCAAGGTATGGTCCTGAGATGCTCCGTCAATAACAATATGCTCTACTTCAGGATGAAGCTGTTCCGCAACAGAACGCAGGGTAGAGGACAAAACATGGGCACTGTTATAACAAACAGTGATAATAGAAACGCGAATCATGGTTTGAAAAATATCTGGAAAATCAAATTCAAATCGCAGGCGAGGTATGAAACATCACCTGCAACCAAAGGGGCGAGAGCTACGCCTCTCCCCCTTTGGAAACCCCCATGGTTTTGTCCCCGCCGCAAGCGGCGGGGTATTTCAAGAATCAAAGCAGTATAAATCAAGTCACATTTTGCAACATAGTCTTCCAGAAAACTGCTGGTGTTTCGACTGGTACGATAGCTTCAGCATCTTGCAGAAAACGCCTGACTGCACGAGCAATAGATACTGGAGAATGAGGATCAAATGTTTCAACCGGCATACAAACATCCCTGACAAAATCCAGCTCAGATGCAACAATAGGCAAATTCTGACAGCTTGCTTCAATAAGTGGCAACCCGAACGATTCAGAAAAAGAGGGGTAAATTAAGGCACGAGCCATACCATAAGATTGAATGAGCTCTGTCTGAGGACGGGAGCCCAGATTACAAATTGCCAGATTTTTCCGGACTGCTACATCATTAATTTGATCCCACAACCGACGATCATTCTCATTCAGGGTTAATGCCAAAGACGGGAATATACCGGAATCCGCTAACAAGCTCCAGGCAGCAATCAAATTATGATGATTTTTATGCCAGTGACCATGTGCCACATAAATAAAATCCCACTTAAATTTATTATTTACCCGACAAGAGATCACCTTATTTTCAGGATTGAACGGAATGATCAGGATGCTCCATACATCAGGAGTCCTGCCTGTTCTTGTAATCCATAGGTTCAGGGCGCGACGCATTGAATCTGTCTGAACCACATAAGTCGCTTTACGTTTTCGACCCAGACAAATCAGCAGTACACGTTCAATACTTAAACGTAGTCGGGTATGCGCGTCAAAATTTCTAAGAGATGAACGGTCTATCAATAGGCTGTGATGAAAAAAAACAACGTTAGTCGCAGTATTAGAAAATAAAGGCAGAAAGTTGTGGAGACATAATATTATATCTGACGCTCCAACTGTTTTTTTTAAGCTGATCTCAGCGCAAAATCGCGACCAGAGTGTTGGCTTTACCCAATTTACCTCTATATTTTTTTTCAACAGCAATTTATTTTTAGCGCGCTGATCCAGATAAGCTAACAGCGGAGGGTCTGCATACCAACCTTGCAGCAACCCCTGCAATAAAACCAGACTTCCACCAATATGCGCATTCGGTGCATATAAAACTAATCGCCTACCCGCAAGTACATTCATATCTCAGCACTAAAATAGTTTTTAATACATTACGAAGTAATGTCTTAAAAAAGAGGCACCAAGGGAAAAGTCACCTGGCAGTCCGGATTATCTTTGCAAGTCATTTTTCGCGCATGTTCCAGTCTGTGGGATGTAGTCCTGAAAGAAAAACTGAATTGACTTTCTTGCAGAAACCGCGATGCATATTAGCGAACATGAGCGCATCCCTAACGAACTATATTATTAGTTAACAGCTCAAGTACTATCGCTGAGATTGGCAGATAAACTAGACACATAAAGTGATCACTTACTCTTGACCAGTTTAAACATACCTCATAACAAAATGCTTTTTTATTCTGCGTTTATAGAAAAAAACTGACAATAACATAGGTACCAGAGGGAATGCCAGAGGCACAGCACTCAGCAAAATGATAAATAGTAAAAATATCTCTAACAAATTACGGAGAGTTCTATCCCACGAGTTTATAAAAATCAACAGGACAAAAAGAAGACCAAAAATACCAAGCTGGTAGAAAAGATCTCCTATCCAGCTCATTATCTTGCTTCCAACAACTGATGAAAAATCATCCAGACCAGCAGGGAGGAAAAAGTTTTTCGCTGAACCTATTACAGAATGAGTGATAGCATCTAACCTTTCACTCGCACTAGCATCTGAAGAAAAAAAATTGACAACGCCTGAGTCAGATATCGCATGTGCAATATTGAAAACGCGACTGTTCTCGACATATTTTGATGAAATGAAGAAAACCATAGCGGCGCAAAAGAATAGCAATATTGAGTTGAAGAAATCACGATCTAGTTCTGATCGGAGGATTTTTAAAATCAGATATGTAGCATATGCCAGGATCAGATATAAAACGACTGTTGACGACTTTGAAACAAAAAACACACAAAATATGCTTGCCACGTAAAATTTTGCATGTTTTTCGACTTTATATGCACTAAACGACAGGAGCAACCAGACGGAGAAAAAAACAAATATGGCATAAAATGTCGGCTCAGGCGCAAACGATGTCAAACCTCTTTCAAAAGAAGTTCTGACGGGAGCAAAGTATGCGATAAATGCGGGGTTGAAAAACTCAACAACAGCTCCGATTAACCAGATATAGTTAGCAGTCAGAAGTATCTTATACGGAAACCCGAACCTGATTATATAATCATAAAACCCTAAAAAGAAAAAACCAACAGAAAGGTAATTGCAAACTGAGCGTAAAGTAAAAAATGACTCTACATCTCTGGTGTTTAGTAAAGAAAAGAAAATCCCAGCCAACATAACTGAGATTATCAGAGAAAAGTTCTCCGGTAATTTGATGGATTTATAACAAGCCAGCAAATACAGGATACAAAACAAGCATGCCCATGGCTGACTATCCAAGTCAAGAAAGCCAAACCCAACCCAAGGAAAAAATGATAAAATTACTGTAACTCTTCCTAGTACCAGCTTCAGAGAAAAACATAGAAAAGGCATTCTATTCTCAATTAACTATCAATTTCATCTGTATCCACTAAAAAGAAAACTGAGTGAAAAACCATTAATGCTTGCAGAGGGCTTCTAAAATGGGCCACTTTCACCAAGATATGACATCGACCTGAACTTCACGGAGAGTGATTATGCAAGCGGGATTTTCTGATCTCAACAAAAGCGGGTTATCGTAGCCAAATTCACACCAAGGATTGAGCTGGTAAGCCCTTGTCAGATACACAACAACGTGCGAACAAAAAACGCTCAACAGTGCGTGTTCGTGTTGAGCATGTCTTTGCAACACACAAACAGATGGCAGGAGATATGGCTCGCACCATTGGCTATGCCAGGGCCCGAATCCAGTTAGGCATAATTAATATCGCATATAACATCAAACGCTGGCGCACACTCAGGCAGGCGTTGGCATGAGTCGAGGGATTGATGTGTCTGAAAACCTGAAATTGATCAGATAGTGACTTATTTCAGATTGAAAACTGACGTGAGTTTGCGTTAAAAATGGTTTTTTGAAAAAACCTGGATTTATCAAACCATCAGCGGTTTATTTAAAGTTCCTCTAAGATATCACTCAACGCATTGCGAAGTGATGTCTTGTAGCGCCTTGAATTGTGCTCAGCAGCAACCCAGCGAGCAGCGTCGCGCATACGCGCATTACATTCACTCTGAGACAAAGCTAAGCAACATGCAACAGCTTTCTCAACAGACTGTATTGAAGGATCAGAAATAACAATAGCCTCCGGATAAACAATACCGCATTGTGGTGTAATCACAGGAATACACTGCCACTGCATACAAGTTAGAACACTGGTTGCCGCGCCCTCCGAACATGAAGGCAAAATAACAAAAGTGGTGTTTGCCATAATGCTCGACATTTGATCTGAACACACATCAATAAAACCATGATAATGTATGTTATTAAGATGCAGAAAGGATTGATAATGACGCATAAAATGTGGTTCTTGCTCCAGATTCCCGACAACATGCAACGTCAAATCCGGCTTTTCTTTAAACACTTCAAGACATAAATCCAGTCCTTTGTGGGCTGCCCCAGCGCCACTAAACCAAACAAACTGCCTGGGGTCTTTATTTTTAATAAAGGCATCAGACAACACTAATTCATCAGATAAAGACGTAATATTTACAGAATAAACGTTACCATGATGTTTTTCGAACTGGGATTTAGCCCAGCCAGATGTCACACTAATAATTGCATCGGATAGTATATCGGAACATGGCCAAGTCCGGTCAAACACCCTGTCGGGAAACAAATTAATGCCTTTTACATCATTGATCGCTTTAATACGCATGGTTTCCGCATAATTCTGGACAGGGAGAGGAGCACCTGTTGCATACAGTATACAAGTTGGCCTGGCAGCTTGGTAAAAAATACTTTCATATGCATCGCCGAAACCTATGATCAGATCATATTCCTGGGACTGTATCGGATACTTATAACAATAATCCAGCACATCAACCGAGAACGACATATCAGTCAAAATATCCACCATTATTTTTGTTTCTTTTATGTTAGTATGCGCAAGTTTTTTAACTAGAGTTTAGAGCGAGCGGGTCTTCCCAAGCCTCGTTGTATGAGCTTGGTT
>CAWUID010000036.1:0-21966 GCA_963922315.1 uncultured Gammaproteobacteria bacterium
TGTCCTCATAATATATTTTGGCAGGCTTAATATTAGATCGTAAACAGGTTCTGAGGTGTAATTAAAAGTGTTTGCATGATTGTAAAAACTTGTACTAAGTAAGTAAAAAAACGGAGATTTATTGAATAGATTTCGGGCTGGTTTCGGGTAATAACGGCAACATAGCATTTATGATATTAGCAGCGAAGCCGCCGGAATAGATTAATATAGCACCACTAACACCCATACCAAAAATCAGAACGCCGCTGATACACGCAATACCAGACAGGTTATTCATCCATTCACTACGATTCATTCTACGGTGTAATGCTTCCGACATGGATAATAAATAAGGCAGGTATTGCAAGTCCGGTTTAATCAGTACAATATCAGCTACATCTTGAGCAATTGTTGCTGCATTCTGTAGGGAAACAGAGATATTAGCTGTCTGTAATGCTACCGAGTCATTAATGCCATCTCCCATAAAGCAGACGGTTCGACCTTCAGACTGTAAACGTTGCACAATACTTGCTTTCTCTTTTGGCAGCGTCTCAGAGAAATAATGTTTAATGCCCAATATACTGGCTAAATCACGCGTAGGCTTTTCCTGATCACCTGAAATGATATAGGTATCTATACCTGATTTATGTAAAGCGGCTACGGTTTCCTTTACCTTTGGGCGTAAAATTGGTCCAAGCTGAATGGCACCTAAAAGCATGCCGCTACCTGTTGCGATATATACCATAGAATGGCCGCGCTCTCCAGACAATACTTGAGCATCTTTTATTTTTTTCGGCATATCTATATTAGCTGCTTCAATAAAACGTTGGCTCCCAATCAAAACCGTTTGATCAGGAAGAGTTCGTTCCTGGTCAAACAATTCAGCACGCAAACCATGACCAATTACATAGCTACTTTCCTGAAGTTTAAGCAATTGCACATTACGTTCCCGGGCATGATGACAAATCGCCAGACCTACGGGATGTTTTTGTCGTTGTTCCGCACTTGCCGCATACTGTAATAAACGCTGTTCCGTAATACGGCCACAAGTGATGATTTTTACCACTTGAGGAATCTCTTCAGTCAATGTTCCTGTTTTATCGAATACGATAGTATCCACTTTATGTAGTTTATCCAGGGCTCGACCATCTTTGATAAGCACACCCTGCTTAGAAGCGATGCGCAAATAATTAAAAACCATTAATGGCGCAGCGGCTCGCATTTGATAACCAAACCCACTAAAGCTCAATGCAAAGACCTGATTTAAGCCAATAAAAGGCGACATCACACCACAGAAGAGCAAAGTTCGAGAAGCGCCTTTTTCTACAATTTCATCGCCACGTGATTGTAATTGCTGATTGAAGAGAGAAGCGTGTTCCAGTGTTTTTGCAATTTGTCCTGTCACTGTTTCACTACCCTGCTGTTCAATACGGATATGCAGCATACCCGAAATTAACAAAGTCGAAGTAAAAACAGCATCTCCTGTTTTTTTCTCTGCTGGTTGAAATTCTCCTGTTAACAAATGCTGATCCAACACACCTTCGCCTGCAACAACATGACCATCAACTGGAATTATATCTCCGGCATGAACCACGATAACATCATGTGTTTGTAAACTACTAAGCGGTACTTCAGTTTCTACATCATCTATCATGACCCATGCTGTTGTAGAAATCTTATCAAAAATTCGGCTAAAATCGACTTGAGTTTGACGCTCAGTCAGGGCAATTAAACGATGAGCTGAGTATAAAATGCTAAATAGAAAAGCAACAACAAGTTGAGAGCTGATAAAAATCGCTAAAGCAACACTGATAATGTCATATGCAATAACGATTATTTTTTCATTGTTACGATAAGCGTCTCGTATTTTTTTTATTAAACCAAAATAATTGTAAGCAAGCAGCGGAATAGCACTCATGGCAAAAACAGGTAAAGTGATTTTGCCCAGTACAGATAAACATAAGGCACTGAGTGCGATATATTGTTGCTGACAAGCAGCTTTTTCTGCAGGTGAAAGTATAGCCGAATGCGATGGTGCTTTTTTCTGTTCTTTTTGCTTTTTGAGGTGTAATCGTTTTTTACGCAAAACAGCATAAAATATACCACTGAGAGCAATGCTGCTAAATAACGTAATCATAAATTTTGGTGTTTGTCAAAAAGAATAGCCGCAGTCGTTCACGGAGAACCACGTCCGGCAATGCTTGTGAGTTGAGGAGATACAACGACTTCCGGAATCATTCTCAGGATGACACCATAGTATGGCAGCCCTGCGGAGGATATACTCATGCTCAGGTCATGCTTTGTAGTGGTTATTGTTTGCTGTACCAGGTACCGCGCGCCTTGCCGTGACGTACCAGCAGGTCACAAGCGACTAAGTCAGTCAGACGTTTTTTGATGGTGGAGCGGGCAGTAGTCGGGAGCAGAGTGGTTGCATCCCGCAGGGTGATACGCTGGTGCTGGTCAACATATTGCATGATCAGCATGCTGTCACGTGGGAGTTCGGTGTAAAGATTGCTGGTGTGTAGTTTGGCCGCCAGGTGATCTTTCTGCCGTTTCAGGCTGTGTAAAAAGAAGCCAAGCCAGGGTTGCCAGTCTGGTTGATTCTGTTGCAATGTTTTCTGGGTGCGCTGTAGTGCCAGATAGTAGGCTTCTTTGTTTTTTTCGATGATGCTTTCGAGCGAGGCATACGGGATGTAGTGGTAGCCTGTTTTCAGTAATAGCAGACTGGTCAGGATGCGTGCTAAACGACCATTGCCGTCCTGAAACGGATGGATGGCGAGGAACACGACATGGAAGATGGCTGTGACCAGCAGGGGATGGTAGCCGTTGTCGGCCAGTGTTTCTCGGGTCCAGAGCAGGAGCTCCTGTATTCTGGTCGGCGTTTCAAATGGCGTGCTGGTCGCAAAGACGACTCCGAGGTGGGTACCGTCTGGCGCAAAGGCTTCGACATGGTTGGTGTGTTTTTTGTATTCGCCACGATGCCAGGCATCTTTTTCTGCATGCCGTAGCAGCGTGGCATGCAGTTGTTTGAGATAATTTTCGGTGATCGGAATCTGCGCATGATTGGCAAAGATCAGGTCCATTGCCTCGGCGTAGCCTGCGACTTCCTGTTCATCGCGGGTGGTAAAGGAGGTCTTGTGTACCTGGTTCAGCAGTGACTCAATCTGGGCATCGTTCAGCTTCACCCCTTCAATGCGGGTTGAGGATCCGATACTTTCGATAGTGGCGACCTGTCGCAGAGCGGATAGTCGTTCTGGCGTCTGATGATGTTGTTCTTGCCAGTGGTTTCTGAAGTCATCTATTTCGGCGATCAGGCGGAGTAGTTCCGGTGTGACTGTCAGAGATTGCAGGTGCATAAGCTGCTGTTTTGTTTATGTCTTGAAATGATGGTACTTGTGGTATCCAATAATATCCGATTATGTCCAATAATATCCGATTATGTCCAATAATATCCGATTATGTCCAATAATAAAGAACAGGTTCTTGGTTTTTTTGTCGATGGCGATATTCTGTCTGGCGTTATGGCGCCTCCTGGTTCTGGGCGTCAGATGAGTTTGCGGCATCTTGTGTGTGTTCTGCTGAGTTGACGCTCAGCAGGCGTATTCTGCGGCTGTCGGCAGCCAGGATGGAAAATGTCAAAGGGGCTATCGTGACTTGTTCGCCCCGGTCTGGCAGGTGTCCAAGTGCATTCAGCACTAGTCCGCCGATGGTATCGTTGTGCGGGCTGGTATAGTCGGTGTGGAAGTAGTCATTGAAGGTGCTGAGGGGTGTTTGCGCTTTGACGGTATAGGTGTGTTTGTCCCGCTGCATGATGGACGTGCCTTCGTCAAAGTCGTATTCGTCGGCAATGTCGCCGACAATCTGTTCCAGTACGTCTTCAATCGTCACCAGGCCGGCAGCAGCGCCATATTCATCGATCACGATCGCAATGTGGTTGCGACTGGAGCGAAATTCTTTCAGTAGCACGTCCAGCGGTTTGCTTTCGGGCACGTAGACTGCCGGGCGCAGCACGTCGCGCATTTTGAAGCGTTCCGGCTCGGTGAAATAGTGCAGCAGGTCTTTGGCGAGTAAAGTGCCGACCACGTTGGCGCGGTCTTCGCCGATTACCGGAAAGCGCGAGTGGGCGCTGCGGGTGACGGTGGGGAGGATGTCGGGCAGGGTGGCGTCTCGTTTCAGCACCACCATCTGAGCGCGTGGAATCATGATATCGCGTACGCGCAGGTCGGAGACTTGCAGCACGCCCTCCATCATGGCGAGGGCGTCCGTGTTAAACAGGGTGCGGTTTTTTGCCTGGCGCAATAGTTCGACCAGTTGCGCTTTTGTTTCGGGTTCGTTGTTGTTGGCGGGTAACAATCTTTCCAGCAGGCGGGCGCTGAATGAGCTGTTACCCGATCGTTGGTCTGCGTTCATCAGGTTGTTGTGTTCTCCTCTGTGTGGGTGGTGTAAGGATCAGGATAACCGAGTTCTTGTAACAGTTGTTGTTCCAGCGTTTCCATGATCTGTGCCTCGGCTTCTGTCTGGTGATCGTAGCCACGCAGGTGCAGGATGCCGTGGATCACCAGGTGTGCCCAATGGGCATCCGGAGATTTGTGTTGTGCGGTTGCTTCGGCGATAACCAGGGGCGCACAGATCACCAGGTCGCCCAGATAATCTTGTGGCAGTCCGGGTGGAGCCGTGCAGGGGAAACTCAGTACGTTGGTTGGCCGGTCTTTGCCACGATAGCGCTGGTTCAGTTCGCGGCTTTCTGCTGCATCCGTGATACGGATGACGATGTCGTTCGGGTTATGGTCTTGCAGTGCGATTTCTGCCCACTGGTTGAATGTGGCTTCGGCCGGGGCGGACAGCGCCTGTTCATTCTGGAGAATCAGCGACATGTTGCCTGGTCGTAAGCGTGGATGATTTGTTGTACCAGCGGATGGCGTACCACATCGCGGGCGCCGAAGCGGGTGATGCTGATGCCCGAGAGGGTATTGAGCAGGCTGAGGGCTTGTTTCAGGCCGGAGGGCTGGTTGGCAGGCAGGTCGATCTGGGTCAGGTCGCCAGTGATAACGGCGGTAGAACCAAAACCGAGTCGGGTCAGAAACATTTTCATCTGGGTGCAGGTAGTATTCTGCGCTTCGTCCAGCAGGATGAAGGCTTCATTCAGGGTGCGTCCGCGCATGTAGGCGAGCGGCGCGACTTCGATCACCTGACGTTCGATCAGTTTGTGTACTTTGTCCTGGCCCAGCATATCGTATAAGGCATCATACAGCGGGCGCAGGTAGGGGTCGATTTTCTGGCTCAGGTCACCGGGCAGAAAGCCCAGGCGTTCCCCGGCTTCCACTGCGGGACGCACCAGCAGAATACGTTTGATCTGATCCTGTTGCAGGGCGGCGACTGCACCGGCCACTGCCAGGTAGGTTTTGCCGGTACCCGCCGGGCCGATGCCGAAGTTCAGGGCGTGTGTCCGGATGTGTTGCAGGTAGGTTGCTTGTTGGGCACTGCGGGGTTTGATGTGACCACGCCGGGTAGTGACGTCCGGGAGACTGGTGTGCAGTTGCAGGTGGATTTGTTCCGGGTTGAGTGAGCCATGCGCGGTCTGGGCATACAAGGTGCGCAGGTGTTGTGCACCACTCCGGATCGCCTCAGGCGTGCCGTGCAGTTGCAGTTGATGTCCGCGGCGATGGATGTGGATGTCGAGGTGTTGTTCCAGTTGGTGCAGGTTCTGGTCCAGCTGGCCGCATAGTTCACGCAGGCGGTGATTGTCTTCCGGTTCCAGATGCAGGTGTTGTGTGTCCATCTCAGGCGAGCAGGGCACCGCGTAATGAGTTGGGCATGGCCTCAGTGATCTGCACGTCGGCAAATTGCCCGATCAGGGTACGTGGCCCGGCAAAATTAACCACCCGGTTGTTTTCGGTGCGCCCGGCCAGTTCGTCCGGGTTTTTGCGTGCTGGCCGATCAACCAGGATGCGCTGGGTGGTGCCGACCATTTGCCGGCTGATCTGTTGCGCTTGCTGGTTGATGGTGTGTTGCAGTTGTTGCAGGCGGGCTTGTTTAGTCGCGTGGGGGGTGTCATCCGGCAGGTCGGCAGCAGGTGTGCCTGGGCGTGGACTGTAGATAAAGCTGTATGACTGGTCGAAGCCAATGTCGTTGATCAGTTGCATCGTGTGTGCAAAGTCGGCATCTGTCTCGCCCGGAAAGCCAATGATGAAGTCGGAGGACAGGCTGATGTCTGGACGATGCTGGCGCAGGCGTCTGATCTTTTGTTTATATTCAAATGCGCTGTGCCCGCGCTTCATCTGCATCAGAATACGATCTGAACCGGACTGCACCGGCAGATGCAGGTGGTCGACCAGCTCCGGGACGTCTGCATACACTTCAATCAGCGCATCGCTGAATTCGACCGGATGCGATGTGGTGTAGCGTATCCGTTCAATACCGTCTATTGCCGCAACGTAACGGATCAGCAGTGCCAGGTCGGCAATGTCGCCATCTGCCATCTGGCCGCGATACGCATTGACGTTCTGGCCAAGCAGATTGACTTCGCGCACACCTTGTGTGGCCAGTGCAGCGATTTCGGCCAGGATGTCGTCAAATGGTCGGCTGATCTCGGTACCCCGGGTGTAGGGCACAACACAAAAGGTGCAGTACTTTGAGCAGCCTTCCATGATGGAGACGTAAGCCGTCGGGCCTTCAGCACGTGGTTGCGGCAGGCAGTCGAATTTTTCGATTTCGGGAAAGCTGACGTCTATCGCCGGTTGGCCGGTGCGGGCCTGAGTCAGGAGTTGCGGCAGTCGATGCAGGGTTTGCGGGCCGAATACCAGGTCGACATAGGGTGCGCGCTGGCGGATCGCTTCGCCTTCCTGGCTGGCGACACAGCCGCCGACCCCAATAATCAGGTCTGGTTTTTGTGCCTTCAGTGCCTGCCATTCGCCCAGTTGCGAGAAGACCTTTTCCTGTGCTTTTTCGCGTATGGAACAGGTATTCAGTAACAGAACGTCCGCTTGTGCCGGGTCTTGTGTCTCGCGCAGGCCGTGGGCTGTATGCAGGACATCGCGCATTTTCTGCGAGTCGTACACATTCATCTGACAGCCGTGTGTTTTGATATAAACGTTGCCGCTCATGGCTTCAGGTACGGCGTCTGCGGCGCACAGCATCTGCCAGTTGTTCCAGTACCGGGATGCTGTCTTCCCAGGACAGGCAGGCATCCGTGATGCTTTGTCCGTAAGTGAGTGATTGGTCAGGTTGCAGGCTCTGGTTGCCAGCGACCAGATGGCTTTCGATCATCACCCCGATCAGGTGCCGGTTGCCATCGGCAATCTGTTGTGCCACATCGGTCGCAACGATTTTTTGTCGCTCGTGTTGTTTGTGACTGTTCGCATGGCTGAAGTCGATCATCAGATTCGGGCGCAGCTGAGCTTGTTGCAGGGTAGCCATAGCACTTTCGACGGATTCGCGATCATAGTTGGGTCGCTTCCCGCCGCGCAGAATCACGTGGGTATCCGGGTTGCCTGCGGTGTTGAAGATGGCTGATCGTCCTTGTTTGGTCACTGACATGAACACATGTGGGCGTGAAGCGGCGCCGATGGCGTCTATAGCAATTTTGGTATTGCCGTCTGTGCCGTTTTTAAATCCGACCGGACAGGAGAGTCCGGAAGCCAGTTCGCGGTGGCCTTGGCTTTCGGTGGTGCGGGCACCGATGGCGCCCCAACTGATCAGATCAGCGACATATTGCGGGCTGATCAGATCCAGAAATTCGGTACCGGCCGGGAGTTGTTTGTCGTTAATTTCCAGTAATAACTGACGCGCACTGCCCAATCCGGTGTTGATGTCGAAACTTTCGTCCAGGTGTGGATCGTTGATCAGACCTTTCCAGCCAACGGTGGTACGTGGTTTTTCAAAATAGACCCGCATCACGATTTCCAGCTCTGCAGCCAGTTTGTTGCGCATGATGCATAATTTGTCTGCATATTCGTGGGCGGCAACCGGATCATGGATTGAACAGGGCCCGATCACGACCAGCAGCCGGTCATCGGAGCCACCCAGAATATGCTGAATGCTGCGCCGCGCCTGAGTAACGGTGCGTGCTGCCATGTCGGTCATCGGGTACCGTTTGTGCAGAGTTTCCGGGCTGTCAACTTCGGTGGTGGCGGTGATACGGAGGTCTTCAGTCGTTTGTGTCATGGTATGTAGATGTTATCAGTGGCGTTGGTTGGTTCGATGTTTCGCGCGTCGGGACAGCCAGATCTCCAAACCTTGTGCATTCAGGTTGATATCATCTTCAAGCACTGCATGCACCTTGGCTTCGCTCAGACTACTATGCCGACTGGCTGCCGGGACCAGTTGTGCTGTCAGGGTCTGACGCAATCGCTCCAGGCGTCCGGTCTGTGGATTTTGTTCTTCAGCCAGAGCAATGTCGCGATGTTGTTCGATGCTGGCGCGTAGCTGCGGTGCCAGCTTGTGTGGTTGCGGATAGCAACCATAATGAGTCAGACAAATAGTTTCCGGGCTGAGGCCCAGCAAGCGATCCAGGCTGGTTTGCCAGGCATCTGGTTCAAACGCAACGGGTGTAGTAGTTGCAATCAGATAAGGCTCGGGCTGCGCCAGCTCACGGTAGCTGAGCCCGAATGTATCGCCGGTATACAGGTCGCCGGTCGCCTGATCCAGAATGCAGATATGATGATTTGCATGTCCCGGTGTTTGTAGCAGAGTCAGCTGGCGCTGACCCAATTCAATCACTGCGTGATCTGCAGCTGCCTGGCAGCGGGTTTCGGGAATCGGATCCAGGTCGCCATAATGCCTGGCATAGTGCACAGCGCCATACACCTGACTGGCGCTCGCCTGTAACAGGCTCGGGTCAATCAGGTGTGGCATCCCGTTGGGGTGGGTGATCAGGGTGGCATTCGGGCATTGCGCCATCAGAGTTCCGGCGCCTCCGGCATGATCCAGATGAACATGGGTTGGGATGATCCAGCGGACTTCTTCCGGATGATGTTCGCTGTCAGTCATTGCTTGCAAGATGCCAGGTACGCTATGCCGTGTGCCGCAGTCGATGATCGCCAGTTCGTTGCTGTCTGCCACCAGATAACATGCACCCATCCCGGCGCGATACAGACCGATATCAACCAGTTGCGGGCTGTTCATTCGCCCGGTGCTATGGCCTTCATACTCAGGCGCACCCGGCCCTGGCGATCAATTTCCAGCACTTTAACCCGGATGATCTGGCCTTCGCTCAGTTTGTCGTTGACCTTTTCCACCCGTTCTTCACAGATCTGTGAAATATGTACCAGGCCATCTTTACCCGGCAGGATGTTGACGAAAGCACCAAAGTCCATCAGTCGGGCGACTTTGCCTTCGTAGATGGCACCAACTTCAATATCCTGAGTGATCTGTTCTATGCGGTGTTGCGCCTGTTCGCCGGCTTCTTTTTCCACAGAAAAGATTTTGACCGTGCCATCGTCACCAATATCGATGTTGGCACCAGTTTCTTCTGTGATAGCCCGTATGGTGGCGCCTCCTTTACCGATCACATCGCGGATTTTGTCCGGGTTGATCTTCAGGGTGATGATCCGCGGTGCATGTTCAGACATCTCTGCCCGGGGTGCAGCCAGTACTTGTGCCATTTCACCCAGAATATGCAACCGTCCGGCCTGCGCTTGTGCCAGGGCGACCCGCATGATCTCTTCGTTGATACCGTTGATCTTGATATCCATCTGCAGGGCATTGATGCCCTGTGCAGTACCTGCGACTTTGAAGTCCATATCGCCCAGGTGATCCTCGTCACCCAGAATATCGGTCAGTACCGCAAACCGATCGTCTTCTTTGATCAGCCCCATGGCAACACCAGCCACAGGAGCACTGAGTGGTACACCAGCATCCATCAGCGACAGACTGCTGCCGCATACTGAGGCCATAGAAGAAGAACCATTGGATTCGGTAATCTCAGAGACGATGCGAACCGCATAAGGGAATTCTTCCAGGCTCGGCATACAAGCCAACAGTGCACGCTTGGCTAACCGGCCATGTCCGATTTCACGCCGTTTCGGGGTACCAACCCGTCCGGCCTCGCCAACACAGTATGGCGGGAAGTTGTAGTGCAGTAAAAACGGTTCTTTGTAGGCACCACCAAGTGCATCAATCGTCTGTGCATCCCGCTCGGTGCCGAGGGTTGTGACCACCAATGCCTGAGTTTCGCCCCGGGTGAACAGGGCAGAGCCATGAGTCCGTGGCAGCACACCAGTCCGGATGTGGATCGGGCGTACGGTTTCGGTGTCACGCCCGTCAATGCGTGGTTGACCTTCCAGAATCCGTCCACGTACGATCTGCTTTTGCAGCGCATTGCAGGCGGCAGCGAGGTCAGTCCGGCTGATTTCTTCGGGCTGCAAATCCTGTGCAATGGTGGTTTGCAGGCTCCGTAATGTTTCCTGCCGTTGCATTTTATCTGTCAGGTTATACGCATCTTCAAACGCGCTGCGATATTGCGCTGTGATCCTGGTCAGCAGATCGGTATGGTCTGGTATCGCCGGAAATGCATACAGCGGTTTATTCACTTCAGCAGCCAGTTCGGTAATCGCTTCAATCACCACTTGTTGTTGCGTGTGACCAAATAATACCGCGCCCAGCATGACTTCTTCCGATAATTCATGTGCCTCGGATTCAACCATTAACACTGCTTCGCGTGTACCGGATACGACCAGGTCCAGATCGCTGTGCCGACCAAGGCCAGTCTGGGACGGATTCAGTTGATATTCACCGTTTTTGTAACCAACCCGTGCCGCACCGATCGGGCCCTGAAATGGTAGGCCTGAGCAGGACAAGGCGGCAGAGACTGCAATCATTGCCGGGATTTCCGGGTCAACCTGCGGATTCAGTGACATGACAGTGGCAATCACCTGAATCTCATGCATGAAGCCTTTCGGAAACAGCGGACGTACCGGGCGATCAATCAGGCGTGCAGTCAGGATTTCTTTTTCCGACGGACGGCCTTCACGGCGAAAAAAGCCGCCGGGAATGGCGCCGGCAGCATACATTTTTTCCTGATATTCGACACTGAGCGGGAAAAAGTCACGATCAGTCGGTTCTTTATTTGCGACCACGGTGGCTAATACAACAGTGCCGTCCATATCGACCAGGACTGCGGCATCTGCCTGACGGGCGATTTCACCTGTTTCCAGAGTGACAGTATGGGTACCGAACTGAACCGTTTTTCTGATGGGATTCACGCAATATTCCTTAGTTTCCAGGTTTGATAAAGTCTGTTTCGATCAGTGTCATTTCATTCTTGAAATACCCCGCCGCTTGCGGCGGAGACAAAACCATGGGGGTTTCCAAAGAGGGAGAGGCGTAGCTCTCGCTCCTTCGGTCGCAGGCCAGGTTTCATACCTCGCCTGCGATTTAAATTTGATTCAGGGCACTTGACTTGGCGATTCTGATTCCTCGGCATGGCTGCAATGGTTGACAAGCCGGAAGCAGTCATAATTTAACCATTGCCGGCTTTTTCATTCAGCGACGCAGGCCGAGTTTCTGAATCAGATGACGGTAACGGACAACATCTTTGCGCTTCAGATAATCCAGCAGTTTGCGCCGCTGATTGACCAGTCGGATCAGACCCTGGCGCGAATGGTGATCTTTTTTATGCGTTTGAAAATGTGGCGTGAGATCCTGTATGCGAGCAGTGAGTAGTGCAATCTGTACTTCACTGGAACCAGTATCGGTCGGGGTTTTGCCGTGCTCAGCAATAATCGCTGCGCGTTGTTCAACGGAAAGACTCATATGATTTTCTTACTCCGGGTCATTGAAAAAGCCCAATTTGCTCAGCCCGGCAATGACTCCAGTGCTGAATTGGGCCGGAAGGTACGCTATTGTGCAGCAAACTGGCATAAATGTCAGTAAGCGGTTAAGCTGTTGCATGTAATTACCAGGTTAGTCTGTTACGAGCCCGTGATGTGGGAGGCATGGCAGCCGCTGAAATAACATGAAATTTTTGTTTGACAGAGGAGAGCAATAATGGAACTGATTTCTGAATGGGTTGGTATTTTGAACAGCATTGTCTGGGGCCCGGCAATGCTGGTATTGATTCTGGGGACTGGCATTCTCCTGACCATCGGATTAAAGGCAATGCCCTGGCGTCGGATCGGAGCCGGTTTCCGTTTGTTGTGGGAAGGGCGCGAATCACGTGCTGCAGGCGATATTACGCCTTTTAATGCGCTGATGACTTCATTATCAGCGACTATCGGTACCGGTAATATTGCGGGTGTCGGAACAGCGATTGCGATTGGTGGTCCAGGTGCGATTTTCTGGATGTGGTGTACAGCGCTGGTCGGTATGGCGACCAAGTATGCTGAGGCAGTACTCGCAGTAAAATATCGTGAAGTAGACGAAGCAGGTAACCATGTTGGTGGCCCGATGTACTACATCAAAAACGGATTGGGCCGACAGTGGCACTGGTTAGCGCTCGCGTTTGCGGTATTTGGTGCAATTGCCGGGTTTGGTATCGGCAATATGGTGCAGGCGAACTCTGTAGCGGATGCCGTATCCACTAGCCTCGGTGTGGATAAATGGATCACCGGTGTGGTGATGGCTGTATTTGTGTTTGCGGTGCTGATCGGTGGCGTTAAGCGGATTGCACAAGTTGCCGGTAAACTGGTGCCATTCATGGCGATTGCGTATCTGATCGGTGGGTTGATTGTGATTCTTGCTAATGTCACCGAAGTGCCGGGCGCATTGTGGCTGATTGTGCAGCATGCGTTCACGCCAATGGCTGCAACGGGTGGTTTTGCCGGTGCGACGGTGATGATCGCCATTCAGATGGGTGTCGCACGCGGCGTGTTCTCGAACGAGGCCGGGCTGGGTTCAGCGCCAATCGCGCATGCTTCTGCTCAGACTAAAGATCCGGTACGTCAGGGCAGTATTGCAATGCTGGGAACCTTTATCGATACATTGATTATCTGCACCATTACTGCACTGGTGATTGTGATGACCGGTGCCTGGAACAGTGGTGAGTCAGGTGCTTCACTGTCTTCTGCGGCATTTGGTCAGGGCCTGCCAGGCGTGGGTGAATGGATTGTCACCTTCGGTCTGATTGTCTTTGCATTCACAACGATGCTCGGCTGGAGCGTATACGGAGAACGTTGTGTGCAATATCTGTTCGGTCAGAAGTCGGTATTGCCGTTTCGTATCCTGTGGGTACTGGCGATTCCGCTGGGCGCGACGGTGAAACTGGCATTCGTCTGGTTACTGGCAGATACACTGAATGCTCTGATGGCGTTGCCCAACCTGATTGCGTTATTACTATTAAGCCCGATTGTGTTTAAGATGACACGTGATTATCTGGCACGGAACTGATCGGTATCTGATCTGAGGCGGGTGCTTCACCAGACGTGGAGCACCCGTTTTCGGTTGTGCCCGGGTGGGCAGGGGCGCACAGCCGTGCGCCCCTACAAAGGTGTGGAGCACCCGTTTTGGGTTGTATCCGGGGGTAGGGGCGCACGGCTGTGCGCCCCCACAAGATGTGTGATTTGTGTCTGCAGGGCATGGATACGTGCATCGGCTGATGGCATAGCCTGAGCCTGTAACAGGTCATGAGCCAGATTCAGGGCAGCCATCAGGGCGATGCGATCTGAACCAGTCACCTTGCCAGAAGCTTCAATTGCCTGCATGCGTTGCTGTAACAGGTCTGCTGCCTGGCGTAGTCCGGAGGCCTCATCTGGCTGGCAGGCAATCTGGTATTTTTTACCCAATAGCTGAATGACCACAGTATCTTGCTGGCTCATGTGGTTTTCTCAAGCGCTGTGAGTTGGCTCAGTACAGCACTCAGTTGCTGGCAGGCTAATTGACGATCATGTTCCGCAGTGGCAAGTTGTTGGTGTGCCTGTTGCAGGTTGTGCTGCAATGTGATGTGAGCTTGTTGTAAATCCTGATGGGCTCGTATCAGATCATTCACCTGCGTTTCCAATTGTTGCAAGGCTGATGCCTGCACAGATAAAGTCTCTGGCATGTTTAACCTTTATCCTATGAGGAAGACTTGGACAAACTGATTATTCACGGTGGTATCCCCTTGTGTGGTGATGTCCGCATATCAGGTGCCAAAAACGCGGCCTTGCCAATTCTGGCAGCCACTTTGCTGGCTGACACCCCGATGTTGGTAGGTAACGTGCCGCATTTGCATGATATTACCACAACCATGGAGTTGCTCGGCCAGATGGGTGTGCAACTGATGGTGGATGACAGGATGCGCATAGAAGCGGATGCCAGACAGGTCAATAACCCGGTGGCACCTTACGATCTGGTGCGTACCATGCGTGCCTCTATTCTGGTGCTTGGCCCGTTGCTGGCGCGGTATGGCCGCGCAGAAGTTTCGCTTCCCGGTGGCTGTGCAATCGGCTCACGCCCGGTAGATCTGCATCTGAATGGTCTGCGGGCAATGGGGGCTGAGATACATGTTACCAATGGTTATATTTATGCCAGCGCGAAACAGTTGCAGGGTGCTCACCTCAGTCTCGATCTGGTGACGGTCACTGGTACTGAAAATCTGATGATGGCCGCTACTCTGGCAAACGGGACGACAGTGATCGAAAACGCAGCATGTGAGCCCGAAGTTGTGGACCTGGCCGATTGCCTGAATGCGATGGGCGCACGGATTACCGGTGCGGGCACCACGACGTTGCGAATAGAAGGGGTTGATCAATTGCAGGGAGTACAGCATCAGGTACTGCCAGACCGGATCGAAACCGGCACTTATCTGGTTGCGGCGGCAATTACCCGTGGCAATATCCGGGTACGAGATACAGACCCGACCTTATTAGATGCAGTGTTACAAAAGTTGCGTCAGTCGGGTGCTGAGATCACTACAGGTGAAGACTGGATCGGGTTAGATATGGCAGGGCAGAGCGTGAAAGCGGTAGACATTCACACGGCACCTTACCCGGCATTTCCGACAGATATGCAGGCACAATTTACTGCCCTGAATACACTCGCCAATGGGGTTGGCGTTGTGACTGAAACTGTATTTGAAAATCGCTTTATGCATGTGCAGGAACTGCAGCGCATGGGCGCGGATATCCGGCTGGAAGGTAATACAGCGATTTGCACAGGGATACCGCAATTAACCGGTGCACCGATCATGGCGACTGATTTGCGGGCGTCTGCCAGCCTGATTCTGGCAGGTCTGGCGGCACAGGGAGAAACGGTCGTTAACCGTATTTATCATGTGGATCGGGGATATCAGAATATCGAAGAAAAATTGCAAGGGCTGGGTGCTGACATCCGTCGTGTGCCTGGCTAAGTAAGATCAGAACCATGCAATTGCAACCGATCACGCTGGCGGTAGCGAAAGGCCGCTTGTTACAGGATACCTTGCCACTTTTAGCACGTATTGGCATTCAGCCGCTGGACGATCTGAGCCAGACCCGTAAACTGATTATTGAGACCAGCCATGCGCAGGTCAGGTTATTACTGATTCGTGCCACAGATGTGCCAACTTATGTGCAATGGGGCGCTGCAGACTTTGGTATTACCGGTAAAGATACGCTACTGGAGCATGGCGGTGCGAATCTGTACGAACCGCTGGACTTGCAGATGGCCAGGTGCCAGTTGTGGGTGGCAGGTTACCCGGATACGGACACACGCATTCAGCGACTGCGGGTGGCGAGTAAATATGCCAATACAAGTCAGGTATTTTTTCAGTCGCGAGGTCAGCAAATCAATCTGATTAAGCTGTATGGTTCCATGGAACTGGCGCCGATAGTAGGCCTGGCAGATGTGATTGTGGATCTGGTGGAATCGGGTAATACCCTGAAGGCAAATGGATTGGTGCCACTGGAGCATATCTGCGACATTAGTGCACGCCTGATCGCAAACAAAGCGGCTTGGAAAATGAAACAGGCAACCTGTCGCTATTGGGTGGATGCGCTACAGACGGTGTTGATGCCTGACTGAGCTGCGACAGGCACAAAAAAACCCCACTTCCGTTAAAGAAGTGGGGTTTTTGTTGAATGGCGTCCCGTAGGGGAGTCGAACCCCTGTGACCAGCGTGAAAGGCTGGGATCCTAGGCCTCTAGATGAACGGGACTGAAAACGAAGGACACTTCTGAAAACTGTTGCGCTCACAAAGACTTCGTTAAAAAATGCTCATGTACTCCCTTGTACACAGCGCTTTTTCGCCTCGTCTTTGCTTCGCTCACGATGTTCTCAGAAATACCCTGAGCTGTTACATATTATAACGCAAAAAATGAATCTGGTGGAGCCAGGCGGGATCGAACCGCCGACCTCAACACTGCCAGTGTTGCGCTCTCCCAGCTGAGCTATGGCCCCTGACTCAAACGCGTATAATAGGCAATAGACACACACTTGTCCAGACCCGGAATGGATCCGGACATTTCACTGAACATTACTGAAAGGATTCACGGCATGTCGGCCACTTCACTGCGACACGACTGGACTCTGCCTGAAATTCAGGCATTGTATGATTTGCCATTCAACGACCTGTTGTTTCAGGCACAGACGATACATCGCGAAAATTTTGATCCGAATGAAGTTCAGGTCAGCACACTGTTATCAATCAAAACCGGTGCCTGCCCGGAAGATTGTGGTTATTGCTCACAAAGTGCCAGGCATCAGACGGGACTGGAACGTGAGAAGCTGATGTCACTGCCGGATGTGGTTGCGGCAGCCAAAGCTGCTAAAGATCAGGGTTCGACCCGCTTTTGTATGGGTGCAGCCTGGCGCAATCCGACTGACAAAAATCTGGACAAGGTCATTGACATGATCCAGGCAGTACGCGATCTGGGTATGGAAACCTGCGTGACCCTGGGGATGCTGAGCGCAGAACAGAGCGAGCGCCTGAGTGAAGCCGGGCTGGATTATTACAACCATAACCTGGATACGTCACGTGAGTTTTACGGCCAGGTGATCAGTACCCGTACCTTTGACGACCGGCTGGATACATTGCAGCATGTACGTGATGCCGGCATCAAAGTCTGTTCCGGGGGGATACTGGGTTTAGGTGAGAAACCACGCGATCGTGCGCGGCTATTGCAGGATCTGGCGAACTTACCAGAACATCCTGAGTCAGTGCCGGTTAATCAGTTGGTGCCGGTAGCCGGAACGCCGTTATACGATGCGGAACCGGTGGATTCGCTCGACTTTGTGCGTACGATTGCAGTTGCCCGCATTCTGATGCCACATAGCTATGTCCGTTTGTCTGCCGGGCGTACTGAGATGAGCGACGAAATGCAGGCATTATGCTTTATGGCTGGGGCTAACTCGATTTTTTATGGTGAGCGGCTGCTGACGACAGATAACCCGGAAGCGAATCAGGATCAGCAGTTGTTTGGTCGGCTGGGCCTGCATCCGCAGGCTGAACCGACCAAGACCTGTGCCATCGCTGACACATGACATCGGTGTTACAGCTTTCTGCTCTGGTGGAATACAAAAGCCATCCTGCCCGGGTGGCAGAAGTATCGGATAAAATTGTCATTGTTCTGCCGGATGGCAAAACGAAAAAGGTGCGTGAGAAGGATATCTGCTTTTTGCACCCAGGTCCGGTTGCTGATCTGGCAGCATTGTCAGTGCAGACACCGGATGTGATGGAGACTTGGGAACTACTGCAGGGCGAACAAGTCAGTCTGGCAGAACTGGCTGAGCTAATCAGCGGCACCTACAGTCCGGTCAGTGCCTGGCAGGTATGGCACCTATTGCGTGATGGACGTTATTTCAGTGGTGACCCGGATGCAATCCAGGTACATACGCCGGAACGACTGTCCGAGATAGAAGCAGCGCGGGTACAGAAACAACAGGCGAAGCTGGCCTGGCAGGACTTACTGGATCATATCCAGGCAGCCCGATTGACGGCTGCTGACCGGCAACAACTGGTCGAAGTGGAACGGGTGGCGCTCTGTGCCGCTGCGCGCAGCCGGATTCTGAGCGCCTGTAAAGTGCCGAACACACCAGCGGATGCCCACCAGTTTCTGGTGCGTTGTGGCTACTGGCCTGCACATGAAAACCCCTGGCCGCGTCGCCATCACATTGTGTCGAAACAGATAACGTGCTCTGTTCCATCCCTGGCAGAAGAGCCTCGCTTGGATCTGACCGGTTTATCCGCCTGGGCAATAGATGATGTCGGTAATCAAGACCCGGATGATGCGATCAGCCTGGAAGGTGACTACCTGTGGGTACACATTGCGGATGCAGCGGCATTAGTTGCGCCGGACAGCCCGCTGGATCTGGCTGCTCGTGATCGTGCCAGCACTCTGTATCTGCCGGAGCAGACCCACTGGATGTTGCCAGCGGCATTGATTCAGCAGCTCGGAATGGGACTGGCCGAACACAGTCCGGCTTTATCAGTCGGCTGTCGTTTTGATGGGGCACAATTATGCGATATCCGTATTGAATCCAGCCGGGTGCAAGTGCAGCGCATTACCTATGAAGAAGTCGATCAGCGTCTACAAGAGCCTGAGTTTGCTGCACTTGTTGAATTGACTCAGGCATATCGTGACCGGCGTGCTGCGAACCAGGCGATTCAGCTGGATTTGCCGGAAGTTGCGATCAAACTGGAACACGATCAGGTACAAATCAGGTCTGGTGCCAAAACACCCAGTCGCGATCTGGTCGCAGATGCAATGATCATGGCGGGCGAAGCGGTTGCCTTGTATGCGCAACAACATGACATTGCGATACCTTACGCGATGCAACCGGCGCCGGACACACTGCAACATCCGCAGACCCTGGCGGAAAAATATGCGTACCGACGTTGCCTGAAGCCCAGTCGAACGCTGCTGCAACCCGAGCCACATGCCGGTCTTGGACTCACTAGCTATACACGCTGCACCAGCCCGCTACGACGCTACGCTGACCTGGTGGTGCACCAGCAACTGCGGGCTCATCTGCGTGACCAGCCATTACGCACCCGGGAAGAACTTAAGGAAGCGATTCTGGCGTTAGATGAGACGAACAGCCGCAATCGTCGTGCAGAGCGCCATACAAATCTGCACTGGAAGCTGGTTTATCTGCAACAACAGCCAGACTGGCAAGGCGAAGCAGTGATTGTCGCGCTGGACGAGCGTAAAACAACCTTATTGATACCGTCTCTGGCCCTGGAAACCCGAATTCGACGACAGCGTCATCATCTGTTGGATACGACGCTCCGGGTTCGTGTGCAATCAACCGACCTGGCACAACAGGATGTCAGCTTTCATGTGATCTGACCGACTTCTGTTAAAATACTTTACTTTACCTAGGGGGCGTTCTCAATCATCTTCATGGCTTGATTCCGGCCCTTTTCTGCGCTGACTGTGTTGCAATTCGTCGCCATAGAACGACTATGACTCCTCATTGCGCCTTGTCAGCACAAAAAATGGCTCGAAATCATTGCCACTCAGCTCATTGAGAATGCCCCCTAGTACCTACCTCAACCGGAGAACTTAGACTGTGTCTGCACAAAACGATGCTGCTTTTTTACGCATGTTCCTCGTTATACTTGGCGCCCTGATTGCTTTTACCATCGGCATCCTGATGGTGGCACATACTGTTTCCGCTGAGCTGCGGGCAAATCATCCGGATGCCGCCAGAGCTACAGCAAAAGTTGAGGCACGCATCGCGCCAGTTGCCCAAGTCAAGGTTGCCGGACAGGAACCTGCAGCGCCGCCGATGGTCGTGAAAACAGGTGCTGAGATTGTTGCCCAGGCTTGTAACAGTTGTCATATCAGTGGCATTCTGGGCGCGCCGAAAATCGGTGATCAGGCTGCCTGGGAAGTTCGTCTGGCACAGGGTATCGACAGCGTGTATCTGAACGCAATTAATGGCAAAGGCGGCATGCCGGCCCGGGGCGGTGCAGCTGACCTGACTGATGAGGATGTGCGTGCAGCAGTCAGAGACATGCTGGCGAACAGCGGACTACCACAATGAGCCAACCGCGTATGTCGTTAGAAACTTTTCCAAACCCGCAGCCACAACGAGATTACACCATCCGGATGCGACTGCCTGAGTTCACTTGCTTATGCCCGAAGACCGGGCAGCCGGACTTTGCCACTCTGCATCTGGCATATGTTCCGGACCAGCGCTGCGTAGAACTGAAGTCGCTTAAACTGTATTTGTGGTCGTATCGTGACCAGGGTGGCTTCCATGAAGCGATGACGAATCGAATCTCGGATGACCTGGTTACGTTATTAGAGCCGCGCTATCTGCGGCTGACCGCTGAATTTAACGTCCGTGGTGGCATTTATACTACAGTGGTGGTGGAACACCGGGCGCCTGACTGGCAGGCACCAGTGCCTGTGACACTGCCAGGCTGACTTCATGGTCTATTTTGTTCCTCTGGTTGCACTGATTCTGGTGCTGACCCTCAGCGTTCTGATTCGTAAACTGCTTCAGCGGCGCCGGAAACCACCAGTATCGGCAGTGGTACCCGAGACTCCGATATCGATTGATGAAGAAGCGATGCGAGCTGCAGCACAACCGACTGAAGATCTGGCTGTTGCAGGGCCATCAACAACTGTGGTGCATGCAGAATCACAGAAAAAGACCCGGTACTTCAAGGCAACTTTGATAAGTCTGGTCGTGCTGATCCCGGTTTGTGTGATTGGTCTGTACTTGCTGATTGGTTCACCGCAACACCTGGATGCTACTGCGATACAGACAGCAACTGATTCATCTCAGCCTGATGTCGAAGACCTGATCAATCGGTTGGTGACACATCTGGAAGCAAATCCGGACAATGCTGAAGGCTGGTTTATTCTGGGCCGTACCTACTTGAAGCTGGGTCGGTACAACGCCGCTGTGCGTGCTTTAACCACAGCGCACGAACAGAACCCGGCAGCAAATACTAAGGTTGCACTGGCAGATGTGCTGACCCTGCAGAATCAGGGTCAGGTACCAGAACTGGCAATAATCTTATTGGAACAGGCACTGGAATTGGCGCCGGATAGTGCGACGACTCTCTGGTTGCTGGGTCAGGCGGCAAAACAGCAGGGTCAGACAGCTCAGGCGCAAGACTACTGGCAACGTACCTTGCCATTGCTGCAAGATCAACCGGAAGCGCGGGCTGCATTGCAGGCACAACTGGATGGCTTAGCAGCGACAGTGGATGAAGCAGGTATTCTAGTACAGGTCAGTCTAGACCCCACCTTGCAGACACAGGCAGATGCGGCAGCCGTGGTGTATGTGTATGCAAAGGCTGATTCTGGTCCACCTCTGGCGGTCAGCAAACACACAGTCGCAGACTTACCGTTGACGATACAGTTAGATGATAGTCAGGCAATGATGCCGCAACACAAATTATCGCAACATATACAGGTGCTGGTGGGTGCTCGTATCAGCCAGAGCGGACAGGCAATTGCTCAGTCAGGTGACCTGATCAGCACTGAAGTCGCTGTTCGAGCGGCGCAGCAAACGAACCCTGTTGCGCTCGTTATCAATCAGAAAAAACCCTGAAATTATCATGCTGAGAAAAACTCTGGTTACAGGTGCGGCAGGGTGAGAACAGCAGAGTCTTTTTCGTTATTCTGGTGACTGCGGGTAAAACAGATTTGGTGCGTACCCATGAAGTTGTCAAAGCAAAAGCTGTGCTAGATATATTGCATGCTTATTAACCAGAAACTCTGTGACAGAGATAGAGCCTTTCTTCCTGGTTGCTGGGTTCCTGATCATGTAGCATCTGAATAGTGTAATTGTTCAGTAAGGCTTTGCCAGAAACGTGGTGTAATGACAAGAAAAGACTAATTACACTTGTTCTCCGGATTGCCGGTAAGTCATTTTATCACCAACTTTTAACCTGATAAGCCGTTTGACTGCAAAGCAGGCAGTGACTGTTTTAGTGAATTTATACCAACATCGAGTTCTGCAGCGTTAGTTTCAATGGCTATGGTGGTCTCATCACATAATTCTGACTAATACTTACACACTGCAAACTACTCATCAGCAATGACCTGGTCTTTATTTTATTTTAATCAAGCAGATTCTATTACTAGAGTTTAGAGCGAGCGGGTCTTCCCAAGCCTCGTTGTATGAGCTTGG
>CAWUID010000037.1:0-21429 GCA_963922315.1 uncultured Gammaproteobacteria bacterium
TTGTCCTCATAATATATTTTGGCAGGCTTAATATTAGATCATAAACAGGTTCTTACAGACCATGTTGCAGCACTGGAGCCTGCGATCCAATCAACCGATTGTATTGTTCCTAGACGAAGTCGACGCCTTAGTCGGCGATACCCTGATTTCAGTGCTGCGCCAGATTCGGGGCGGTTATACGCAACGTCCAGCAGCCTTTCCGATTTCCATTGTCCTCTGCGGGGTACGCGATGTGCGCGACTACCGGATTCAGTCCGATGGCAAAGACATCATCACCGGCGGCTCTGCGTTCAATATTAAGACTGAATCGTTGCGCCTGGGTAATTTTACCCGGCAGGAAGTGGCAGCACTCTGGCTACAACACACACAGGAAACCGGACAGACGTTTGCGGAGGCGATCTTTCCGGAATTATGGGCAGATACCTGCGGCCAACCCTGGCTGGTGAATGCACTGGCCTGGGAACTGACCGAAAAGATGCCGCATCTGGCAGACCGGCGGGTACCGGTGACATTGGAAGATTACCGGACCGCCCGGGAAAAACTGATCCAGTCACGCACTACACACCTGGATCAGCTGACCGATAAACTGAAAGAGCCGCGTGTGCATCAGGTGGTCGCCACCATACTGGGCGGTGAAGAACATCATGACAAACTACCCACAGATAATCTGCAATATGTCGCTGATCTTGGGTTGATCACATTACACCCGGGGGCGCAGATTGCGAACCGGATTTATCAGGAAGTGATACCGCGTGAACTGATCTGGTCGAAACAAGTGATGATTTCACATGAGCAGCACTGGTATCTGACATCGGAACGGCGGCTGGACATGCCGCGATTGTTACAGGCATTTCAGCAGTTCTTCCGCGAACATAGTGATGCCTGGATACAACAGTTCGACTATCAGGAAGCCGGGCCACAGTTGTTACTACAAGCGTTTCTGCAACGGATCGTGAACGGCGGCGGGCGCATCAGCCGCGAATACGGACTCGGTCGCAAACGTACTGATCTGTACATCGAATGGCCGGTGGATGAACAGGCAGGCTTTCATGGCGAGATCCAGCGGATCGTGCTGGAGCTGAAGATTCGGTATGGCTCGCTGGAGGCAACGCTGGCAGATGGCTTGCCACAAACCGCAGGTTATGCCGCACGGTGTGGTGCAAACGAAATGCACTTGCTGATCTTTGATCGCCGGACTGAAGTATCCTGGGACGAGAAGATCTGGTGCCGCACTGAAAGTCAGGATTGCTGCACCATTACCGTCTGGGGGCTATAAAGCGAGATACCGGGGAGACTTACTCGTCAGAAAGACTCAATTGTCTGGTTCGGGCGTTGACTGAGGCAGGCGCAATGTTTCCTGATACTTGACCAGAGGCCATAAAATATTCCCTAGTCCGGCAAAGCATCCCAGATAAAAAATTGCCATGCTGATCGCAATACCGAAATGTAGCAGATAAATCCCGGCTATCGTAATGATGCCCGGGACAAAACTGATCGCCAGATTCTTTTGCATTGTATGTTCAAAATCATCTGCCAGACGGAATAATTCCGGTACTTTCTGCAAGGTGCCATCCATCATCACGACCTGCGCTGTATCAGTGGCTGCACTCGATGCACCGCGTAATGATAAAGACACTTGTGCTGTCTTCAGCGCAATCGCATCATTGATACCGTCACCCACAAAACATACAAAGCGTCCTTGTTCTTTCAACTGGGTGACATAATCAGCCTTGTTCTCCGGCAGAACATCCGCAAAATAATGCTGAATACCCAGCGATTGCGCCAGGCTACGGGTCGGCCCGACATGATCTCCCGAAATAATATACAGCTGTATATCACGCTGCTGCAGAAACTCAATGACAGCCTGTGCCTCCGGACGAATGGTCGGCTGTAATACCAGCACCCCGGCCAGTATCTGGTTAACCGCCACATAGATCAGGGTATGACCCTGCGTATCCGCTTCTGCTTGTAAGGTCTGCACTGTCTCCGGCAGGGCAATCTCTGCCTGTTGCAGAAAACGGGCACTGCCAACCTGAATCACGTCCCCCGCATATTGCACCTGGATGCCATAACCGAGGTTATAGTTCGCCTCGTCCGGCGCTGGCAACACAAGTCGTTCCTCTGCTGCCCTGGCCAGAATCGCCTTCGCGACCGGATGCGGCTGCCGGTGTTCAGCAATCGCGGCATAACGCAGCACCTCTGTCGCGCTGTAATCACCGAACGCCCGGATATCACTGACCGTCGGTTGTTCCAGTGTCAGGGTGCCGGTTTTATCAAATACCACCGTATCCACATCACGCAATAATTCGAATACCCGGCCATCTTTCACCAGGATGTTATGCCGTGACAATATCTGTAGATAGTTCATCACACTGAGCGAACCCAATGGCGCCATGATACCGCCCAGCTCTGACCACATCATCGCAATCGCTGCATTCGGGCCCAGCACAGGCAGTGTGACCGCGCTCAAACCCACCGAAACCGGCAGAAAACGATCCGCTATCTTACGCCCGCGCATGGTCAGATTTTCTTTGTAACTTTCTGTCTGATTCAGCACTTCGCCAATCTTCGCCGCCAGGGTCGCATCACCGGTAGTCTGTACTGTCACCAATAACCGGCCAGACAACAACAAGGTGGCCGCAAACACGTCTTCACCCGCTTTTTTTTCTGCCGGTTGACTCTCACCAGTCAATACATGCTGATCTACCTGGCCCTCACCTTCTCCGACAATCCCATCAATCGGGATCACTTCGCCCGGACGCACAATCACCTGGTCGCCAACCTGCAAATCCTGAAATAGAATCTGCATTTCAACCCCGTTCGCCAATACCCAGACCTGCTCTGGCCGGTCACCAAATACGTTGACCAATTGATGGTGCGAAACCTCTTCCAGGCGGTTAATAATACGTGCAAAAAACCCACCAATCACGCCGGTAAATGCGGCCAGCACCATGTGATTGGTCGCGATCATCCCCAACGTCATCACCAGACCGATCAGATAGATACTCAGGTAGTGACCACGTTGAAAATCTTTCCGGATCAGCTTAAACGATTCACGTGCCAGATACAGCACTGCAGCCGCTGCGAACAGATTCAGTACCGGCACATAAGACCCTATCACGGCGACCCCCATCGCCCCCAGAGCCAGCTTCTGCTCCCGCTTCGCCTTACGTCGATCATTTTCTAACCGCAGCTGCAATTGCGGATCAATTTCACCCTGCAGCTGTTCCCGCCCGGCAGCCTGCATCGCATCGCGGATATCGCGCCATAGTTGTTGTACGCGAAAACGCGGCGCTGGCAAATTTGCGGCACGAGTCTGTGGCAGGCGCCGCTGCCGCCGTGCACCATAACCAATCACACCCGCACTGAGTGCCGCCAGTTCAAGCCACATTTCAACTCCTTATTTCTTTTTGTTCATCTTGTCTGTTTCATATTCTGTAAAGTTGCCACTGAACCAGGTTGTCTGACCATCCCCTTCAAAGGCCAGGATATGCGTCGCAATCCGATCCAGAAACCAGCGGTCATGCGAAATCACCATCACGCAGCCCGGAAAGGTCAGCAGTGCCTCTTCGAGAGCGCGCAGGGTTTCCACATCCAGGTCATTTGTCGGCTCATCCAGCAACAACAGGTTAGCGCCGGACTTCAGCAGCTTTGCCAGGTGCACCCGGTTGCGTTCTCCACCGGATAGCTGGCCAATACGTTTTTGCTGTTCCGCACCACGAAAGTTAAAGCGAGCACAATAGGCACGGGATGACACCTGGTATCTGCCTACCGTCATCATATCCTGACCATCCGAAATTTCTTCCCAGACAGTATGCTGCGGATTTAACGCCTCACGGCTCTGATCAACATACGCCATATTCACCGTCGGCCCGATTCTGATTGTCCCGGCATCCGGCATTTCCTGACCGGTCAACAAGCGGAACAACGTCGTTTTCCCGACACCATTCGGGCCAATAATGCCAACAATACCGCCGGGTGGTACATTGAAGCTCAGATCATCATATAACACTCGATCAGCATAGGATTTACGCAGATCGGTCGCTTCAATCACCAGATCACCCAAACGCTCCCCGGGCGCAATATAAATCTCATTGGTCTCGCTGCGTTTCTGGTATTCCTGGCTCTGCAATTCGTCAAACCGGGCCAGCCGCGCCTTATTCTTCGCCTGCCGTCCTTTCGGGTTGGTATTCACCCAGGCAAGCTCCTGCTGCATTGCCTTGATCCGTGCCTGCTGCTGCTTCTGTTCGTGCAACAAACGCTGTTCTTTTTGCGCCAGCCAACTCGAATAATTACCGGAGTAAGGTATACCGTGACCCCGATCAAGCTCCAGAATCCAGCCAGCCACATTGTCCAGAAAATAACGATCATGCGTTACCGCCACCACGGTGCCGCGATAGTCATGCAGAAAACGTTCCAGCCAGGCAACAGACTCAGCATCCAGATGGTTAGTCGGCTCATCCAGCAGCAACATATCCGGTTGCGCTAACAACAAACGACATAACGCTACCCGACGGCGTTCACCACCGGACAGATGTGTAACATTCGCGTCCCAGGGCGGCAGATTTAACGCATTCGCCGCCTTCTCCAGCTGATGCTCCAGATTATGGCCATCTGCTGCCTGAATAATATTCTCCAGTTGCGCCTGACGTTTTGCCAATACATCAAAGTCCGCATCCGGCTCAGCATATGCCGCATACACCTGATCCAGCTCGGCGATCGCCGCTGTAATGTCAGCTAAGGCCTCCTCAACATTACCACGTACATCCGCCGCTTCGTTCAGCTCCGGCTCTTGCGGCAAATAGCCGATACGAATGTCCGGCTGTGGCCGTGCTTCACCTTCGATGTCGGTATCTAACCCAGCCATAATCCGTAACAGTGACGACTTACCGGCGCCATTCAGGCCCAGTACGCCAATCTTTGCGCCAGGGAAAAAAGACAATGAAATATCGCGCAGAATATGCCGCTGTGGCGGCACAATCTTGCTGACGCGATTCATGGTGTAAATATACTGAGCCATAACAATTCAGGTAAAAGTCTGTACAGATTGCGGACGAAACACATCCACCCGGGCCGGTGGCAGATTACGCCAGATAATGCGACTGGCGACACATGACATCGGAATGCCACGTGCTTGGGACACCGGGCGCAGGTCGTAAGTAAAACGGATAAACAAGCCCTTCGATGGCAAATGGGTCTGTACTTGATGCAGAATCGACCGCGCACTGAGTGGCGGCAAGGAACGTAGTGGCAAACCGGAAATCACTGCCTGCAATTCATGCCGACGGTCACCAAGCAGCTCGCCCAGGTGACAGGCATCACCAGTGATCACTTCAATGTTGGGGAAACGATGACGCAGATGGGTTGCCAGTCTGGAAGATTGTTCAATCGCAATCAGGCGACTGGGCTCCAGGCCGGCATGCAACAACGCAGCAGTGATGATACCGGTGCCAGCACCCAACTCGACCACATAGCCAGTGTTGCTGGCAACATACTTCAGTTGCTGCGCCATCACACGGGCAAGGGTGCGAGAACTGGGACAAATCGCCCCGACAGTGGTCGGGTTGCGGATCAATTCGCTGGTGAATGTCAGACGAGATGAAGATCGGGATATTACCTGACGCCCTGAACGGCGCAGGCGTAATACCAGGTGGCGGGACCGACGTTGCAGACGGATAGGTTTGTGGGATAACAAGGCATCAAAAACACGGGATTGCCTGATCGCCTTAATCATATGGAGCTGTGTTCTGAACTATGAGGTGCCAGCACCACGCTGGGCAACAACCTCATCAATCAGGCCATATTCCCGGGCTTGTTCAGCATTCATAAAATTATCACGATCGGTATCATTACTGATAATTGCCAGATCCTGTCCGGTATGCTGCGCCAGAATCGTATTCAGGCGTTCCCGTACCGACAAAATCTCACGCGCATGAATTTCAATATCAGTGGCCTGACCCTGAAAGCCACCCAGTGGCTGATGAATCATCACCCGCGCATTCGGCAACGCATAACGCTTATTCTCAGCACCCGCTGCCAGCAATACGGCCCCCATACTAGCGGCCTGACCAATACAAGTTGTGCTGATTGCAGGTTTAATGAACTGCATCGTATCGTATACCGCAAGCCCGGCAGTCACAGACCCACCCGGCGAATTGATATACAGATGGATATCTTTATCCGGATTTTCGGATTCCAGAAACAATAACTGAGCGACGATCAGATTCGCCATGTGATCCTCTACCGGGCCTACACAGAATATCACTCGCTCTTTCAATAACCGCGAATAGATATCAAAGGCGCGCTCGCCACGTCCACTCTGTTCCACAACCATCGGTACCAGACCGAGATTCTGCGGCGAATGAGTCAACTCAGGCATGGTCGGTATCCTGATCAACAGGTGTTTCTTGCTCCGGTACTGATTTCTCCGGCGTAACAGGCTCGACTGATATTGCTTTCAGCTCAGCAAACGACAACACTTCGGTTTCTACATCAGCCTGAGAAAATAACCAATCAATCACTTTATTTTCAATCACCTGGTCGCGTAACTGCTCACGCACCTGAGGATCGCGTAAAGAATCCGCTACCATTGATTCAGGATCTTCGTATTGTTGAGCATGACTTGCAACCTGAGCCTTCAGCTCATCTTCGCTCACCTGAACATCCTGATCTTTCACCCATTGAGACAGCAATAAGCCCAGATAAACCTGGCGTCTGGCCTGTGGTGCAAAAGATTTCGGCGAAATACTGGCAAGCTGGCTGCGTTGTTCTGCGGGTATATTCAGCTGGTCCAGCCACTGTTCACGCAACATGCCAGCCTGTTGTAACACTAATGATTGAGGAATATCCAGCGGATTCACTTGTAACCACAAGTTAAATGCCTCAGTTCTGCGCAATTCCTGCAATTTATTGGTTAACTCAATTTTCAGATTATCCGCTACTTCTTGCCGGAAGGTGGCCTCAGTACCATCTTTAATGCCGATAGACTGAAAAAAACCTTCATCCAGTGTTGGCAGTTCCGGCTCAGTAACTTTCAGAACCCGGATGGTATAACGTACAGGTTGGTCATCGTCAGGGTTGTCACCTGCCTTATCTGCATCGGGCGCGACATTGATTGTACGTTCTTCATCGGCAACCGCACCAATCAGGCCATCCTGCACCGCCTGTGGCATGTTACGGTCAGTACCAAGCCTGACTGATCGATTTTTACCAGAATCATGATCTGCATCACCATCCGCAGATTCAGTAGAAAAATCGATGTACAGCGTATCGCCTGATTGGGCAGGCCGATCCACAGGTTTTTCTACAGCATGCCGTTCCCGGATCGTCTGAATCGTATCATCAATGTCTGCTGCCGTAATTTCACATTGCCGTTCGGTCAGCGCCTGGCCTGTAAGCTCTTGCAACACCACTTCCGGGAATACTTCCAGAGTCGCTGTATAGCTTAAGCCACCCGTTTCGACCGGATCGCGTTTCTCCAGTTTTGAAGGACTACCCGCCGGCTTCAGATCTTGTTGCTCAATCGCTTCTTTATAGCTGGATTCAATCAGGTCACGACTGACCTCTTCCAGAACGGATTGATGAAATCTCTGACGGATGATCCGCATTGGCACTTTACCGGGGCGGAAACCAGGCAGCCTGACTTTCGGCTTCAGTTCGTCAAGTTTTGCATCCACGGCTTCAGTAACAGGTTCCGCCGGAATATCGACCAGCAGGCGACGCTCCAGACCTTCACCAGACTCTACAGAAACACGCATCATATCACTCCGGAAGAACAGAAAAAGCCTCGCCGGGTCAGGCCAGCGAGGCGGTATGTGGTGCGAAAGGAGAGACTCGAACTCTCACGGGTTACCCCACTGGAACCTAAATCCAGCGCGTCTGCCAATTCCGCCACTTTCGCCAGAAAGCAGATAATTAGCGTTATTGTACAATAACAAGCTAATTTTGCACGTTATTCATGACTTTCAACTCTCACAGGCACCCTGATTTAGTGTTAGAATAGCGCTAAAATCAGGATACGTCTGGAGCTGGCATAAGTGCTGAACACTCTTCAAACTGCCTGAATCATATCTTTCTGGATGGGCTGGAACCCACCCTTTCAGGACTTGCACGTTGAAATAACACTGATGTGTTAATAAATCCAGAAATCAGTTCTAACCAACTTTCAGGGACAGGAGGCTAAAGCCTATGGTCAGAAAAACATTATTAAGCGCATCTGTCGCTTTACTCGTCAGCCAGTCAGTATCCGCTGCGTGTTTTGGCGACCTGGAAATGCATGGCAGTCGCATTACTGAGCTGGCCGGATCAGTGGTTATGGATGAAACCGGAAATGCTGCTAACAAAACCTATGTAGATAACTACATTGCAAAGCTTGACGAAAACCGTCGTAACGGCACTATGGTCAGCCAGGAGCATAGTAGCGGCACATGGTATGAAGCACAAAACTACTGCAACGAACTGATATCTTCGGCCGTTATGCCTGATGGCACATCGACCGAAACACCTTCTGAAACATCTTACGATGACTGGCATCTACCCTCCAGAGAAGAGTGGTTATCTGTCTGCCTGCATCAGGATAGTAAACTGGACTATACTGAGAAAACCTGGGTACCTAACGGCCTTTGTTCAGAAAAAACCAGCGATGATAATGGCTTCTGGACCAGTAATTACCATCTGACAACACCGATAGGCTGGGTAGAAGACGAACCATGGCATGAAGTTTCCCCATACCTTGATAAGTATGACATTCTTGTTCTGGGCAGCCCTGAAACATTTGACCCGTCGACAGGTGCCTCTATGAGAATCCGCCCTATGCTAAATCGCGATATACGCTGCGTCAGATAATTTCTCCCAGAGAGAATCTCTTTTTAAGTCAAATTTTAAATCGTGGGCGAGATTGGAGTTCCCCATTGTTTTACCCATGCAGCAAGCTGTGGGGAATTCTCAGATTAAAAGTGTTCTTAACTTATTCCGGCGGCTTCAGCAGCTTCAGTGATACGACTGACGGCATCAATCTGCAATCCATCAACACCATTTTTTGGTGCGTTTGACTTCGGAATGATCGCACGCTTGAAGCCATGCCGGGCCGCTTCATATAACCTTTCCTGTCCGTTCGGCACAGGCCTCAGCTCCCCCGCCAATCCAATCTCACCAAAAATCACCAAGTTTCGGGATAAAGCAATATCCCGATAACTGGACAAAACTGCCAGAAATACCGCTAAATCAGCTGCTGGTTCGCTAACCCGCACCCCGCCAACAATATTCAGAAACACATCCTGATCAAACATGCCAACACCGCCATGTTTGTGCAACACAGCCAACAGCATGGACAACCGGTTCTGGTCTGAGCCAAGCGCAACGCGGCGTGGATGACCTGAAGCATTCTGATCAACCAGCGCCTGAATCTCAACCAGCAGCGGTCGGGTTCCTTCCCGGGTCACCAACACCGTGCTGCCCGGTATTGGCTCTTCGTGTGGCGACAGAAACAAAGCTGATGGGTTGCTGATCTCACGCAGCCCCTGCCCGGTCATCGCAAACACACCCAACTCATTCACCGCACCAAAACGATTTTTTATCGTTCTGACCAATCGCAACTGACTCCCTGCCTCTCCTTCAAAATACAGCACTGTATCAACCATGTGTTCCAGCACCCGTGGTCCCGCAAGCGCTCCCTCCTTCGTGACATGCCCCACCAGAAAAACACTGGTACTGGTATGTTTTGCATACTGTACCAGACGTGCGGCTGATTCCCTGACTTGTGCCACAGAACCCGGTGCGGATTGCAATGTATCCGTAAAAAAAGTCTGGATGGAATCCATCACCAGCACATCCGGCGTATGCTTTTGCGCCTGTGCCAGGATCTGCTCAACACAAGTTTCAGTCAACAGATGCAATTTTTCACGCATCAGATTTAACCGTTGTGCACGCAGGCTGATCTGTTGCGCAGACTCTTCACCACTCACATACAAAGTAGACAAATGGCCTGACAATGCTGCCAGAGCTTGCAGTAACAAAGTCGATTTGCCAATGCCTGGATTACCGCCGATTAAGATGACAGAACCTGGCACCAGTCCCCCACCGAGTACCCGGTCCAATTCAGCCAAGCCAGTCTGCAGGCGCTGAGTAGTTTCAACCTGCACATCGGCCAGGTTGCAGATATCGGCAGATTGCGGTGCTCCGGCATAGTTCGTATAACGTGTTTGCCGGGCTGGCTGTGCCACTGACTCAACCAACTGATTCCAGGCACCACACTCAGCACATTGGCCAGACCATTTTGCAGCCTGAGCCCCGCAGGCCTCGCAGCGGTAGTGGTTTTTTTCAGATTTTGGCATAGGGGTAAGACCCCAGAAATTGATAGAAACAAGCTTGTTGAGACAAGCTGGCTAACGCATCAGACACATCCTCGTCATGCTGATGGCCCAGCAAATCGACAAAAAAGAGATAATCCCAGCGCCCCTGACGGGACGGGCGTGATTCAATCCGACTCATACTGATACGATGTTCTGCCAGCGGTGCCAGCAGTTGATGCAACCCACCCGGCTGATTCTGCGTGGATAAAATGAGACTGGTTTTGTCCTGACCGGAAGGTTCCGGATGCTGAGTACCAAGTACCACAAAACGGGTACTGTTATCTGCCGTATCAGCAATCGCATGTGCCAGTGTTTGTAGCTGATAATGCGAGGCCGCTTCGCTGCCAGCGATTGCCGCTGTATGTGGTTGCTGAGCTGCGGTTTGTGCTGCCAGACCATTACTGTCCACCGCCACACACTCAGCCTGTGGCAGATGTTCACTGAGCCAGTGACGACATTGCGCCAGCGCCTGCTGATGAGCATAGACAACCCGCACCTGATCTGATGACTGAGTCTGGCTCAGCAACTGGTGCTGAATGCGTAACGTGACCTCAGCACAAATAGACAAAGACGTTTGTATCAGGCAATCCAATGTCTGGCTGACTGCCCCTTCAGTCGAATTTTCAATCGGCACAACGCCATAATCGACTTGCTTATCTTCAACAGCCCGGAAAATATCTGCGACCTGGGCATACGGCCGCAGTGTTACCGCATGCCCGAAATGCTGACGGGCAGCTGCTTCAGTATAAGTACCCGCCGGACCCAGAAAAGCCACAGTCAACGGCTGCTCCAGAGCCAGGCATGCCGACATGACTTCACGAAACAACCACACCAGTGTGTCAGAACTGAGCGGGCCTGTGTTCTGCTCGGCTAATTGACGCAGAACCTGCGCTTCACGCTCCGGACGGTACAGTGGGGCTTCCGGGTCGGTCGTCTGCTTCAACTGACCAATCTGTTGCGCACGGACAGCACGCTGATTCAATAATTGCAGAATTTTCTGATCAATCTGATCAATTTCAGCCCGATTCCGGGCAAGAATCTCATCTGTCATTATTCGCCTGCCATCATTTATGAAGTGATAGTCACCACCCGGCGCTCCCGCTGCCGGTACTGATGCACTGCCACCAACAACAGTATCAGCAGGAACAGACCTGTCAGTATCAATGGCCACCAGACCGGCTGATTCCAGGCTGTTTGCTGCGCAGCACGCTGTGCCCCATCAATCCGCTTATACTTCAACGTATTATTCGCCATCAGATGCGGCAACGCATTATGGTACCAGGCATGGTGCAAACTGAAACCTTTCGGAAAAAAACCAAACAACCAGGGGGTTTCGGTGCGCAGAATCGTCACCATCCGGTCAATCAACTGCTGGCGCGTTGTATTGTTTGGCAGATTCTTCATCTGTTCAAACAACCGATCAAACTCAGGATGAGCAAAGTTCGCCGCATTCTCGCCGTGAAAATTCACCTTGCCATTCGGGCCATACAACAAAAATAAAAAGTTCTCGGGATCCGGATAATCTGCATTCCAACCCCAACTGAAGATCTGGGCCGTGCCCTTGCGCATCTTATCCTGAAACCGGTTATAGTCGGTTGCACGCACTACCAGTTGAATACCCAGCTGATCAAACTGTTGCGTGTACCATTGCAACATCGCCTGACTGCCCGGGCCAGTCTGCGCCGTATCATAGTACAGAATCAACGGGCCACCTGTGACCGGATCACGCCCGCCGGGATAGCCGGCATCAGCCAGTAACTGCTGTGCTTCGGCCAGTGCACGACGTTGCGCCCGGCCCTGTTGCCAGACATGCGTGTGTGGATTGATACCAACCTGACCTGACCGGTAGCCAAAAATGCCGGGAGGTAGCGGGCCTTGCGCCACTTCACCACGACCATTCTGAAAAATCGCCACAAATGATTCCCAGTCCAGCGCAATCGCCAGCGCCTGGCGCAACAGCCTCGCACGTTGCTGATCAGCCGGATTATCCGGCTGACCACCGACCACCGGATCCAGCAGATTAAACCCGGTATAAAATAACGACGTCTGCACCGCGGTACTGAGCTGAATACCACGCGCCTGCATCTCAGGCGTTAATTGCGCATCCCCATCCGCACCAAATTGAATCGCCTGATCAAAGCTGTCTGAACTGATCCCGGCATTATCATAATAACCCTGCAAAAACTGATTCCAGCGTGGAATCGCTTCTTTTTCCAGACGATAAACAGCCTGATCAATGAAGGGCATCGGCTGATCAGCATCCGTCAGCAACCCGGCGGCACGCTGCGCCGCGCTACCTGCAGACGGATAAGGCTCACCCCGAAAATGCGGGTTACGGCTGAGCACCATCCGCAGATTCGGATTATTCTCAGTCAGCATAAACGGCCCGGTACCGACCGGATACCAGTTCAGATTCAGATTCTTAGCGGCCATCCCCGGCTGGGCATAAAAACGTTCAACCTCCCACGGCATCGGTGCAAAAAAATTCATCGCCAGCCAGAATATGAATTGCGGATAACGTTTCCGGATGCGGATACTGAAGCGCTGATCATCCAGCCGACGGACACCAGACAGGGACAAGGGGCGCAGATCAGTCCACAAACGCCCGGCCTGCTGATCCGCCGCTACTTGCGCATCCGCCAGTTGAGTAAACTCAGAAAAACCGACAATATGCTCAGCCATCAGGCTGGCGACCGGTGAATGCAAGCGGGTGAGAGCAAGCCTCTTGATCTGATAGATATAATCATCCGCGCGTAATTCGCGCGTGCCGGTCTGCGTAAAATCGGCTAAGGTGTGGCGCTCTGCCAGCGCATCCGTAGCCAATGGCCAATACGTATACGCCCCGCTAGCAGAACGGGCAAACGCCGGGTGTGGCTGATAGCGGATACCCAGTTGCAACGTAATCACATATTCAGTAAACGCGACCTGTGCCGGATCAACCTCATCCGGCAAACGCTCACCCTGCGCGTCCAGATACCGGATCTCCGGCATCTGACTGGCCGTCAGCGGCACCAGCTCATAAGGCCGCTTTAAATAATGGTATTGCAGCGGCGGCTCATAAACCTGCGAAATAAAGGCCCACTCATTCGAACTGTAAGAACGAGCCGGATCCAGGTGTTTCGGGCGCTCACTGAACGAACTGAAAAACACCGCCTGCTCAGCGACATCTGCCGGATACGGGCTGTTCCACAAAGCACCAGAACAACCGAGCAACAAACTACATAAGCCACCGTAGCTGACCAATCGAAAAACACGCATCATATCGAACTTATACCAGAATGCTGCAACAACAGCACTCATCATTGCCATTCACAGGAGATTATCATGGGATTCCTCGCCAACAAACGTGCACTGATCACTGGCGTCGCCAGCAACCGTTCCATTGCCTATGGTGTCGCCGCCGCGATGCATCGGGAAGGTGCCGAACTGGCATTCACCTACCAGAGCGACAAACTGAAAGACCGTGTCGCTGCGCTGGCAAAAGAATTTAATTCCGACATCCTGATCCCGCTAGACGTGAGCGACGACGCACAGATCACTCAGGCATTTACCGAGCTCGGCGCTCACTGGGACGGACTGGATGCATTGGTGCATTCCATCGCCTTTGTGCGCCGTGACCAACTGGAAGGCAGCTACGCAGATGCCGTGAACCGGGAAGGCTTTCGCGTCGCACATGACATCAGCTCGTACAGCCTGGCTGCACTGGCACAGGCCGCCCGCCCGATGATGCAGGGCCGCCAGGCAGCGATCATCGCCATGTCGTATCTGGGCGCGGTACGCACGATACCGAATTATAACGTGATGGGCGTCGCCAAAGCCTCATTAGAAGCGAACATGCGCTACCTAGCGGATAGCTTAGGGCCGGAGGGTATCCGGGTCAATGCCATCTCCGCCGGACCGATTCGTACCCTGGCCGCGTCCGGCATATCTGGCTTCCGCGACCTGCTGGCAGAAGCCGAAAAACGCACCCCACTGCGCCGCAATGTGAGCATAGAACAAGTCGGCAATGCGAGTGCTTTCTTATGCTCCGACCTGGCGTCTGGTATCACCGGAGACGTGCTGTACGTGGATGCCGGATACCACATCCTGGGCGTGGTATAGACTCGGAAATCCGGACGATGCAAGCCGATACCCTGATTCATGCCCGCTGGATCCTGCCGGTAGAACCGGCAGGCGCACCACTGCCACAACACAGCCTGGCGATCCAGGACGGGCGCATCACTGCCCTGCTGCCCAGTCACGAAGCCCGCGCGCAATGCCAGGCAGACCAGGTGGTCGAACTACCGCAACATATCCTGCTGCCGGGACTGGTGAATGCACACACCCACAGCCCGATGAGCCTGTTGCGCGGCATCGCGGACGACCTGCCACTGATGCCGTGGCTGCAGGATCACATCTGGCCAGCCGAAGCCCGTTGGGTCAGTGCACAATTTGTTGCCGACGGCAGCCGCCTGGCCATCGCCGAAATGATCCGCAGCGGCACCACCTGCTTCAACGATATGTACTTCTTTCCGGATGAAACCGCGCGGGTCGCGGCGCAGATCGGAATGCGTGCAGTGGTCGGCCTGATCCTGCTGGATACGCCTACCATCTGGGCTGCCGACGCAGCAGGCTACCTGGCACAGGCACAACGAGTCCATGCAGCATTGCAGGACGAGCCCCTGATCACCACAACTATCGCACCTCATGCGCCTTATACCGTCAGCGACGCGCTCCTGCGCGATGCACAGGCACATGCCGCTCTGCCAACACGCATGCACATCCATGTGCACGAAACGGCAGACGAAATACAACAAAGCCTGACGCAGCATGGCATTCGTCCGCTGCAACGGCTGCAGCAACTGGGCCTGCTGCACGACCAGATGATCGCAGTCCACATGACCCAATTGACCGCAGCAGAAATCGCCCAACTCGCCACAACCGGCACACATGTCGTACATTGTCCGGAATCCAACATGAAACTGGCCGCCGGGGCCTGTCCGGCGCAACAACTGCTGACAACCGGGGTAAACGTCGCTCTGGGGACAGACGGCGCCGCCAGCAACAACGACCTGGACATGCTGGGAGAACTGCATACCGCAGCGTTATTCGGCAAACATATCGCACAGGATGCGCAGGCACTGAATGCCGAACAAGTGATCCGCATGGCCACGATCAACGGCGCCAAAGCACTCGGCCTGGGCGACCAGATCGGTAGCCTGCAACCAGGCAAAGCCGCCGATCTGATTGCAGTTGATCTGGGACAGCTCGCCACTCAGCCGGTATACCACCCGGAGTCACACCTGGTGTACAGCGCCACCCGCGATCAGGTGAGTGACGTCTGGATCGCCGGGCAACGCCAACTGGCCAATGAACAACTCACCCGCCTGGATACCAACACCCTGCAAGCGCAGGCCGAACAATGGCAAGCCCGCATCGCCGCGACTGAATCATAATGCGCAACACCGCCAACCGACTGCTTCCCACCGACTTTCCGCCGATCCGGCGCGCCGGACTACACACCCTCCAGGTCAACCTCGGCTATGTGTGCAACCAGCAGTGCCAGCACTGCCATGTGAATGCCGGGCCGCACCGCACCGAACAGATGAGCCGCGAGACCCTGGATGAAGTGCTGCACTTTATCCGTCGGGCGAACATCCGCACCCTGGATCTGACCGGCGGTGCACCGGAGCTACACCCGCACTTCCGTGATCTGGTGCAAGCCGCAGTACAACAGGGCGTGCAAGTACAGGATCGATGCAACCTGACTGTCCTGACCCTGCCGGAACAAACCGACCTGGCCGAATTTCTGGCGGCCCACCAGGTACAAGTGATTGCGTCCCTACCCTGCTACCTGGAACAAAACGTCGATCAGCAACGAGGCAAAGGCGTGTTTACCGACAGCCTGACCGGACTCCGTCAACTGAACCGGCTAGGCTATGCTCAGCCGAACAGCACACTGCAACTGGATCTGGTCTACAACCCACAGGGTGCGCAACTGCCACCCCCACAAGCAGTCCTGGAAGCCGACTATCACACCCGCCTGGCCGGATATGGTGTGCAATTCAATCGACTGCTGACCCTGACCAACATGCCGATCCAGCGCTTCGGCAGCGTACTGGCCGCACATGGCGAATTTGACAACTACCTGACCCTGCTGAAGAACGCATACCAGGCCACAAACCTGCCCGCCGTGATGTGTCGCCACCTGCTCAGCGTCGACTGGCAGGGCTATGTATACGATTGCGACTTCAACCAGATGCTGGACATGCCACTGCGCGACCAGACACAGCGCCTGCACCTGCGCGACCTGAAACCGACAGACCTGCACCAGCGCCCGATTGCCGTGGCCGAACATTGTTACGGCTGCACCGCCGGACAAGGCAGCAGCTGTGGCGGCGCCCTGACAGACAAAGCATAATGCAAGACACGACTCTTGACTCTCACCCACAGAGAAACAAACAACAGATACCCTGCCTCTGCACAGAATGTCGCCATTCGTCCGTACCGCAACACTATGCCCGGCAGACCCTGGAAACACTCTGGCACCACAAACAACAGACGCAAATACAATGTCATGCTTCAGGTGAACACGTCTCCATCCAACACCTGATCACGACGGCAGAAACAACAACAACACTGCCTGCCCGGATCAGCGTGCAACCACGCCGGATGCAAGCAAAACTAGTCGAATTAGCTCAACACTATCCAGTGCTGGTCGTCTGCGGCCCACGCCAGGCAGGCAAAACCACTCTGATCCGGCATGTATTTGCCGATTATACGATGGTCAGCCTGGAAGACCCGGATACACGCGAATTTGCACTCCAGGATCCACGCGGCTTTTTAGATCAGTATGCCCAGCGGGTGATCATTGACGAAGTACAACGCGCACCGGAGTTATTGTCTTATCTGCAAACCCGGGTGGATGCAAGCCAGCAACCCGCACAATACATCTTATCCGGTTCAGCTCAATTCCACCTGGTGAAGGGCGTTACCCAGACGCTCGCCGGACGGGCAGCCTTATTTGAACTCCTGCCACTGGCACTAGATGAACTACCGACAGCACAACGTCAGATGCCACTGGCAGAACGACTGATCAGCGGTGGCTATCCCCGCGTTTGTTTTGGTCATGTCTCACCGACCGACTGGTACCTGGACTATATCCGGAACCACCTGGAACGAGACATGCACGACCTGAACTTTGTCCGACAGACACAACTGACCGACTTCCGGCGCTTCTTAAAGCTGTGTGCTGCTTATTGTGGCCAGATGATCAACTACGAACGTCTTGCCCGCGATTGCGGCCTGAAATCCAGCCTGATAAAAGAATGGCTGAACGGACTTGAAGCCGCCTGCATCCTGTATCGGCTGCCGCCTTATTACAAAAATTATGCGAAACGCCAGACCAAACGGCCCAAACTCTATTTTTATGATGTCGGCATCGTATGTGCTCTACTGGACATTCATACAGCTGCCGACATCATCAACGGACTGAAAGGCAGTTTGTTTGAAAACTGGGTGATCAGCGAATTTAAAAAACACTACTACAACCAGCACCGGGCAGCACCTTTATATTACTGGCGCAATGATGCAAAACGCGAAATTGACCTGATCATTGCGCAGGGTCAGACCTTACATGCGATTGAGATCAAATCAGGCCAGACGATACGCACCAGTTTTTTTGACAACCTACAATACCTGCGCCACCTGACCGGAGACGACATGCAACGTCAGACCATGATCTATGGTGGGCAGGATGCCAGACGTCAGCAACAGACCGATATCGTACCGTGGCAACGTCTGGATCAGATGATGCGCACCCTGTAGCACTGCAACGAACAACCAAGCCCGCCGCTTCGCTCCAGAGAAATACCAGAGTTGCCCTTGCAGCCTCTAATTTATCCGGCGGCACAAAGCTACTGCGGAACAATTCGTTCGACCCAACCAATACCCCGATACCAATACCTCGCCATATCATTGAGGTATTGGCAGATCGACTCTAACGTTAGCCATCAAAAATCACGAACAGGAATCTCATGAATATTGAAGTAATAACACAGCAACAAATCGACAGCCGCAGCTACTGGATAAATGAAATTAGCAGACTGAGCGGTAATTTTGGGGTTGATGTAGAAAAGGTTGAAGATGAAATCGGTCAAGAGATACAAAATAAGGGAATTAATGCATTACTTGGACACTTGAGATTATGTGGTGCTATCCCGGAAAAGTATGGGCACGATACAAGTGAAGAAAAATTATATTCAAAATATACTGATATTGTAATCCATGAAGCGTATCTATGGATGGGATTTAATAGCGCAGTATTGAAAGAAAGGGCTGATGCTGCAGATGTAGAATGCGTGAATGACGATTACAGCTTTATTGCTGACGCAAAAGCATTCAGGCTTAGTCGAACAGCGAAAAATCAGAAGGATTTCAAAATCCAGGCAATGGATAGCTGGAAACATGGAAAACCTTACGCAATGGTTGTGTGCCCTGTATATCAGTTGCCTTCACGCACTAGCCAGATATATCAACAGGCGAGTACAAGATCGGTTTGCATCGGCACTTACACACATCTTGCAGTATTTGTCCGATATGCAGAAGAAAGTAGCAAAGAGAATGCAATGGAATTAGTTCACTCAGTATTCAAAGAGGTTGAGACTATGAATCCGTCAAAAGATGCTGCTACTTATTGGCAAATAGTAAATCATCTTATACTTGATTTTGATGAAAAAATTCGTGATCTATGGAAGGAAGAAAAGCGAGCATCCATAGAATCCATACATATTTCAAAAGAAGAAGCTCTTAGTTTTTTAGCTTCGGAACGAGAACGAATCATGAAGCTTTCAAAAGAACAAGCCATCAAGGAAGTTCTAAAATCAAGTAAAATAGAAAATAAAGTGAAAGCTATACAATCTGTTGTTGGTAATAATCTATTAGGTTTAGGATGAAATGCCACATGAATAAAGATTTCATAAATAAAATCACATTAGGTGATTGCTTAGAGCATATACCTATGCTAACGAATAACAGCATAGATTTATTCTTGTCTGACATTCCTTATGGTATCAGTCTCAATGATTGGGATGTTTTACACAGCAACACCAACTCCGCATTACTAGGTCAATCACCAGCTCAGGAAGGCAAATCTGGATTCAAGAGGAGAGGAAAGCCAATCAATGGCTGGGCGCAATCGGATAGAAATATCGGGTTAGAGTACCAGGAGTGGTGTAAAAAATGGGCTATAAAAGTATACCCAAAGATGAAAAACGGCTCTTTTCTTTTTGTATTTGGTGCTAGAAGAACAATACATAGAGTAATTAATGCTTTTGAAGATAGCGGGTTTTTACTGAAGGATACTTTAGCATGGAAAAAGCCTTCAGCACATCATAGAGCACAGAGGGTAAGTATTATTTTTGAACGGCGTGGTTTAAAGGAGGAAGCAAAATACTGGAAAGGATGGAGGCTCGGAAATCTAGCACCTATATGGGAACCTGTTGCATGGTTTATGAAGCCATATACTATTGGTGGAACTATTACCGACAATATTTTAGAAAATGAAGTTGGTGCTATGAACATAGATGAATGCAGATCCAATGGTTCCAGTCCAACAAATATGCTCGAATTTGGCTTTGGAAAAAGTGAAGTAAGAATTCATGAGGCACAAAAACCACTTGAATTGATTGAGTACCTAATAAAGTTAACCACAAAAAAAGGTCAGATAGTCCTAGATCCATTTATGGGTAGCGGAACAACAGCGGTTTCAGCAAAAAAACTAGGTCGTAAGTATATTGGGTTTGAAGCAAATCCTGAATTCCACAGCAAGTCACTAGAAAGAATTGGGAAATCATCCCTAAGTAATATTGAAAATTTACCACTGTTTCAACAAACACTATTTGAAAAAAATATCTAACGCCAACATCCGACGGATAGTTAAAAATACCAGTCATTCCTCGCACTGCTTTTAATTATCACTGATGCTGGGCATTCCTTCAGCCTTCAATTTATCCAGTGATGCAAAGCTACCGCCAAACAAATCGTTCGATCCGATCAATACATCGCTATAGTATCGTGGTATTGGCAAATTAACTCTGGCGTTAGCTGCTGCGAAAGCTGATAGTTCTGTATGACTGATATCCAAAGTTCGGCATATCATCAGAGCAACTTTATATAAAAATGCCGAGATACCTTTATGTCGCCCACAAAAGACACTATGTGGGGGATGATACCAAACAAAGCGATGGCAAAACAACTTGCTGTCAGAGATATTCCTTCACTGGTTTGTGATGCGGTAAACCTTGAAGGGGTCGCCATGACTCTGCCAAAAGTGCAAACCATTCTTGATAATATCACTGTTGGTGGTCATAAGATCAGCGATCAGAATATGGTCGTCAACCAGGCTGATACCTGGAGACATCTGTTTTCTCTCATCAGTGATCGAAAATTTGAATTTTCAAAAGCTATCGCTCTTGAGCTGCACTCTATTGCAGGCAAGGAAGAGGCTTTAGGCTGGGGAACATTTCGCACAGATAACGTCACTATCAGTGGCTCAGACTATGAGCCACCATCTCCTGAACAGTTAGATGAAGAGTGGCTGAAAACAGAAGCCGAAGTCAGTGTTATTAACGACATTTATGACAGAGCTATAACAGCTTTTCTGCAAATGGCGAGGACGCAATTTTTCTGGGATGTCAATAAACGCATGGGAAGATTCATGATGAATGGAGTACTTCTCTCACAAGGTTTCCCCGTGATCAACGTACCAGCAAAAAGACAGAAAGAGTTTAACCAGTCAATGCTGAAATTTTACTCAACAGCTGATACCAGTGAAATGAACAAATTTCTGAGATCCTGCCTCAATGAGAAAATCATAGAAAACTTGTAACTATTCAGCATATATATCCCTAATTTATCAATGGCTTGGCATTTTTCAGATTTTATCCTGAAATCATAAGTCATTGATAAATAATAACTATATTAGTTGGCACTTGAAAAACGAACCCGGCAAGCTATTGACTCATAATGATTTTTTGCGCTGAATAGTTAGAGCCTGCTTAAAAAGTAACAAGTATTTGATAACATTATAAAAGATAGTCTG
>CAWUID010000038.1:0-20144 GCA_963922315.1 uncultured Gammaproteobacteria bacterium
GAGGGATTCGAACCCTCGATGGAGCTATTAACCCCATACTCCCTTAGCAGGGGAGCGCCTTCAGCCGCTCGGCCAACTCTCCGTTATCAGATATCATCTTTAACTGATAATGATAACCGGTTAGAGCTGGATAAGTCGAGTGTTTTTGCACCAGACTGTTTTTGCGGAGCAGCCATAAACCTGGTTGATCGGGTACAGATTTCTTCTCGTCGTATCGGCAAATCACGCGGTGCCGTGATACCGTAACGAACCTGATTACCTTTGATGCCTAACGTGGTGATACTGATGTCGTCACCAATCATCAGGCGCTCTCCAACGCGTCTTGTTAATATCAGCATAAGCCTGATTCCTGCGGTTGACAGGTGCAGGCAGGGCATGAGGCCCTGCCAGTGCCAGAACTGAAAACGTTTCTACATACGGGTTTTTCGCAAGATTTTAGCAAACGGCTCTGACACGATGTGTTAATCAGAAGTCATATTTTATGGAGCCATTTCCTCCTGACGGTGAGTGTCAGCATCCAGACCAAATGCAGTATGCAATGTGCGCACGGCAAGTTCGGTGTACTTTTCTTCCACCACCACAGAAATTTTGATTTCTGAAGTGGAGATCATCTGAATATTGATATTTTCTGCTGCCAGGGCCGCAAACATCTGGCTGGCAATACCGGCATGTGAGCGCATGCCGACACCGACCAGTGAAATCTTCACAATCCGGTCGTCACCGCTGACTTCGCGTGCAGAGAGTTGTTGCGCTGTATGCTGCAGGATCGCTTGTGCTTTCGCATAGTCACCACGATGTACCGTAAAAGTAAAGTCGGTCGTGCCGTCGTGTGCCGTATTCTGCACAATCATGTCGACTTCGACATTCGCCTCACCAATCGGCCCCAGAATCCGGTGGGCGACACCTGGTTGGTCTGGCACACCCTGCAGGGTCAGTTTTGCTTCATCCCGGTTAAATGCGATGCCTGCAATTTTTGCTGCTTCCACTGGGTTTTCCTCAAACGTGATCAGGGTGCCTTCGCCGGTATCGCTGAAGCTGGATAATACCCGCAGGGGCACACGGAATTTATGCGCAAATTCAACCGAACGGATTTGTAATACTTTGGAGCCCGAGCTGGCCATCTCCAGCATCTCTTCACAAGTGACCCGGGGCAATCTGCGGGCCTGCGGTACTACCCTGGGGTCAGTGGTGTAAACTCCGTCCACATCAGTAAAGATCTGACATTCGTCTGCCTGTAGTGCAGCCGCCATGGCAACCGCTGTGGTATCTGACCCGCCCCGCCCCAGTGTGGTGATATTCTGATTGGCATCTGTGCCCTGGAAGCCGGCAATCACGACCACCCGGCCAGCCTTCAGATCGGCGGTGACCTGCGCCTGATCAATCTCCAGGATGCGTGCCTTACCATGCGCATCATCAGTCAGAATACGGACTTGTGAGCCGGTGTAGGAACAGGCAGCGCAACCCAGTTTCTCCAGTGCCATGCTCAGCAGTGCAATGGTGACTTGCTCGCCCGTTGCCAACAGTACATCCAGCTCGCGCGGTGGCGGTTCCGGGTGCAGGTCACGAGCTAGTGACGTCAGCCGGTTGGTCTCGCCGGACATCGCTGAGACAACAACGACAACCTGGTTACCAGCAGCTCGGGTACGTTGCACACGGTGTGCCACAGCTGCGATTCGCTCCGGATCGCCGACTGAGGTACCACCATATTTCTGGATGATCAATGCCATAAGTGATAAAGGAATATAGCTGTTAGTTGTAGACTACGCAAGGCTGTCAGTCTGACTCCGGACAGGGCGCAGCAAACTGACATTCGGACTGCGGACATATTTTTTCGCGCCCGCGCCGTTTGGTGGTTTTGATTGTCAGCACCGGCCAACTGCATTCCGGGCAGGTTTCTGCGACTGGCTCATTCCAGGTCGCATAATCGCAGGCTGGATAAGTGGCACACGAGTAAAAGATTTTGCCTCGTCTGGACTTACGTTGCAGTAGTTCACCTGCACTACATTTCGGGCAGGTGACGCCGGTCTGTTTCGGTTTTTCCAGCGGTTCTATGTGGCGACATGTCGGATAACCGGAACAGCCGATAAATTTGCCATATCGCCCCTGTTTGTACACCAGTGTCGAGGCGCATTTCGGGCAGTCCCGCCCGACTTTTTCCGGCTCTGCCTGTTTTGCCGCTGCGTCTTCGTTCAGGTTGCGGGTGTAGTCACATTCGGGATAGCCAGTACAGCCGATAAAACGCCCGTTGCGTCCCAGCCGGATCGACAGTGCCTGCTCGCATTTCGGACATTGTTCGTCGATTTTTTCCTGAGTCACATCAGACCGGGTGACGTTCAGATCAGTGTGCTGTACCCGTTCAATAAATGGTTGCCAGAATCGTTCCAGCAGGGGTACCCAGTCTTCTTCACCACGCGCTACCGCATCCAGATCATTTTCCAGCCGGGCGGTAAAGTCGTAATCGACATATTGGGTGAAGTGATTGCTCAGGAAGCGGTTGACGACCTGTCCGACATCTGTCGGTTGGAAGCGCTTTTTTTCCAGCTCAGCATAATCACGATCCTGCAATGTGCTGATAATAGAGGCATAGGTGGAAGGTCTCCCGATACCATGCTCTTCCAGCGTTTTTACCAGGCTCGCTTCGCTGTAACGGGGGGGTGGCTCCGTAAAATGTTGTTCCGGACGGATGGCCAGTAATGGCAGGCGCTCACCTTCTTCCAGCGCAGGTAGCCGACGATCATTATCATCTGCCGGTTTCGCATCATCCGTACCTTCCTGATACACCTGCATAAAGCCTGGATTTGCAATCACTGAGCCGTTGGCCCGAAACAGGTTACCTTCTCCTGCCTGCAGGTCTGCGGCAACGGTATCTATGGTGGCGTGGATCATCTGACAGGCGACGGTACGTTTCCAGATCAGGGCATATAGTTTCAGTTGTTCTGGTTTAAGGTATGTTTTCAGTTCGTCTGGTTGATGCGCTATTGTTGTGGGCCGGATTGCTTCGTGTGCTTCCTGCGCATTTTTTGCTTTGGTGCGATAGCGACGCGGTTGTTTTGGCACATGGTCTGCGCCATAAGTCTGCGTGATATGATCGCGTAACTCAGCAGTCGCTTCGTTCGACAGGTTGACCGAGTCAGTACGCATGTAGGTGATCAGACCAACGGCACCGGAACCGATATCTATCCCTTCATAAAGCTGTTGCGCAACCCGCATGGTGCGCTGAGTCGTGAAGCCTAGCTTGCGAGCTGCTTCCTGTTGCAGGGTGGAGGTGGTGAATGGTGCTGCCGGATTGCGTTTACGTTGCTTTTTTGTGATCTGTTGCACCAGCAGCTGACCTTGTGCTGCTTGGGTGATGGCGGTCTCTGCGGCTGTAGCCTGTACTTCCTGTGTGATCGAAAACTGGCTGATTTTTTCGCCTGCCAGTTGGATCAGTTTTGCACTGAACGGTTGCTCAGCCTTGGTAGTATCTGCCGTGACCGTCCAGTATTCTCGTGGCTGGAATGCAGTGATTTCGGCTTCACGCTCAACAATCAGGCGTAATGCCGGGCTTTGCACCCGGCCTGCTGACAAGCCGCGTCGCACCTTCTTCCACAACAAAGGTGACAGGTTGAATCCTACCAGATAATCCAGTGCACGCCGCGCCTGCTGGGCGTTGACCAGTTCCATTGATAATTCGCGTGGACTGGCGACTGCATCCCGCACTGCCTTGCGGGTCACTTCGTTGAATACCACCCGGTGTACGGTTTTGTTTCTGAGCTGTTTGCGCTCTTTCAGCAGCTCATACAGATGCCACGAAATCGCTTCACCTTCGCGATCCGGGTCAGTTGCCAGGTAGAGGGTCTCTGCTTTGCTCAGTTTTTGCGCAATCGCTCGCACATGCCGGTCGTTGCGCTCAATCGCCTGGTAGCGCATAGCGAAACCCTGTACCGGATCAACTGCACCTTCTTTCGGTACCAGGTCACGCACATGGCCATAGGACGCCAGGACTTCAAAGTCAGCACCAAGATATTTTTTAATCGTTTTTGCTTTTGCCGGAGACTCAACAATCACCAGGTTCATGTATAAATTCTCTGTCTTGAGATTACGATGGGGCGCGCAGGAACAAACCACCCGGAATGGATGATACCTGATTCTGCAGTTCCAGTAACAGCAGTATGGAGGAGACTTCAGCCGCACTCATTCCCGTGCGCTGTACCAACTGATCGGCTGAGATCGGATCAAAGCCCATCGCATCCAGCAGGGTCTGGTGTTCGTCTGTCAGCTTTGTTGATGCAGGCTGCTCTGTGGCAGGTATGGGTTGTTCCAGGCTCAATGACAGCTCATTAAGTGCTGCACCCAGTTCTTCGACAATGTGTTCTGCCGTTTCAACCAGCTTCGCGCCCTGACGAATCAGTCGGTGGCAGCCGCGTGCCAGTGGGTTATGAATGGAGCCTGGTATCGCGAAGACTTCGCGTCCCAGCTCATTTGCCAGACGGGCGGTAATCAGTGAGCCGCTTTTCAGTGCGGCTTCAACCACCAGAACACCCAGTGACAGGCCGGCAATCACCCGGTTACGTCGTGGAAAATGGTGGCGTAACGGCTTCGTTCCCGGCAGGTATTCTGAGATCAGTGCACCTTGTTGCACAATCTGATGCGCAAGCTGGTGATTGCGTGCCGGGTAGACCCGGTCCAGGCCGGTACCAGCAACAGCAATCGTGTGCCCTTGTACGGATAAGGCACCTTGGTGAGCAGCGGTATCGATACCCAGTGCCATGCCGCTGGTGATCGCCATACCATGCTGTGCCAGGTGTCCACAGAATTGTTTTGCGGTGGCAAAACCACTCTGGCTCGCATGACGACTCCCCACCACAGCAAGCTGTGGCAAGTGTAATAAATCCGGGTTGCCGTGTACAAATAAAACGGTGGGTGCATCGGACAGTCGATGCAATAAGGTGGGATAGGCGGAGGAGTCAGTGATGGGAATCAGGTGAATGGACTGTTGCTGTAACCAGCTCAGGTGGGCTTCAGCAGTCTTCCAGTCAGGTTTTCTGGCATAAGCCCGAAATTTTTCACGAGCTGATGTCGGTGGTGCGCGTAATAATTGTTGCGGGTCCGGGGTTTCGGCCAGCAGGGTATTCAGGGTTGCTGGTCCACCCGGTGCCAGCAGCAGAGCCAGCCAGGCTAGTGTTTCCTGCTGAGTACGGGCCGCTTCAGCCACTATGGCGCCAGACAGTTTTACCACCGGATGTCTGGTCCAGTCGATCCAGATAATTTGTGTGGGCTGTTAACTCAGCAGCCGTCGGTGTCATCAGTGGCAAACGAGTGCCGGTTTTGACCCGGCGCAGGGTCCCGGTTTGCTGGCTGTTGCGCTGCACCAGCTTCAGGCTTTTCTGGCCACTGGTCATAGCCAGATAGACACGTGCCAGGATGTCGGCATCCAGCAATGCACCATGTTGGGTGCGTTCGGTATTATCGACCTGGTACCGGCTGCACAATGCATCCAGATTATTACGTTGCCCCGGATGTCGTGCACGCGCCAATGTGAGTGTGTCAGTGATGGTCTGGCACAAGTTTGACATCTGATATTTTGTCGGCAATCGTGCAAATTCAGCATTTAAAAAGCCAACATCGAACGGTGCATTATGAATAATCACTTCTGCATCCCGCAGGTAGTCAGCCAGGGCTTCCGCAATCTCCGCAAAACGTGGTTTATCACGTAAGAACGAGTCGGTAATCCCGTGCACCTGCGCTGCACCTTCTTCTATCTGGCGATCCGGTTGCAGATAGTGATGAAAGTTGTTGTCTGTCAGTTTGCGGTCGATCAGTTCGACACAACCGATCTCTATCATCCGGTGGCCCTGTTTCGGATCCAGACCGGTTGTTTCGGTATCCAGAATGATCTGTCGTTCACTCATGCCATGATCTCCGCTGCACCCTGACACGCGAGCTGATCAGCACGCTCATTGCCCGGATGCCCGGCATGGCCCTTCACCCAGACCCAGTCCACCTGATGTCGGGCACACGCCTGTTCCAGTTGTTGCCATAGGTCAACATTTTTGACCGGTTTTTTCTGGCTGGTACGCCAGCCATTCCGCTTCCAGGTATGAATCCAGCTAGTGATGCCTTGTTTGACATAGCTGGAATCAGTCGTAACCACGACCTGGCAGGCACATTTCAGGGCCCCCAGCCCTTTGATCACTGCCAGCAGTTCCATCCGGTTGTTGGTGGTATCCGGTTCCCCGCCCCAGAGTGATTTCTCAGTTTTACCATAACGTAACCAGACACCCCAGCCACCTGGGCCAGGGTTGCCTTTACAAGCGCCATCGGTAAACAGCTCAACCTGATCAGGCATGGTGGCTGAATATCCGTTGCGTGATCAGAATTTCACTCCGATGGTCAGATTAACGGTGCTGTTTTTTTCATCGTCCCCATTGCCAGTGTCATTGGATAGGGTGCTGAAATGATGATTCAGCGACAAAGAGGTATTGTCTGTCAGGGCATAAGAGATACCGGTATCCAGGCTGGTATAACGGATATCTGAGGTCGCTTGTAATAAGCCTTTGTGGTTCAGACTGAAATCTTCTGCCAGTTTGCCAGTGTAATTGTAAGATACTTGGCCACCAACTTCCTGAATTTCAGGTTGTGTGTCTGTATAAGCGATATCCAGATAGGCCACACCGACACCCAGCTGGAGTTGATGTGCTGGCTCGGTGAGCACATTGCGGATGTATTCCACACTGGCAAATTTACCTTCGTCAATCTTCAGGTCGATATCATGCAGATAGCTTAAGGTGCCTTCAATATGGCTTTGCTGATCAAGAAAATAACCCAGTTGATAAGAAGCAGTATCTTTATCCTGTGTTGTAGTTTCTGTGCCGTCCTCAGATTTTGTTTTTTCGGTGTCTGTCGCAATATTCAGCGTATGCCGGATCGGCTGGCTGGCCCGGAAGTTTTTGTTGTGTTCCAGGGTGAGTGAGGCATTGATATCATTCGAGTTGGTGGTGCCAGTAGAATGCTTAAAGCCTATGTTCAGGCTGCCGTCCCAGCCACTGGTGTGATTTGCTGCTACGGCAGTACCAGAGAGTGCTGCACAAGCTGTCAGTGCGCAGAAAGTGTTCTGCCACAGGTTGGTAACCGAAGTATCGTTTTTCATAATGCGACCTTTTAAAGTCTGAGGGAGGATGGTTTGGAAAGCGAAGTATATAAGACGTACATGAGTATTTTGCAACGAAGTCGTTGCAAGCGTAGTCATTTTTAGAGGTGCCTTAAACGATCTGTTGCATGGCGTAGTGGCGGGTGTGTCGATCTGTTTCCAGCAGGTCATCCAGGTTATCTGCCGCCGGGCCTGCCAGCTTCGTCAGGCAGGTCTCCACGATATGCGGGATCGCGCTGAAGGGTAGCTGATGTTGCAGGAAGTGTGAGACGGCAACTTCATTCGCTGCATTCAGCACGGCAGGCGCATTGCCGGAGGCAGCGATCGCAGCATAGGCTAACGACAGGCAGGGAAATCTGGCATGGTCAGGTGTGCTGAACTCCAGATGGGCGAGTGTTGGCAAATCAAGCGGTGCCACACCGGCTTTGTGTCTTTCCGGCCAGGCCAGTGCATGTGCGATCGGGGTGCGCATGTCCGGATTGCTCAGTTGCGCCAGTACAGAGCCATCAGCATAGGTCACCAGCGAGTGCACAATGCTTTGTGGATGAATCACCACTGCTATTTGATCTGCGCTGGCTTGAAATAAGTAATGAGCTTCGATCACTTCCAGCCCTTTATTCATCAGGCTGGCAGAGTCGACCGAGATTTTTTGCCCCATCTGCCATTTCGGATGCGCACACGCTTCTGCCGGTGTGATGGTAGCAAAAGTCTCTGCCGGGCGGTGCAGGAAGGGACCACCGGATGCGGTCAGGGTGATGCGGTCTATGCCCAGAGGAGCAAGTCCGTCAGTGACGGGTCGAGGCAGGCATTGATAGATAGCATTATGTTCGCTGTCAATCGGCAATACGGTCGCCCGGTGCCGGCGTACTGCCTGCATGAACAGGTCGCCTGCCATCACCAAGGCTTCTTTATTCGCCAGCAGGATGCGTTTCCCTGCTTCGACTGCGGCCAGAGTGGGGGCCAGCCCGGCAGCACCCACAATCGCTGCCATCACCTGGTCTGCCGCCGGATGCGTGGCAGCGGCATGCAGGCCTTCTGCCCCAGCGAGTACGGTAACTTCCGGTGCCGTTTTTTTCAATTGCTGCGCCAGTTGTTGTGCGCAAGTGCTGTCCGCCAGTACAGCCAGCTGTGGACGATAGCGTTCACACTGGTGGCGTAGTTTAGCGGTGTTGGTGTGTGCAGTCAGCGCAATAACCCGGTAACGATCCGGGTGCTGGCTGATCACATCTAAAGTGTTAGATCCGATGGAACCGGTCGCGCCAAGCAGGCTGACGCGGATCACGGCATCTGTCCGATCAGATGCAGTGCTAAGGCAAAGGCTGGTGCCGCCGCCAGCAGGCTGTCAATCCGATCCAGAATACCACCATGCCCTGGCAACAGATTGCCACTATCTTTCACTTGTGCCTGACGCTTCAGCAGGCTTTCACCCAGGTCACCACCGATTGATAACCAGGTGATGATCAGGCTGAGAGGTACTGTCACAAACAATGGCACGCTATGCCACCAGGTGGCACCGATTGCCCATAACCAGGCAGCTACCATCGCGCCGTAGGTGCCTTCCCAGGTCTTGCCCGGGCTGACTTCAGGGGCAAGTTTACGCTTTCCCCAGAGTCGTCCGGCAAAATAAGCGCCAACATCCACAGCCCAGATCAGCAGCAATAAGCTGATCAGCCAGTCAACCCCTGCGGTCTGATGGATCTGCACGACAGCCAGCCAGGTAGCCAGCAGGAATGTGCTGCCAATCAGTAGCGCACCCCAACGTTGTCCGATGACCTGCAATAACGGACGCTGTCGGCGAATCAGCGCGAGTGTGGCGATTCCCCAGAACACAGTGACTAGTCCATACAGACGATACAGCTCGCCAAAATCCTGAGTGAAATAACCGGCGGCCATCATCAGTGCCAGCAAAGCTATGGCGAGATAACGATGTAACGGCAGGCTGATCTGAGCGATCTGGCTTAGCTCCCAGGCACCAGCTAGTACGATCAGGCCAAGTAATGCAGCCAGCCATACAGTAGGCAGGGTGATAATTGCCAGCAATAGCAGGGGTGCAAGCAGTGCGGCGGTCAATAAGCGCTGGCGTAGCATGTCAGGTTTTCAACTGTTGTCCAGTGCGCCCGAAGCGGCGTTGTCGCCGGGCAAAGCTGGCGAGTGCTTGTTCGAATGCGGTGAGATCAAAGTCCGGCCACAGGGTATCGGTAAAATACAGCTCGGTATAGGCGCACTGCCATAGCAGAAAGTTGCTGATCCGTAATTCACCGCCCGTGCGGATAAACAGATCAGGTTCGGCGAGGTCGGGAAAGGTGAGGTGTTGGCTGATGGTCTCGGGTGTGATGTCGTCGGCAGTGAGGGTACCTGTCGTGACCTTATGGGCTAATTGACGCACAGCCTGGGTAATATCCCAGCGTCCACCATAGTTGGCTGCAATCTGCAGGGTCAGAGAACGATTATTACCGGTAAGTTGTTCAACTTCAGCAATGCTGTGTTGCAATCTGCGCGGAAACTGGCTGATGTCGCCGATAACGCGCAGGCGTACGTCATGTGCATGCATCCGTCTTGCTTCACGTTTCAGCATCAGCAGGAACAGGTCGAGTAGCAGTTTGACTTCTAATCGGGGACGTTGCCAGTTTTCGCTGCTGAAAGCGAACAGCGTCAGTGCTTCAACCGGCAGGTTGACGCAGGTTTCTACCAGATCGTGCACCCGGTTGGCTCCGGCACGGTGTCCGCTATAACGGCTTTTGCCACGTTGTTCAGCCCAACGTCCGTTGCCATCTAAAATAATCGCGATATGGCGGGGTATTTTTTCAGCCGGGATGCTGATTTTCATGGTCAGACTGACATTAAGTCAGTTTCTTTTTGTTGCATCAGCTGATCGGTGTCTTTGATGTGTTGATCAGTCAGTTTCTGTACGATTTCCTGACCACGATGTTCGTCGTCTTCAGAAATCAGCTTTTCTTTCACCAGTGCTTTCAGGTTGCTGTTCGCATCCCGCCGGATATTACGGATTGCTACCCTCGCCTGTTCTGCTTCCTGACGTACAATTTTGACCATGTCGCGCCGCCGTTCTTCTGTCAGTGGTGGAATGGGTAAGCGAATGGCAGTACCGGCAGTGTTTGGTGTAACGCCCAGGTTTGATTCCAGAATCGCCTTTTCCACGGCTTTAACCATGGGCTGTTCCCAGGGTTGTACCAGCAGGGTACGGGCATCTTCCACACTGATATTTGCTATTTGTTTTAATGGTACAGCGGAACCGTAATAGGTGACTTCCAGATGATCCAGCATCGCCGGATGTGCACGTCCGGTACGAATTTTGGTCAGGTTATCTTTCAGAGCGGACACACTTTTTGCCATCCGGTCTGTTGCGTCTTTTTTGATATCGTCAATCATATTGTTTTTCCGTCGTATTTTACGTGTGACTCCGTAACCAATCGCATACAGTGTTGAACAGAGTGAACAGATGCCTAACATGTTGGTTTCAGGTAGTGATCAGGGTGCCGACTGGTTCACCCTGTATCGCCCGCTGCATAGCACCGGGGGTATGGATGTTGAGCACCCGCAATGGCATCTGATGGTCTGCACACAAGGTGACAGCGGTTGCATCCATCACCGCCAGACGATCATCCAGCACTTGCTGGTAGCTGAGCCGGGGATAAAAGGTCGCTTCCGGATTTTGCAACGGGTCAGCAGAATACACGCCATCCACCCGTGTCGCCTTGATCATCAGATCAGCTCTGATTTCGATAGCACGCAAGCTGGCGGCGGTATCTGTGGTAAATAAGGGGTTACCGGTTCCGGCAGCAAACAGCACCACTTGTCCATCCGTCAGATAGTGCAATGCATGATCTCGTTGATACGGTTCGCCGATACCGTTGATCGCAACTGCGCTGAGTAGCTTTGCTGTTACACCCTGACGGCGCAGGTGATCCTGCATTGCCAGGGCATTCATCACAGTCGCAAGCATGCCCATCTGGTCACCAGCCACCCGGTCAAATCCACCACCCGCCAGACCGGCACCACGGAAGATGTTGCCACCGCCGATTACCAGGCCAATCTGCACACCGGTTTGTTGTATCCGGGCAATATCGACCGCGAGACGCTGAATGATATCGGGGTTGATGCCGAATGCATCTTCCCCCATCAGCGCCTCACCACTCAGTTTCAGGAGTACCCGTTCAGCCATTGACTGCAGCAGCCTGAGCCATTACTTCGTCGTGGAAGTTTTCAGTTTTTTTCTGAATGCCTTCGCCGACTTCAAACCGGGTAAAGCTATGCACACTGGCTTGTTGCTGCTTTAACAGCTTCGTTACTGAGGTTCCGGGATCTTTAATGAATGCCTGACCCAGCAGGGTGATCTCAGCCAGATATTTACGCAGGCGCCCTTCAACCATCTTGCTAACGATATTCGCTGGTTTGCCACTGCTCTCAGCTTGTGCGGTCGCAATCTCCCGCTCTTTGTCCAGAACAGACGATGGTACCTGGTCTTCGCTGATGCAGAGCGGGTTGCTGGCTGCAACATGCATCGCCAGGTCTTTGCCTAAAGTGGTCTCTCCGCCGCTGTAGTCCACCAATACACCGATGCGCACACCGTGCTGATAGCCAGCCAGGGAGCCACTGGCCTGATGTTGTGCAATCCGCCGTACCTGCAGATTTTCACCCAGCTTCGCTACCAGTGCTTGACGTGTTTCTTCTACTGTGGTGTCTTCACCGTCATGCAGGGGCAGAGCCATCAGTTGCTCAACATCAGTCACACCCGTTTGTAAGGCGCGTTGGGTGATGGTGTTCGCAAATGAGGTAAAGTTGGCATCTTTCGCAACAAAGTCGGTTTCGCAGTTGACTTCGAGCAGCACACCGCGCTGCTGGTCATCACTGATCGCTTGGGTGATGACACCATCAGCAGCAATTCGCCCGGCCTTTTTTGCTGCCTTGGCCTGACCGGATTTGCGCATATTTTCGATGGCTGCTTCAATATCACCGTCAGTTTCGGTCAGCGCCTTTTTACATTCCATCATGCCAGCGCCAGTACGCTCGCGTAATGTTTTGACCAGAGTGGCCGTAATTGCCATGGGAATGAGTCCTTGCGGGTTGTTAAAGTCGTGTGATCAAGTGGAGGTAGTCACCAGATTCAGGCTTCTTCTGCCATTTCTTCGTCAGTGCTTTCCACCAGTGCTCGTGCTGCTGCAGCCCGGCTTTCCAGCACTGCTGCTGAAGCACCCTGCACATATAAACGCACAGCCCGGATCGCATCATCATTGCCGGGAATCACATAGTCCACGTCATGCGGGTTATGGTTGCTGTCTACCACTGCCACGATCGGGATACCCAGTTTCCGTGCTTCAGCGACTGCGATATGTTCATGTCCGCTGTCGATCACAAACAATGCATCCGGCAGACGATGCATATGTTTGATACCACCCAGGCTGCGATCCAGTTTTTCCATTTCACGGCGCAGATTGAGTTGTTCTTTTTTGTTGAAGCGTGCTTCGAGCGCGCCTTCTTCTGCCATCTTTTCGAGTTCTTTCAGCCGCTTGATGGACTGCCGGATCGTTTTGAAGTTGGTCAGCATACCGCCGAGCCAGCGGTGATTTACATACGGCATGCCGCAGCGTTTTGCTTCTTCGGCAATCACTGCCTGAGCCGGACGTTTGGTGCCGACAAACAGGATTTTGCGTCCGTTCGCCGTTGTTTTGCCAATATAGTTCATTGCCTCATGATACAAAGGCAATGTTTTTTCCAGATTGATAATATGGATTTTGTTGCGTTGTCCGAACAGATAGGATCGCATCTGCGGGTGCCAGTAACGAGTCTGATGTCCGAAATGGACACCGGCTTCCAGCATCTGGCGTAAAGTCATCTGACTCAAAGTCGTTCTCCGAAAAGTTGTGGGTTAAGCCTCCACCTTATCCCATATTTCCACCTGAGCACAGGCACCCGGAAATACAGTTAGCGACAGGTGTGCGTCGTTAAAATATCTCATGTCTCCTGCGGAGTCATGAGGCCGCGCTTTATACCACAATGCCACAGGGGCCTCAATGTGATTTTATGGGCGGTTGCAAGATGTTTCAGGTTTTTGCTGACGGTTTGATCACCAGTACTAAGCAGGTGCCGGAAAGCCGATCATGCCAGCTGCGTTGCGCCGGATCAAACATGATCCAGAGGTAGCCCAATCCGAAGGTCAGCCAGGACAACATCGCAGCGAAATAGCGGATAGTGGCTTGGTATGCAGTCACAGGCTCGCCTTGCGGTGTCACCACCCGGATGCGCCAGGCACGCATCCCCAATGTTTGCCCACCGTGGGTCCAGAACCCGGCAAAAAAACCGAGCGGTGCCAGCAGGCAGTACAGTTGCAGCGATGTGTAGCCCATTTCGCTGCCATAGTTCATCAGCAGATGCCGGATGAAGGTGTCTCCGGTAGCACCCAGTAAAATCAGGGCACCGATCAGCCAGCTATCGTAGAAGATTGCTGCCAGCACCCGCCATAAGCCGGGGTGGCGGAAAGAGTCTGATGTTTGCGGCAAGAGTCTGGCTGGAATCAGGTGTTCTGGCGCTGGGCGCGTTGCGTAAGGTGCAATTCACGCAATTGCTCCCGGCTGACGCTTGAAGGGGCTGATGTCAGCGGGCAACTGGCACTCTGGGTCTTTGGAAATGCCATCACATCGCGGATTGAACTGGCTCCGGCCATCAGCATCACCAGTCGGTCCAGGCCGAATGCGATACCTCCATGCGGTGGCGCTCCGTATTGCAGCGCATCCAGCAGGAAGCCGAATTTATCACTCGCTTCCTCCGATGTAATTCCCAGTCGCTGGAAAACTTGTTGTTGTACATCGGGTTGGTGGATACGGATTGAGCCGCCGCCGATTTCGGTGCCATTCAACACCATATCGTAAGCGCGAGACAGGCACTCACCCGGAGCATCTGCAAGCTGTGCCAGTTGATCGGCTCCGGGGGCGGTAAACGGATGATGCAGTGCTTGCCAGCGTTGGGTTGCCTGATCCTGTTCAAACATCGGGAAATCAATCACCCAGACCGGTTGCCAGGTATCACGCAACAGACCCTGGTCGGCGGCAAGTTTAATGCGCAGTGCCCCCAGTGCTTCGTTGACGATACGTGCCTGATCTGCACCGAAGAAAATGATATCGCCGTCTTGTGCCTGACAACGGGTCAGTAAGGTTTCTATGACGGCATCCGGCAGGAATTTCAGGATGGGCGATTGCAATCCATCACGTCCCTGCGCACGCTGGTTCACCTTAATATAAGCCAGGCCCTTCGCACCATAAATGCCGACATATTCTGTGTATTCATCAATGGCCTTGCGGCTGAGCTCACCACCGCCAGGCAGGCGCAGTGCAGCGACCCGGCCCTGTGGGTCACGTGCAGGCCCGGCAAAGACCTTGAATTCAACGGCCTGCATCAGGTCGCCGAGATCAATCAGTTCCAGGTCACAACGCAGATCGGGTCGATCTGAACCGTAGCGACGCATCGCCTCAGCATAGGTCAGACGTGGAAACGGATCTGGCAGGGTTACATCCAGTACTTCCCGGAACAAGGTGCGGATCATGCCCTCAGTCAATGACATGATCTGTGCTTCATCAACAAAGGCTAATTCCATGTCCAGCTGGGTAAATTCCGGCTGACGGTCAGCCCGCAGGTCTTCATCACGAAAGCAGCGCACAATCTGATAATACCGATCCATGCCGGACATCATCAGGAGTTGTTTGAACAGCTGCGGTGATTGTGGCAGAGCAAAAAACTGCCCGGCATGTACCCGGCTTGGCACCAGATAGTCGCGCGCGCCTTCCGGTGTGGCACGGGTCAGCATCGGGGTTTCGATGTCGAGAAAATCCCGCTCATCCAGGTAGCGGCGTATCGTTCGTGTTACCTGAGTGCGCAGACGCAGGTTACGCTGCATCTCCGGACGCCGCAGGTCCAGATAGCGGTAGCGCAGCCGCAATTCTTCCGACAGGTTAGTCTCATCCTGCTGGAAAGGCGGCGTTGCTGCCCGGTTCAATATTTCCAGTTCGGTGCCCAGCACCTCGATTTCGCCGGTGGCCAGCAGTGGGTTCAGGGTACCTGTCGGGCGGGCTCTGACCCACCCCCGGACCCGTAGTACAAATTCATTGCGAACGGCTTCAGCTATAGCAAAGGTAGCGGCATCATCCGGGTCATACACGATTTGAATCAGACCTGTGTGATCCCGCAGGTCGATAAAGATGACACCACCATGGTCGCGGCGGCGATTGACCCAGCCACATAATTCGATGATTTCATCAATCTGTTGGGTATCAGGTTCAGCGCAATAATGGCTACGCATGTTATTTCCGGTCACGAGAGTGAAAATGGGGCAGAGATCAGTCGCTGCTGGTCTTTTTTTCGGACTGAGTTTTTTTATCCGATGAACTGGGCTTGTCTGCTGGTTTGTCAGCCTTTTTGTCATCTGGCTTTTTCGGTTTATCTTTAAAATCGGTAACATACCAGCCGCTACCCTTTAATTGAAAGCCTGCGGCTGAAATCAGTTTCACCAGAGAGGGTTGATGGCATGCCGGGCAGTCAGTGAGGGGGGCGTCGCTCATTTTCTGCATTGCATCAAACTCATGGCCACAAGCAGAACAACGGTACTCATAGAAAGGCATGGTGTACTTCCGGATAAGCAGGATGTGGTGGGGAAACAGGTATGGCGTTGATGGCAGGCAGTGCGCTAGACTGCGGGCTGCTGCGCTCAGAGCGCGTTATTTTAACCGATGTGTTTCAGGACAGGTATCAATCAGGAGTGAGTCAATGAACAGGTCATGGTTTGTCGGTGGGATGCTGATGTTGAGTACTGCTATCAGCTGGGCGGCAGAAGCAGAATCGTATAATCGGGCGTCTTTCAGTGCAGAAGCACAGGTTGAGGTGCAACAGGATCTGCTGGTTGCCGTTTTGTCTGCACAACGTGAAGGGCGGAGGGCAGATCGTCTGGCGAGTGAGGTGAATCAGATTATTCAGCAGGCAGTCGCGCAGGTGAAGCAACACAGTGGCATTAAAGTACGTACCTTGTCGTACCAGACTTATCCAATTCACGATAAGAAACGCAAATCACGCTGGCGGGTGAGTCAGCGCTTGCGACTGGAAAGTCAGGATAGTCAGTTGTTAGGTGCAGTACTGGGCAAGTTACAAGCTGAATTGCAATTGCAATCGCTGGATTATCGGATTTCTCCGGCAATGCAGCAGCAAAACCAGTCGGCTCTGACTCAGGCCGCACTGAAAAATTTTCAGCAACGGGCGTTTGAAATTACCCGGGCACTGGGGATGAAACGATACAAACTGGTGCGGGTGAATGTGAATGGCGGTGGGCAGGGTCTTGTCCCGCGCCCGCTACGGCGCGAGCGGATGATGCTGGCTTCCGCAGATGCAGCAGCTCCGGTGACTCTGGAAGCAGGTACGCAACGTCTGAGCGTAACGGTGAATGGTGAGATTGAACTGTTTAGTAATTAATTACCCACGCTCAATAATGGGCTGGTAATCTCGTTGTTGAGCGCCCTGATATAACTGGCGTGGTCGGCCGATGCGTTGTTCCGGATCTTCCAGCATTTCGATCCAGTGGCTGACCCAGCCAGCGGTACGGGCAACGGCAAACATCGCAGTAAACATGTTTTCTGGTATGTTCAGGGCGCGGTAGATAATGCCAGAATAAAAATCAACGTTCGGGTACAGGTTGCGCTCGATGAAATAGTCGTCGTTCAACGCAATCTCTTCCAGCCGCAAGGCCAGCTCAAACAGAGGGTTGTTCGTATCGGCACTTTGTTCTAAGACGGCATAGCAGACGTCGCGGATGATTTTCGCGCGCGGGTCATAATTTTTGTACACCCGGTGGCCAAAACCCATCAGGCGAAACGGGTCATCTTTGTCTTTTGCCCGAGCAATATATTCAGATATTTTGTCAACGCTGCCGATCTGATTCAGCATGTTCAAGACGGCTTCGTTCGCGCCACCGTGTGCTGGTCCCCACAGAGAGGCGATGCCGGCCGAGATACACGCAAATGGATTCGCACCGGAGCTACCGACTAAGCGAACTGTTGAGGTTGAGGCATTTTGTTCGTGGTCAGCATGCAGGATAAACAGCAGGTTGAGTGCTTTTTCAGCCAACGGATCAATCTGGTAGGGTTCGCAGTGGGTGGCAAACATCATGCGCAGCATGTTGCCGATATAGCTGACCCGGTTGTCCGGATAAATGACCAGTTCACCTGCATTATGTTTGTAGGCAGCAGCAGCAATGGTCGGCATCTTCGCGATCAGCCGGTAGGCATTGCGGATACGATGTTCCGGGTTCTGGATATCAATCGTATCGTGATAAAACGCTGAGAGGGAGCCGACCACACCAACCATCATTGCCATCGGGTGTGCGTCGTAGTGAAAGCCCTCAAAGAATCGGAATAATCCTTCCTTCAGCATCGTGTGATTGGTGATGATGTGCTCAAACTCAGTAAATTCTGTCTGAGTAGGCAGCTCACCATGAATCAGCAGATAAGCGACTTCTAAAAAGCTGGCCTGTTCCGCCAGCTGTTCAATGGGGTAGCCACGGTAACGCAGAATTCCGGCATCGCCATCAATGTAGGTGATTTTACTATTACAACTGGCAGTGGATAAAAAGCCCGGATCCCGGGTGAACATGCCTGTCTGTTTGTACAAGGGTGCAATGTCAACGGTGGACGGCCCTTCGGTGCCGCTGACGATGTCCAGTTTGAGGGCTTTATCGCCCAGCGTCAGAACTGCGTTTTGATCAGACATAACACTGTCTACAATAGTAAATGCACAAGGGCACCTCTAAAAACTACTGTACTTGCAAAGACTTTGTTGAAAAATGCTCATGTACACTTTGTACACTGCGCTTTTTCGCCTTGTCTTTGCTTTGCTCGTGACGTTTTCAGAGGCGCCCATAATAGGCGAATAAAAAAATGTACTTTGCAGTTCGGGCAAAGTGCGCTTTCGGGTGTCAGCGTGAACGGGCGACACCTGTATCTATGGCAGCCTGTGCTACTGCAGGTGGTACAACATCTGCCAGTCGTGGATCCAGTGGTTTCGGCAGGATGTAGTCCGGCCCGAAGGTAAGGGCTTCCACACCATACGCATCCAGCACACTTTGCGGTACAGGTTTTTGCGTCAGGTCTTTCAAGGCATGAACCGCAGCAATGTGCATTTCGCGGTTAATTTTACTGGCTCTTACATCCAGTGCACCCCGGAAAATGAAAGGAAAGCCGAGTACATTGTTCACTTGGTTCGGATAATCAGATCGTCCGGTTGCCATGATCAGATCATCCCGCGCCGCCAGTGCAACAGCCGGGCGAATTTCTGGTACCGGGTTAGATAGCGCAAATACTACGGGTTTAGGTGCCATGGTCGCGAGCATATCTGCACTGACCAGGTCCGGGCCGGATAAGCCGATAAAGACGTCGGCACCATCCATGGCTTCGGCCAGAGTGCGTTTGTCTGTGTCAATGGCAACACTGGCTTTGTACTTGTTCAGACCTTCCCGCTGGGTATGAATGACGCCCTGGCGATCCAGCATAAAAATGTTGTTATGTTGTGCGCCCATCGCTTCCAGCAGACGTACTGAAGCAATACCGGCGGCACCAGCGCCCAACACGACGATTTTCGCATCTGCCAGTTGTTTGCCCTGTAGTTCCAGTGCGTTCAGTAAACCGGCTGAAATAATGATTGCTGTGCCATGCTGATCATCATGAAATACCGGGATATCCAGTGCTTCTACCAGGGCATCTTCGACTTCAAAACAGTGTGGCGCAGCCAAATCTTCCAGGTTGATACCACCGAAGGTAGGTGCGATATTTTTTACAGTTTCGATAAAAGTTTGTGGGTCGGCAGCATCAACTTCAATATCAAACACGTCGATATCAGCAAAACGCTTGAATAAGACACCCTTACCTTCCATGACCGGTTTGCCAGCAAGTGCACCGGTGTTACCCAGTCCGAGCACTGCTGTGCCGTCAGTAATGACTGCGACCAGGTTGCCTTTTGCCGTGTATTTGTAGGCATCTTCTGCATTTTTTGCGATTCGCCGCACGGGTTCTGCGACTCCTGGTGTATAAGCCAGTGACAGGTCACGTGCTGTAACCGCTGGTTTGGTCAGTTCAACACTGATTTTGCCGGGCCGCGGATTTTGATGGTAAGCCAGTGCGGCCTGATTAATTTCAAAATCTGCATCTTGTTGCTTGTCACAGTCGGACATAGCGCTTTCTCCTGATCGGTCAGATAGGTATGTGGCTGAATCCGGGGTAATGTCAGCGCCGGAATCGCTTGTTGAATTTGTCTACGCGTCCCGCAGTATCAACAATTTTCTGCTGCCCGGTATAAAAAGGATGGCAGGCAGAACAGACTTCGACCTGAAGTTGTTTGCTGTGGTAAGTTGAGCGTGTGCTGAAACTGTTGCCGCAGCTGCAGACGACCTGTACATCATGATAGTTTGGGTGAATGTTTACTTGCATTAAGTTCTCCAGACAGACTTTGCAGCATGAGTATGTTGTGCCGACACGTAAGCGCACGGCATGTTACTGAAAAATGGTCGTCAGCGCAAATTCGGGGGCAGAATCAATTTACATCGTGGGTGAGGTATGAAATCTCGCTCACGACCAAAAGGATGAGGGTTACGTCTCTCCCTCTTTGGAATCCTCCGCTATGTTGTCCTCGTCATAAGCAATGGGGATCTGCAGAATAGAATAATCACCATGATCCTTGTGGGGCGACAGTTTGGTTGGGAATTATGGGATTGGCTGGTATTGGATGAGATTAAGTGGGATGTTGTTATTTTTCAATGAGTTAGAAGACTTTTCTGGAGTTTGGGAGTTTTCGGTGAAGTCTGCTTGGTTGGGAAATCGGCGGGCTTTTTTTATGCCTGCGACAAATTCGTTGGGAAATTTAAACGATTTTGAGCATTAAGGCACATGTCTGAGGTGGGATTTAAGGAGGTTTAAATGTAACTATTCAGCGGTTCTGGACATTGTGTCACGAGATGAGGTATTTTTTGTCG
>CAWUID010000039.1:0-18802 GCA_963922315.1 uncultured Gammaproteobacteria bacterium
TGTCCTCATAATATATTTTGGCAGGCTTAATATTAGATCGTAAACAGGTTCTAAAAACTCGCTCCAGGCCTGGAAACTGGTACTCTTCGGCGGTAGCTGAATCGGTTCGTCAGCCCGCACCTGCTGATACGCCGTCTGCAGATCGTCCAGCAGAATCCGCCAGGAGACGCCATCCACCACCAGATGGTGGATCACCCAGAGTAGCCGGGCTGGTTTGCCGTCATCCGACCGGAACAGCACCAGGTGCGTCAGTGGCCCGTCCGCCAGGTTCAGGCTGGCCTGCCAGTGGTTCGCACGAGGCTCCAGGTCGGTCGCCAGATTGGCCAGGTTTTCTTCGATAATCTGATGCGGCGCGACCTCTGATTGATGCGTCTGACGCCAGGTCTTCGCCTGCAGAAGATAGCGCAGCCGGAACGCATCATGGTGGCTCAGCACAGCGGCAAATGCGGTTTGCAGCGCAATGATGTTCAGATCTTCGGGCACGACCAACAACATCGCCTGATTAAAATAATGCGGTTCCGTAGTATCGCTAACTAAGAAGTGATTCTGAATCGGGGTGAGCGGCACTTCACCCTGCACCAGGCCCTGTTCAGCCAGTACCGCACTGACCGGCTGTACCACCAGCGCCAGATTGGCAATCGACTGATGCTGGAACACATCGCGTGGTGATAATCCCAGCCCTGCCTGACGGGCCCGTGCGACGATCTGAATGCTCAGGATTGAATCGCCCCCCAGATCGAAAAAGTTGTCGTGGATACTGATATCAGTCCGTTTCAGCACCTGAGACCAGACAGTGACCAGATGCTGTTCGGTTACATTACGCGGCAATTGCCAGTCGGTTGCCAGAGTCAGTTCTGGTTCCGGCAGCGCCTTGCGATCAATCTTGCCATTCGGCGTCAGCGGCATCTGATCCAGCACAGTGAAACTGTTCGGCACCATATAATCCGGCAGACGGGCCTGGAGCGCGTCGCGGAGTGTGGCGATATCAGGTACTTCCCCAGCCGCCGCCGTGACATAAGCCGCGAGGGACTTGTTGCCGTCCCGCTCGTGCACCACCACAACCGCCTCACTCACACCTGCCTGCTGACACAGCACGGCTTCGATCTCGCCCAGTTCAATCCGGAAACCTCGCAGCTTCACCTGGTGGTCGATCCGACCGAGATATTCCAGATTACCATCCGGCAACCAGCGCGCCAGGTCGCCGGTTTTGTAGAGCCGTTCCGTTTTGCCGAACAGTTTTACTTCAATGAACTTCTCAGCCGTCAGCTCGGGCCGGTTCAGATAGCCACGTGCGAGACCGGCACCAGCGATGCACAGTTCGCCCGGAATGCCGATCGGTACCGGTTGTTGCTGCTGATCCAGAAGATGAATACGGGTGTTCGCGACGGGTTGGCCGATAGTGACGATGTCCGTATCAACTGTGCCTCGCACCATGCTGGCACACACGGTGGCCTCAGTCGGGCCATACGCATTGTAAAAATCACAGGTGCCTGACCAGGCTCGCATCAGTGGTAGAGGGCAGGCCTTACCGGCGACGACCAAAGTGTGTAATCTGTGATGATCCGGGTTCAGGTTCATCACGACTGACGATGGCAATGTTGCATGCGTGATGCGCTCAGTGACTAACAGGTCATCCAGATGTCCCTGAATCTGATCATGCGGGGCCAGATGAAGTGTTGCTCCCTGCAACAAAGTCATTGCACACTCCCAGGTTGCTGCATCAAAGCTGATGGAGGCGAATTGCAATACGTTGCTGGTATTGCCTGATACCGATAAATGCTGTGCCTGATACTGACTGAGGTTAACCACACCCTGGTGCGGGATCATGACACCTTTCGGTTGTCCGGTGGAGCCGGAGGTGTAGATGACGTATGCCAGGTGGTGCGGTTGGGCGATGCGTGGCAGGTTGTGTTCGGGTTGGTCTGCAAAGAGGGCAGGTTCGTCCAGGCAAACAATCTGGCCTGCATAGTTGGAGAGTTGGTCTTGCAATCGCTGCTGGGTCAGCAGGATCGGTACCTGGCTATCGGCGAGCATGTAGCTGAGACGTTCGGTGGGATAGTTTGGGTCTAGCGGTACGTAAGCACCGCTAGCCTTCAGGATGCCTAGCAGGCCGATGATCATCTCCAGTGAGCGCTCAACACAGATACCCACCAGTGTGTCTGGCTGGATTAGGGGGTGTTGTCTGGTGGCATCGGTCTGGCTGCGCAGGCAGTGCGCCAGCCGGTTCGCGCTGGCGTTCAGCTGCTGGTAAGTCAATGTGCTGCCTTCGAAGCTGACTGCGATGTTGTCCGGTGTCCGTTTGACCTGAGCCTCGAACAGGTCGATCAGGGTCTGGTCTGCCGGATAGTCGGTTGTGGTGTCATTCCAGGCTTGGAGCTCTTGTTGTTCGGCTTGAGTCAGTATTGACAGTTGTTGAATTGGTAACTGGCTCTGATCCTGTAGTTGTTCCAGCAGGTAGATAAATCGTGCCTGTAATGCCTGAATATCCGTGGCATTGAAATACGCCTGGTTGTATACAAAATCAAAACGTACCGGGTGTCGGGCATGAAAATCACGTATGAAGAGTGTCAGTGGTATTGCCTGGTAGCCTGGCAAAAATGAGATAGCTTGTCCTGGCACTGAGCCAAACTGCATGTTGTGATCATGGTTTTCATACGACAGACTGACATCAAATAACTGATGCCGACCGGGTTCCATGCCCACGGCACGATTCAGTTCACTGACCGGGAAACGCTGATGGCGGTAATGGCTTTGCAGGTTGCGATTAATCTGTTGTACCAGCTCTATGAAGTTGCTGGTGTGCGGTGCCTGTAACCAGACGGAGCTGACGCCGGTGAACAGGCCTGCGGTGTGTTTGAAGATCGCTCTGGCCCGATTCAGTACCGGCGGCCCGATGGCAAAATCTTCCCGCTGTGTGATCCGGGTGAAATACACATATAAGGCACCGATCATGACATGGAAGACACTGACCTGGTGTCGTGCAGCAAATCGTTCAAGTTGTTGGTAAAACGCGCGTGGCAGCGACAGGGTAGCGCAATCACTGTGGATGACGTCATCTGTGTACTGGGTCCGATAACGTGGATTGAGCAGGGGTTCGGGTGCAGTGGGATACTGGTTCAACCAGTAGTCGCGGTTTTTGCGGAAGGTGGCAGAATCGACATAGGCGCGATCCTGTGCGATCCAGTCGGTATAGGCTGGTGCACTGAGATCCGGTGTCTGATCGGCCACCATAGCACTGTACAGCCCGGCCAGAGATCGATTCAGTAGTGCCCCACCCCAGCCATCATTGATCAGATGGTGGTATTGTTGCAGTCAGTAATAATGGTCATCCGCCAATCTGACCAGATCGTAGCGGAACAATGGTTGTCCGGTCAGAACAAACGGTGTGCGAAACCGGGTCTGCATCCAGTCCTGTGCTGCGGCCACCGGATCAGGTGTCTGTGACACATCCTGTACCGGTACCGTGACTTCCAGCGTGTCCGGAATCTGCTGATATGGCACACCATCTTCGTCTGTTTCTGCCAGCAACTGGATACGCAGGTTGTCGTGTTTGCGGATCAGCAGATTCACTGCCTGCTGAAATAATGCCGGGTCTATTGTGCCGGGTAAATTTATATAACCACCGACGTTGTACAGTGCTAATTCCGGGTGCAGTTGTTGTTCGAACCAGATCTCGCGTTGGGAGCTGGTCAGAGGATAATGCGAAGGATGTGTGGTGTTATTCATGGGTTGAGTCTTTTTTTTGCAGTGAATCGGATGGTTTTTGTGATATTCGATGGGCGTTTTGTAGCTTATAGCCCCCAGACGGTGATAGTGCGGCGACCCTGATGTTTTATCTGGTGCCAGATCTTGTCGTCCCAGGACACTTCAGTGCGGCGATCAAAGATCAGCAGATGCCTATCATCTGCACCACACCGTGCGGCATAGTCTGCGGTTTGCGGTAAGCCATCTGCCAGGGTCGTTTCTAGCGAGCCATACCGGATCTTCAGTTCTAATACGATTCGCTGGATCTCGCCATGAAAGCCTGCCTGTTCATCCACTGGCCATTCGATATACAGGTCGGTGCGTTTGCGCCCGAGCCCGTATTCGCGGCTGATGCGCCCGCCGCCATTCACGATCCGTTGCAGAAACGCCTGCAATAACAACTGCGGCCCGGCTTCCTTATACTCGAACTGTTGTATCCAGGCATCACTGTGTTCGCGGAAGAATTGCTGGAATGCCGATAACAATCGGGGCATGTCCAGCCGTCGCTCCGGTGTCAGATACCAGTGCTGCTGGTGGGTAATCGTGGCTTGGCTGGTCCAGCTCAGTTCGCGTGGAATCGTTTCTTGATAGATACGATTCGCTATACAAATGTCGGGTTGTAGAGTGATCAGGCCAAGGTCAGCCACATACTGAGCATCATCTGTGGGTATGTCTGCAGGCTTACCCGTACCCGCCAGCAGGGTAGCAATGACTTGATGTACACGTGGTTCTTTCAGCTTATCGGTTAGTTGATCCAGGTGCGTGGCGCGTGACTGGATCAGTTTTTCCCGGGCGGTTCGATAATCCTCCAGCGTGATGGTGACAGACCGGTCCCACAGGCGGCGCATGTCGGGTGCGCGGGTCAGTTGATAGCCCAGCGCATTCACCAGCCAGGGTTGTCCCCGGGTATCAGCCCAGAGTTCGGGATAGATTGCCGGATCAAAGATCTGTCCGGTGGCGGTAGTGTGTTGCTGCCACAAAGCCTGTATTTCAGATTCACTCAGATTACCGAGCCGCAATGCTGTAGCCTTGATATTGAATGCTGAACCACCGGTGATAATCTCCTTGTCCCGGGTGTGGATACGGTAATCCCGCACATCGCGCACACCGCATAATACGATGGAGCTTGGAAACGCTGCCGGACGCTGGGCATAACCGCCACGAATCTGGCGCAATACGGCAATCAGGGTATCGCCAACCAGGGCATCAATTTCGTCCAGAAATAACACCACCGGTTGCTCAGATTGCATACTCCAGACCTGGAGCAACTGGCGTAACAGAGATTCAGCGCCATATTTCTGCCGGTGCGCTGCCAACCATTCCGATAAAAAGGCATCCTGCAGATACACTTCAGCCGAAGCAGCAATGGCATCTGCGACGGCATCTATTCCGCGCTGTACATGCTCGCGAGCAGCCTGAGCATTTTCGATATTGGCATACAGTGCCTGGTAATGCCCCTGTTGATTCAGGTAATCCATCAGAGCCAGCAGACAAGTCGTTTTGCCTGTCTGGCGTGGTGCATGCAGCACAAAATAGTTTTCTTCTTCCAGCAACATCCTGATATGGGTCATATCCATCCGTTGTAGCGGAGCAATCAGGTAATGCTTGTCGGCTCTGGAAGGTCCGGCCCGATTAAAAAATAATGGCATGGCGATGCCTCATGATGCAGGTGGCCTGATTGATAAGATAGCTCTGGTAATCAATAAATGATTTACACGGTTTTTACGGGAAATGACAGAAAAAGATCAGTAGGTCGGCATGTCTTTATCAACAGACCTGGCCCATCCGTCAATGCCGGTATCCAGATTGGTGATCCGGCTGAATCCCTGCTGTTGCAGATAAAGCCCGGCCTGTCGGCTGCGGTAGCCATGATGACAGATCACGACAATGTGCTGATCGGGCTCCAGCTCATTCAGGCGGTTCGGTAGCTGGCCTAGTGGGATCAGGTTTGAACCCGTGATATGGCAGTATGCAAATTCCCAGGATTCACGTACATCCAAGAGGTATGGCGACTGATCTTGCAGGTGTTCAGCCAGTTGTTGCGGGCTGATATGTTGCATGTTGTTCAGAAGACAAAAGGTTCAGGTCTTGGCGCTTGCTGTAATGGCTCCAGCAACATTTCACACAGATTCATGACCTGCACTGCACCGGACATCTCACGCACTAATCGCTGTGCCTGCATCACCGGTGGTTCACCTGCTACGCAGAATAAACGTCCTCCCGGAGCTAGCCAGGACAAAAACAAGTCTGGTACTACCGAAACGGAACCTGTCACTGCAATCGCATCGAAATGATGTGCCGGGAATTCCGCCTGGAAAATGTCGTCCGCAATCAGTTCAGCCTGATGTGCCGGGTCATACTCATGTAATGCAGCAGCAGCTCGCGCATTCAGTTCCGGTATGATTTCACAGCTGGTGACCTGACCACCCAGAGCCAGTAAGCAGGCTGTCAGGAAGCCACTGTTAGTCCCTATTTCCAGTACTCTGTCACCGGGCTGTACCGCCAGCGCCTGCAACAGAATGGCTTCCTGCCTCGGAGTCATCATGCTATGCTGATCATCTAGTGGAACAGCCGTATCGGCGAAAGCCAGGTGTTGATAAGCCGGTGGTACAAAATGCTCACGTGGGACTTGCTGCAAGACACGTAATACAGATTCATCTGTGATGTCACATGGACGAATCTGTTGTTCTATCATGTTAAAACGGGCGGTTTCGGCATAGTCGACTGACATAAGATGCTCTGGTGAGATAAATTGTACGGGTGGGTTCAGGTTTTTTCAGGTTGTACCGATGGTGCGGAAATAGGGTAGCCAGCATACTAATAGCAAGGCAAACACACCCAGGTCAGACCACAATCTGATCTGCCGCACGGTCCTTTGCGATGTGTCTTGTTCCAGCATGAAAATGCGGTTCATGAGTGCGTCGAGCAACAACACAAAACTTAACAGTACGACGAGACTCGGGATTACATAAGCGGTAATTACACCCCATCCGGTTGGTTCTGTATCTGCCAACCAGACCAGGGGACAACAGACCAGTGCACTGAATAATAGTAGTCCGCGTAATACGCCGAGATGTGTCAGAAAATTCATTCCGTCAGAACCTATGTGAAGATTAAATCTGAGTATTCCCCGCAGCTTGCTGCAGGGACAAAACCACGGGGGGATTCCAAAGGAGGAGAGGCGCCGCTCTCGCCCCTTTGGTCGTGGGCGAGGTGGCATACCTCGCCCACGATTTAAAATTTAATTAGATCTGGAAACCATGCGCATTGTATCTTTTAACGTTAACAGCATTCGCGCCCGTGCACATCAACTGGCGGCACTCTGTACTCACTATAGCCCGGACATTATCGGCCTGCAGGAAACCAAGGTGCAGGACAGTGAATTTCCACAGGATATGGTGGCAGAACTGGGCTATCAGGCGGTTTTTCATGGCCAGAAAGGCCATTATGGCGTAGCGATTCTGTCGAAACAAGCTGCCTGTTCGGTATCCACCGGCTTTCCGGGAGAATCAGCCGATGCGCAACGACGTCTGATTCGTGCTGAATATCCTGGCCCGCAAGGTCGTCGTATCACGGTGATCAATGGTTATTTCCCGCAGGGAGAACAACGCGAACATGCTACCAAATTTCCGCACAAGCGATCTTTTTATGCAGACCTGCATCAGTTGTTGTCTGATCAGTATCGGCCTGATGACCTTTTGCTGGTACTGGGTGATATGAATGTTGCGCCAGCGGATCAGGATATTGGCATCGGTCCGGCAAATGCGAAGCGCTGGCTGCGTGATGGCAAGTGCAGCTTCCTGCCAGAAGAGCGTGAGTGGTTGCAGCGTCTGTGTGACTGGGGCCTGCATGACACGTTCCGTTCCATCTGTCCGCAGGTGGACGATCAATTCAGCTGGTTTGATTATCGGAGTAAAGGCTTTGCGCGCGAACCAAAGCGTGGGCTGCGGATTGATCTGGTACTGGCCACGGCAATGCTGAATCAATGTGTCACGGGTGCCGGTATTGCGTATGATATCCGGGCGATGGATAAACCCTCAGATCATGCCCCAGTCTGGACAGATATTGAGATTTCGTGACTCTCCAGGTATCATTGGTCGGCTATGTCTCTTTTTTGTGAAATCAAATTTTAAATCGTGGGCGAGGTATGAAACCTCGCCCACGACCAAAGGGCCGAGAGCGACGCTTCTCCCCCTTTGGAAACCCCCATGATTTTGTCCCTGCAGCAAGCTGCGGGGAATTCTCAGATTAAATATTATGTCGGCTTTACAGATACAAGGGCTGAGTAAGCAATACCCGAACGGGCCGCGTGCCTTGCAACAGATTGACCTTGCTGTTGAAGCAGGCGACTTTTTTGCCCTGCTCGGGCCAAATGGTGCCGGCAAATCGACCCTGATCAGTATCATTTGTTCTTTGTTGAACAAATCCGGCGGTTCTGTGAAAATCTTCGGCCACGACCTGGATCAGGCGCCGGAAACAGCGAAGTCTCTGCTCGGCCTGGTGCCACAAGAGTTTAACTTCAACGTGTTTGAGCCAGTACTGACTATTGTGGCGAATCAGGCTGGCTATTATGGTATTCCGCGTCGGCGTGCTCTGGCACGTGCTGAAACTGTACTGAAGCAGCTCCATTTGTGGGACAAGCGGCATACCCAGGCGCGTAGTTTGTCTGGTGGCATGAAACGCCGGCTGATGATTGCCCGCGCCCTGGTACATGAACCGCGTTTATTGATTCTGGATGAGCCGACAGCCGGCGTAGATATTGAAATTCGCCGCTCCATGTGGGATTTTCTGCGCGAGATTAATCAGCAAGGCACAACGATTATCTTAACCACACACTATCTGGAAGAAGCTGAAAGCCTGTGTCGCCATATTGCGATCATCAATCAGGGACGGATTGTGGAATGTGCGCCAATGGCTGACCTGCTGAGCCAGTTAACTCAGGAAACCCTGGTGCTGGACACGGCAGAGGCGTTAACTCAGATGCCAGAGCTCAATGACTTTTCTCTGCAGCAGGTTGCGTCACACAGCCTGGAAGTGACGGTATCACGACAGCAGGGGTTGAGTACCTTATTTGCCGGGTTGAAGGCAGCTGGTATTGAAGTGGTTAGCTTGCGCAACAAACAGAACAGGCTGGAGCAGCTGATGATGGACCGGGTACAGCAGGTGGCAGCATGAACGCACTATACCGGGTCGGTTTTCAGACAATTCTGTTCAAAGAAATCAGGCGGTTTATGCTGATTGCAGTACAGACGATTCTGCCGCCAGCGATTACAACGATATTGTATTTCGTCATTTTTGGTCAATTGATCGGGGAACAGCTGGGTGACATGGCGGGGTTCCGCTATGTTGATTTCATCGTACCTGGCCTGATTCTGATGGCAGTGATTTCCAACAGCTATGCGAATACAGTCTCCAGCTTTTATGGCAGCAAATTCGGGCGTTATATTGAAGAAATGCTGGTTTCTCCGTTACCCAACTGGATTATTCTGGCCGGATTTGTCAGTGGTGGTCTGGCGCGCGGTCTGATTGTGGGTGTGGTGGTGACTGGAGTTGCTCTATTTTTTTCCGATATTCAGATTCACAGTTACACAGTAACATTTGCGGTCTTTATTCTTACTGCCATTCTGTTTTCGCTGGCGGGCTTCATCAATGCTGTGTATGCGAACACATTTGATGATATTTCTATTATTCCGACCTTTGTTCTGACGCCATTAACCTATCTGGGTGGTGTTTTTTACTCCATCAGCTTGCTACCGGCGTTCTGGCAGCAGGTATCACTAGCCAATCCGGTGCTGTACATGGTGAACGCATTTCGCTATGGTTTACTGGGTGTGTCAGATATTTCACTAGGCGTCGCTTTTGGCATTATTTTTGCGTTTATTGTGGCGTTAGCCGCCTATTCCATGTACTTGTTACATAAAGGTGTCGGCGTTAAGAGTTGAGATACTGTATTTTGACTTTTTACATTAACGCCCGGAGAGCATAAGAAGCATTGACCTGTTGTGAGAAAACCTGAGTATGTCTGAACTTTTTATTACCGGCTTTGAGCTGATGCTGCTTGGCATGGGCATTGTCTTCGTCTTTTTGTCCCTGCTGGTTATGATGTTACGTGGCATGAGTGCGTTTGCCCTGCGGGTTGGTGGATCAGCGGTATCGGTATCCACCTTGCCTCCGACTGCTCAGCCTGAAACACCGGCACCTGTTGCAGTGATTAGTGCTGCTATTGCGCGCTACCGTGCTGACCGGCGTACCTGAAGAGGACACAACCAATGAAACAACAGAAATTAGCCATTACCGATGTTGTATTGCGAGATGCGCACCAGTCGTTGTTTGCGACGCGCCTGCGCCTGGATGACATGTTGCCGATTGCGGAAAAGCTGGATCAGGTCGGTTTCTGGTCGCTGGAGTCCTGGGGAGGTGCAACATTCGATGCATGTATCCGTTATCTGGGCGAAGACCCCTGGGAGCGGTTACGGGCTCTGAAACAGGCAATGCCGAACACGCCACAACAGATGTTGCTGCGTGGACAGAATATTCTTGGCTATCGGCACTATGCAGACGATGTGGTGACCCGGTTTGTTGAACGAGCCGCACTAAACGGAATGGATGTGTTTCGTATCTTTGATGCGATGAACGACCTGCGTAATCTGGAAACAGCGGTTAAAGCGACCCTTGCCGTGGATAAGCATGCACAAGGCACCTTGTCGTATACCGTCAACCCGGTACATGATCTGGACTATTGGCTCAACCTGGCCAGAGGGCTGGAGTCAATGGGCTGTCACTCCATCTGTATCAAGGATATGGCCGGTCTGCTCAGCCCTTACACGGCAGAACAATTGGTCAGCGGATTGAAAAAGGCCGTCAGCTTACCGATTACGTTGCACTCACATGCGACCACCGGTCTGAGTACGGCTTCTATTCTGAAGGCAGTCGAGTCTGGCATTGATATGGTGGATACAGCGATTTCATCCATGTCGACGACTTATGGGCATACCTCAACCGAAACTGTTGTGGCGATGTTGCAGAATACAGAACGGGACACCGGGCTCGATCTGGATCTGCTGGAAGAGATTGCGGCTTATTTTCGGGTAGTACGCAAAAAATACGCTAAATTTGAAGGTTCATTGCGTGGTACAGATTCGCGTATTCTGGTTGCTCAGGTGCCAGGTGGTATGCTGACCAATATGGAAAATCAGTTGCGTGAACAGGGTGCAGAAGACCGGCTGGATGAGGTATTACAAGAAATTCCGCAGGTTCGTGAAGATCTTGGCTATCTGCCGTTAGTCACACCGACTTCGCAGATTGTCGGCACCCAAGCGGTGCTGAATGTGCTGACCGGTGAGCGCTATAAAACGATTGCGAAAGAAACAGCTGGTGTGTTGCGTGGAGAATATGGCGCAACGCCAGCCCCTGTGAACAAAACATTGCAGGCACGGGTGCTGGATGATGGACAGGAACCGATCACATGTCGCCCGGCAGATCTGATTGCCAGTGAGGTAGACACCTTAACGACAGCATTTAACCGGTTGACCGCAGAACATCAGTTGCGAGTGGCCGACGAGCCGATAGATGATGTGTTGACGTATGCGTTATTTCCGCAAGTCGGTTTGAAATTTTTGCAAAACCGCGATAATCCGGCAGCTTTTGAACCAGCGCCCGGCACAGAGCAGGCTGAAGTGCCTGCAGCAGCGCCGGTGGCTGCGTCCGGTGCTGGTGGCACAGAGGCGTATCAGGTTACAGTCGATGGTCGGGCCTATCAGGTCACGGTTGCACCAGGCGGGGATATTACACATATCCAGCCTGATGCCATGCCAGCAGCAGCGCCTGCATCGGCAGCGGCTGCACATTCCGTGCAGGCGCCACTGGCCGGCCATATCGTCAGCCTTGCGGTCAGTCAGGGACAAACTGTTCAGGCCGGTGATGTAGTCATGATTCTGGAAGCGATGAAGATGGAGACCGAAGTCCGGGCAACTGTTGGTGGGCAGGTGCAGGCTGTCCTGGTACAGGCCGGAGACAAGGTACAAGTTGGCGATAATCTGTTGACACTGAGCTGAATCGATGTTGGAAACCGGATTGAATACACTGTGGCAATCTATGGGGATTGCCAATCTGGCCTGGGATCAGAGTCTGATGATCTGCGTCGGCGCTCTGCTGATTTATCTGGCCATCAGCAAAAAATTTGAGCCGTTATTGTTATTGCCAATCGGATTCGGCTGTATCCTGACGAATATTCCGATTGCCGGGTTAGGTGAAAATGCGGTCGGGCAACTTTTGCTGGCTGCTGACCCGCAACATCTGCTGGCATTAGCTCAGCAGTTGAATGTCGATACGACACAATTGGACACAGCCTGGAAACAGGCCAGCCAGACGCAAGTGATTGCCGGTGAAGACCTGGCTGCCAGTCTGGGCTACAGTCCGGGCATGCTGCACAGATTTTATGATGTGGCGATATTGTCGGGCATTGCGCCACTGATGATTTTTATGGGTGTCGGTGCTCTGACCGATTTCAGTGCGCTGATCGCGATGCCACGTACCTTACTGCTGGGTGCTGCGGCCCAGTTCGGCATCTTTCTGACATTGCTTGGTGCACTGGCACTGAATGTGTTGCCCGGGTTTGACTTCACCCTGGCAGACGCCTCAGCGATTGCAATTATCGGTGGTGCTGATGGCCCGACGGCGATTTTCCTGGCATCTAACCTGGCACCTGATTTGTTGGGTGCAATTGCGGTGGCGGCCTACTCATACATGGCGTTGGTGCCGATCATTCAGCCTCCGATTATGCGGCTGCTGACGACGCAGACAGAACGTCAGATCGTGATGACCCAGTTGCGACCAGTGAGCAAGCTGGAAAAGATCTTATTTCCACTGACTGTGTTGTTACTCTGTCTGATGTTCCTGCCCTCGGCTGCACCTCTGATCGGTATGCTGACTTTCGGTAACCTGTTGCGGGAAGCCGGTGTTGTGGATAGACTGAGCAAAGCGGCACAGAATGAAATCATCAACATTGTCACAATTATTTTAGGGCTGGCGGTTGGTTCCAGGCTTCAGGCAGATAAATTTCTGAGTGTCGAAACCTTAGGTATTCTGGCACTTGGTGCGTTTGCGTTTGCGATTGGTACAGCGACCGGTATTCTGATGGCGAAGCTGCTGAACAAAGTCTCGACAGAAGCAGTGAATCCACTCATTGGCGCGGCTGGAGTTTCTGCTGTACCGATGGCGGCGCGTGTCGTCAATAAGGTTGGCTTAGAAGCGAACCCGCATAACTTTTTATTGATGCACGCAATGGGGCCCAATGTGGCTGGCGTGATTGGTTCTGCCGTCGCGGCTGGTGTTTTGTTAGCCCTGGTAGGACAATGATTTTCAGGGCACTCTGAAAACGACTGTGCTTGCAAAGATTTCGTTAAAAATGCTCATGTACACTTAGTGCAGTGCGTTTTCCTACCTCGTCTTTGTTTCCCTCGCGACGTTTTTGGAGGTGTCTTTCGTATAAAGCTGGCGTAGCTCAGTAGGTAGAGCAGCTGATTTGTAATCAGCAGGTCGCGGGTTCGATTCCTGTCGCCAGCTCCAGACATTCCTTTATGTTTATTTTTGAAATACCCCGCCGCTTGCGGCGGGGACAAAACCATGGGGGTTTCCAAAGGGGGAGAGGCGTAGCTCTCGCCCCTTTGGTCGCAGGCGAGGTTTCATACCTCACCTGCGATTCGAATTTGATTCCCCTTAAGCGGCGTTACATGCTGATCGTGATGATTCTCCTCTCTGGTTTGATCATTGCGTGTGACGCACAAGACCGTCCTACTATTTCCTTCTACCTGGCAACCCAGCGTGGCGACCTGGATCAATTCGAGCGTCACCTGCATTGGCAAGCTGGTATCAACCAGTCCTTCCCGGATGGTCGTTACCCACTGCATGTGGTAGCAGAGCAGGGAAAAATCAGTTTATTGGAGGCGCTGCTGGCGCACCAGGCAGTGCTGACTGTCCGGGATGCTGCTGGCCGAACACCGGTTGAGTCTGCCATATTGCATGGCCATATCCAGGCAGCCGAGGTGTTGTTAAATGCAGGCGCAGCGATCAATGCCTCCGGTCTGTTATTGCGGGCAGCGCAGCAAGGTTCGCAGGATCGGGATGTTGTGCGTTTTTTAATACGGCAAGGAGCTGATCCGGAAGTCGCGGATGCGGCAGGCAATACACCATTGCTGATTGCGATCCAGCAACATAACCACCGGCTGGTTGCCCATTTATTAGCGCAGGGTGCAGATGTGGATGCGCGAAATGTACAAGGCCAGAGTGCGTTATCACTGGCACAACAGCAACAGTTAGAAACCATACAACACAGTTTGCGCCGTTATGGCGCATCCGAATAAGCAGGATTTCAGGACATGGCAGAACAAACCCCGGATATGTTAACTGTCAGCTATACCGAGGGTGGTGTTGAGACGGTTAAAGAGCTGGACAAATGTATTTTATCCAAAGGCGCCTGGACGACGATTCTGTATCGTTATCAGGACTGGGATGCTAAAAATTCTTGCTACAGCAAAGATAAATATACCATCCGACGCTACCAGAAGCGCCACGGTGAATATCAGCAGAAATCTAAATTCAATATCTCCAGTCCGGATCAGGCGAAACAACTGATCAGTGCGTTGCAGGCTTGGGTATCAGAGTAATTTTTGTAATCAAATTTTAAATCGTGGGCGAGAGCTATGCTTCTCCCCCCTGTGGAAAATCCCCACGGTTTTGTCCCCCGCAGCAAGCTGCGGGAAATTCTCAGATTAAAGGTGCAGAACTACACTGTATCGAATTTTTATTATATTCCGACCCTTTTTTCTTCAGATACTGTGTGGTCAGACGATGGTAATCAGCGACATCTAAGTTTTCAGCCCGTGCGGATGGTGCAATCTCCGCCTGCTGAATCTGTTGTGTTGTTAACCAGGTCTTCAGGCTGTTGCGTAACGTTTTGCGTCGTTGATTGAAGGCTTGTGCCACGATCTGGCTGAATGCCTGTTGATGCGCTGCGGGATGTTTTTCGGGTATGGGTGTCAGGCGCACAAAAGATGACATGACTTTCGGTGGCGGGTTGAATGCATCCGGTTCGATATCAAACAATACTTCAACCTGGCAGGCATCCTGCACCATCACACTCAGTCGTCCGTATGTTTTGTTGCCGGGTTGCGCTGCCATGCGGGTGACAACTTCCTGCTGCAACATAAAATGCATGTCCTGTACCGTATCTCGCTGACTGAGCAGGTGAAAAATGAGTGGCGTTGAAATGTTGTATGGCAGATTCCCGACTAAACGGATCGGATGAGGAGTCAGTTTGTGGTAAGCAAAATGCAGGGCATCGGCGTGATGTATCCGGAGTTGCCCTTGGTCGGCGTAGCGAGCTTCCAGGTGCGGGATCAGGTCTGTATCTAGTTCTATCGCGTCCAGCGCGCCAGCAATTTGTAACAAAGGTTGGGTGAGAACGCCCTGGCCCGGACCGATTTCGACCAGGTGCTGGTCTGGTCGCGGGCGAATCGCAGCGATAATCTGTTGGATAATCTGTGTGTCGACCAGAAAATGTTGTCCCAGACGCTTTTTAGGTCGATGCATGGGCAGTATTGTTTGATGCAGAAGGCCAGTGTTGCCAGATGGGCGTACAGCCTGTGGGCAGGGCAGGTAAGACACCGAGTGACCGGGCGGATAAGCCGGGGCCGTGATAGTCCGAGCCGACCGAGGCGAGCAGATGATAATCATGGGCCAGGTGGGCCAGGACGCGGGTTTCTTCGGCGCTGGCGTTGCCTGCGATGACTTCTATCCCGGTGCCTCCGGCAGTGACGAATGCTTCCAGCAACTGACGGAGACGGCGTTGTTTCAGGCGGTAGCGTGCCGGGTGTGCCAACACCGCCTGGCCCCCGGCCGCTTGAATCCAGTGCACGACTTCAGCTAAGGATGCCCAGGTGCCTGGCACATAGCCTGCTTTACCAGGTTGCAGAAACTTTTTGAATGCCTCCGGTACCGTCGTTGCATGGCCTGCTGCGACTAGAGCGCGAGCAAAATGCGGTCGTCCGATGGATTGTCCGAATTGTTGGGTGGCGGTGTACCAGTCACCGGTGATGCCTGCGGCATGCAGTTGCTGGCTGATTTGCCGGGCGCGTTCAGTTCGCGCGGTGGCTAATCGGGTGAGTCCCTGTTGCAGGGTTGGGTGATCCACCGTGATCTGCAAACCAACAATATGTAGCGTACAATCGCGCCAGCTTGCTGAAATTTCAACGCCTGGTATCAGTGTCAGGTCGAGTTGATCTGCGACATTTTGTGCGTCAGCCAGGCCAGCTGTGGTGTCATGGTCGGTGAGTGCGATGACTTGAACGCCAGCCTGTGCTGCCTGTTGCATCAGGGCTGCCGGTGCCAGGGTACCATCTGATGCCGTAGAATGCGTATGCAGATCAAAACAAGGCATAGGACAAAAGGAATAAGCTGATTAGTACAAAGCCAATGATATATCCGCCGGAGGCACATGGATTGGTGCCTGAAGCGATTTCACCAGCGGCGCGGGAAGTGTTGCAGGTATTGCACCAGGCCGGTTATCAGGCCTGTCTGGTGGGTGGTGGCGTGCGGGATCTTTTGCTCGGACGCCAGCCAAAAGACTTCGATGTTACGACCAATGCTACGCCAGAGCAGGTGCAAGCGCTGTTTCGTCGCTGTCGTTTGATCGGGCGGCGTTTTCGCCTGGCGCATGTGTTTGTGCAGCGGGAACAGATTGAAGTTGCGACCTTCCGTTCTGGCGAAGATGCTGAACAGTCGGCACAAGGTATGATTGTACGTGATAATCGTTATGGCACGATAGCACAGGATGCGCTGCGCCGTGACTTTACTCTGAATGCCCTGTACTTTAACAGTGCAGATGGCACTCTGACTGATTATGCTGGTGGCTTGCCTGATTTGCGTCAGCGGGTGATCCGGTTGATCGGCGATCCTCATCAGCGCTATACCGAAGACCCGGTACGTTTGTTGCGGGCAGTCCGTTTTGCTGTCAAGCTGGATTGCCAGTTGGTGCCCGAGACCGAAGCACCATTGTGGCAACTGGGTCATTTGTTATCTGCTGTACCAGCTGCGCGACTGACGGATGAGGTATTGAAGTTGTTTATGGCCGGCGCGGCGGTCAGGACGTTTCAACGATTGGATCATTATGGCTTACTGACGGTATTGTTTCGCCAGACCGCAGATCGACTCGCCGCAGAGAGTGATAGCATACGGCCTCTGATTGAACAGGGTTTGCGCAATAGTGACCAGCGAGTCGCGCAGGGTCTGCCGATTACCCCGGCATTTTTGTTTGCGGTTTTGCTTTGGGCGCCTGTGCAGCAGGTAGCTCGTCAGATACAGGTACAGGGTGCTGAGCCTTATCCTGCTTTGCACCAGGCCGCAGACCGGGTATTGGCAGAACAGAATCAGATGATCGCGTTGCCGAGACGGTTTAGTGCGATGACGCGCGATATCTGGGCGATGCAGTTCAGCTTTAAGACGACGAAAAGTCGCCGGGCCGCACGTCTGGTACGCCATCCCAGATTTCGTGCTGCGTATGATTTTATGCTGCTACGAGCGCAGGTTGGTGACGTGGATCGTGCGACTGCGGACTGGTGGACTCGTTATCAGGAGAAGCATGGCCCGGCACCCAGCCGGGCTCGACGTCATCGGCGTCAGTGAGAGTTCCCTGCGCAGGCAGGGAGAACTCAGTTGACGTTATTGCAGGCAACCTTCTGCAGTCCAGCGGCAAACTGGTGCTGCGGCCTGGCTAGCCAGACAATTTTCTGTTTCGCAGATGACGGCGCCCTGAGTCCAGCTGGCATTCCGCTTGTTCGCATCTTCTGCATCCACGCCCAGTACAGTCAGATATTTCTTTTGATAAATCGGACGAAAGCACGAAGTTTCGGGCTGGAAGCAGGCATCGCTGCCGTCGATACAGCATTCCTGAATATCTGTATCCTTGGCATAGTTAAATGCACCGGTTAAGGTCCATTGTGCAATACTTTCCTTGCCGTCAGGTAACGTGTTTTCTGTGCCTCTGGTCTTACGACCGGCAACATAGTTGTATGGATCCCGGATCGCTTCACCAGCGAGGATCGTAATCTCAGCTTCGCACAGAGCCTCACTCCAGCTGTTGTCCTGTCCACCCACACCGTGCGCGCAGCTTGCAGGTACTGGATCCACATAGGGGTCTGGCAGGCTTTTCGGTGCTTCGTCCTGACCCAGGCCGAGGAATGAATAGCTGTACATCTGTAGTGGTTTGCCACCCAGTTGAATTGTTCTGACCGCGTCGTTTTCAGTGCTGCAATCGCTGCATGGAAAAGTGATCTGCGAAGAAGCGCCGCCCATCTCAACATTGCCGAAGCCGGTTTCTTTACTCTCTCCTTTGACACTCAGCCAGGCAAACAGACCTTCTTCAAACCCGCTCAGAGTCCGGGTTTCCACGTTGGCACCAACTCCGACTCTGGTTTGCAACTTGGTATGTAATGTTTTCCATAAGGTAACGCTGTCGGTCGGATTTTCCTGTTCGGCGATCCGCATACCGGCGGTGGCATAAACCTTCGCGGAAGACACATTGCATTTCGCATCCCAGTCAAATCCTTGCCATTTGGGTTTGCCGTCATCCAGTGGTCCATCAACTTTGATTAAATTCAGAGCATTGACGACTTCGTCCGTTACCGCTTCAATATCCGCTGGTGTCTTCCTCCGGAAACTGCGTACCGGATCAGCCAGTGCGGCTACTTTCGGCCCCTCGTGTTCAATCAGCTGGTTATCGGTCTGCTCATACACGTATAGACGTGTGCCACTACTGCCAGCGTCATACATGATATAGCAAGCATTTTTATTCGATTCGGCGTAACTGGCTAAGCCAAATAGTCCGAGGCTGAGTAAGGAGATAATTTTTCCTGCTTTCATCATTAAGGTGTCCTTAAAAATATGGGCCGCAATAGTTATTCTGTGCCAGAGTTGATGCTTTCAGAGAGGGCACTCTCTGACTACAATGCTTAATTAGAGTCTGCTCAGAAAGTTAGCGGGGCAGTTGCGATTTCAAAGACCT
>CAWUID010000040.1:0-17561 GCA_963922315.1 uncultured Gammaproteobacteria bacterium
AACAGGTCTTTGAAATCGCAACTGCCCCGCTAACTTTCTGAGCAGACTCTATTTATACTGTACTGATGCAATTAGAAGAATGGAAAAATAATCTGATTCAAGCGGCTGAATATCATCAAAACTGACTAAAAAAGCGTTATCCGGACAGTCTAACCTATGAAAACATCTGCCAGAACCACGTTAGTTTGAATCGTACTTTTAGTATTCCTGTATGCGCATTTCGACCACACCACGACTTTATTTATGTGTAGACAACCCGGAAGCGCTGGAGCACGGCTCACTGCCGAACTATCGCCCGCAACAGACCGGGGCTACGATTGGCAGCCAGGGCGCCGACTGGCACTTGTATGACAGTGCTGGCAGCGTAGCAGCCAGCCATGCAGCGATTCGCTGGTTACAAGGACGCTATGTGCTGGTCGATCTGTGCGGTGCCACCTACATCAATGCGGACCCGACCCGGGATGATCCGCTGGGAAAACTGAAGCTGGTGGCGCTACGCGATGGTGATCGCCTGAAGCTGGGTAAGTATTGCATCAGCGTGCACCTGGAAACACCCCTGCTGGATACCCAGGCCTATGGCGTCGATCATCTGCGTGAACTGAATCTGGGCAGCCTGCTCGGACGCGATCCGACCGCTCTGCTGACCCAGGCACCCATCAGTGATCGTACCCGGCACAATAACGATGATTCCCGAACACCAGACCAGGTACTTTCCGCATTTCTCGGACAAGGCGCAAAACGGACCAGCGCCGATCCACTACAACATCTGGCACCACTGCACACACCACCCCAGCCTCCGGAAGAACTGCGGGAAGTAACCATCCGCCTGAGCACCGACTATGCTGCTGACTACAGTGGTACTGTGCGCCAGGCAATCACATTACCTGCTCCGGCAGACACAAAACCTTCACCACCAGACACCATGACAGAATCACCAGCAACAAATGCCACCCGCAACCATGATGAGACAGACTTATGAAATATCTCTTATCAATCAGCCTGTCTCTGCTACTCAGCGGCTGTGCCAGTGTTATAGATGCAGTGAGTAAAACTGCACAAGTTCTGATGGACCCGAGTGTACCGGTCGGTGCACCGGCCGACCAACCAACTATGATCAGCCTGAGTTTGTATGCAACGCCGGATGTCAACCCGAATCCATATCGTGAGCCAGATGTCACTGAACCGGCGGAACCTGCAACCAGCACGCCGGACATTGCTTATAAACCGGTACACAATACCAATCTGGTTATTGAAACAGATCCCATTCTCACCGCTGCTGACCAGATTGCTGCCATGCTGGCGCAATCCGGCAAACAACCGGATGAAGAAGACGCAGACACCGATCCGGAAGCCACGCCTGTTGCGTTCAAAATTATCCAACTGAAAGACCAATCTTTATTATTACAGGCTGACTATGACAGTCTGTTCAGCGACATCGAACAGGCCTTGGGCACGACCTATCTGCAGCACGACGACTATGTCCTGCTACCAGACGAATTCAGCTTCATCGAACCAGCTGCTGTTGCAGAACATACCCGCTACATCGGCGTCACCGCGGCTTACCACGATTATGATGCCGCTGAATGGAAAGCGATTATTAAAATTCAGCCAATGGGACATATGTATGCTCTGTTTGCTGAGCTCGGTAAACACACGATCACCCTGAAAAAACAGGAACAATAATGGCAACCCACAACAAAGTCCTCTGGCAGGAAGGCCTGTTTATTCTGCCACACCATTTCCAGCAGGAAAGCCGCTACCTGGAGCACCATACGAACCAGCGTATCGAAGATCTGCGGGATTATACCTACGGCCTGACCAACATCCACTTTGATGACAAGGCCCTCAGCAGCAGCAAACTGCAAATCCTCAGTGCCAGCGGCGTAATGCCCGATGGTGCAACCTTCAACATCCCGGTTGATACACCCGCACCGGCGCCGCTCACTCTGGACAACAGCCACGCCGGACACATCATTTACCTGGCTCTGCCAATCTACAAACCAGGCATCGGCGAAGTTCAGAAAGGTGGTCGTTATCAGGCAATCAGCCAGGAGATCAAAGACCAACACACTGCCAGCGGAGAATACCGCAGTTTAGAAACAGCGCAGCTACAACTGCGCTTGATGCCGGAAAGCGAAGATCGCAGTGACTATCATGCTCTGGCAATTACCCGTATCAAAGGCAAAAGTATCGACGAACAACTGCAACTGGATCATGACTACTACCCCACCAGCCTGTCAGTCAGCGCAATCCCACCTCTGCGCCGCTTTATCAGCGAAATCGCTGGGCTGATGCGCGAGCGCGCGAAAAACCTGGCTGACCGCATTGGTGCCCCTGGCCAGGCCGGAGTCGCCGAAGTGACCGACTTCCTGCTGCTGCAAACCCTGAACCGACTGCAACCGCATTATCATCACCTGGGTCAGCGACAACGCCTGCACCCGGAAGAATTGTATGACGACCTGCTGCAAACTTGTGGTGAACTGGCGACTTTCCACGCTGCTGCACGTCAGGCTGACGATTATCTGCATTATGATCATAATCACCCGGGAGATGCTTTCCATAGTCTGGAAGACACCCTGCGCCAGAGTCTGGGCACCCTGATGCAACCCCGTGCCACGCCGATCCCGATCGAAAAACGCGAATATGGCACTTATGTCGCCATGCTCAACGACCACAGCCTGCTGGACAGCAGCGACTTTATTCTGGCGGTGAAGGCACGGATGCCACTGGAACAACTGCGCCGCCAGTACCAGCAACAGACCAAAGTCGCGTCCCTGGAAAAACTAGCCGAACGTGTCCGCCTGCAACTACCAGGCATTCCGTTGAATGCCCTGCCAGTTGCACCACGTCACCTGCCATATCATGCAGGCTACACCTACTTCCAGTTAGACCGTCAAAGCGACGCCTGGAGCGACCTGATGCAAAATGCTACCGCAGGCTTCGGCTTTCACATCGCTGGCAACTTCCCCGAACTCGAACTCGAATTCTGGGCCCTGAGGAGAGACTGACATGACAAACCCGCCCACACCAGCAGGATCAGAAACTACCGACCTGATTGACTACTTCGGCGGTGATGATCGCCTGCCTGCTGAGCAGAAAGAACAAATCACTTTCGAGGGTGTTCGTGATATTGATCACGACACTGACCTGTGGTTCAAACTACGCGGCCATAGCCTGAACCCGCTGGTAGATGCGGCAACTCCCCTGTTTGGCTTAATCCTGCGCATTCAGGATCTGGACGAACACGATGGCATCGACACCTTATACCGCCGGGTACACAGTGACATTGCGGCGATCAGTGAAGAAATTCGCCAGCATGACTATGACGAACCGACGCAATTGTCATTCCGCTACTGCCTGTGCGCCTTCATTGACGAAACCGTGATGGCTACCCGCTGGGGTGCGGAATCTGTTTGGGCAGAGCGTTCCCTGCTAAGCCACTACCACGAAGAAACCTGGGGCGGCGAAAAGGTATTCGTGATCCTGGAACGCATGCTGCTGGAGCCGGATCGATACCAGCATATGCTCGAATTCCTCTACCTGAGTCTGGCACTCGGCTTTCGCGGCAAATACGGCATCATCGACCACGGGCGCGAACACCTCGATAGCCTGCTGCAAAAACTGCACCGCGTACTGCGCGAACAGAAAGGCGATCCGATCGAACAACTGATCCCACCCAGCGATAACGTCAGCCACCAGAAAAACAAACTCAAACGCCAACTCCCGCTCTGGTCAGTCTGGGTACTGCTCGGTGCTGTTCTCATCGGTACCTACAGCTACTACGCCACCCAGCTGAGCCGTACTACTGACACCGTAATCTACGAGCTGGACCGCATTCTGGAACGTTGAACCAGAGAGTCCTCCTTATGATCTTCGTCGACATTATCCTTATTATCGATAAACTGAGTACATATTACTTACAAAATACGATATGCAAATGTCGTTAAGAAGTATAAGAATGTATCTGGCGGTTACAGAGGTGTTCTATGCTGATGCAGATTGGTAATTTTAAGCTTATGTGGAGCCATCATGGCAAACGGTAAAATACTCAGGCAGCTCATAAAAGCAGGAACCAATGGTGATGTTAGCGCATTTCGTCATATTTCCAAAGCGGTGATACAGGAAGAGCGACAAAAGCAACATCATTTACTGGCAAATGACCTGGAACAAATTTTATACAGACAACAATCCAGTACAGTTAGAAATAGTAAGGAAAAAATAACCTTAAAAGCACCTGTTGATAAAGAAAAAGGACTACCACTATTAGATATTAAGCTGTGTCAACGCCCGGTTGACGAACTGATATTATCGGCATCCGGTTTGGCCTCAATTGAGGAAACACTTGAGGAACATCGGCGAGCCGACGTGCTCCGCAGCCATGGCCTGCAGCCGGTCGGTAAAGTGATTTTTTGCGGGCCACCCGGTTGTGGTAAAACCATGGCAGCTGAAGTGATCGCCTTCGAGTTAGACAGACCGCTGGCTATCGTACGCCTGGATGCCTTGGTCTCTTCTTTTCTGGGCGAAACAGCGACTAACCTGCGAAAAATATTTGAATTTATCGCTCAGCATGAACTGGTTGTTCTGTTTGATGAGTTCGACGCCATTGGCAAGTCACGTTCAGATACAACAGATCATGGTGAGTTGAGAAGAGTTGTCAACGCTGTGTTACAAATGATGGATGCCTATCAGGGAAACAGTTTGCTACTGGCAGCAACCAACTATGAACAAACTCTGGATACTGCCATCTGGCGGCGTTTTGATGAAGCTATCAACTTCCCTTTACCCGAGGCGACAGAAACCGAAAAAATATTGACATTAAAATTACGTGGTGTACGTCGCCAGTTTGAGGTCAGCGACAAGCCCGTCATCCAACTCTTTGCCAAACGCAGCGGCGCAGAGGTTGAACGAATCATTCGCAGAGCAATTAAACAGATGATCCTGCGTCGGCAGGAATTTTTAACGTTGAACATGCTGGAACAAGCGGTATCGCGGGAAAACAGATAGCCCATCAGAGCAGCAGAATAATGACCGCATTGACGCATCTGAGGATCACAAAAGCACTACTACGCAACTCGCGCAGAACAAGACCCTACCATCCTCAACCGGTACAGCGTGACAACCTGCGGGCGCACGGACAAGGCCTGGTGCAGGACTTGCGACAATATCAGCGAGATATGCCCGATCAGACGGGATCAGATAACTTTATTCTGAAACTTGCCTATACGGGTAATCTGGATTTTCAGAATCTGGAGAAACACGGCATTACCTTCCTGAGCCAGGAAGATCAACAAATTTGTATCGCTTTTTCTGATGAGCAGGGGTTAGCCACATTTTCCGATCATCTGGCAAAACTCGGGTTAACTGATAAAAACCTGACTTATCAACAAATTCTTACTGCTATTGACGGCATTGGCCATTGGACAGAACAAGACAGAACCAGTTGGATAATACAACAAAAAGGACTACCTAAAGAAAAACAATTTACTTTAGATATCGAATTATGGCCCATTTCTGTCATTGATGCACCGGAGCGCAAAAGACTGTGCCAGACTTTTGAATTGTGGTTAAAAAAAGAAAATATACAGCAAAAAGATAAAATAAATCGCGACAGTCTAATCTTGTATCGGCTATCAGTGAATCGACCGCAAGCTGAACAAATTTTACAGCACACCGATGTACGACTGGTGGATTTACCACCCGATTGTGGTATTCAGTATGCACAACTGAATTGCGACCTCGAAACATTACCGGTACCGATTCAACAACCAATGGATGACGCTGCAACCATTTGCCTGTTAGACAGTGGTATTATAACAAACCATCCTTTATTAGGACCCGCTATTGGCGAAAGTGCGAATTTTACAGATACAGAAGATGCATTTGATACCACAGAACACGGTACGGCAGTCGCCGGAATAGCAGTGTATGGTGATATAGAGGCTTGTCAGGCAAACAATGTCTGGCAACCGGAAATACGTTTACTGAGCGGAAAAATATTAGATCAGAATAACGAATTTGATCCCGAAACCATTGAAAACAAGATCATCAAGGCGGTGACTTACTTTACAGAAGAATACCGATGCAAAATATTTAATCTGTCCATAGGAAATGCCAATGCGCCTTATGACCATCGCCATATACGCGGTATCGCGTATGTGCTGGATGATCTTGCGCGTCAATTCGATATTTTATTTGTGGTGTCAAGCGGAAACTTTACTGGTTCGGATGAGCCACCCGTGCCAGAGCACAGTTGGCGCGATGAGTATCCCGATTATTTATTATCTGATCAGAGTCTTATCATTGATCCGGCACCCGCCCTGAATGTTATTACTGTGGGTAGTCTTGCCAGGCACAACGCGACCTCTGATGCTCAGCGTTATCCGCAAGAGATTAACCAACTTTGCCCGGCAACTCACCACCAACCCTCACCGTTTACCCGGCACGGCCCGTCTGTCAAAGGTGCCATAAAACCTGATCTGGTAGCGGTTGGCGGCAACCTGGCAGTACCGATGAGGCAGGAAGGAAAACAATATCAAACGGTTGAGCGTGGATTAGGGGTGTTAAGCTGTCGTGCAAAGTTTATTGGTAGCACCCTGCTTACAGAAATCAGTGGTACCAGTTTTGCAGCACCTTATATCAGTCATCTTGCCGCACGGCTACTCAACACATACCCGGAAGCGTCTGCCAACCTGCTGCGCGCGTTATTGGTTAATCATGCACATATGCCAGATGAGATGACACAAACCTTTCCCGAGGCAATACGAGAATCTTACAAAAAGGATCGTAAAATCTCACCTGAAAACAGCGTTGCCGGCTATGGTCTGATTGATGAAAGTGCATTATTTCGCTCTTCTGAAAATGTTGTTGTCCTGATGGCCGAAGAAGGGATTGAAGATGATACCCATCAATTCTTTGAACTCCCCTTACCAGCAGAATTTCTGCGAAAAAAAAGGGCTACGCGAGAGATTAACGTCACACTAGCCTATTGCCCTGCCGTCAGAACAACTCGATTAGAGTATATAGCGACCAGAATAAATTTCCGTTTAGTGAAAGATAGATCTTTAGATAACCTGCAGCGTTTTTTCAATCATGAGACACAAAAAGAAACAGAAACTCGAAATGATGACAGGACTTCTAATAGAAAGATCAGTTCAGCATTGAGAGATAAGGGCACGATTCAATCATCAACCTGGAAAATGCAGCAGCTTAATCCTGATGATAAGTGGTTTGTGGTCATAACACGTCAGGACAAAGCCTGGGGCAAATCATTGAGTGAGCATATTGAATCGTATGCGCTGGTGATTACGGTTGCCGATCGCGAAAATAATGCAGCACAGTTATACACACAAATTTCACAACGCATACAACAGCAGATCGCTGCACGAGCCAGAGTATGATCAGAGACCATGCCAGAGGGTTATGGAACCAACGCTGATCAATGATTGAGTAATGCCAACCCACAAATTGTCATGCCGCGCGTGGCAACCCAGCACCATCACCCCAGAGAGTCCTCATGATCTCCATCGACATCGCCCGCGTTATCGACAAACTGAATGCGTATTGCCGCCACGCACTGGAAGAAGCCGCCAGCCTCAGCATCAGCCAGCACAGCGACGAAGTCGCAATTGGTCAGTTGCTGTACAAACTGGCCGAAAACCCCACCAGCGACGTGCGCCTGATCCTGCAACAGGCACAGATAGCGCACACTGACTTCCGGCGCCAGCTCAGCGACAGCTTCATCAATAGCAATAACACCCTGAGTGGCCAGTACCCGGCCTTCTCCCCGCTGCTGATTGAGGCCCTGCAAGAAGCCTGGCTGCTCAGCTCACTGGAGACTACGGCGGGCGAAATCCGCAGCGGAGCGCTGTTTCTGGTGGTGCTGCTCAATCCGGGACGCTACCTGCCGCTGCCGCTGATCAACCTGCTGGATAATATCAACCGTGAGGCATTGCGCAAAAATTTTGCGCAACTGCTCGCCGACTCCGGCGAAACCCCGGATGCCAGCGATGCCCCGGCACAATCCGCCAGTGCCAGTGATGCTGACACACCACTGGCACGTTACGGCACCGATTACACTGCCCGCGCCCGCGCGGGCGAGATTGACCCAGTGTTGTGCCGAGATGATGACATCGACCTGATGATCGACATCCTCAGCCGCCGCCGCAAAAACAACCCGATCGCGGTGGGCGAAGCCGGGGTCGGCAAGACCGCCCTGATCGAAGGACTGGCGCAGCGCATTGTCGCCCGGCGCGTACCGCAACACCTGCAACAGGTCGCTCTGTGGGGCCTGGACCTCGGTACTCTGCAGGCTGGTGCCTCAGTGAAGGGTGAATTTGAAAAACGTCTGCAGGCGGTCATTGACCAGGTGAAACAAGCCGGTACTCCGATCATCCTGTTCATTGACGAAGCGCACACATTGATCGGCGCGGGTAACCCGAGCGGCGGCAGCGATGCAGCCAACCTGCTGAAGCCCGCACTGGCCCGTGGCGAACTGCGTACTATCGCCGCAACCACCTGGACTGAATACAAAAAATATATTGAAAAAGACCCGGCTCTGACCCGCCGCTTCCAGTTGATCCGCCTGGACGAACCCAGCATTGCAGACAGCATCCACATCCTGCGCGGCCTGCGCCCGCTGTACGAAAAGACCCACGGCGTCGATATCACTGAGGCAGCCATCCAGGCCGCTGCCAGGCTAAGCGCCCGCTACGTTGCCGGACGCCAACTGCCGGACAAAGCGATAGACGTGCTCGACACCGCCGCTGCGCGCGTCACCATGGCGCAGGAAATCCCACCACGCGAGCTCACCCGACTGGAAAACGAACATACCCAGAATGCCGCCGAGATCACCCTGCTGGAACGCGAACAGCGCTACGGCAACGCCATTGACACCGACCACCTGGACGCCCTGCAACAACGCCAGGCCGCCAATCAGGCCGAACAGGAACAATTGCACAGTACCTGGCAGGCCGCACGGGAACGCCTGGGCGCACAACTGGCGCACCGCCGCACACAAACCGCCGAACCGACAACCGACACCGCAGAGACCACTCTGCCGGACCAACCAGACGACGACACCTTCAGCCTGCCAATAGAAGTAGATCGTGAACACATCGCTGCGGTGATCGCCGACTGGACCGGTATTCCGATCACCACCCTGACCAGCGACCGACTGCAACGCATCCAGCAACTGGGCAAGCACCTGAATGAACATATCCTGGGGCAGGTCGAGCCGATCCGCCAGATCCACAACCACCTGCTGACTGCCCTGGCCGACCTGCGCCGCCCCGGCACCCCACTCGGAGCCTACCTGCTGGTCGGCCCCAGCGGCGTCGGCAAGACCGAAACCGCCTTGCAGATCGCTGACTACCTGTTCGGCGGTCAGTCCACCACGATCAACCTGTCCGAATATCAGGAAAAACACAGCCTGTCGCGTCTGATCGGTTCCCCTCCGGGCTATGTCGGTTACGGCGAAGGCGGTGTGCTCAGCGAGGCGATTCGCCAGCGTCCGTATGCCGTAGTGCTACTGGACGAAGTCGAAAAGGCCCATCCCGACATCCTGAATCTGTTCTACCAGGCCTTCGACAAAGGCGAAATCGCCGACGGTGAAGGTCGCCAGATTGACTGCCAGAACATCCTGTTCATCCTCACCGCCAACCTCGGCTTTGACGGCACTGATCTGGCCGATCCCAGCGCAGCCCAACTGGAACAGCAACTGCGCCACTACCTCAAGCCCGCGCTGCTGGCTCGTATGCAGCTCGTACGCTATGCCTACCTCAGCGCCGAGACACTACACGCGATCGTCGAACAGCGCCTGCAACGCCTGCGCTACCGGATCCAGCAGCGCTACCAGGCCGAACTACACTACACCGCCGCCGTTAACGACACCCTACGCGACCGCTGCGAACAAACGGCGAACGGCGCACGCCAGCTGGATGCCATTATCGACGGTGAATTGCTGCCACCACTGTCACTGGCTCTGTTACGCCAGGTAGCCAGCGGCACACCGCCGCAGAAAATCACTCTGGCGCATGACAGCAGTGGCTTTCATGTGACCTTTGCACAGGATAGTTGACCATGAGGTAAACCCATGACTGAGACAGCCTACACAGCAGAAGCTGATTATTACCCGGCACCGGTTATTCTGGGAATACATAGCAATGCATTCAGTGCGGCGGTCTACAGTGCTGGACATGCCTGGATTACCGTTACCCGGGGTTACAACACTCAATATTACGGACTATGGCCTGATAACCACAGACTTACAAAAAATAATGGGCCAGGATATGACATACGTACAGGTCTGGAGAAAAACTACACCGCAGCAGCCAGCCGTTACTATGCTTTATCTGAAGACCAGGCGCAAAGCCTGGAGAGTCTGTTAAAGCGCAATGTCAGTTGGGGGATTACCCATAATTGCTCATTCTGGGCCAGTGCTGTGGTCCGGCTTATCATAGGCGAGGATGTAGACGCAGATGATTTTTTCGGATTTGAGACGCCACGTGAACTCAGCAGAAATATTATCCTGCTTGAAGCGAAAAACCCGACAACTCGGCAAAACCCAAAAAGCTTAATCAAACCAGCGAATTCATCCTCCGCAAAATAATGAAGTTCATTTACCTGTGCCTGCTATGCCTGCTCAGTGCTTGTATCCCGGAAGGAGAGCGACCTTATCATCGGGATGAGCTACAGAACCTGACGATAACCCGCACTGCAACAGGTCAACTCCGGCTCACCTGCCAGCCACGGCTGGAAACGCTGTATCACTATGTCGGGGCCAGATTGCATCAGGATAACCATGCCTTAGTTGTGCAACTGATTCGCTGCCCCATTGAGACCATCTGTCAAGTGGACAGTGAGCCAGTGCAGAATAACGATATACCGGGCAAAAGCCACACAATATTGCCCGAGGCAAACTCACTCTATCTGGATGATGGCCAGAACCGTCAGCTGCTCTGGTCGCTACCCACATCACTCTGAGGAACACCGGATGAAATATACCCCCATGCTCTGTCTGTTGATCAGCCTGGCCGGCTGTGCCACCCAGCCATCGGCTACCGTAGCCACTGACCTGTATGCCCGACTGCCGCACTATCAGGGCATCGAACATTATCGTGCCTGCGTTCTGCTGGGCGAGCTGGAACTCACTGAGCGGCAACTACAAACCCTCCAGATCCGCACAGCCAAAGATCCGGAGGCCGACCTCTGCGATCACTATCTGCCAGCCCGGCAACAACTGGGCCCACAGGCCATGCAGAATTTCCTGACCAGCATCCCCACTGGCAGAGCACAAATAGCCTTGTGGCAGCTGCATGCCGAGGCCGGGTTTCCGGTCAGCTTCACCCCGCCCTACATCACCCTGCTCAACCGCTACGCCAGTAACCACCCACGTGCACTGGATATCCTGATCTCAGCCATACCCTATGCGGATGCCAGCATTGCGCAGCAATTGATTGACCTGCTGGCGAATCACTACCGGTATCGGCCCACTCAGGTACAGAATCAACTACAGACATGGAATATAGCGGCTGACACTATCCACCTCATCCGGCAAAACGCCGAACATACAGGACATCAACCATGAGCACACTGACCTACAGCTTAACAGCAGGCAGACTGACCTGGGGCGCAACCCACTATAGTGCGGTCTCCGGCCCACATGGCAATGGCCCATTACCCATCGGCAGCTACACAGTGCAAACACGGCGGGTCGCTGACGGAAGCTTGGGGGCTGGCTTTACCGACAGCATAAGCGGCAACAGCTGGTTCATTCCACTCACCCCGCAATTCAATACTACCCGTAGCGGTTTTGGTATCCACCCGGATGGTAATGTCCCGGGGACTCGGGGCTGCATCGGACTCACCGGCACCGATGCACAAAACTTCTGGCTGCTATGGAACAGAACACCGCTGGCCTCCCGACCCACGCAACTAACCGTCACTGCCTGAACACCGGTATGACACTGCTTGATCAACTGCCCGCTATCCTGACCGACACCGAGCCGCTGCAGGCATGTATCCGGCAACTGTTGTACCCGGCCTGCGCCGCCAGGGTCTATCAGCTATACACACCAGACATCACCGGACAGCAACTGGAACCCGGTCTGCAATGGTGCGCCACGGCAGCCACCGGACAGGATTTTCCCGCTGTCCCACTGGACGACCTGAACCACCCACTCAGCCACAGCTATCGCACCCACACCCGCCAAGCCGCTTTTCCACTGCACGGACGTGTGATCAACAGCGATGCCTGGCATGCCCTGCAACAGCAACATCCGCAAAACCTGTACCTGCAGATCGAACTTCTGCAGATCGAACCACACCAGCCGCCGCATGGCATCCTGCTCTTGTTCAATACACCGCCGGAGGTGACACCTGGCCCAACCTGGGCAGGCAAACTGCGTCTGTTCACTGCTCTGTTGCAACAACAACAACACTATGCCCGCCAGCATCAAGCTCGACATCAGCAACAACAACAACTACGGCAAAAGACCCAACACCAACACCAGCAACAACAACAAAGTCAGATTGCGGCCCGTTACATCGGCACCGATGCCGCCAGCCGCGCCGTACAACACGGCATTCAACGTGCTGCGCAACACGAACAAAACATCCTGATTCAGGGCGAAACCGGCAGCGGTAAAGACCTGGTCGCTACCCTCATCCACCAACACTCCGCGCGCGCCGAACAACCCTTTATCGCAGTCAACTGTGCTGCAATACCAGAACACCTGATCGAGGCTGAACTGTTCGGTACCAGCAAAGGCGCTTACACTGGCAGCACCCACCAGCGCGAAGGCCTGATCGCAGCAGCTGACGGCGGCACCCTGTTCCTTGACGAAATCGGCGACATGCCGCTACATTTACAGGCCATCCTGCTGCGCGTTCTGCAACAAAAGACCTACCGACGCCTGGGCGAAACCCGTGAACGACAGGCCAACTTCCGCCTGCTCAGTGCCACCCACGCCCCGTTGCGCGAACGTATTCGCGAACAGCGCTTCCGTCAGGACCTGTACTACCGCATCGCCCAGCAACACCTGGAAGTCCCGGCACTACGGGTACACCGTCAAGACATCCCGGCTCTCACCCGACATCTGATCCACCAGTACAACCAGACCCACGGACAACACCACCCGCCACTGACTGCCAACGTCCTGACCCGTCTGCAACAACATCACTGGCCCGGCAACGTGCGCGAACTACAAAATGTCGTTCACCGTTACCTGACCGATCAGCAGCTGCACCTGATGCCGGAGATTACCGAACGCGACGATACCCAACACATCACCGACCTGCGCGCCGCACGCCAGCAATTTGAAAAACATCTGATTCAGCAACGCCTGAATCGTTACCACGGCAATCGCGCCCGTGCTGCCGCCAGCCTGGGACTACCAAAGCGTACCCTGGCACATAAATGCCAACAATATGCCATCCGGACACCATCATGAAACGCATCACCCTCAGCAGCCTGCTGCTGCTCAGTCCACTCAGCCTGCCCGCCGTCACTCTGGATCCGATTGATGTTGCCACCTGTCAGGCGGAGACTATGCCATTGGCACGCCTGACCTGTTACGACACTCTGTTGCAGACACCCGTCCATGCCGTCGATATACCAGCACCAGTCGCGCCACGCGAACCGACGCTGCTCGACCACATCCGCACTCAGGAAAGCCAACGCCACACCGACGACGAACCTCTACTGCTTAACAGCCAGATAGAACATGCTGACAGTGGTCAACAACAAGTCCTGATCACCACCCCGGCAATCGGTGCTATCGGTACCCGCCCGATTCTGGCCCTCAGTTGTCAACGCAACATCACACAACTCCAGATTGTCCTGGACGAACCGCTGCGCGGCAAAACCGTCAACCTGCAAATTCTGGACGCCAGCGATAACCTGCGCAGCGAAGCATTATGGCACATCCGGGGAACCGGTCAGATCGTCGCCAGCGGACGTGGCATGCCCAGTATTCACCACATCCGTCAATTACAACACACCCCCTACATCCAGCTGCACAGCAACATCGCTGCCCTGGACGGCCTGCGTTTTGACCTGACCCACTTCGCCGCCAGACTGCGACAACTGGCACACGCCTGCCACTGGCATCCGGGTCTGATCGGCACCCGGCACAAAATCCCGGAGCACCGGCCATGATAGACGCCCTGCTAGCACCGATTCCTGGTGATAAACCGACCGGGCAGCACGACGAAGACAATCCGGCCTATCAGGAGCTGGAACAACAAATGAGCAAATACGGCACCCTGCACCAGAACAGCATCAACTGGGAACGGGTCGACCAGCTAGCCCAACAACTGCTCACCACACAAGTCAAACATTATCGCGTACTCAGCCACCAAATCACCTACTGGCTGATCCGGAACGGCAGTGACGGCTTGACCAACAGCCTGCAACTGTTAGATGGCTACCTGCAAACCTACTGGCAAAACGCCTACCCGAAACCCGGCAATATCGGCAGCAAACACCGCCGTCGCCTGGTCGACCAGATTTTATACCGCATCGACAAACAAGCACCCCGCATTCTGGAAAACAGTCCGCCAGCTGATCCTACCTCACTACAACAGGCCCGCACCCAACTCGGCAAGGCCCTGAAAAAGCGCAAAATTGCCGACAATCTGGCACAGTTGGATCAGCAACTGAACACGCTGGCCCGACGAGTCAAACCCGCGACAACACCCACCGCTCCACCAGCATCACTCACTGCTGCCCCACCCGATGCACAGGAAGCACGCCAGATCAAACGCCTGTTGCTGCAACAGGCCACCCACATCAACCAGCGCCAGCCGGACGACCCGCTCGGCTACCAACTGCGCCGCTACGCCCTGTGGGCCGACATCCAGAGTGCACCGCCGACCGACCAACAAGGCCACACCGAACTGAGTGCACCACCCGGTGATCGGGTACGCGACTATCAGGATCACCTGGCCCGCCGCACTGTCACCATCGAACACCTGCAACGTCTGGAACAAAGCATTGCCGCCAGCCCCTTCTGGCTGCAAGGTTCCTGCCTCGCAGTCGCCATGGCGCAACAACTTGGTCTGGATCGAGTCGCCGAGGCAATATGCACCAGTACTCAGGCCATGCTACAACGACTACCTGCCCTGCAGAACAGCCGTTTCCGCGGCGGTGAACCCTTCCTCAGCGAAACCGACCTGGCCCATCTGACACCCCCAGCAGCACCCACGGCCAGCCAACCGACAGAGGCCCCGGCAGCGGCCACCGCCAACCTGCCGGAATGGGCTGCGCAACAACACAGCCTTGATCAGATACGCCAAAAACAAGGCATCGGAGATGTGCTGGCCCAGATCGAACAACAACAACAACAACACGACACCCCACGAGAACGCAGCTACCTGCAACTCCTGGCCAGCGAACAACTCCAGGCCGCCGACCTGCCCAACCTGGCCCATGACCTGCTGCTGACCACCCAGCGACGCCTGAAAAACATGACCGTCGCCGAATGGGAACCCGGCTACCTGCAACGCCTGCAGGCCGCGATTACCGCAACTACTCCACCGAGACAGTAAAAACGTATTTACGAATGGTTACCTCTACGTCAATCAGGTCAGCACGTCATTCCGCGCGAAGTCGCGGAATCCATAATCAAGAGGCAGACTGGATAGATTGGCAGCAAATCAGATAAATTCTGCGACTTCGCTTCGCTGCGCGCAGAATGACACATACCTGCCAGCATTACCTGGAGACAGATCGTGATGACTGGTTGTTACTCAACATCTTTATGAGCTTATCCGACATAACTACCCTGCACCTGCCATCAAATGGAGGGCAATAATGAAACGCTCGAAGACACGACACCAGTGGACTCTCTGGCAACACCTCAAACACAGCCTGCTACTGATACTCCTGTTACTGAGCGGACTCTGGATCATAGCGATGCCGGCAAACCGCTATGCCTGGATGCTGGCTGACCCACAAATCCAGCATCTGCCACCGGATCCGGATGCCGGTATGACAGCCGCTATCACCCTGATCCCGCTCTTGTGCAGTCTGGTACTGATATTTATCAGTCGCACAGGCTTGATACGGACACTGGGACTGCTGCTGGGTGGCCTGACGCTACTCTACTGGAGCATAAAATTCATTCCGGCGTTGGTGTAATCGCCGACCACCAGTGACCAGAAAAGGAGCAACACACATGGCGCACAACGCCTGGGTCGGCAAATGCCTGATACACACCCAGCCTGAAGCGGATGAGCCGCACGAACACCCGTGGAATGCACAATGTTATGCGGCGGTCTGGACGGAGACGTATGACGGCTTTGCGCAGGCAGTCCGCGATCATTGCCAGACGCAGGGACATTATCTGGTCTGGGCCGAGCAGGTGTATCCGATTCTGGACTGGCTGCACCGGCACGGTCATCACAATACCCTGATTGATCTGGCCAAAACAGTTGATGGCAATCACGGCATCGCGCTCAGCCCGCTTATGCCGCGTGGCGAGGCCGGTCAACCGCCACCGCAGCCGACTTATCTGGAGATCACCGAACACACGATCCCACCTTTGCCGGATCAGTCCGATCAGCCCCGCTGGGAACAGGACTGGATTGTGCCCGAACTGAAAGACCTGTTGTTCGGACAACCTGACCCGAAGGCACTCCTGCGGACTTATCTGATTGTGGATGCCACCCTGCGCACCCGCATCTCCGGTATCTTTGATCTGGATCTGCAGGATGTGCCGGTACGCTGCTTAGTCCGCCCGCAGATGGCAGAAGACCTGCGCGAGGTCGCACCCTATCTGGTCGATATGACGCTACCGGAAGGTGCCTGGGATGATCGCCGTCAGGTGCCCAATTTCCATATCGACTTTTTTGCCCACCACTGGCAGCAGGGCACCGGGATCCTGGCGCGCACCACGGCAGATATGGACGCTGTCTGGACGCATTTTCATCAGTTCGTCCGGGTGCAGGTCGAAACAACGCAGGAATGGCTATTTTTCCGGTTCTGGGATCCGGAAACCTTTTACCCGATGGGTAAATATCTGCAGACATCAGAAAAATATGCTCACGTATTTTTTCTCACTACCACAACAAAAATATTTCTTTATCACCCGAATAAAAGTAAGTTAATAACATATATACCAACAGAACCTTTTCTGAACCAGTCCAAATTCAGAATTGAGCATAAACTTGAAGCCATCCTGATCTCTCATATCAGATATAAGCATATTATCCAGCTTATGAAGGATGTAGATAACACACTACGGGAAAAAGAACCTGAGCTCCTTAAAGAAATAGAAATTATGCCAGGATCTAAACGTTTTGGCATCGCGAAAAACCTTTACAGATTGCAAATATCAGACATCATGCAAGCCAGTGCCATTATGAGTATCATTTATCGGACAGGCATTAATGTCCTGCAAGAAAAAGCTTTTGATTATGTCACTAAAAACCCGTTTTTATCACCAGATGCCAAAACACGGCAGTTGGTATTAAGCTTCACCATGATAATCGGTCTGCAAGGAGATACATAGAGTCTGCTCAGAAAGTTAGCGGGGCAGTTGCGATTTCAAAGACCTGTTTCA
>CAWUID010000041.1:0-15798 GCA_963922315.1 uncultured Gammaproteobacteria bacterium
TCAAGTCCAAGACCCATCAGGGCACCGGGTTTAACGAACTGCGGTTTGAAGATGAGAAGGATCAGCAGGAGATCTTTCTGCACGCAGAAAAGGATCACAATACGCTGATCAAGCATGATGAAGGTCATCAGATCGGTCATGACCGGACTAAATCAGTCGGTAATGATCAGTCTGAGTCGGTCGGTAACGATAAGTCGACTCAGGTCGGACGGGATCATACTGAGTCGGTCGGTCAGGACAGCCGGGTGACCATCGGGCGCAATGCTGAACGGCAGGTGGAGAAGGACAGCTTTGATATTGTGAATAATCACCGGGTGGAAAAGACCCATGCTGACCATGAAGAAAAGGTGGGTGGGCATCATTATCATGAGGTGAACGGCCAGTTGGAGACCCGTGTCGGTGACACGATCACAACGCTTACCAAGCGGCATATATTGCAGGCGGATGAACGTTTTACTATCGGCGGGCCCGGGGGTACTATCACAATTGATGCAGCGGGCGTCACCATCCGGGCGAATACGATTCAGTTGCTTTCTCCTTCGATTGATCTGGGTTCTGGTGCGCCGGATATGGTGGAAACGGTTAAGGCAGCGGTGAACACCGGTCTGCCACTGGCTCAACCCTGTGGTCAGGCGAAGTCCTGAAGCGAATGGGAGGATTCTGATGGAAAAACCGATTGCGCTGGTGGGTCATCATCACACCTGCCCGAAGTCAGAGCCCGGCCCGGTGCCCCATGTGGGTGGCCCGGTCCAGTCCGGTGCGGCAACCGTCCGGGTCAACGGCAAGCCGGTGGCCTGTGTCGGTGATTCGCTGGTCTGTGCGGTGGGTGGGCCGGATTCGATCTCTGGCGGTTCCGGCATGGTGCGTATCAACGGCAAGGCGGTCGCCCGGCTGGGCGACGATACCGCACATGGTGGTGTGATTGTGGCGGGTGATGCTGCCGTGCGGGTGAATTGACATGGCTGAAGCAGCGGCCTGGGTCGGCAGATGTCTGATACACACCCAGCCTGAAGCGGATGAGCCACACGAACACCCGTGGAATGCACAGTGCTATGCAGCGGTCTGGACCGAGACCTCTGACGGCTTCACTCAAGCGGTACGCGATCATTGCCAGGCACAGGGACATTATCTGGTCTGGGCCGAGCAGGTGTTGCCGATTCTGGACTGGCTACACCGGCACGGTCATCACAATACCCTGATTGACCTGGCAAAGACGGTAGACGGCAATCACGGCATCGCACTCAGCCCGCTTTTACCGCGCGGTGAGGCCGGTCAACCGCCACCGCAGCCGACTTATCTGGAGATCACCGAACACGCGATCCCGCCTTTGCCAGATCAGTCCGACAAACCCCGCTGGGAACAGGACTGGATCACATCTGAGCGGGGTGTCGCGTTATCCCTCGTGAGATCTGTCGGCGTCCATGCCGCCAGATGGGACTCGGGAAATGGCGACAGCTATGTTTTGCCCGGGTACGCCCTGCGTCCACCTACCCTGCCATACTTCCTCGCTGGTTCGCATGGCACGATAGGCTCCCTCAAATGGCTTGACGGCGTATCGGGTGCGCTTTGCATACGGTCTTCACCGTGTCTGAGGGGCCTACGGCCCTGACACGACTTCGACCGTACGCTCGCGCCTGACGCCTACCCGGGACTATCGGCCATCGCTTCGCTCTCCATGGCCGACAGCGACTGAAAGACCTGCTGTTCGGACAACCTGACCCGAAGGCACCCCTGCGCACTTATCTGATTGTGGATGCCACCCTGCGCACCCGCATCTCCGGTATCTTTGATCTGGATCTGCAGGATGTGCCGGTACGCTGCTTAGTCCGCCCGCAGATGGCAGAAGACCTGCGCGAGGTCGCACCCTATCTGGTCGATATGACGCTACCGGAAGGTGCCTGGGATGATCGCCGTCAGGTGCCCAATTTCCATATCGACTTTTTTGCCCACCACTGGCAGCAGGGCACCGGTATCCTGATTCGCACCACAGCGGATATGGACGCTGTCTGGACGCATTTTCATCAGTTCGCCCGGGTGCAGGTCGAAACAACGCAGGAGTGGCTGTTTTTCCGGTTCTGGGATCCCAGGGTTACGTTGACTTATTTTGATAGTATCAAAACTATTCCGGAAAAAGCTGCTACATGGTTTGGTTTACAAACCCAAATACATAACATCATCGGTCATGCCACGCAAAAGCCGCTCTGGGCGGTAAAGCCAATTGCAGAAAAACTGGACGCCATCACACCTCTCAACAGGTTGATGCTATCTAATACTGAACTTGAAGGCTTTAAACAGCAAAAACGCACTGATTTTATTGACCAGCTCGTGCCTTATTTTCAGGCTAAAGATCCTTTTCATACTCAGGCTATTGGCGAAAAGGGCTTGCGTCAGGTGATACAACTGGGCATAAACAATGCCAGACAATATAGTCTGACCCGTGAATCTCCCGTACGTTTATATGTCCATCTGATGTTATACCTCGGATCACACTTTGATACCGATCCGCTTTTGCCCTGGGTGCATAAAGCATTAACGACTCATCAATCTTCAAGAACACAGTCTGAACGTACTAATACTCTACGCAGGCATTTTTTAACTTATGTGGAAAAAACCTGCGGATCTGAAGGTGAGCATCTGCAAAACTTTATGCAAGCTTGCGAAGCTCAAATGAAAAATCCTGTGGATATCCTGACGAACGATCAGATGATCAGCTTTATTCAGCATCATTATCCACAAAAATATACTGATATTGGTGAAGGCTTATTAAGAAAACTGGTAATGCATTCGCAAAACCTGTGCGATCAACACGGATTAAGAAAAAAGCAATCCTGCTTGATATTGGTTTGTTTGCGATTGATATATGGCACTGAAGTGATGAATGATCCGTTATTTCCCTGGATACAAAAATTTTTTATGAAATCGGATCAGAAAAAAGACCAAGATGCTTTATTTGCCAAGCTAACAGCTAGATTTTTAGATGAAGTAACTAAACATGTTAAGGAGGAGTACTGAATGTCAGGTTTATATGGCGGTAGTGATCATGCCGAAGATTCAGTTGAAGAAAGCAGTGATAGTGCAGAAATTGAAGCTATTTCTGCATCTTGCCCCAAGTGGCGTGTTCAGCTGGTTAATTTAGACGGAGCTCCGATGAATGGTCAGCAGTATTCTATAAAACATGGTGCTGTAACCGGAATGTTAGATGATAATGGTCTTTCCGGAATCGTAGATGAATCTATAGACGAGACTCAGGCCAAAAATGGTCAATCAGGCTATGTTTTATTCCCGAATCTCAGAATATTGCCAGATTTTGGTACTCTGTGGAATAGCTATCCTGATGGTCAATCCTTAAATGTCGTCAACACTATCGGCGGAAACGTACAGCAACTTTTCGGCCCAGCCTTGCAAGGGCTTGATAATAATAGTGAATTTTCTAACACGTGCGTAGTCAGAGCTTCTGATGCATTTAACCACGTTGGGATAAACTTTATTCCTTTTGTCGGTACACGTGATCTGGAAACAGCAAACAGTAACACAGGCCGTGGATTTGGTATTCCCAGAGGAGATTTGCCTATCAATCTATATCGTGTGGCTGGTAGCAAAAGCTGGCCAGATGGCAGGCCTTACGCCTATGGGACTCGTGTGAGTGAGTTTGCGCCTTATATGAATCATTATTATTCTGACGCACCGATCGTAGACGGAACAAACTCATCAAGTCCCTTCAGGGATAAGAAGGGGGTCATTTATTTTGAGGTCTCTGGATGGCTCGATGCGACTGGACATTTTGATGTATGGAATGGACTTATTTCCGGCAACCTGGTATTCGATGGAGCATCTGAAAAAGGGCCTCAGATCAGATATACTGGATACTTTAAAAAGTCAGTAACGATAACGCTATGGCAACATATCACAATTAAATTAAAAGAAATTCGATCAGATAACGGTGTCTGTACAGCCATATATCAGTTTATGGCAGAATAAGCATGAAAAATATAAATATGTCCGCATTAATAATATTACCATCAATCTTATTTCTGGCAATAGGATGCAAAGCAAATTATACTCAATCTAATCCGTTTATTAACATTAAAAATACAGGAAAAAAAGATGCTTCATTCCCTGATTTTTCCATACAGCACCACGAAGTCACTGTTGGTGAATATCAGAAATGTGTGGATGCCGGGGTATGCACTGAAAAAAAACGCCCTTATCTTCTGGGCGGACATGAGCGTGATTTTATTTCATCGTCACAATATGACATCATTTATTTAGGACGGATTTTTGTGCAATATGCTCTGGAAAAAGAAGAGTATATTGAACCACTTAAAGAGTATGCCAGACATGTCGGCAATAATATGCAACGTTATGGCGAATCAGAATACCCGATTAGCTGGATAAGTGTGGCCGAAGCACGTCAGTATTGTCAGTGGCTGGGTGGCGATCTACCAAATCTACGTCAGATACAGCTCGTTCATAAATCGTTTGAAAAAGGCGGTCAGTTTTCTGAACGTGAATTTTACCGCAATATGATGCTATCGCAAAATAAGGACGCCATTTGTAATCATTTTAATCTACCTTTTCATGATATACGCGTTTTAATTGAGCAGTATGGTACAAAATTGCCAGAAAACCTTAAAAAAGATAAAGTTATACGTATATGCCAGACTGGCCCATCTGTTACGGAAGCCATATCCGATATACCTGAACACTTATTCGGATCCTTAAGCGAATGGATTATTCGAAATCCCGATAAAAAAAATTATATGGCTACTGGTGGTAGCTGGCTAAATGGTTTTTTTTCTTTTGAAAGTGGATTTAATGTTAATAACTTAAACGATAATAAAAAAGCCATTGACATAGGTTTCAGATGTATTCGCAATCGTTAGATAACAGCTACAACCAATTTTTGTACAGACAGCCTCTTTCACAACAAAACGATACGCCCTGCAAGGAATCCCACTATGCAAACCCCCACCACATCCGGCAGCAATCGCCTGATCGGCTGGCTGCGTCCGTTATTCGCCCACCTGAAAAATTCGCTGCGCGTTCTGCTCGTGCTGGCTCTGATCGTTCTGCTGGTCGTTCTGTGGGTCTATGGCCCGGAGATGCCTTATTATGATACCTATCCGCTGGCACCGGTCGCCACCCGCTGGATGATCACACTCGGAATCATCCTGCTGGTGGTGGCCGGGCTGGCGATCGCCGCCTGGCGCAAACTGGCACGTATCCGGGCAGAAGCAAAACGCCAACAGCGCGAACAGGAAGACCCGGTATTACCAATCCTGCGCGCCTTGTATGACCGGTTTGACCAGACCCTCACTGATCTGCGCCAACACATTATGCGCCGGGATTATCTGTATGCCCTTCCCTGGTACATGGTGATCGGTTCTGAAGGCGCGGGCAAGACCAGCCTGATCAACCGCTGCGGACAAAAATATACCCAGAGCACCTACCAGCAGGTAAAAAGACGCCGGGGCACAAAACTACCTTACAAAATCGACTGGTGGATCGGTAATGATGCGATCATCATCGACCCGGATGGTGAGCTGATCAGCGACCAGGTACCAAAAGGTTACGGCGATTATGAAGCCTTGCCGCAGCGGGTCTGGCAGGCGTGCATCCACTGGCTGGAACGCACTCGTAGTCGCCGACCGCTGAATGGCATCCTGCTGGTGATTGACCTGCCCAGCATTCTGAGTATGACCAGCAGTGACCGCAAAACCTATGCCGGGCTGCTGCGCAGCAAGCTGCGCGATCTGAGCGAACAATTAAGTACCCGTCTGCCGATCTACATCATCCTCAGCAAAATAGATTTGCTGGAAGGCTTCGAAGCCAGCTTCGGGCACCTGTCACGTGCCGAACGTGAACAAAGTTTCGGCTTTACATTCAGCCTGAGTAGCCTGGAAGATGCTGACCGTTGGCAGGACGAGTTCAATCAAGGCTACACACAACTGCTGGATAACCTGACCGAGCACACATTTGAAGCCATTGCAAAGGCGCCGGATCAGCTGACCCGTCAGGCATTATTTGCCTTCAACCGCCAGTTTGCCGGTATCCGCGACACCTTGCACGACTTTCTGGCCGATATCCTGGAAAGCGACCGTTATGCGACGGCTGCTCTGGTACGCGGTCTGTACTACACCTCGGTCTATCAACAGGGCATCGCCGACAATGTTTATGTCGAAGGAGCTGCCCGCAATTACGACCTGCCTGCGCGCATCGCTCCGGCACAAGCGATGCAGCGTGCGCAGACTTACTTCAGCAAAAATCTGTTTACACGGAACATCTATCCGGAAGCCGGACTGGCCGGCGACAACCGGCGTCTGCTGCGCCGCAAACGGCGCCTGTTCGTTCTCGCCAGCCTGATCGCCTGCATAATCGGCAGTGCGACGATTTATGGTTGGCACCAGCACTACCAACATAACAAACAGGCCGCCGACATTGTTCTGGAAAAGGCACGCGACTTTACGAAAACCACAATTGCCGACGCGGATGGCACACTGGACACAACCGGGCGAGACTTACTGGAACCACTCGACCTGATGTACGGCGCACTTGCTAATTATGGACGCTACCGCGAAAAAATTCCTCTGCTCGCTGACATGGGCCTGTATCAGGGTCATATTATCGGCCCGAAGTTGGAAGACACTTACCTGGATCTGCTCCGCACTCGCTACCTGCCTGCCCTCGCTACTGGTGTTGCCGAACAAATTCAGACCGCAGCTCCCGGCAGTGACGACAAGCTGGCTGCCCTGCGCGTCTATCGAATTATGGAAAGTCAGGAAAAACGCGAGCCACAAAACAAAGATATTGTCCGGCAAAGACTGGCCGAAACCTGGCACAAGCACTATACCGGCCAGGCAGGTATTCAGGAGGCCCTGACGAACCATCTTGACTATGCTCTGGACTATGTCGCTGCCGACCTGCCTGCCCTGCGTGGCGTGGTTATCACTGCCCAGCAGGATCTCAGCCGCATCCCGATCTCACAACGAGTTTATCAAGGCATCGTACAACGCGCCCGCACCGAACTGCCAAACCGGGTGGATCTGCGCCAGACCATCGGCCCGGCATTTGATCAGATCTATCAGACCCGGCCTGATAGCGATGCTACCACCACCGATACCGACTACGACATTCCCGGCTTCTACACTCGCCAGGCATTCAAAGGCTACTTCACCCAACGCAACGCAGCGGTGATTGATCTGGCAGCGATCGACCAATGGGTGCTGGGTGAACGCGATACGATTGTCTACAGTGAAACCGATAAGACCGCCCTCACCCAGAAAATCCGTTCCCACTATGTCAACGACTATCTGGACACCTGGAAACGTGCACTCGGGCAGCTACAGATCGATGATTTTGCTGGTATTGCACATGGTGTGAAGATCCTCGAAACCCTGACCGGCCCGGCCACTCCGCTGCAACGACTCATCGAAACAGTACGGAAACACAGCGAGATCTATCCCGACCTGAAACTCGACATCAGCCAGGCGAAAACCCCAGCGGAACAAGCCTTGCTCAAGGACCCGGACCGCCTGGCAGCAAAACGGATCCTCGGTCAATTCCACAGCCTGAACGCCTTGCTGGAAAAAGACGAACAAGGCCAGACCCGGTATGAAACTCTGCTGCAAACCCTGCGGGCAAACTATGACTATCTGGTTGGCGTGCAAAATGCCCCGGACGTTGGTAAGGCAGCTCTGAGACTGGCTCGTGATCGTTTCAAATTGCAGGGTGCCGATCCGATCTATGCTCTGCAACGTACCGCCGAAGGCCTGCCTGAGCCACTGGCGACTCAGATGCAGAAAGTCGCCAGCGAAAGCTGGCGGGTGCTGCTGATCAAGGCCCTGCAGCAACTCGAAAAGAAATGGGATCAGGACATCTATCGCTTTTACCGCGAACGCCTGGCGAACCGCTACCCGTTCAACCCGAACAGCACGCTGGATGCTGCACTGGAAGACTTTGAAACCCTGTTCAGCCCGCAGGGCAAACTGCGCACTTTCTACCAGAAGTACCTGCAAGTGTTCCTGGAAGACAACCTGGCCGCCCTGTATAACGAAGAGACCGAAGACTATCTGGTCGACACCAGCGTTCTGCAACAACTGGACAACGCCTGGAACATCCAGGACGGCTTCTTCGACCCGCGTGGCAGCCTGAGCATTCCCTTCAGCCTGGAACCACTGGCCCTGTCCGGGCGCCAGCGGCGCAGCCTGATCGATATCGAAGGCCAGCGCATCGCTTACAACCATGGCCCGGCACAAAGCAGCGAACTGATCTGGCCCAACAGCCTGCAGCGCGGTGCCAGCAGCAGCATCAGCCTGATCAACCATCGGGGCCGCAGTCAGACCTTGCGCTACACTGGCCCCTGGAGCCTGTTCCGGCTACTCGGTCGCGCCAACCTGAATGGCGCCAACGACAACCGGCTCGACATCAGCTTCCAGATCGGGAACGGCAGCATGCGCTATCGCCTGTATGCCGAAAAAAGCAACAGCCCTTTGCTGCGTCAGCTCTTCAGAGGCTTCAAACTGCCCCGCACTCTACTACGTAACACCCGCTAACCTGATTAAAAGCCTGGCCGGGCAACAAATCGCCCGGCACAGGGATAGAAAAATCACTCAAAAACAATAGCTTACAAATAATTGGGCAAAAAATTGCTTAACTTGAGCAAAAAATTGCTCGAATTCAGGTTGATCACAGTGCTGAAAATAAGCTAACCCTTTGCCAATACACAAAAAAATCAGATTGGCACGAAATGTGCTTATACAGCGATAACCCGAAAATTTCCGGGTAGCCTATGCGCCCACCGGCGCGGACCTACTGCAATCCAACAGGAGCAAACCTCATGCCAACACCGGCTTATCTGTCACTCGAAGGCAAAACCCAAGGCAACATCAGCCAGGGCGCTTTTACCGCCGACTCCGTCGGCAACGTGTATGTCGAGGGCCACGAAGACCAAATCCTGGTCCAGGCCATCGATCACTCCGTGACCGTACCGACCGACCCGCAATCCGGACAACCGGCCGGACAGCGGGTGCACAAACCATTGAAATTCACCTGTGCGCTAAACAAGGCTGTGCCATTACTGTACAACGCGCTGGCCTCCGGTGAAATGTTACCAAAGGTCGAAATCGCCTGGTACCGCACCTCCACCGAAGGCAAGCAGGAACACTTTTTTTCCACCCTGCTGGAAGATGCGGTGATCGTCGACATCACCACCGTGCTGCCTCATGCGCAGGATCCGGGTAATGCTGAGTTCACCCAGCTGATCGCCGTCTCCGTGGCGTATCGCAAAATTACCTGGGAGCACACGATCTCCGGCACCTCCGGCAGCGACGACTGGCGCGCTCCAATGGAAGCCTGACACCGTCAGAAACCATCTATGTCGTCGCCGTACTCACCCTACGGCAACGACATAGCCCCGGAGCCACTATGAGCAAACTCAATAAACTGAAAGACAAACTGCGATACGCCCAACATAACTATACCTGGAATGATCTGACGACATTATTAACTGCTATAGGCTTTGAAAAACTCGAAGGCGACGGCTCTCGTGTGATCTTTATAAAAGACAAAATACGTCTGCAACTCTATAAACCGCACCCACAGAAAGAACTAAAGTATTATGCGGTAAAACAAGTCCGAACCACCTTACACAAAGAGAATCTGTTATGAAAAAGATGGAATATAAAGGCTATCAGGGTACTATAGACTATAGTACCGAAGACCAGTGTTACTATGGCAGAATCGCTGATATCCGGGACCTGATAAACTATGAATCAGAAAATGATACTGATTTAGAGCATGCTTTTCGTTCTGCCGTTGATGACTACCTGGCACTCTGTCAGAAACGCGGTGAGAAACCCGATACACCTGACCGGAACAACCCGGCTGACCCTGAATATAAAAAAGTATTATTTGTCTGCCAGAAAACAACCGTACCTGAAAACAACACCTTGCAGAAAAATCAAACCCATGTGGCCTGCAATAATTAAGATTGTGGTATACAACATTGCTGTTGAGGCGAAAAAACGCAGTAGACGGGTCGTACACGAGCACTTTTCAACGAAGTATTTGCAAGCACAGCAGTTTTCAAAAGTGCCCATAAAAACAATGTCTTGAGTTATGCCATCACGATAAAAAGAAAGGCGAGCAATGGCGGTTTAACTTTCACTGGTGGCGGAAAGACTATCACAACAACATGCTACTCAAATACGTCTAAAAAGATTCCAGCTGCTACCTACCTGAATTATTCCACCACAACAATGACAGGAAAGAAAAATTCCAAAGGGTTGCCCAGAGAAGCTATTTTTATTCCGGACGTCAAAGGTTTCTCCGGCATATTTATTCATACGGGTAAGATGCTTTACGCCAAATGGTCTGATGGTTGTATCGTAATAGATGAATCTAAGATGATTCAGATATATAACACTATAAAACCTAAGAGCGGTCATAACGTGCAAGTCATTATCACCGGTTAGCCAGATGAAGATTTCAACATTGACGCTTGTATTACTATTGACAGGCTGCTCATTTCTGAGCATGACGGAATCGACTGCAAGTGAAAAAGATAACTACTATACCATCTTTTCCAACTTACTTGGCATAAACGAAAACAGATTGACGTTTCTTGAGTTAATGCGCGAATTGCCCTTTCTGATTTCATCTGTATGTCACCGGCTGAATGCGTTTTTTGGTTTTGAAGGTAAGAACACCTCTGGAAAAGCCAGTTTTACAAGAGAGAATACAATTCAATTTGCAACACACTTATCCGCAAAACAAGCTGAGACGTGCCTTGCACAGTTCAGTCAATAAGGCCGGACAAAGCGAATCAACCCGGATACCCTACTCGCTAACGCTGAATGACACCTGAATCCGGCAGACAATGAGAAATGCGCCATGTGCAACACCATATATCCATTTCATGTGCCATCGTGTCGACAAAAAAGATCGGACAATGCGCCACAATATTGTGATGACTATACACGCAGTCTGTATATTCTGAATAGTATCGGAGCACAATTTGCCTGGGATGGGCCAGCACGCGAAATCTATGTCGGAGAAATAAGAAGCATGGCAAACCAGGTGAAAAGCCAGATATTAAATGATGAAATCAGCTGGCGTCAGGCAGCGCAACTGGCGCAGGAAAAACGCAATATCATCATGGAGCTTTCGCGCACAAAAACCTCGCCGATAGGGCGGGCTATTGCTGAAGACTTGAAAAAAACGGAAAAACCCTGAACGAAATGATTGCCCGGAAAACTCAGCAGATTTATGGTGACGAAATACGTTTTAATTAACTGACTGATTCGCAGAAAAACACGATTTACAAAGAGATCGTCTTATCTTCAGGAAAATCAAGACTTCAAGCTACGCATTGGGCAAAAATCGGCAAGCACGCAGGTCGAGGGCTGATTGTCTTATCCTTCAGTATTGCTGTACACAACATTGCTGTTGCAGAAGACAAGGCCAAAGCAGCCACCCGGGAAGGCACAGTGGTGGGTGCGGGCATCGCAGGCGGTGTAGCCGGTGGTGCTATTGCCGGGTTGACCTGTGGGCCCGGAGCACCGGTTTGTGTCACTCTGAGTGCCTTCGTTGGTGGCACTCTGGCGGCTATCGGCATCGACAGCTTCTGGTGGTAACCCATGCAACCGATCACGGATACTGAATTTCGTATAGAACGTGTGTCAGCAAGTACACCGGAACAGACCGAAACCAGCCGCATCTGGCTGCACGGTCAGCGCACCGATGTCATCATAGACGGTGCCTGGCTGGAAGCCTGTCTGCGTGTTGGTGATCGCTACCTGGCCTTTCTGACCCATGATTGCCCGTTTGAAGAAAGTCTGAGTATCCATCTGCTGGACCAGACACTCAAGCCATTAGACGGTATTAGCATGGGTTTAATGTACACCACCGGACACTTCCGCAACCTGACACCAGAGACCCCTGACCGACTCCATTTTGACTTCTATGACGACACCCCTTGGTACCTGCAGATCCGCGAACAGCCCGAATGGCGTCTGCCTGGCACCGATCCTATGGGCAGCCGCCGAATCCGGCACGGACACTGCTATCGCTACCTGGTCATAGAACACAAACCCTCTCGTGGCCTGATCCCCAACACTCGTGACCGCTACCACAAACTCCGCCAATACTGGCACAAGGTGCGCCGCCACTCAGATCACAACAAATCGTCTGTCACATGACCAGACACGCCGGAAAGACCAACTTTATTCTGACAAGTATAGCTACCGGTAGCCTGCTCAGTCTGATACTGGGTTCCTATCTGCTTTTTTATACACCAGAGTCATTTGACAAGCATGCCTGGCATCTCTGGGCCCATCGGTTTGCGCCACTGGATTTATTACAGGATGCACCTGAATCCGGCAGATTAAAAACGAGGTCAAATCATGTCTGAGCTGTCTGCCGCAGACTATCACAACAAAACACGCGCCATCATAGACAGTGGAATTTATGATCCTGACCAGATATTCCGGGAATTAGTCCGTTATTACCTGATACATGACCCGGAAACTGACTGGTTCTACGATACTCAGGATGATATGGAAGAATTATTTGTCGGTATGTCCGCTATTCTGGGAACCAGCTTCAGGGGCCAGCCCCATGGCTCTGAACACGAAACAGAAGACGCAAAACGCTTTCGCAAAGTACGCAACTGGGTAGAAAACGTACATTATGATCAGGAAGGACTGCTGGCCAGGAACAGTCCTGCTCAACAAACAAATCCAGGCCGTAAATTTGACGGACAGATGGATAAAGTGATGCATATGATCAAAGCCGCAGCCATTTCTGCTTACGCTGGTGAAACTGTTGCAGATGTCGCAAGCTGGGGCAATGAAGTTATTGATATGGGTAAACGCCAGGGACAACTTATCGGTAGGAGATATGGGCTATATTCCGGCGTTATTGGTACTGGCTATGATCAACGCGACCTGCAATGGGGATTGTATGGCTCCGAACTACAGAACCATTTTGATTTATTCAGCGACGAAAAGGCCCGCAGACTGGCAAAAAAATTTGCGCAGGGCACCTTTGTGTTAAGTCGCTGGCAGGACTGGTATAACGCCAGCAGCAAAACCCTGTATGACTGAATTCCTGAAGACCGGCTACCGCATCTACCAGACCCTGGCAGTCATCCTGCTGACCGGAGCCCTGCTGCTCATCCTGATCAGCCTGGGCTTCGACACCAGCACAAAAGACCCGCAGGGCACTGCCGTCATTAGCCACATAGCACCCGACACCGGTCTGATCCATCTGAGCGGCATCCGGGGCCGGGACAAATTGCGCATCACAGATCAGCTCGCCGGTACCGACTGGGTGCCACATACCCGGCCCGGCGACCCCTGCGCCGCAGACATACAACAACTCTTCCGGCAAATACGCAAAGCACCCGTTGCCTTTCGCTTTGGCACAGAGCCCGGACTATATCTGTATACAGAAACCGGGCCACCACACGCCCAGACCGGCCTGCTGAATCAGGATTTACAGGCCATTATCAACCGACACCACCCGCCAACCGATCCACTCCGGAGCCCGCCATGAGCAGCACCGCCAACTATCGTGTCACCTGCACCCTGGAAGGTGCCGAAGTGATGGTCGTCACCTGTAAGGTACGTGAGGCTTTGTCGCGACCGTTCGAGATTGAGCTGGAGGTGTACGAACATTGCCTGGCGATGAATAAGGTCACGCATCAGGAGATGTTGCAGGGTATTGCGAAGATCACCTTGTGGCAGGGGGATCAGGTGTTACGCCATTTGCATGGCATTGTCTATCGTCTGGAGATTGGCAAGGTCACGAAGTATCATCGTTTCTTTCGGGTCGGTGTCACTGCTCTGTTGTATCAGTCTTCGCTGAACAGTGATTGTCGTATCTTTCAGCAGCAGACGGTGGATGAGATTCTGCGTACGGTGTTGCAGGCGAACGGCATTGTGCATCACCAGATCAGGCTGCGTGAGCCGCGTGAACGGCGCGAGTTTTGTGTGCAGTACAATGAAACCGACTATGATTTTATTCATCGCCTGATCGCCGAAGAGGGTCTGTTCTATTGGTTTGAGCATCATAAGAACCACCATGTGTTATGTATCGGCGAAGCCTTACCACAGCTGCCGCGCGTCGAATCCGATCTGATCTATCGCGAACCAAACGCTCAGTCCACTGAACCTTGTGTCCGCAGCCTGCGCTATCAGGAACAACTGGTCACTGCCCGCCATCGCCAGAAAGATTATACGTTTAAGAACCCACGCTACGGTTTGGAGCACAACCATCTGGGTCTTAATCTGGATCATCAGAGCAACCAGTATGAACGCTATACCTATAACGGACGCTATAAACTAGATGAGCAGGGCAAACCGTTCACGCAATATTTGCAGGAAGCGGCGCAGAATGCACAACGGGTGGCCCTGATGGCGGGTGATGATATCGGGCTGTGTGCCGCGCAGCGTTTCACGCTGCGCGATCACCTGACCAAATCACACAACCAGGCCTGGTATGTGATCGCCAGTCAGATAAGTTTCACCCAGCCACAGGCCCTCGGCGGCGAGCTGCCGATCCCGGCAGCCAGCACGATCGCCCTGCAGAACGGCCCGGCAGCCGGCACCCTGCGCATCAAAAATGAAGCAATCCCGTTCACCCAAGCCTGGCGCACCCCACACCGACCCAAGCCAGTGGTTGACGGACCCCAGATGGCACACGTGGTCGGCCCGCCTGGTGAAGAGATCTATTGCGACGAATGGGGCCGGGTCAAGGTACAGTTTCCGTGGGACCGGTATGGCAAACAGGATGAACTGTCCAGTTGCTGGATCCGGGTTGCCCAGAACTGGGGCGGGGCTGGCTGGGGCCATATGGCGATACCGCGTGTTGGTCACGAAGTGATCGTTGACTTTCTGGAGGGCGATCCGGATCAGCCGATCATCACCGGTCGCACCTACCATGCGGTGAATGTGCCGCCCTATCCGCTACCGGCGAATAAGACCCGCATGACGATCAAGTCCCGTACCCATCAGGGCACCGGATTTAACGAACTGCGGTTTGAAGACGACAACGGCAAGCAGGAAATCTACATCCATGCCGAAAAAGACCAGAACAACGTCGTCAAACATAACGAGACTACCGAAGTCGGCAACGACCGGACCGAAAATATCGGCAACAATGAGACCATCACCATCGGCAATGATCGCACCGAAAAAGTGGGCAATAACGAAGACACCATGATCGGTGGCAACCAGACCGAACTGATCCAGTTGAACCAGTCCGAAACCGTGCTGATTGCCAAGGCACTCACCGTCGGTGCAGCTTATCAGGTCACGGTGGGTGCGGCCAAAAACGAAAGCGTCGGCCTGAGCAGCAGTGAACAGGTCGGGATCAACAAAAGCACAACGGTTGGCAAAGACTATACGATTGATACCGGCAAGACTTTCAGCCTGCAGGCCGGCAAAGAGATTATTCTGCAGACCGGCAAATCACGCCTGCATATGCAGGCCGATGGCACCATCACCCTGCAGGGCAAAGAGCTGAAATTCCAGGCCAGCGGCAATATTCAGCACAAAGCAGACAAAAATATCGAACACAAGGCGAAGAAAAAAGTGATCATCAAAGGCAAAAAGGTACTGGAGAACTGACACCATGCAGACACAGACAGCCCACCCGGTTCCGCTACCGGCAGCGGACCTACACACCGAACCCGCTGCCGCTGTCAGCGGCAGTGCCCTGCCGAGCGTGACCCTCGGCACCCTGGCCGACATCAGCCCGAGCGGCCAGCCGCTGGTGCACTGGCCGACCAGCCTCAGC
>CAWUID010000042.1:0-15754 GCA_963922315.1 uncultured Gammaproteobacteria bacterium
AAACCAAGCTCATACAACGAGGCTTGGGAAGACCCGCTCGCTCTAAACTCTAGTCACCATTCCATCAATGAAAATAAAATAACCGGTACTGTGCATAATTATGCTGCATAAAAAGTTAACTGATTTAATCAAAGCAATTAGTGCGCGTCGTACATTTGTTGCGGGAAAATTTAAACAGACTGGTGTACCCATTATTGATGCTTTTCATGGTGAAATGCATGCACAAATGGATACAGGTGTGCAACAAAAACTACTTGCTGCAATACCCCAACTGATTTCAGAGTCTGCTGATTTATCCGAATCAGACGGTCGTTTATATCATAAATCGCAACCACTGATTCTGCGTCAGTTGGCTGCGCAAAAATTATTTTCCCGGCTGGCATGTGCTGGTATTCCTGTCAGTGCAGATGCTGTTATTGTCAGTCCTTACAGTAGCCTGGTGATGCTGGAAGCGGCTATCGCAACGATTGCCAGGCCAGGCGGATTAATTTTATGTCCGGAAGGCTTTTATAAGAGTAATGGCCTTCACATTGAAAAATATGGTCTGGCACTGTGTCGGTTTCCTGCTGATCTGCAACGGGACGGACGTATTAACGCCACCTGTCTGCGGGCAGCCATCGAACAACACCAGGCATCATTGTGTGGGGTTTTACTCACTTTGCCAGGAAACCCTCTGGTCGCCGAATATACGCTGACAGAGTTGGAGGCGATTGCTCGTGTCCTGATTGAAGCGAATGTCAGGGTAATTATTGATGCGACTTTTGATCAGATTCAACCTCAGCATGTACCTTTGGCAGCGATACAACTGAATCTGGCTGGACAACAGAAACGACTGTACGATCAGACAGTGACGATCAGCGGTATTTCGAAAGGACATCATGCAAGCGGTCCGTTCAAGATTGGAGCAGCGACTTCAGGGGACAGCCACTGGTTACAGGATATGCAGGCGCAACTGACCATTTCTTTTCAGCGTGAAACGACCGCGCTGGCACGGATCGTGCTGGAGGAAACCACAGAAAATTATCTGGAACAGAACAGGCAGGTGATGATCAGGCGGCAGCAGGAGGCGAAGTGCCATATGGCGCGTATTAACCAGAAACTCGGAGCAGGAGCGGTCTGTTGTCTGGGCTCTGCGCAATATGGACCATTCATCCTGTTGACGCTGCGGTCAGATATTTTAGCGCAGGCTGGCGTGACGGATGGCTGGCAACTGGCTGATATGTTGTTGGCTGCGGTCGGTATCAAATCCGTCGCTGGCCCTCTGATGGGCCTCTCTCTGCCAGCGGTTCGCATCAACATTGATGCACCGCGAATCACCTGGCAGAAAGATCCTGCATTACTCAGCGTGTTATTTGAGCGGATAGAACATCTGGCAGAGGCGATGCTGCAACAAAGACTGACTTACCAGAAAGCACTCACACAGCTGGCCATCTCTACTACCGTCAGCACCACACAATTCTCAGGAGATTCAGATGGAACCTGTTGATGCGTTATATCAGGGTATTAAACCCTTCCGGTTTGACGTGCCAGATTATGTGAAATGTATGCGGTTCCCTGATATTACAACCCGGTTTGTGGCTATTCTGGGGCATGATCACCGTTATCGTGGCATGGTGGCAAGTCCTTATCAAACCCGTTGTGTACAACAGGGAGAAATACATGAGCTAATCTATGTGTATCAGAACAAGGATGATTCGATTGATCTGAATCATGCCTGGTACCTGGGTTTTATTGAATTTAAACAAGGTTGTGTGCTGGCAAAGGGCATGACAATGGACATTGCTGGCGGGCATACCGGAACGTTGGTAGCGTTTGATATGACACATGCGCCAAACCATCTGAATATTCTGATTGCGACGGATACGCCGCAAACTGGTGTGACTGCTGGCCTGAACATTGCAGACCAGTGCATGTTCAGGATGCCATCACTTGTTCAGGGAACTGCACAGACGTCATGAAAAAAGTCCTGGTACTGAATGTACTCAATCAGGTTGAACCGATCAGTGAGACCTGGCTGGCACCACTGGCGCAGCAGGCAGAGGTTTACTGGTACCAGAAAAACGCAACAGATTTTTGTCTGGATGAGGCATTTTTTTTATGCCCTGACCCGCATATTATCGTCACCTGTCTGGTTGCGTTAAATCAGGCTACACTACAGCGTGCATGCAACCTGGAGGCTGTGATGGCAACCAGTACGGCGGTTGATTATATCGATCTGGCTTATTGCCGGGCACAGCAAATCCGGGTCTTTCATACCCCGCGTTATACCGAAACTGCTGTTGCTGAGCATGCGTTTGCCCTGATACTGGCTGGTACCAAACATCTGCGCAGGTTGGATGTCGGGTTACGCAGACACAATACCGAACCCCAACCAGCCGCGATGGAATTAAAGGGTAAACAACTGGGTATTATCGGACTGGGTAACATTGGCAATCAGCTGGTCGGTTATGCTCAGGCATTCGGTATGCGTATTGTGTATTACAACCGCAGCCTGAAATCCTGCGCCTGCGGTACTCAGGTTGATCTGACTACCTTACTCAGTACCTCGGATATTGTGGTTATGACGGTGCCGCTGAATCAGGACAGCCGATATATGATCGGAGCCGCTGAACTGAATTGTATGCCGACAGCTTCTTTTCTGATCAATATCGGTGCTGATGAGCTGATTGATGCACCTGCTCTGGTCAGCGCATTAAAGATGGGGCAGATTGCCGGTGCCGCATTAGATGTGATTACTGACTATCACACCTATCTGGATGCACCCAATCTGATACTGACCCAGAGCCGGGGTTGGTACACGACCGAATGTATTCAACGCAGAAATACGGCCTGGGTCGAAACATTACGCGGTTACCTGTCGGGTGAGCCGGTTAATGCCTGCCGGATATAGGTTGCCAGGTCTTCTGCACTTTCCGGCTGATGCACCAGACGGTGTACCCCGCCGGCGCGGCTGAGTACATACGTCACGGAAGAATGGTCCAGGTCGTAAGCGACATCGTTCTGGCCCGGTACCTTGTGGTGTGCGATAAAAAAGGTCTTTGCGACCTGATTCACTTGCTCAGTGGTGCCGGTCAGGCTAGTGATCTGCGGGTGGAAGCCCCGGGCGTACGCCGCCAGTTTTTCCGGCGTATCCCGCTCCGGGTCCAGACTGATAAAAAAGGGCTGGACTTCTGCTCGTTGTTCTGCCGACAGATGGTTCAGGGCGCGGGCGATTTTGCTGAGAGCGGCGATACACACATCCGGACAATGGGTATAACCGAAATACAATAGAGCTACCTGGCCGCGATAATCGCTCAGTCTGACAGGGTTGCCATTCGCATCCGACAGAACAAAATCACCGATCAAATCCGGATATTGTGCAGGTACCGGAGATGTCTCACTGAAGCGCAGCCCCAGCCAGATACCGATCAGCACAAAACCGATGACCACACCGGTCAATAAGCCTTTTTTACCCATGATAACAGTCCTTACAGCAGAAAGATCAGTAGCTTGACGGATTTTGCGCAGCGCATTTTACCCTGGTTTGCAGCGCATGGTCGCAAAGACCTGCCCTGGCAACAGAACCCGACATCATATCGGGTATGGGTGTCAGAAATTATGCTGCAACAAACGCAGGTGACGACCGTCATCCCGTATTTTGTGCGCTTTATGCAACGCTTTCCGGATGTACAAACCCTGGCCGCAGCTTCGCTGGATGAGGTGCTGCAACATTGGGCGGGGCTCGGGTATTATGCGCGAGCACGCAATCTGTATCGTGCCGCACAACAAGTGGTGACGGTATATGCCGGGCAGTTTCCGACCACGCCAGCCGAAATGCAGGCGTTACCCGGTATCGGGCGTTCTACCGCCGGGGCGATATTGTCGCTGGCGCAAGGTCAGAGCGAGCCGATTCTGGATGGCAATGTGAAGCGGGTGCTGGCCCGGCATCATGCCGTCGCTGGCTGGCCTGGTCAGGCGTCGGTGCTGAAGACCTTGTGGGCGCTCGCAGAACAACATACGCCGGTTGTACAGACAGCGGACTACAACCAGGCGATGATGGATCTGGGCGCGACTGTGTGTACCCGCAGCCGCCCGGCTTGTAGCGCCTGTCCGGTAGCAGACACTTGTGTCGCGCATGCGCAGCAGAACTGGTCGGCATATCCGGGTAAAAAGCCGCGCCGGGAGATTCCGGTACGCCGGGTGCAATTACTGATAATCCGCGATCCGGCAGGCGGCATTCTGCTCGAAAAAAGACCGCCACACGGTATCTGGGGCGGTCTCTGGAGCCTGCCGGAACTCCCGCCGAATCAGGACCCTCTGGTATGGTGTCAGCAACAATGGTCGGTTGCGGCCAGTTGGCAGCGCGATCTGCCGGTGCGGCGCCATCAGTTTACCCATTTTCATCTGGATATGGTGCCGCGTGAATATAGCCTGGCCCAGGCACCGCAGCAGGTACAGGAAGCCGACCGGCAGATTTGGTACCACCCGCAGCAGCAGGCGGTACCTGGTGTGTCGGCACCGATTGCCCGCTTATTAGATGAGTTATCTATTCAGGAACAGTTAATATGAGTCGACTCGTACAGTGCATTAAACTGGGATATGAAGCCGAAGGGCTGGCGCGTGCGCCTTATCCCGGAGAACTGGGCCAGCGTATTTTTGCGCAGGTATCGAAGGTGGCCTGGCAGGATTGGTTGCGCCACCAGACGATGCTGATCAACGAATACCGGTTGAGCCCGATAGAGCCGAAGGCTCGTCAGTTTTTAGAAGAACAGATGGAAAAGTTCTTTTTTTCAGACGGGGAGACGGACATGCCGGGCGGCTTTCAGCCGCAATAATGGCTTGTCCTGATGCCCGATTTTACCTTAACGATGGAGTATTGAATGAAGCGTCTTATCTCTGCGGCTGTACTCAGCGCTGTCGCGGTTACACCAGCGGCCTGGGCTGAATCAGCCGGTCGTATCTCAGGTAATGAATTTAATCCGGCGATCAGCCTGATTTTAGACGGACGTTATGTTGATCGGGATGCTGGAGAGCTGTCACTACCCGGTTTTCAATTGGGCGGCGAATCCGGATTTCCGGAGCAGGGCTTCACGACCGGTCACAATGAACTGGCCATGACCGCGAATATAGATGACACCTTTTATGGTGCACTGCATGCGGCTATCGTGCAGCATGCTGGCGAGACAGGGCTGGAACTGGAAGAAGCGTTTATCGAAACCCTGGGGCTGGGCCATGGTGTGACCATCAAGGGTGGGCGTTTCTTTTCCGGCATCGGCTATCTGAATGCGATCCATGCGCATGCGCATGATTTTGCAGATCGTCCACTCGTCTATGATGCCTTGTTCGGCGGCCATCTGGCAGATACCGGAGCCCAGGTGCGCTGGGTTGCGCCGACGGAACAATATCTGAGTCTTGGCGCAGAAATCACTTCTGGTTCAGCCTATCCCAGTGGCGAAAACGACAGTAATGACAAGGGACTGGGTGTGTTTGTGAAGACGGGTGGCGACTGGGATGCCAGCTCCAGCTGGCAGTTGGGCGCCAGTTACTACCGGGCGAAATTTGACAAGCGCGAGGCGGGTGCGCATGCGCATGGCGCTGAGACGGCAGCCGCAGATAACGAACTGCTGAAGGGTGAAGTCGACGTCGCTGGTCTGGACTTTGTCTATAAGTGGGCGCCGAACGGAAATGCACGCCATACGAACCTGAAGCTGCAGGCAGAATATTTTGTGCGTAATGAGCAGGCTGCGGCTGAGTTTGCCGAAGGTAGTAACAGTGCAGAAGCTGACTATGACGGTAAACAAGCCGGATTTTATGCACAGGCGGTGTATCAGTTCCAGCCTGGCTGGCGGCTCGGCGTGCGTTATGACCGGCTAAGTGCTGAGAACATGATTGCTAACTTCAGCAATAACGGGATTGATCTGGATGAATTTCTGGAAGAATCCGGGTTAGGTGCCGAAGGTAATCCGAATCGCACCAGCCTGATGCTGGATTATGCGCCGAGCCATTTCAGCCGCATCCGGTTGCAATACAGCAAGCTGGACAATGGCCATGATGAAAAGCATGACATGTTGATGCTGCAATATGTGATGAGCCTCGGTTCACACGGTGCGCATACCTTCTGAGAAGCCGGGCTATGTCGCAATTGATCCGTTGGGTGTTGCAGTGTGTGCTGGCATTGGTCGTATCGGGCGTACTGTATGCTGGCATCGCCCAGTTTTCCGGTAGCCTGAGCCGGATAACCGGTCTCTGGCTGGTGCCGCCGTCTGCACATCCAACGGATAGTGCTGCTCCCGTCAGGCAGGCAGCGCCTCGTCCGCCACCTGCGACACAACTGCCGGACTGGGTCAGCCAGGATCATGCCACACAGGAGCTGGCCCATATACAGCAGCAGGCAGCGATGCTGCTGAATGGACAAATAGACGATGCACTAACATCGCCTACTTATCCGAAATCAGAGACCAAATCTGAATCTGCACCATCACCTGCTGAGGAGCAGACACCAGAATTGAACCAGACCACCAGCACAACAGATAACCGGTTGCGCTGGATCTTCGCACTGATGTACCTGTTCTTATTCACGCAAACCGCACTGATCATCAACACCCGCTGGCCGAGTGGCATCGGTTGTCTGGATCGGATCATCCGGCAGAAGCAAGCGATCCTGGCTGACTGGGCGGTGAATGCACCACCTCTGGTGGGACTGATCGGTACCCTGATTCCTCTCGGCTGGGTAGTGACCCAGACAGATGCCGGGCAGATGGTCGATTTTGAAGCGCAATTCTTACGCAACTTTGCCACGGCGCTGGATACCACCATTATGGGTAGCCTGATCTATGTCACCAACTATGTGCTGATGACTGGCATCCGAACTGACTACCAGCCAGACAGATGCTGAGACACCGCTCGCCATCACTGGTGGTCTTGATGGACCTGTTGTTGATGCTGATCTTTGTCCTGGTGTTGCGACCGGCAGAAACAACCTATAGGCTTCAGTTTCCGGCACAACTGGATAATTTTGAGCAGATCAAGATCGAATACCAATTGGCGAACCGTCAGCACTGGCTGCACAACCAACCGTTACCGCCGGAATATTCGTTTATCTGGGGGCCATGCCCGGCAGTTGCCTACACCTGGTTACCTGCTGGTGCGCAAGACTGTATTTTGCACTTTCATGGACAGCTGGCGGAACAACTGACACGTATTCTGTTCCAGGCATGTCTGGCAGCCGCATGCGCTCAGATTACGATTCCTTTAGATTCAGGTGCTCAGGTGATACGCAATGAACTGATCGCACTGAATCCGAAGCTGCATCACAACCCGTATTTTTCCGACTGGTAATACACATGAGTCTGCATCATGTCAGCATCTGATCAAACAGCACAGCCAGCACAGGATGGCAACAAAAACATAGAATTTGTCACCCTGTTTTTAACGGTATTGACGATTACCCTGACCGTCACCGGTCTGATTCTGGCTGTCTGGGGAGTTGAATCCCTGTCTAAGGTGGAGGAAATGGTTGATGAGCGTTTAAGTCGTGAGTTGAATGCAAAATCTGCTGAGCTGAGCAGCCAATTTGTGCGTAAAACAAATGACATGAATCAGTTTATGTATGACATGCTGGCGGCGAGTATCGCTGAGTTTGATCGGCGCCGGGAATCCTTACCCAGAAAGGATATACCAGACAGTACAGTGCAACAGAATATCAATAACCGGAATGATGAACTATATAATATAAAGTGGAGCCAGCATACTCCAATGCAAGAAATCGAAGCAAAGATGCAACAGGCATGCAGTTCATTCGCAGAAATTGCTGCAGCGTATACAAAACATAATTCCCCGATCAGAATTGAGTTAATTGAGGCCTATTATGGTCATCTTAAAAGATACACTGAAGACCGAACGTTGGCCGCAGAAAATCATAAGCAAGTCCTGACTGAACTGAATAAGTACTCTGATCTGAGTAAGATAAGACGTTATCCGAATCGATTTGATCAGGCGCGTCTATGGCAATTACGTAGCCAGATTGAATTTAATCTGGGTGAAAAAAAGCAGGCGATACAGTCGATAAAAAATGCACTGAACCTGGCTAGGCTGAATCAATATTTGTATGATTACTTATCCTATATCAAGGGAGACCAGGATTATGCAACACAGCAGAATGATTTAATCCGGGCGATCCTTCTTGCTGATCTGCATCATAAGTCAGGAGAGTTAGCAAAACTCCATGAAAACAAACGTAAGCTGATCAGAAAATATCCTATGATGAAATCTGACATTGAACATGCTGTGGATAAAATCGAACCCTATCTTAAGGCGATCCGAGAATAAACGATATGTCTGATAGTAAAGAACAGACCGCTTGCTGTGCCAGGTGGTTGTTTATGTTAGTGGGTCTGATACTCGCCATACCTGCATCTTATGCAAGCCTGGCGGATCGGCTTGCACAGGACCAACAGCAGGCCGATACAGCGGCAAGACATGAAGCCATCCTGAACAGAGTCCAAACAGCAGCAGCGCAGATCAGGCAGAATCATGCGATGATTGTGCAGAAGAATCGCCAACTACGGCAGGCAATCAATCAGGAAGATTGTGGGCAGATAAGAACGATCTTATTGCCTGAAAGTGATGCCGAAGCTGAAGCGCAGATTGCTGAGTTTATTCAGACATATCGCATGCCCCAACCTGGGGAAGAAGCCTGCCAGGAACCTATGTCAGACTCTGAAAGACTCGAATGTAACCGCCTGTATGCAGACGTGCTGGATACCCGGCAAACGAGACAAAATGCCCGCGATTTTTTGCGTGACTATTGCCAGTAACACCTCGGTAGTGATCAATATGAAAGTATTCTTCTTTTTGCTGTATTTAACCCTGCATAGTGCGTATGCAATAGAACCAGGTGCTCCGTCACCACCTGAACTTCCTGATATGACAACTGAATCTATTGAACAGCGTCTCCAGATAATAGAGCAGGAGCTTAAAAAGATAGATCAGGAGCTTATTGAACGAGATGAACTGGCCCAGCTATGGCAGAAATCCAGCGCCAGATTACTTAAGAATCACCAACTAATTAATCAATTACTACAAAATTACCGGAGAGTTAAACAAGTTGCCTGTGCTGAAATAGATCAGGTGATTCAGGCAGTTAAATATCGCAAACAAACTGTTGATCCCAGCGCGATGGAGAAATATGAAGTCTGCTTGCAACGATTGTCAGGCTATATCGCACATGCCCAGCAATTGATGTGGTATGCTGAAGAAGTGACTCGTGGCAATGAAAAATTAGCTGCGAAGGTAAATATTGCTGAGGCAGTCGTGCGGGCAAATATTTTAATCCGCGAGGTATTGGAAGAAGAGCAAAACGTTTTGCAAGACTTAAAACAAGATCTGGCTATTTTTGATGAAATGTTCCAAGCCATTCGGGATTAGCAACATGATGCATTCTTCCGAATGAATATATATACTTCAGGTCAATCATTATGCTGTGTTATATTAGACTATTGTCTGTTTTTATTTTATTGATCTCACCACAGATCAGCTATGCGCTATTTGCTATTGAGCAGGCCTGGCAGCAGGTTTGTCGCGAAACACCAGTGACCCAAGCCTCGCTCAGGCAGCACCAGTTTGCGTCAGTAAATGAAACCGCGATTACAACTGATATTACCCAAAGACTGCCGGAGATCAATAATCAGATAAAAAGTTATTTAAGTGGCCTGACTAAGGATGTTACTCAATACAGAGAAAACTTGTATTGCGCTTTATGGGGTATTGATACCCATAATATAAAAAAACATGGAACCAGGAATATACTGTCTTATTATCATAATTTTCGTTCGTTGCAGTTTATTCAGAAGGCAGTCGATAATCAGCTATTTGATACCTTACATTTGCAGGCTTACAGGCTGGCATTACGAGCTTGGCTGCCGGCAACGGATAAGCAATATTATTTAGAAGAGCTGAAGCAGGAAGGTGGGGTCATCAGGTATTATAAGGCATTGAAGGTGCCGGAATATGATAGTGTTGCACCGCTTCAGTTGATTCAGGTGCAGACTTTCAAGGCAGCGAGTCGCCGGTGTGACAGCCCTGAAAAAGTATATGAATCAGATGCAAGCAACTTGCATCTGTGTGATATTAAAATAATAATTCCGAAAGTCCATGAACCTTTGTTGCACGATGTAGGTTATCGTGAAAAACCATCAGCAAGTGAGTTGGCTGCTGATCACAAAAGCTGTGCCGGGTATATATTTAATGACAGTACTATGGCGACTTCCATTCTTGAATCTCTGATAAAAAAAATGTTTGCACAACAATATCCGAATCATACTCAGGCGCCGATGGTAAGTCAATGGATGTTGAAGCAAGGTAGCTTAAGTGTGAAAACAAACTTTTATATCGATGGAGAAAAACTAAAAGAAGACCATCAGATTCGTTTGTATTCGAAACAAGCGCCAGTCCCAAGTAATAATAAAAAGAATGTCTTGTTTTTTAAGTTTTCTAATGATGAAGGCAAAGTATATTATTATTATAGTTGCTCTTCAGGTGGGTCAAAATACTATATATGGGAAATTCCTGTAGATAAGAATCCGGGAATAGAAGATGAATTTCAGGTGTTTCCTGCAGTGGAACCCTTGTTAGGAGAAGATAATGGTTGATACCTGCCTTCTTTAGAACTAAGTGCTAACCTTGATGGCAAAGGTTTTGTTATATTGGAAAGGAGAGTCATGATGCATGATGTGTGTATTCGGTGGTTGATATTATTGTCTGTGTCAGCAATGACGACACAAGCAAATGCTATCAGCTTATCAGATTGTCGGGAAATTGGTATTACAGCGAAAATGGAGCGTTCCATCCAGCGGCTGTATCAGGATGTGGCGACTGTGCAGGCATGTGACCATAACTGGTTGAAATTTGTACAGCGACCGGAAACAGCGGATACCATCAGCGAAAGAATCGGTCGTCTAACCCTTAAACAGCCACCCTCCAGTCAATGCTGGCGTCAGATTAATACCATCAATGAAGCATTCAACCAAGCATTCTCTCGTGCGCGGAGTTTATCTCCAACTGCAAACAGTTGTTCGCGTCAATATCGTTATACCCGATTATCACGCAAATTACCGAATGCAACCCATTTTGTGATAGTCAGTGCTGCGAATGTGCGTGAGCTGCCGTGGAGATATGATCCGATTGCGCAGACGGCAGACAGTGTGTCGGATACGTTAGCGGCCGGTACACCGGTGCAATGGATTGCGGAACAAAAGAACTGGGGGTTTTTCCGTTATATCAAAGCAGACAAAGGATATACTGGCTGGATTCGGATGGACCTGGTCTATCCCATTCGCCAGGTGCGTTAGAGTCAGTGTTCCAGAACAGGGAAGTGAGCCATGTTGTTCAGATGTCGTTTCTGGCTGATTCTGGTCGGGTCGGTTGCGCTTATCTGGGCTGAGGCGGAACTTGGCTACTGTTTAGTACATCTTGGCTTAGATCATTCTGCGGTTACCAGCGCGGATAATTATTGCTGGCGGTATCTTGGGATGCTGGTATTGATCACGGTGGTTAATGCCTGCTGGTTTTATACCGTCGCCTGCTGGGTGCTGGGGCGGCCCACCCCTCGTATTCTGCGGAGTGTCAAACGGATGTGTGATAGATGGTATGCAGCGAGCATCCGGAGCGTTTCCCATCATGCTACCGGTAAATTTATTGCTTGACATGCGTATCAACAACAAATGTAGTCCACTACTCAGGAAACCTATGAATAAAATACTGCAAACACCCGCCTCATTTGTGGGAGAATTTAAAACATTTGGTCAGGATGGTGTTGCGTATGAAGTGATTGAAGCGATCAATAGCTCCACCGTTATGATACGAGTTGTTGAAACAGGAGAGACACTGGTATATGCCGTCCAGACATGTTTAACGGATCCTCAAGCCTGATGTTTGCTCTTGCTTTTGATCTTGTCGTCGTTGAAACAGCGAAACACCATCCGAAAGGGGTTTCACAGGCATATACTGATATTGCTAATACGCTCAGGGGATATGGTTTTAATCGTATTCAGGGAAGTGTCTATGTGACAAAGAATGAGGATATGGCAAACCTCTTTCGAGCCATTATGGCGCTGAAAAAAATGTCTTGGTTTCGGCATTGTATACGGGATATTCGTTCCTTCAAAATTGAACAATGGTCTGATTTTACTTCCGTTGTTACAGAAGAATAGCAAGATTAGCAGTGCTGGTAGTGGGTCAAACCTGTGTTTCTGCAGAACCAGGTAGAGCGTTTTTTTATAGATTTATTGCTTGATATTTTATAAGCAATGAGTCTAACCCACTGCCCGCACAACACCAATCTGAAGCTACGCAAACCCCGCATCGCCATGCCAGGCGGTGCGGGGTTTGTGGTTCAGGTGAGGTCAAACCGGTCAGCGTGCATCACCTTCGCCCAGGCTGCGACAAAGTCCTGCACGAACTTTGCCTGATTGTCATCCTGCGCATACACTTCGGCATACGCACGCAGGATTGCGTTAGATCCGAACACCAGGTCGGCACGTGTCGCAGTCCACCTGACTTCATGCGTAGCGCGGTCGCGCAGGTGATACAGGTTGTCGCCGACTGGCTCCCAGGTGTAGCGCATGTCGGTCAGATTGACGAAAAAGTCGTTGCTCAGCACACCCTCCCGGTCGGTGAACACACCGTGCTGGTGCTGACCATGATTGGTGCCGAGCACGCGCATGCCGCCGATCAGCACCGTCATTTCAGGTGCAGTCAGTCCCAGTAGTTGACTGCGATCCAGCAACAGCTCTTCGGCATTGACCGCATAGTCTGCCTGCAGCCAGTTGCGGTAGCCGTCATGCACCGGCTCCAGCACCGCGAACGAATCAGCATCGGTCATCGCCTCGGTCGCATCCCCGCGTCCCGGTATGAACGGAACTTCAATGTCCACACCAGCAGCGCGTGCTGCCTGTTCGATACCGACATTCCCGGCCAGGACGATCACATCCGCTACGCTGGCCCCGGTTGCGGCAGCAATGCCTTCCAGCACAGGCAATACTCTGGCTAGCCGGGCTGGCTCGTTGCCTGCCCAGTCCTTTTGCGGCGCCAGGCGGATGCGGGCACCATTCGCACCGCCACGTTTGTCTGAGCCCCGGAAAGTTCTGGCACTGTCCCAGGCAGTACAAACCATCTCGCTGATCGTCAGTCCACTCGCCGCAATGCGCTCTTTAACATCCCGGATCGCATAATCTGTGTTACCGGCAGGCACCGGATCCTGCCAGATCAGATCTGCCTTAGGGACATCCGGTCCGATGTAACGCGCTCTGGGGCCCATATCGCGATGGGTCAGCTTGAACCAGGCCCGGGCGAAGGTAGCAGCAAAGTATTCCGGATCCTGGTGGAAGCGTTCGGCAATCTCGCGATATGCCGGGTCACAACGGAGCGCCATGTCGGCATCTGTCATGATAGGTCGGCGACGGATGGACGGATCTGCTGCATCGGCCGGCATGTCCGCTTCCCGGATATCGGTTGGCTCCCACTGCCATGCCCCGGCTGGTGATTTCTGCAATGCCCAATCGTGGTGTAACAGCATGTCAAAATAGCCGTTATCCCACCGGGTCGGATCGCTGGTCCAGGCGCCTTCAATGCCACTGGATACCACACTATGCGGCCTGTCGGGCTGACCTCTGGTGCACCAGCCGAGACCCTGATCTGCCATCTCAGCTTCTTCCGGTTTCGGGCCGAGCCGGGCCGTGTCGCCATTACCGTGTGCCTTGCCCACCGTGTGACCACCAGCGGTCAGAGCAACCGTTTCTTCATCATTCATCGCCATGCGGGCAAAGGTTTCGCGCATATCCCTGGCGGTTTTTAACGGATCAGGTTGTCCATCCACGCCTTCCGGATTGACATAGATCAGCCCCATCATGACCGCAGCCAGCGGATTTTCCAGCTCCCGTTCGCCGGAATAACGACTGCCCTCGCCGCCACTCGGTGCCAACCATTCCTGTTCTGATCCCCAATAAATATCTTTTTCCGGATGCCAGATATCTTCACGTCCGAAACCAAAGCCAAAGGTCTTTAATCCCATGGATTCATAGGCAATAGTACCGGCATAAGCGATCAGATCCGCCCAACTGAGCTGGTTGCCATATCTCTTTTTGATTGGCCAGAGCAAGCGGCGTGCCTTGTCCAGATTGACATTGTCAGGCCACGAATTGAGCGGCGCAAAACGCTGATTGCCGGTGCCTGCGCCACCCCGACCATCAGCAATACGATAAGTCCCGGCAGCGTGCCAGGTCATGCGAATCATCAGCCCGCCATAATGCCCCCAGTCTGCTGGCCACCATGCCTGACTGTCCGTCATCAAGGCATGCAGGTCTTTCTTCAGCGCATCGAAATCCAGTGTCCGGACGGCTTCCCGGTAATTAAAGTCGGCATCCAGCGGATTTGTTTTATTGTCATGCTGATGCAGAATGTCCAAATTGAGTGACCTGGGCCACCACGCCGGATTCGACTGATTGTGAGTAGCTCCCCCGTGCATGACAGGACACTGGCTTTGTTTGACAGGCTTCATTGGTGTTTCCTCTGGTGCGGGTTGAATTAAGATACGTGTCGCTATTATGTGTAGTACAACATGTCTTGTGAAACGATGAAAAACAGAATCAGTATGCGGTTTTTACGAATAGTAAAACAGACGATATGAAGCTGCTGCCCAGCCTGAAACAACTCGAATATCTGGCCGCTCTGGCGGAATCTCAGCACTTTGGCCAGGCTGCTGAACATTGTTGTGTGACGCCATCCACCCTGAGTGCCGGTATACGCGATCTGGAAACGATATTGGGCGTTTCGGTTGCGGAGCGCACCAGGCGCACCGTGCTGCTGACACCCGCCGGGCAAGCGATTGCTGAGCGGGCGCAGGCGCTGTTGCAGGATGCAGAAGCCCTGATGACATTCGCTGCCACTCAACATGCGCCGATGACTGGCAGGCTGTCACTGGGAGCGATTCCGACCATCAGCCCCTACCTGTTGCCGAAGATATATCCTGTGCTCGAACAACGTTATCCACAATTGCAACTGTATTTGCGTGAAGAACAGACGGAAGTATTGCTGAATCGCTTGCGCAAAGGTGAGATTGATATTGCATTGATGGCACTGCCATACAAGACTGAACACCTTGTGGTGCGTGAATTGTTCGAAGATCAATTCCTGTTTGCCTGTTCTGATCAACATCCGCTGGCAGATCACCAGTGCGTCACAGATGATGATCTGCGTGATCAGACCTTGCTATTGCTGGAAGAAGGGCATTGTCTGCGCACCCATGCACTGGATGCATGCCGGTTATCCAGCTCACTCATGCGGGTTCAGTTTGAAGCAACAAGTCTGCTAACCCTGACTCAGATGGTGGCATCCGGTATCGGTGTCACCCTGATGCCTCGGATGGCGGCTGAAACTGTTGCGACCTTTAACCAGAAAGTCCGGCTGATTCCCCTGCAATCGCCAGCATCGCGCCAGATTGGTTTAGTCTGGAGGCACTCCTCATCCCAGCAGGTGGCATTTGAACAATTGGCCGAACTGTTTTGTGAGTGTGGTTAGCTATCCGGACCGTCTCAGGTAACCGGAGTCCAAAGCTGTATAAACGAACTCTTACTCCTCCCTCGGTACGAAAATACCTGGCTGTTACACTCGCATTCACACAAAATTTGTCAGAAAATCATGAATAAAAATACAATCATTAACAAATTGTAACTATTCAGCGGTTCTGGACATTGTGTCACGAGATGAGGTATTTTTTGTC
>CAWUID010000043.1:0-14653 GCA_963922315.1 uncultured Gammaproteobacteria bacterium
CAAAAAATACCTCATCTCGTGACACAATGTCCAGAACCGCTGAATAGTTACAAAAATTCTTCATTTTTGCTATGGTCTCATCGAATGAAGAGATATTATGTTTTTCATATATCTCAAATATTCTTGCTGATACAGCATAAAGTTCTAAAAGGCCACGTAAAATACAAGCCTTAGAAACAAAACAATTTTTATCTTCGAGTGCCCAGTAAGCTGTCATAAAATCTTTTGCTTTGTTAACAAAAGCATATTGAATACCATTAATTTGGCATATATAACAACTACTAAAAAAACCGATATGTGACGATTGGTTCAGGGAGTCATAGAGATCATTGAACTTTTGCATGCTTTGTTCAGCAGACAGGTATATAAACTGTTTATTGATGAGCTCCATTAACCAGATTTTCCATAAAATATTTTCATGACTCAGTAAAGCCATTGTTATATATAAACGCCCGGAATGCCTTTTCGTCGCGATCATCTGTCTGGCAGGCAACGGTATGACTCACACGATCTGTCAGATGAGTCTGTCCATGCCGGATAATGGTCGCTTGTAGTTGATTTCCGCAAGGTTCGGTAAAATCTTTACCCCATGTAGCATGGGTAGCGGAGGATAGCATACCTCCTGCCATGATGATGACTGCCTGGATATCCCATCGTGGATAACATTCGATACTAATGTGCTTTTCCTCTGAGATAAATAGGTAGAGCACAGATAATGCCAGAGGAAAAGTCGTTTCGGGCAGTTATAGCACAGGATTTGTGGTGTTGCAAAACAGAGCTCTGAGTCCCCGCTGCCGCTGGCAGCAGCGGAGACTTTGTGATCAGGAAGCTTTGCGCCAGCCTGCGGCAATCGCTTCTGCTTCGGTTTTAAAGCAACGTTCACCTGTTTCCGGGGTGATCCGGACTTTGTGGTAGATACGATGGCCCGGCACATAGTACAGTTTGTCCCCGGTGCGGGTAAAAATATTACCCTTGATGCGGCAGGATTTTGCTGCTCGATGGGGTGTATAGCGCGTTTTGTGTTTTGCTGAGCCAGCACGTGGGCAGCGCATGGGTTTGAAGTCGGCGTTGTAACAGAAGCGCCATTCGCCGCCACTGTAATAAAACATGTTGCGCTTCAGAGCAGGATTGTTTTTGATGAACCAGTTCACGGAGGCGCGGTTGTCCGCCAGTTTGCGGTCTGGCAGGTTCAGTTGGGTATGCAATGCCTGTGCCTGCTTGAAATAACCGACCGGACTGGCGAGTGCCGCATCTGGCATGCAGGTACCATGGAATTCATATTCGTGCTGTAATAACCAGGCGCTGGGTGTCATGCACAAGAAAGGTGCCAGGTCTTTCCGTGGAATTTTTGGTTGATTGCCACGGCAGGCGCGCGGGTAATTTTTCGGATTGCGCAGCGTTCCTTGTGGCCACAAGCCATGCAGAATGTAGCCGAACTTCCGGCCACTGCCACATTGCAGATAATCTTTACCACCAGGTTGCTTGCTGGCGGCGCGGGCGCGTTTTTTGCAATGATCCGGTGCCCAGCTGTATGACATGACATAATATTCTGAGCGGGCGGGCTTTACATCATGTGCTTTGACACGACTGTCATAGCGAGAGTAGGTATCTGCCGGATCTGCACAGCTCTGACTGGCTTGTGCGGTGGGTGTAGGGGCGCACGGCTGTGCGCCCGTACGCGGGTCTGCACAGCTTTGGCTGGCGTGTACGATGGGAGTTAGTAGCCCGGCTATGGTGATCAGCCCGGCCAGTGTGATTGGGTTCGTTGGTATCATAAAAGATTCTCTTAAAGTTTATATGCAGGGTTAGTGATGCATTCTACTGCATAATGGCAGCAATATTAAGGGTCGGTACTCATTTAATGGTGAGCGTAGGATCTGGTTTGCCCCATTCCCATGCATGGCGCATGGGAATGGGTTCTATTGCTTAATGCAGGTTATCGTAACCCCGTTCGTCGTGTAGCACGATATCCAGGCCCTGAAATTCTTCTTCTTCGCTGACGCGCAGGCCGAACAATGCGTCAACCAGTTTCAGAATGATCCAGGTGACGACAGCAGTAAACGCGATAGTCGCCAGGACGCCGACTAATTGTACCCAGAGTTGTCCGCCCATGCTGGTGATGCCGTCAGCAAAGCCGTAGCCACTGAAGACACCCAGAGTGGTGGCTGAGAACACACCAGCCAGCAGGGTGCCCAATATGCCGCCGACACCGTGTACCGGAAAGACATCGAGTGAGTCGTCTATCTTCAGCACTTTTTTGATGTATAAGGTGGCATTGAAGCAGACGAAACCAGCCGCGAGACCGATGATTAAAGCGCCACCGGGGCCAACAAAGCCAGATGCCGGAGTAATAGTACCGAGTCCGGCGACCATCCCGGTGACAGCGCCGAGCGCACTGGGTTTGCCGAAGCGGATCCATTCCATCGTCATCCAGACCATGGCACCGGTTGCAGCTGAGATATGTGTTACCAGCATTGCCATGCCGGCATCTCCATTAGCGGCAAGCGCGCTGCCACCATTAAAGCCGAACCAGCCGACCCAGAGCATGCCAGCTCCGGTGACTGTCATGGTCATGTTGTGCGGTGGCATCGCTGTATTCGGAAAGCCGCGTCGTGGGCCCAATACAATAGCGGCGACTAATGCAGCAACACCAGCCGTGATGTGTACGACGGTGCCACCGGCAAAGTCATACAGTCCCATGGCGCTGAGCCAGCCGCCACCCCAGACCCAGTGAGTGATCGGTGCGTATACAAAAATCAGCCAGAGTGCACTGAATAAGAGCATGGATGAGAATTTCATGCGCTCAGCGAAGCCACCGATAATCAGAGCAGGTGTGATGATCGCAAAGGTCATCTGGAATAGCATAAACAAAGATTCCGGAATGCCGCCTGACAGAGTGTCGCGACTAATACCGGCCATCATCATTTTGCTGAAATCGCCGACCCAGGCATTACCGGTACTGAATGCCAGGCTGTAGCCAACAACCAGCCAGAGAATGGAAACGATGCCGGCAATCGCAAAACATTGCATCAGCACAGATAATACGTTTTTGCTGCGTACCAGCCCGCCATAAAACAAAGCCAGCCCGGGTAATGTCATAAACAGTACGAGTGCAGTTGCAGTCAGAATCCAGGCAGTATCAGCTGCTGCTAACGTGCCTTCAGCCAGGGCTGTGCCGGGTAATAGCAGGCAACTGAGCAGTATCATTTTCTGTGTCAGGGTAGTGCGCAGTTGCGCTATTAAATGGGAAGTCGGCATAGGTGGAGTCTCATTCACAGAGAAAAGAATAAAAAAGTTGTCCCAAATAATAAGGCATGTTTCATGCCATCTTTTAGTCAGTAATTCTTAATATAAGACCTGACACTAAATGATTGAATGAAAAACCCTGAGCTGATGCTCAGGGCGATGTAATTTTTTAGTAGCTTCTTCTGCTGCGATCTTCGCGCGGACGCGCTTCGTTTACGCGCATGGCGCGACCACCCATGTCATGGCCATCGAATGCTTTGATTGCGTTCTGGGCTTCGCCAGCATCATCCATAATGACGAAACCAAATCCCTTAGAGCGACCCGTCTCGCGATCAGAAATAACATTGGCGCTTTGTACTTCGCCATGTTCAGAAAACAGGTTACGTAAGTCGTCTTCAGTGGTGCTGTAAGGCAGGTTGCCTACATAAATATTCATGAAAAATGTCTCAATAATGTGCGCTAACGTACTTTAGGTATCAAGCGGGCTAAACGCACAAACCCGCTGATTCCACATATCCGCGTGTAAACGCGGAATCAGTCAACCCAAGCCATCAGCACAAAAACGCAACGGACTCACGGTCAGAATAATCTGTTTTCAAAGGAGTGTCTTTTATACCACATAGACAAAAATAAACAAGCCTAGCCAGACGACGTCCACAAAATGCCAGTACCAGGCAACGCCTTCAAATGCAAAATGGTTGTCTGGTGTAAAGTGTTTGCGGGCGGATCGGATCATAATCACAATCAGCATTGCAGTGCCAAGTGCGACGTGAAAGCCATGAAAGCCGGTCAACATAAAGAATGTGGAGCCATAAATGCCGGACTCCAGTGTCAGGTTTAAGTCCTGGTAAGCATGGATATATTCATATCCCTGGAATCCAAGGAAGATGCAGCCTAGTGCCACAGTGGCGACTAACCACCAGACAGTGCCCTTGTTATCTGCTGCCTTCAGGGCATGATGCGATAGTGTCAGCGTGACGCCAGAAGCCAGTAACAGGGCCGTATTCAGGGCCGGGATGCCCCAGGCACTGATAGTCTGGAAGTCGCCACCAGTATTTGCCGGACCGTTGGTGGGCCAGTATTCGTTATAGTCCTGCCATAAAAACAGATTTGTGACTAAGCCAGTATCATCACCGAGTAACCAGGGTATGGACAATACACGGGCATAGAACAGGGCTCCGAAAAATGCAGCAAAGAACATCACTTCGGAAAAAATGAACCACATCATACCTTGACGGAAAGAGCGATCCACCTGTTCATTATACAGGCCACATAAGTTTTCTTTGACGACGGTGTTGAACCAGCCAAACAGCATAGCGAGCACCATCGCCAGACCAATGTAAAATGTCACGGGGCCAATAGTTGCCTCATTGAACCAATAGGCTGCGCCAACAACGCTGACTGTTAGCGCAACGCTGGCAACAATCGGCAAATAGCTGCTATGTGGTACGTAATACGCATCAGCTGCGTGGCTCATAATGATTCCTCTCTGGCGGTGCTTTGAAGCAGTTCTGGCTGAGTGACATCAAACAGGCTGTAGGCCAGAGTGACGGTCTGTATTTTATCGGAGATTTTCGGGTCAATCACAAATTGTAATGGCATATCTTTGCTGGTACCCGCTTTGAGATGTTGTTGGGTAAAGCAGAAACATTCGGTTTTGTCAAAATGCCGGCTGGCTGCGGTGGGTGCGACACTGGGTACCGCTTGCGCGGTCATGTCGCGTTCAGTACGGTTATGTGCTGTGTAATGAGTAGTATACAGTTTGCCTGGATGCACTTCTAAAGTGGTGACTGCCGGGGCAAATTTCCATGGCATTGCCGCATTATGATTTGCAATAAACTGTACCGTAATGGTGCGCGTCAGATCCGGCTGATAGGTGCTGTTTGCCTGAGTTGCGTTAATTTGCCCGGTTTTGCCGTTCAGGCCAGTTATTTCACAAAATACATCATACAGAGGAACCAGCAGGTAGCCAAAGCCGAACATCGCCACTGAGATCAGTGCGATTTTGAAAAAGGTAGTTTTGTGGTTGATCATGCGGAATGCTGCATAAAAACGCATTCTTCCTCGTTACCCATCCGGTTACGAGGAAGAATGTATTGAGAGGCTTATTTGATGACTGGAGGCTGGCTGAAGCTATGATAAGGAGGTGGTGAAGACAGAGTCCATTCTAATCCCTCTGCACCTTCCCAGACCTGATCGGTAGCTTTTTCACCGCCGCGTATTGTTTTGAAGATGATCCAGACGAACATCAGCTGGGACAGGCCGAATACAAATCCACCTAATGATGAAATCAGGTTCCAGTCAGCGAATTGTACCGAGTAGTCTGGTATCCGTCGGGGCATACCGGCCAGTCCCAGGAAGTGTTGTGGGAAGAACAAGACATTGACTGAGATGGTTGAAATCCAGAAGTGGAGTTTCCCCAACCGTTCGTCGTACATATGTCCGGTCCATTTCGGTAGCCAGTAGTACACCGCTGCCATAATAGAATAGATGGCGCCTGTCACCAGGACGTAATGGAAGTGCGCGACGACGAAGTAGGTGTCATGGTACTGGAAGTCTGCTGGTGCAATTGACAGCATCAGGCCCGAAAACCCACCGATGGTGAACATGATGATGAAGCCAATAGCGAATAACATGGGTGTTTCAAACGTCATGGCACCGCGCCACATAGTGGAAACCCAGTTAAACACTTTCACACCGGTTGGCACGGCGATCATCATAGTGGCATACATGAAGAACAGCTCGCCGACAATTGGCATGCCGACAGTGAACATGTGATGTGCCCAGACGATAAACGACAGGAAGGCAATGGAGGCGGTCGCATAAACCATGGAGCTGTAGCCAAACAGTGGTTTGCGCGCAAAGGTTGGCAGGATGGCTGAGATGATGCCGAATGCAGGCAGAATCAGAATGTACACTTCCGGGTGTCCGAAGAACCAGAAAATGTGTTGATACATGACCGGATCTCCACCGCCAGCAGCAGAAAAGAAGCTGGTACCGGCAAATTTATCAGTCAGTAACATGGTAATCGCACCTGCCAATACTGGCATGGTGGCAATCAGGAGATAAGCGGTAATCAGCCAGGTCCACACGAACAGCGGCATTTTCATCAGGGTCATGCCAGGTGCGCGCATGTTCAGAATGGTCACAATCACATTGATTGAACCCATGATAGAGGAGATACCAGCCAGATGGATTGCGAAGATCATGAAGGGAAAGCCAGCATCCATCTGCAATGAGAGCGGTGGATACATGGTCCAGCCACTGGCTGGTCCGCCGCCACTCATAAAGAAGGTGGATAGCAGCATGGTGAAAGCGAACGGCAGCAGCCAGAATGAGAAGTTATTCAGGCGTGGTAGTGCCATGTCAGGTGCGCCGATCTGTACCGGAATCAGCCAGTTTGCTAACCCGGTAAATGCCGGCATGACTGCACCGAAGATCATCAGCAGGGCATGCACCGTGGTCATGGAGTTAAAAAACTGTGGATCAACGAGCTGCAAACCCGGTTGAAACAGTTCTGCCCGAATCACCATTGCCATGGCGCCGCCAATCAGGAACATCGTCAGTGCAAATAATAAGTATAAAGCACCAATATCTTTGTGATTGGTTGTGGTGATCCAGCGCATGATGCCCTTGGCCGGGCCGTGATGATCAGCTGTGGCTGTACTCATGTTATCTCCGTAGATGATTAGCGTTTAGCTTTGATATCGGCGGGCTGTACGATGCTGGCCTGGTTGCCCCAGGCGTTGCGCTCATAGGTAACAACAGCTGCTATATCAACATCATTCAGGATGTCGCGATAGGCTGCCATGGCGCTGCCTGTCTTGCCGTTGAGCACAATGTCAATATGTGCAGCAGGATCTTCCGCGATTGCCATAGCGCTGCCTGCTAATGCCGGGAAAACTGGTGGCAGGCCCTGGCCGTTTGGCTGATGACAGGCAGCGCAGTTTGTTTTGTATACGGCTTCGCCTTTTGCCATCAGTTCATCTTTAGTCCAGACTCGGTCTGCTGAGTTCGCGATGTCAGCCGCAGCTTGTTTCTGTTCTGCCACCCACACTGCATAGTCTGCGGGTTCTTTTGCAACCACGACGACTGGCATGAATGCATGGTCTTTCCCGCATAGTTCGGCACACTTGCCGCGGTATGTTCCAGGTTGATCAATGACAGTCCAGGATTCGTTAATAAACCCCGGGATTGCATCTTTTTTCCAACCCAGTTCGGGTACCCACCAGGAATGAATGACATCAGCAGCAGTGAGCAGGAAGCGAATCTTTTTACCAGTGGGCACGACCAATGGGTTGTCGACATCCAGCAGATAGGTATCTCCGAATACAGTCAGGTCAGTATTGGCATTAAGCTGACGGGCATCATTGTGATCCGGGTGTAGTGAACTGACAATAGACAGGCCTTCAGCTTCGGTATCGACATAGTCATATTTCCATTTCCATTGAATGCCAGTGACTTTCACCGTCATGTCAGCATCTGATGTATCTTCCATTGCCAGCAATACTTTAGTAGCCGGAATTGCCATGCTGACCAGGATGATGATCGGAATCAGAGTCCAGATGAACTCCATAGTTGTGCTTTCGTGAAACTGTGCAGCTTTCACACCTCTGGATTTGCGGTGTCTGAACATGGAGTAAATCATGACACCAAACACAACAATACCGATGGCAACACAGATCCAGAAAATAATCATGTGCAGGTCGTAAACTGCGTGACTGGTCTGGGTGACGCCTTGTGTCATATTCAAGGTATAGTCAGCAACAGCTGTTCCGGCGCTGAGGCTGAACAGGGTCAGCAGTATTTGACACCATCTGTTGGATGTGATCACGAAGTTTCTCCCACTGGCAGGGTTGGTTAAAGGCGCTTCTAAAAACAGGATTTTTTCACCAAAAGATGGTGATGTGCAAAACTCGGTGCTTGCAAAGTCTTGGCGGCCTCAGCGATGTTCAGATGGAACATCAGAATTTCAGGCCACCATTCATTTGCGGCCCTTCCGACTTATCGTTTGAGGGTAAAGTTCCCAATGCCAGGAGTATCTGGGTACTCTCGGAAGCGCTGAAAAAGACAGAATTCATCGTTGACTTTTTTGCGGCGTTGAGCGGTTGGAGCCGGTAGTAGAGTGTTGTTTGTGCAAAGGTCAGATGGCGGATGCTGGCTTTACAGCATTGTCGTGTTGGGGCGTTCTCAATGAGCTGAGTGGCAATGATGTCGAGTCATTTTTTGTGCTGACAAGAAGCAATGAGGAGTCATAGTCGTTCTATTGCGACGATTTGCAACACAGTCAGCGCGGAAAAGAGCCGGAATCAAGCTATGAGGATGATTGAAAACGCCCCCTAGCGAAGCAGTCAAGAAGAGAGTGTTACAATCAAGTAAAGCGAAGCATTGAAGGCTGGCAAGGGAATCATGTCAAATTGAATAGCGGGAGATGTTGTTCGCATCATCGGTTGTGCTACAGCTCGGGTGAGGCCTGGGATAGTTCATCGCTCGTCAATCGGAAAGCCAGCTATTCGGAAATGCCCTCAAAAATGCCATGTGGTGTCGGGTTTGGCAGATGGCCTGGATTTTAAGCGTCGCAGATTTTATCTTGACCGGTGTAAGTCAGCAAGCGAAATATGTGTTCATCCGGTAATGTGGTGGCTCCGTCAGAACCAGATGATGCGGTAGTTGATATTTAACCGCAGTCTGTCCTATATTATACTCTGACCCCGAAATGGCTCGGGGTGATTTGAGCGAGTCTGCCAGGCGGAATCAATGTCTGTCCCCGATTTAAGATGACATTCGTTTGCCATTTTGTTTCACTGAACTGGTTTATACTCAGTCATTGAGTTGCATACCGAAAATATGTCTGAACACAGAACAACTGATTGATTATGGCGAAAAAACTTACATTGCAGGAACTGGAATCTTTTTTGTGGGAAGCCGCAGACATTTTACGGGGTAACATGGATGCTTCGGAATTTAAAGATTACATTCTGGGCATGTTGTTTCTGAAACGATTATCAGATGCATTTCAGGAAGAACAGGAAAAAGTGTTTCACTATTATCGCAACAAGGGTTGGCCATCGGATAAGGCCTGGAAGTTTGCTTCGGACGAAGAAGAATATGACAAAACTTTTTTTGTGCCGGAGGGTGCCCGGTGGGAAAATCTGCAGAATTTGCAGGAGCAGATTGGTGAGGGCCTGAATAAAGTCACAGCATTAATTGAACGTTATAATCAGGCTTTGGAGGGTGTGTTAGTCAGTATTGATTTTAATATCAAAAATAAATTGTCAGATAAAAAACTGCGCGATCTGTTAGATCATTTTTCCCGGCATCGACTACGTAACGCAGATTTTGAGCAGCCTGATTTATTAGGGAGTGCCTATGAGTATCTGATCAAGATGTTTGCAGATTCTGCCGGCAAAAAAGGCGGTGAGTTTTATACACCATCAGAAGTGGTCAGACTATTGGTCAGTTTATTGCAGCCGCATGCGGGTATGCGGATTTATGATCCGACCGCCGGTTCTGGTGGTATGTTGATAGAGACATGCAATTATCTGGTACGACATGCCGAAAATCCGGCTAAGTTATCGTTATCTGGCCAGGAAATGAATCTGAATACCTGGGCCATTTGTAAAATGAATATGTTTTTGCATGGCGTGTTTAATGCTGATATTCGTAAAGGTGATACGCTACGTGAGCCAATGCATGTGTCCGATGGTGCACTCATGACATTTGACCGGGTAGTGGCTAACCCGCCATTCAGTCTGAAAAAATGGGGTAAACCCGAGGCGGATCAGGATGTTTACGGGCGCTTTCGTTATGGCACCCCTCCCAGAGACGCTGGTGACCTGGCTTTTGTGCAGCACATGCTGGCTGCGCTCAATCAGCAAGGTATGCTGGGCGTGATCATGCCACATGGTGTGTTATTTCGCGGCGGGAGTGAAAAGGTGATTCGACAGGGTTTGGCAGAGGATGATTTGATAGAAGCTGTGATTGGCCTGCCTGCCGGTTTATTCTATGGAACCAGTATTCCGGCCTGCCTGCTGATTATCAACCGGGTCAAACCGGTGCCGCGGCGAGGCAATGTTTTATTTATTAATGCAGAATGTTATTACGGTACTGACAAAGGTCAGAATAAACTGAGACCACAGGACATTGAACAGGTTATCGATACGTTTGATCAGTATCAGACAATTGCACGTTATTCGGCAGTTGTCAGTCTGGAGATGATTCGTGAAAATGACTATAACCTGACAATCAGGCGCTATGCTGATACGTCTCCTCCGCCGATACGATATGACGTAACGGGTTTATTACAAGGTGGTATTCCGACATGGGAAGTCCGGAATCCTTATATTCAGGCTGAAAAATTGCAGGGGTTCGATCTTTCATGTGTTCTGATACTGAAAAATGCAGATTATTATGTATTCAAGCCGGATATTGTGACAAAAAAGCAGCTACATCATCGCCTGGAGACGGCAGCGCCGGGCGTGATCCAGCAGTGTGACCATTGGTGGGATACTTATCACGTAGCGCTGAACGAGCTGGATGCGCAGGCCCGCCAGGCTGAAGCTGTGATGCAACAGCATCTGCGGGCACTGGGTTATGCATAAAGCGCCACCAGGCTGGCAGCTAGCGCCACTGGGGGAGCTGGCAGAGATACGATCCAGCCAGGTAGATAAGAAGTCACGTGACGGTGAAGTACCGGTACGCTTGTGTAACTACCGGGATGTATACCAGCATGATCAGATTACAGACCAGCTGGATTTTATGCAGGCGACCGCCAGGTCGGCAGACATCAGTCGATTCAGCCTGCAGGCCGGCGATGTGTTGCTCACTAAAGATTCAGAATCACCGCATGATATTGGTGTATCAGCCTATGTTCCGACCAGCCTGCCAGGTGTGTTGTGCGGATACCATCTGACTTTATTGCGGCCGGATACCAGTCAATTGCTGGGTGCTTATCTGCATCAATATCTTGGTTTGCAAATGGTACGGAATTACTTTTACTTGTGTGCTCAGGGCATTACCCGGTTTGGTCTGACGAAACCGGTCTTGCATGCGTTACCTGTGATGTATCCTGCGTTGGCGCAGCAACGGCAGCTGGTTGAGCGTTTGGGGTCAGTAGATCATCTGATCGGGCTGCATCAGGCTATATTGCGACAACTACGCACCTTGCGCTCAGGTCTGATGCAGACGCATATCGGGCTGGGAGAGGGTTCAGCCGGATCGGATGACGCAGGTGCCAGTGTGTCAGACCGGTCATTGCGAAGACTGGGGGACAGCCTGATGCTGGCTTATGGTAAACCTTGTCCTGAACCGATACAGCCGTATGGACGTTATCCGGTGGTAGGAGCAGGCGGGGTGATCGGTTATACGAATCGTTATTTTGTGTCCAGCCCATCAGTAGTAATCGGGCGTAAAGGAACGATTCATCAGCCGACTTATGTAGAACAGAAATGCTGGCCGATTGATACAGCCTACTATGTGCGCGAATATCGCGATATGTGTCCGCGCTGGCTTTATTATCTGTTAATGTCTTTGAATCTGTCTGCTTATAACGAAGCAACTGGTGTACCGAGCCTCAGCCGGAATACCTTTTATCGTATACCCTATCGTCATCCGTCGTTATGTGAACAACGGCAGGTCGCTGCGGCATTAAGCGCGGTTGATCAGCAGTATGCGGCGCGCCAGGCTTGTTTACAGGGTTATCGGCGGCTAAAACATGCGGTATTGCATGATTTAATAGCAGTGTAACCTGCCGTCACGCAGGATAAGGCAACGGTCCATCTGCCGGGCCAGCGCCATATCATGAGTGACGATCACCAGACTAGTACCCTGTTGCCGGTTCAGATCACGCATCAGGTCATACATAAGTGCTGCCGTTTGCCGATCCAGATTGCCGGTCGGCTCATCTGCCAGTAAACACACGGGGTGAGTCACCATCGCACGCGCCAGTGCGGTGCGCTGGCGCTCGCCGCCGGACAAGGCGGGTGGTTTATGTTGCACTCGTTCGCTGAGCCCGACATTTTCCAGCATTGCCATGGCGCGTGTTATTGCCTGCGCACGTTGCAGGCCGCCGATCATCAGGGGGAGTGCAACATTTTCCAGTGCGGACAGTTCGGCCAGCAAATGATGAAATTGGTACACAAAGCCGAGCTGTTGATTGCGTACCCGGCTGCGTTCTTTGGTATTCATCTGACTCAATTCCCGATCTTGCAGCCGCACGATACCCTGAGTGGGTCGCTCTAACCCGCCCAGGCAGTGCAGTAAGGTGCTTTTGCCGGAACCAGATGCGCCGACAATTGCAATCTGCTCACCTGCCTGCAGGGTCAGATTCACCCCGCGCAATACGACAACGCGATCCTGAGCTGCACCAAAATGCTGATGCAGATCAGTTGCCTGTAGGACATGATTCATAGTGTCATAACAGCGATAATCATGATTTGGCCTTTACGCAGATTAAAGAGTATATGCTGCTCAATGAGACAATTTTGCGCTGGCAATGCGATTTAAGCTCATACCTGATTCTGCCGCTTCAATGGCAAGGTGGCGATGAATTTCTGGTGCAATATGAACCATAAATTTTCCGCTATATTGACGAGTCGTAATGGGAGATGGAATGGATTCAATATTGTTTTTCATATCAACGATGCATTCAGAAACTAATGATCGAACCCCTTTCAGTGCATCTTCTGGTGTCTTATCAAGCCAGCTCAGGCCTGGAAATTCTGTACATAGTCCTACAAACTCACTATCTTCTTCTGACCACATAACACGATAAGTATATTTATCCATTTCCGGAATCATGATCTGCCTCAAGTTTTTCAATTGCCAGTAGTACCTGCTTCACCTGATAGAGTTTCGCTTTGCCTTTATTGTTTTGAATATTCACACGAGGATTGCCAGACCATGGTGTTTTGAAAATACAATGACTACCACTGCTTTGGCGGGCCTTGCCGAAGTAATACTCACACACTTTTTTCAATTCTTCGAAGCGAACCCCCGAGGGATTTATTTTCATCTGTTGTACAATTTTTATAATACTAGCCATACACGTATAGTATCATCATTCATAGCGTAATGCCGTTGCGGGTTCAATACGCCAGGCGCGCCAGGCCGGGTACAGGGTCATCAATACACTGAGTATGAAAGCACCGAGTGTGACCAGCCAGACGTCGCCAGCCTGCACCTGCGAAGGCAGGTGACTGATGTAGTACACGCCCGGGTCGATAAAATGGATGCCAAGCCAGGTTTCGACCTGCGCAACAACCGCTTCGACATGGGTCGCCAGTAGCAGACCGAGTCCGCCACCCAGCAAGGTACCGATGGCTCCCAGTGTGGCGCCCTGCACAACAAAGATGCGCCAGACCAGGCCAGGTGTTGCGCCCAGTGTTTTCAGGATCGCAATATCGCTGCGTTTATCCATCACCACCATCACCAGAGTGGTGACAATGGTAAAGGCACCGATCAGTACGATCAGAAACAATAACAGACCGAGCATGCGTTTTTCCATTTGCAGCGCGGCAAAAAAATTACGGTGATAATCGGTCCAGTTGAGTAGCCGGTACGCATTGCCAAGTTGTTGCGCCAGCTCCTGGCTGACGGCAGGTGCTGCCCAGCCGTCGTCCAGCCGTATCCGCACGCCACTGACTTGATCTTCCATGCGCAGCAGACGAGCGGCATCCTGCTGATGAATCAGGGCAATGCCGCTATCATATTCGGCCATGCCCACCGCAAATAAACCCACCAGCGTAAATCGTTTCATGCGCGGACGACTGCCGACAATGGTTGTCGTGGTTTGTGGTACCAGTACAGTCACCTTGTCACCCAGTCGGGCGCCGAGCCGGGCAGCCAATTCTGCGCCCAGGATGATGTGATAAGCGCCGGGCTGTAGTTGGGTCAACTGGCCCACCTGCATCGCATCGGTGAGATTGACCACATCTGATTCCAGCGTCGGCAGGATGCCCCGCACCAGTGCACCGGTTACTTGTCGCTGTTGCATTAACATCGCCTGGGTTTCGATATAAGGTGCAGCCGCCAGGACTTGTGGGTGTTGTGCAGCTTGTTCATGCACCTCGGGCCAGTTATCTAACCGGCCCTGCCAGGTGCGGATATCGCCATGCGCTGTCATGCCCAGAATGCGCTCACGGATTTCGTGATGGAACCCGTTCATCACCGACAATACGGTGATCAGTGCCATCACCCCCAGCGCAATGCCCAGCACCGAAAACACCGAAATAAACGAAATGAAGTGATGTTGTCGCCGCGAACGGGTGTAACGCAGACCGAGTGATAAAGAAAGTGGATGAAACATGGTCAGACGGTGATGCGGAAGTGTCTTGAAGTCGACAGTAAAAACGGGACTAGAGTTTAGAGCGAGCGGGTCTTCCCAAGCCTCGTTGTATGAGCTTGGTTT
>CAWUID010000044.1:0-13285 GCA_963922315.1 uncultured Gammaproteobacteria bacterium
GTTAACCTGGCTTTTCTCACCTTATTATTGCGAAGATTGTAAACAGGTTCTAAGAAATCATTGGAATGCGACCGCCAACTGACCTGAGCGTACCTGCCCAGTTGCCACTATTTTTTATTGCCGTTGAGACCACCGTTAACTTTGAATTTGCTGCCAGGTATGAAGTGCCTTTTAAAAAACTGCGTAACCCAGCATGACCACGAAAAGATACCATTAAATTACCTGCAGAGTTAGTCCATATTTTACCAACCCGGGTTCCATACTTTAGGACTTCACGCAGAAACTGGCGATTTTCTCTACGTCGCAATATATCACCGAGTTCGAGAGCGAGCGGAATTTTGTTAGTCCCTGTCAGTGTAAAATCCATCGTGCCGTCGGTAATATTCCGGAGTTGTTCCGCCCCGGTTAAAGTATCAATACTATTCAGCCCGTTTGCTAAGGTATTAATAATATTCAGCCCGTTTGCTATGGCGATAGCCAGCCAGGTGATGGTTGCTTCATCTGCAGTTTCAATATCTATTTCGCCTTCGGGTGGTGAGCTTGCTGCCATTTGTGGGTCAACTACAATCATAATCACATCTTCACCATCTTGTGGTGTCGCAGAAGCTAAGGTGTTTTCTGGCTGGCTCTCAAAATAAGCACCAACATCCTGGGGCCGTGAAATACTGAACCCCGATAAGTCATCTACAATTTTTTTTCCTGTCCGTCAATTTTGGGTGAAAAAGACCCACTGGTGCCCTCCAGTGTGTTTTCCAGAGGGCAAATGCTGCCACCCAGTGAAACCTGGGTCGATTTATTACCGACCAAGCCTTCTATAGTCGGGCCGCCCGCAGGAAAATTGGCTGCGAACAGGTTAGCTGAGGTGCATGGTATACAGTATTCGCCTCGTTCCTGAGTTGTTGAAAATAGTCCCATAGTTTGTTATCTCAGATTGATTTTAGCTTTACAATATTTCAGTACCCAGCGTGTCCGGTCTAGCTGGTGGTGTTTTGAAAGCAGAATGGGTTTTACCTCGCTTTCCTGATCAAGAGGTTTTCCAATCAGCAAAGAGGCTTCTGCATAATCAGCGATAGCCTGTTCTATAGTGATTTTATATTTTTTAGCGTTTTCGATGATTCTGGAAACAATTTTACTTTTTTTCTCAGAACTAAGTTCTGAAAACTTTGCGTTTCGGTCTGATAAGTAGTTTAAAAGCGTTTTATCGAATTTTTGTGTGGCATTATTCCGGAAGAATTTATCTTCAGACTCTCCAAAAATAAAGTGTTTTTGTATATCTTCATGTTTGATATCATCTGTTGGGCTTATGACAAAAACCTGGTTTGTTAATTCGGGGACAAGAATGGAAACTCTGTGACCTGGTAGAGTAAACCATTGTGTTGAACGCATCTTGTCATTTTGGCGGGGTGTCGCGTTATCCCTCGTGAGATCTGTCGGCGTCCATGCCGCCAGATGGGACTCGGGAAATGGCGACAGCTATGTTTTGCCCGGGTACGCCCTGCGTCCACCTACCCTGCCATACTTCCTCGCTGGTTCGCATGGCACGATAGGCTCCCTCAAATGGCTTGACGGCGTATCGGGTGCGCTTTGCATACGGTCTTCACCGTGTCTGAGGGGCCTACGGCCCTGACACGACTTCGACCGTACGCTCGCGCCTGACGCCTACCCGGGACTATCGGCCATCGCTTCGCTCTCCATGGCCGACAGCGTAAGTCAGATAGATATGGATAGCTGATGCGAGGATCCCAGTACCGGAAAAACAGCCATTCCTGAGTGTTTTCGACCTGTACGCGGACAAACTGATGAAAATGTGTCCAGACGGTGTCCATATCCGCTGTGGTGCGAATCAGGATGCCGGTGCCCTGGTGCCAGTGATGGGTAAAAAAGTCGATATGGAAATTCGGCACCTGCCTGCGATTGTTCCAGGCGCCTTCCGGTAGGGTCATATCGACCAGATAGGGTGCGACATCACGCAGGTGTTCGGCCATGTCGGGGCGGACTAAGCTGCGCACGGGTACGTCCTGCAGGTTCAGATCAAAGATGCCGGAGACTCGGGTGCGCAATCCGGCATCGACAATCAGGTAGGTGCGCAGAGGTGTTTGCGAATCGGGCTGTTCGAACAGCAGGTCTTGCAGTTCGGGTGTGATCCAGTCCTGTTCCCAGCGGGGTTTATCAGATTGGTTTGGCAGTGGCGGGATGGTGTGTTCAGTGACCTTCAGGTAGGTCGGGGTGGATGGTGACTGGCCTGCTTCGTTACGTGGCATCAGCAGGCTGAGCGCAATATCGTGGTTGCGATCAACTGTCTTTGCCAGTTCGATCATGGTATTGTGATGACCGTGTCGGTTCAGCCAGTGCAGTATCGGGTACACCTGCTCGGCCCAGACCAGATAGTGTCCCTGTGCCTGGCAGTGGTCACGTACTGCCCGGGTAAAGCCTTCATACGTCTCGGTCCAGACGGCGGCATAACATTGCATATTCCACGGGTGTTCGTGTGGTTCGTCCGCTTCGGGTTGGGTGTGTATCAGACATTTGCCAACCCAGGCACAGATATTCTGGTGCATAATTTTTTTGTGCAGTAAAAAAGCGCAATCCACAGGGAAATCTGTTCGCAGGAGATTTTCTCTACGCAAAAGAAATACATCGTTCGCCTGACAGAAGAAAAACACAAAATTTTAGACGACGTGGTCAAATGCCTGAAGGGCAGTCGTCAGAAAGTCCGCCGTGCTCAAATCTTGCGTCAGGCAGATGCAGATGGTCCAGGTTGGACGAATTACCTTATTGCTGAGGCTTACCACTGTCGTACACAAACGGTTGAAAAAATTCGCCAGCAGTTTGTCCAGCAAGGTTTTGAAGAAAAGTTGCATAGAAAACAGCCTGTTACGCCACCAGTGGCTCAATTACTGGATGGGGAACAAGAGGCTCAGGTGACGGCAACCAGCTTGGGCCCGCCGCCCAATGGTTATGCGAACTGGAGCTTGCGTTTACTGGCTCGACGAGTGGTTAAACTGGGTATCATCGAACACATCAGCCGCGAGACCGTCCGGCAGACCTTAGAACCTTTATCCGGCTGGCGTAACATTTATACCAGAGTGAGTTGCACGAAAGTCGATTGTGCAGAAAAGGTGGTTACTTTACTGGACAGCCGTTATGCAGATTGTGAGCAAATCACGCTGGTCAGTAATAACCTGAATACCCACACTAAAAGCGCTTTTTACGAAACACTTGAGCCAGAGCATGCTCGTGAGTTGGTTCATCGCATTCAGTTTTGCCACACCCCGAAACATGGCAATTGACCCTATATTGCTGAGAGCGAACTCACCGCATTAACCTGGCAATGTCTCAAAAACTGCCGGATTGGTGACTTGACCACTTTGCAACAAGAAACTACAGCATAGTCAACTGATGTGGATGCCCGTCAATGAGGGGTTGATTGGCAAATGCAGATCAATCATGTGTGATATAAAATCAAGTTTGTATACCAAAAAATTAAGATATAACAAAGCACTGGTAACAGATCTTTGGTATCTTAATAGTTCTACTGACTTTCTGAACAAACTCTGACTACAGTAGCCTTCAGCGATATCGACCACAATCTGCTGAGTCTGGCCCACCCACTTCCGGCAAGACAACATTGTGATGAAAAGCACGCCAGTTACCGTCGTCCTGCTGAAGCAGCCAGATCACCAGACGCTCCTGACCTTGTTCCCAGATCATTTCTTTTATCGTTTCACCGGTTTCATCATCCCAGTCAGGCTCGAGAAAATTCAGAATTTCCACACGCTCTTCAGGCAGCGGGTCAGACAGAGCAAAAGTATGCATTCTGTCTACCGGACCCAACTGCTGCCGGAGCTCAGTTTCTGACACACCGGTAAAGAAGGTCTCAGGGCCGGGGAAACCAGCAACAGCCAGCTCCGCAAAAATCACAACTGCCACCAGAACCCAAAGCTGACTGGTCATTTCATACACCATGTATGGAGAAGGTGACACCTGGAATCATGTCATTCAGCTCTTCAATCAGGGTTCTGAAATACCGCTCCCGTAATTCATGACCGACATTCATCATGGCCGCTCTGTCTATATGATGAGCATGCCCCGGGTGATATTCATCACCACGTCCCAACACTACCGTGTTGCCGACAGCATGACCGAATTCATGAGCTACCGGAACCTGGTTGATCGTTCTGCTGGTCCGGCGCGTCCCGGCATCTTCGGAGTCGAGATGAATGGTACGACTACCCCAGTTCACACTACTGACCCGAAAATTTCCTTTCGGAATTTTAGTAACCTGTACTGTCCAGTGAGGGTCAGACAATACCCAGCGAATATCGAAGTTCACCGGGATCGGGGCCTGCGCAAGTTTACGTGCAACCTCGCTGCTACCGCTGGCCTGGAGAGTGACCTGATCTGACCAGCCCCGCCAGATTGCCGTATCTGCCCGCGCATGGAAGCTGCGACGCTCCTGATAGGTCCAGGCACTCATTCCCGGCGCTGTTGCCCAGATGTAAAGCCAGTTCTGCTGCACAAAAATCAGCGAACCATCAAGTGCAATATCAAGAGTCGCCCACGTGACATTCTTTGTGACATGCCCCATCACAGTTACTCCTCACCAGAAAAAAAGATTGGCTCTTAAGGTTGTTTCAGGATCAAAGGCTGCTGATAACCCTGCGCCTGTAACTGCCGACGCATCTCAGCCGCTGCGGCCTGATCAGCATAAGGCCCGACCATCACCCGATGATAGGTCTTACCGCCAGCCAGGGTCACAGACTGAATATGCGTCTCGATACCTGAAAAAGCCAGCTCAGCCCGCAGCCGTTCCGCATCTGCGACGCGAGCATAGGAGCCAACTTGCACTCGATATTGCGCATTTGTCTGATCCGGAACCGGAATCAGTGTAGTAGCAGGTGGTTGTATCTGTTTCGGCGGAGTGGCAGGCTTGACCACTTCCGGCTTGGGCGGCAACACTGGAACTTGTTGTTTCGGCAGGGTGTTATAAAACTCAAACCGCGGCTTATGCGGCGGTATCGGTTCAGGCACCTGGGCATTCGGCACAGGTGACGGCTGAACCACCACCGGTTGCGGAGCTTGCGGGGCCGAGCGTTTCAGCCACATCAGGACAGCAACAAACGCAATAACCAATACAACCACCAGCAACCACAATCCTGGTGGGGCCTGGCGCTTACGGCGTCTTACCCTGGCAGTCGTCCGTCTTTTATAGTCTCGTGGCACAAAAAACCCTATCTATCATGAGCAGTAAACATCAGCTATCGCCTGAGGACATCTGGCTACCAAACATCCGTCATACGCCTTCCCCGAATCAGAACGAACGACCTGCCGAACAACCAATCAGTTTATTGGTAATCCATAACATCAGCCTGCCACCCGGCATATTCGGTGGTGATGCCGTGGAGGCCTTTTTTCAGAATCGCCTGGATTCCGCCGCGCACCCGTTTTTTGCCGAAATCGCCAACCTCAGAGTTTCCAGTCATTTGTATATTCGACGCGACGGTACCGCGCAACAATTCGTCGCACTGAATAAACGCGCCTGGCACGCAGGCCATTCGTGCTTTGCCGGACAATCAGATTGTAACGATTATGCTATTGGCATAGAGCTGGAGGGGACTGACAATCTGCCATTTGAACCGGCTCAGTATACGTGCTTAATCCGGCTCACCCGGCAAATCCGCACGCTGTTTCCGCTAATTACCCCCGAACGCATCGTCGGGCACAGCGATATCGCACCAGGACGCAAAACAGATCCCGGCCCACAATTTGACTGGCCCCGATTCATATCATCCGTGTAACCATCTGCCGGCGATTACTGCACGACGCGGGCAACCTTGCGTACTTGTAAAATGGCTGTCGCCAACTCTTCTATCGAATAATCAGTGCTACTGATGTACGGAATCTGGTGGTTATCGTACAGTGCCTTTGCCGCTTTTGTTTCGCGTCGGCACTGGGCCAGGTCTGCATAATGTGATCTGGCGCGGCGCTCTTCCCGAATATGGTGTAATCGGTCTGGCGTGATATCAAGACCGATCAGCTTCGCTTTGAGTGATCTCAATGGCACTGGCAGATGTTCAGCAAACAGGTCTTCTTCGGTCAATGGGTAATTTGCTGCGCGCACTTTATATTGCATCGCCATATACAAGCAGGTCGGCGTTTTACCGGAACGGGACACACCGATCAGGATCAGGTCTGCTTGTTCCAGCCCTTTAATCCGGGCTCCATCGTCAAACTGCAAGGCAAAATTGACGGCGGCAACTCGTTGATCATAAGTCGCACTGTCGCCCATGCCGTGTGCCCGACCCACATGGCTGCCACTGGGCAGATGCAGGCTCTGCGAAAGGGCTGGCAAAAAGGTATCGAAAATATCAAATACGCGCGCCTGACAACTGAGTAATTGTGCCCGCAGGCCTTCATCCACCATACTGGAATACACCAGCGGCTGCACCTGCTGGGCCTGACCAACCTGGTTGATTTCGCGGATGATATCCGCCACCTTGTCCGGCGTATCTAAGAACGGATACACGACACAATGTGCGTCAGCACCATCAAACTGGCCCAGCAAGGCTTTAGTCAGTGATTCGACTGTGATGCCGGTGTGATCTGACAGGACAAAGACAGGCTGTGTCATGTCACAACCAGTTCGTTCAACTGATTGATTTGTGCAACCAGACTAGTCTGTGCTACCTGCGCTTCTGCCAGTTTATCTCGCTCTTTCTGCACCACGGCAGCCGGTGCCTTAGCAATAAAACCCGAGTTATCTAATTTACGTTCGATCCGCGTGATCTCAGCCTGCCGCTGTGCCAGTTGTTTTGCCAGGCGAGCCCGTTCTGCGACCGGATCAATCAGATCTGCCAGTGGAATCAATAATTGCATATCACCGATCAGGGCTGTCGCCGCTTGTGGCGCGGTTTCATCTGCACTAAGAATCTCAATAGCAGCCATTCTGCCCAGCTTATGCAGATAAGAGGCATAGCGTTCAGCTCGTACCCGGTCTTGCTCCTGAGTATTTGCCAGCACCACCGACACCTGTTTCCCCGGCGGAATGTTCATTTCACCCTTAATCCGGCGCACACCGAGGATACATTGCATCACCCAATCCATATCCGCTAACACCGCATGATCAATCAACGCCGGATCGGCCTCAGGATAGGGCTGACGCATAATCGTAGGCCCGTGAATCCCGGCCAGCGGCGCAATCTGTTGCCAGATCGCTTCGGTGATATATGGCATGATCGGATGAGTCAGACGCAACAATGCCTCCAGCACCTGCAGCAGAGTACGACGCGTGCCACATTGCAGGGCGGCAGAAGCGGTTTCATCCTGCAATGTTGTTTTGCTCAGCTCCAGATACCAGTCGCAATAATGGTGCCAGATTGCTTCGTACAATGCCTGCGCTGCCTGATCAAAACGATAATGTTCCAGCGCCTCTGTGGTCGCCTGAATCGTTTGTTGCAACTTTGCCTGTATCCAGCGATCTGCGAGTGACAATTCAACATCACCATTCATCCGAGCCGGATCAGCATCCTCTGTGTTCAACAACACATAACGCGCGGCATTCCACAGTTTATTGCAAAAATTGCGGTAGCCAGTAATACGGCCCTGATCAAATTTAATATCACGACCGGTCGCTGCCAGCGCTGCAAAGGTAAAGCGCAGCGCATCTGTGCCGAAACCCGGTATGCCCTCGGGAAATTCACGTCGGGTCTGTTCCGCAATCTGATCGGCCAATTGTGGCTGCATCAGACCACCGGTGCGTTTCGTCAGCAGATCATCCAGCGTAATGCCATCAATCAGATCAATCGGATCCAGCACATTCCCTTTTGATTTGGACATTTTCTGTCCCTGAGCATCGCGCACCAGACCGTGCACATAGACTTCATGGAACGGCACATCATCCATAAACTTCAAGCCGAACATGATCATCCGGGCGACCCAGAAAAAGATAATGTCAAAACCGGTAACCAGCACCTGTGTCGGATAAAACTGCTGCAAACGTTCTGTCTGATCCGGCCAGCCAAGGGTCGAGAAGGGCCACAGGGCCGAACTGAACCAGGTATCCAGTACGTCTTCATCCTGGCGCAGCGGCAGATCCGGGGCCAGATGATATTGTTTACGCACGGCATCTTCTGAGCGCCCGACATACACTTGGCCGTCCGGATCGTACCAGGCCGGAATACGATGCCCCCACCAGATCTGGCGACTGATACACCAGTCCTGAATATTGTGCATCCAGTCGAAATAAGTATTTTTCCAGTTGTCTGGCACAAAACGCACGCGCCCGGTATTCACCGCCTCAATCGCTGGTTCCGCCAGTGGTGCCATCCGGACATACCACTGATCGGTCAGGAACGGCTCAATCGCGCTACCGGAGCGGTCTCCACGCGGCACCATCAGGGTATGCTCCACTGTCTTGACCAGCAAACCTTGTGCGGTCAGATCGGCTACGATTTGTTGACGTGCAGCATACCGGTCCAGACCGATATACGCAGTCGGGATCAGCTCACCCTCATCTGCCTGATTAGGGCGAATTGCCGCTGCCGGCGTCAGAATATTGATCAGCCCGCCATGCGGTAAGGCCTGGATCACCGGATCAGTCTGGTGGCGCTGCCAGACAGCATAATCATTAAAATCATGTGCCGGGGTGATCTTGACACAACCGGTACCAAATTCAGGATCTGCATGTTCATCCGCGATCACCGGAATCTGGCGTCCGGTCAGCGGTAGATCGACCGCCTGTCCGACCAGGTGCTGATAGCGGGCATCCTCCGGATTGACTGCGACTGCACAGTCTCCGAGCAGCGTTTCCGGTCGTGTGGTTGAAACCACCAGGTGACCACTACCATCACTCAGCGGATAACGGATGTGCCATAAAGATCCGGCTTCTTCAGCGGCCAGCACCTCCAGATCAGACACAGCGGTGCTCAGCACCGGATCCCAGTTCACTAACCGCTTGCCGCGATAGATCAGACCCTCTGCATGCAACCGGATAAACACTTCCTGCACCGCGCGGGACAGGCCGTCATCCATGGTAAACCGCTCATTACTCCAGTCCAGCGACGAACCCAGGCGACGCAATTGCCGGGTGATATTCCCCCCCGAAGTCCGTTTCCAGGCATGAATACGTTCAATAAACGCCTCACGGCCCAGAGCGTGACGGGATTCACCTGCTGCTTCCAGTTGCCGTTCCACTACCATCTGAGTGGCAATACCGGCGTGATCCGTGCCTGGTTGCCACAAAGTCGGGCGACCACGCATACGCTGAAACCGGATCAGCGTATCCATCACCATGTTATTAAAACCATGCCCCATATGCAGACTACCGGTCACGTTCGGCGGCGGAATCATGATGCAATAAGGCGCGCCCGGCACTGCCAGATCCGGTGCAAACCAGCCATTCTGCTCCCAGATACGGTACCAGTGTTGCTCAATCGCTTGCGGGTCGTAAGTTTTATCCATGCTGTCGATCAATAAAATGTTGGAGCTCGGAAGCCAAAGGTGCAGTAAAATGATGATAGCCTGAAGCGTTCGGCCAGCGGAAACGCAATTGCCAGGCATGCAGAAACAAACGCTTCAATCCCTGTTGGCGAGCCATCTGATTGTGACGCAACTCGCCATACTTCTCGTCGCCAAGAACAGGCGTGCCCATATGGGCAGCATGCACCCGAATCTGATGGGTACGCCCGGTTTCCAGGCGAGCCTCAATCAGCGTATGTCGGCCCACACGGCGCTGCATCCGGAAATGAGTGCGGGCTGACTTACCATCGGCGGCGACTGTAACAATACGTTCGCCACTACATAAAGTGTTCTTGCGCAACGGGGCATCCACCTGGCATTGCGGCTCAGACCAGCGGCCTGATACCAAAGCCAGATAGCGCTTATTCATCTGTCTGCCTTGTTGCAAACCATGCAACTGACGTAACACAGCGCGCTTTTTGGCGATCAGCAGACAGCCGGATGTCTCACGATCCAGGCGATGAGCTAACTCCCAGTCCGCATGCCGGGGATGCAGACTACGCAGTATCTCAATCACCCCGTGATTCACCCCGCTGCCACCATGCACCGCCACACCACTCGGCTTGTTCAGCACCAGTAACTCCGCATCTTCATATAAAATAGCGCGGGTTATTGCCTGCTGCCAGGCCTTCCCTGGTGATTGCGGCGACGAAACATCACGGCGCACTGGTGGAATACGAATCTGATCACCAGCAGCCAGCGCCTGTCCTGGCTTAGTACGCGCCTTATTCACACGCACCTCACCCCGACGAATCACACGATAAACCCAGCTTCTGGGCACGCCTTTCAAGTGTGTCAGCAGAAAATTATCTAACCGTTGTCCGGCGCGATCTGCAGAGACATGCAGATAACGCACCGATGGTGGTGTCACATCGTGGCTCATAGTGAGGTGATTTTACCAATGACTTACGCAGAGTTTTAACTTTTTAATGAAACGAATCTTAATTAATGCCACACAACCGGAAGAGGTACGTGTTGCCATTGTAGATGGTCAGAAACTGGATAACCTGGATATTGAAGTACCTGGTCGCGAACTGAAAAAAGCCAACCTGTACAAAGGCCGCATCACACGAGTGGAACCAAGTCTGGAGGCTGTGTTTGTGGATTATGGCGCAGAACGCCATGGCTTCCTGCCCATGAAAGAAATTGCCCGCAGCTATTTCAGCGGAACAGCAGCCAATGACGACTCAGGAAACCACGCCCGTAGCGTGATTCATGAGGGTCAGGAACTGATTGTTCAGGTTGAAAAAGAAGAACGTGGCAATAAGGGCGCCGCACTCACTACCTTCCCATCACTGGCCGGGCGCTATCTGGTACTGATGCCGAACAACCCGCGTGCTGGCGGTATTTCACGCCGGATAGACGGACAGGAAAGAGCCGATCTGCGCACCGCAATGAGTGCTCTGGAAGTCCCGAATGGTATGGGCATGATTGTGCGTACCGCGGGTATCGGCAAAAGCCAGGAAGAACTGCAATGGGATCTGGATTATCTGCTACACCTGTGGCAAGCAATAGAAACTTCAGCGAATGCGCACAGCGCGCCTTTTCTGATTTATCAGGAAAGCGACATCATTGTGCGCACCATCCGCGACCGGTTACGAGCTGATATTGCCGAAATTGTATTGGACGACGCGGAAGCCTTCGCGCGTGCAAAATTATTTATACAACAAGTATTGCCACAAAACGAACAAAAATTACGGCTGCACCAGGAAGCCGTCCCGTTATTTTCTCATTATCAGGTTGAGTCACAGATCGAATCTGCTTTTGCCCGCCAGATTCGCCTGCCTTCTGGTGGCTCTATCGTGATTGATCATACCGAAGCGCTGACTGCTATCGACATCAATTCAGCACGCGCTACGAAAGGTGCCGATATTGAAGAAACGGCCCTTTCAACCAACCTGGAAGCTGCCACAGAGATTGCCCGACAACTTCGCCTGCGCGACCTGGGCGGATTATTCGTGATTGATTTCATCGATATGTCAGTGCAACGCCATCAGAACGACGTGGAAGCAAAATTACGCGACAGCATGCGGGAAGACCGGGCCCGGGTACAGATCAGTTCTATCTCACGTTTCGGTCTGCTGGAAATGTCACGGCAGCGAATCCGTCCCTCACTCGGCGACTCATCTCATCAGGTCTGCCCGCGCTGCGAAGGTCAGGGCCACATCCGCAGCGTTGACTCGCTTGCCCTGTCTATTCTGCGCCTGATTGAAGAGGCATGCCTGAAAGAAAACACCCAGAGCGTACAAGCACAATTACCGGTAGATGTTGCAACTTACCTGCTGAACGAAAAACGCCAGATGATCCTGGAAATGGAAGCCCGGCTGCAATGTGCGGTCATCCTGCTGCCAAACAAACATCTGGAAACCCCGGCCTATCGCATCCAGCGGACACGCACACCGAAAAACAGCGACTCACCCCGTCACCGCAGCTACCGTCAGATAGATCCACCAGCAGACTTTTACACCCGGCTGCCGGTAAAGCCTGCGCAGAAAACAGCGCATAACCAACCCAAAGTACAAAACATTGTGCCTGCATCTCCAGCGCCTGGTGCAGAACAGAAAACCTCAAAAATGAAGCAATGGCTACGTACGTTGCTTACCCGACAATTAGCTCGGGAGTCAGTGGCTGTCATAGATGACAAAAAGCCCACAACGCCGGCCGGGTCCCGCAACCCGAACCGGCAACGTAACAACAGAAACAAACAGCGGCCACAGGCTACGCGACAACGACGTCCGCAGACGCCAGCCGAGCCCAGGGCACCTCAGACACCGGCATCACAACCGCGCACCGCTGAAGCCACGAAAGACCGTGAGCCAGTTGCCAGAACACCGAGGCGCAGGCGTCCGAACCGCCGTTCGGGCAAAGAGGCTACACCAACGACAGCGACCACACCTGTCACCGAGACACAAGCTACTCAACGCCAGACAACTGCTGTAAAAGAAGCATCAGCCAGGAAAAAAGATCAAACGTCTGTTACTGAAAACACGAAACCTGCAGCAGCCACACCGCTACCGACAACTCAGAAACCTCAAACAGAAGCGAAACCCGCTTCTGAGCCTAAACCAAAAATGCAGCAAGTTCGCACCCGTGCAGCCAAACAACCCTCAACCGCTGCGGACACGCCTGCACCACAACGAATGCCTGCTCCTAAGCCGGCGCCGAGAATCGCAACACCACCCGAAACAAAACCAGCAGTGGCAGCTAAACCCAGAATGCAACAAGTGCGCACCAGAAAAACAACAGCCACACCACAACCCACGCCTCCAGGCACAGACTGATTATCCGGCAATACCCGGCTCACTGATTTGCATCATCAAACCTCATAATAAAAAACAGCGAATAATAACGTCTTCGGGACACCTCTGAAAATGTCACGAGCGAAGCAAGGACAAAGCGAAAAAGCGCAGTGTACAGGGCGTACATGAGCACTTTTGTTCGACACGTCCGTGTGCCTCACCCCTTCGGGGCTGACGTGAAAATCTGCTCCAGGCAGATTTTTCAACGAAGTCTTTGCAAGCACTGTCGTTTTCAGAGGTGCCCTTTACTGAAAGATAATATTCAACTTACTATCAGGAGATAATGACTATGTCAGATGATGTTACAGCTATCGTAATCGACAACGGTTCTGGCTTTTGCAAGGCCGGATTCGCCGGAGATGATGCACCCAAAAGTGTTTTCCCCTCTATCGTCGGGCGACCACGACACCAGGGCGTTAGAACCTGTTTACAATCTTCGCAATAATAAGGTGAGAAAAGCCAGGTTAACA
>CAWUID010000045.1:0-11818 GCA_963922315.1 uncultured Gammaproteobacteria bacterium
GAAAATCACACGGTAGCATACGCCACTGACAACCGCTTTTCAGAACATATAAAACTGCACAAAATACGTCATATAAGTCCACCATACGCGGCTTGGTTTTCTTACGGGCTTGCTCCAGTAACTCACGTATAGACTCAAATTGATCGCGGCTGATATCACTTGGGTAGCCAGCTCTCATGGTTTGTCCTCATTGATATATTTCGTAAGGTTTGATGTCAGATCGTAAACAGGCTCTAAGGAGTAATAGTGATTCTATTGCGTCCGAGTGCATTTGCCTTGTTAGCTGACAATTTCATGCTAAATTCTTCGTGAAAATCCAAATTCACTTAACAGCATGTTTCGAAACTTTTCTTTTTCAGCCACTTCCAGTCGCTCATTAAAATCTTGACCAATTTGTAAAAACTCTGAATGATTGACTAGCGTATAAATATCACTAATTGCATCAGTTGCATTCCTCCAGAATAAACTATTTTCATTTGCAGGAGCTATAATTTTCTCTCCAAGTATATTTGCATGCTTTGCGAGCATGAATCCCCTTATATTATTTCTCATGCTGATTTCTCTAAAAGTATCATTTATATTTTTACCAAGCGAAACACTTCTAAGTCCGACTATTGCCATTTCAATTGAATAAAACGACATGGCAAAGAAATATAAATCATTGTAACTTGATTTTTTATGGAAAAACTTCATTGTTTCTACTATTGAATAGTAATCACAAACAATCTCTCGCAATTGATTTTTATTTGACTTTATGCGATTGAGGTTGTCTAAAAGATCACTTTTATTTTTTTGTTCGCTTTCTTCATTGCGCTCTCCTTCGTCATTCCATGATACAGATTTCAAAGCATCTGGTTTTTTGATTATAGATTCTTCCAGAAAATCTATAAAGGATAATGCTCTGTATTCCATATTCAAGTATATATCATTCTTCCACCTTTCGAGTAAGTGACACTTCTCATGAAAATAAATAAATATTTTGCAAAACTTATAAAAGCATTGCCGCCTTTCTTCTTCCTGTAGCGAAAAGGAAGTGGCTATATTATCTAAGAATTTTTTCGATTGCCCCATAAAAGCATGTGAGATGTATAGTTCATTTCTATGTAAATAAAACCTTGATGCTAATTCATAGGTGAGATGCTTTATATAATTACTGTAATTTTTTTTATTGGAATTTTGGATGAAATACGAATTTACATATGTGAAGAAAACTTTAAAATAACTATAATCCCACAGTAAATATGAATTATCCTCTATCTTAACCGCCCTTATTTCTGCGATTAATCTTGAAACAGGAACCAAGTGGCAGTTTTTAAAATCTTTCTCTATGTCATTACCTATATAAATATCTTCTTCATCTAAATCTTCTTCTCTAACATTCGCACATACTCCACTTGAGGCCAAGTAGTTGTATAATATTTCTGCCATTTATTAATTCACATCAGTCTTTATTTATCAAAGACTTCACTAATCCCTCAACGGCTTTGCTGGGCATGTCTTTTGAGTACACTTCAACCCCATCAATTTTTATCTTTATTTCGGGTTTCTTTGATTTCAAATAACTAAAGTACTTACCTATGATAAAACTTACAGCTGGTGTTAATGCCGCGATAATCGTAACGATTTCCTCAGCCCCTTCAAATCCATCAGATTCAATTAACTGAATATCCTGGTGTTTTTTGATAGACATAACATCATCAATAAAGTCAACTTCTTTTTTGTTTGCTTCTATAGATATGTTCATAATTTTCTCTCTCGAGCAGCTAACATTTCAGTCTGCAGGATTAATTCAGGCGGGCTAAATTTTTTGTGTATACAAGTGTCAGGCAATAAATTTGTATGTAATGCTGTTTATCGCTAATGTAATTAAAGTTGATGCAACACCAACAATGATACTAATTAAAGCGGTAAATAACCGTTCAGTACGTTTTGCATTGAGTTCATCGAAATACAGCTGAGTCTTGGCGGTCATAGTAAACATACTATTATTTTTCCCAATAGTATAATGTAATTATTAACTTTTTTCTCACCTGTTGCTTCAGAATAAAAGATTGAGGCTAGGAGTTTTTCTTCATAAATTTCACCTGCAGAGTCTCTTATTTCACATGATATATATTTATTTGAGATTAAATTTTCTAAAGGAAAGTAGTCTCGATAATCATAAAATTTTTTATCAATTAATGGTAAAAGATCTTGTAAGCTAACTTCACGATTTTCAAGTACTAACCTGAGTAATTTATGGCTGCTGGATTTCAATAACTTTTCCTAAAGCTGAAAATAAAATAACGTCATTTTTGGCCCATCCATTTATTAAGTATGTTTTTTTATCGGGATGTCGTGCCCCATCCGGGTGTTTTTGGTTGCCAGGTAGTCTGCATTATGTACGTTTTGTGGTGAAGCCATTTGTTGGCGTACTACCTGAATCCCGGCCTGTGCCAGGCCGCGCAGTTTGGCCGGATTGTTGGTCATCAGCTGTACCTGGTGCACGCCCAGGTCGTGCAGGATGGCTGCGGGTAATTGATAAGAACGGGCATCCACCGGCAGGCCGAGCACTTCGTTGGCTTCTTCTGTATCCAGTCCTTGTGCCTGGTAGCGGTAGGCGCGCAGTTTGTTGCCAAGCCCGATGCCGCGTCCTTCGTCCCGCATGTATAACAGGATGCCACCGCCACCGGTGGTTGCGGTGTCCTGCATCTGGCGTAATGCTTGTTCCAGTTGCTCGCCGCAGTCACATTTCAGCGACCGGAACAGGTCGCCGGTGAGGCATTCGGAATGAATCCGGGTCAGTATCGGCTGTTCCGGGTCAATTTGGCCGACGACGATCGCGACATGTTCTTTGCCCCGGTGGTCCATGTAGACGTTAAAGTTCAGCGTGCCGTAGTCGGTTGGCACGGGTACGTCTTTCTGGATTGACATCCAGGGTGTTCGGGCTCTGGCTTCTGCCTGCAGGGTCTGCCAGTGACGCAGCCGGGTTCTGATGGTCATCAGTAGTTCGCCCAGCCGGTTTGCTCCCTTTCCGTCGGGTGTGATGCCCCAGTCGGTGTCTGTGTCTGTGTCGGTGCGGTAGTGCAGGGGTGCGTCTGCGGTGTTTAGTAACAGCGCATTCAGGTCGTCGTTATATTTGAATTTCGCATACAGTGCTTCTTGCAGGATGTCGGTTTTGCGCTGCTCCCAGTCTGCCCGGCGAGCGGCTGTTGTGGTGTGTGCCAGGTGGCGGGCTGCCTGTGGGGTCAGTGCCTGACGGATTTGTTCCTGGTCTTCGGTTTTTATAAATTGTTGCGCTTGGTAGTAATGTTCGGCGCTGTGCCAGTATTGTTGTTGCAGTTTCAGGGTTCTGGGGTACAGGTTGCTCAGGGCAAAATAATCGCCTGGCTGGTCATCAAAAGTTATCGGGGGCTGTGTCATCGGGTGCGTTGTTGTCGGATATAACGGTAGACGCCTGCTATGGCGAGAAGCAGCAGGATGAGGGGTGCGATCCAGAGCAGTGCGGTCGCGGCATTGAAAGGTGGGTCGTACAGCACAAAGTTGCCATAGCGGGTGGCCATGAAGTCGGCGACTTGTTGTCGGGTGTAGCCTTGTCGCACCAGTTCATATGTTTTGCGGCGCATGTCCTGCGCCAGTTCGGCGTTTGAGTCAGCGATGTTCTGGTTCTGGCATACCAGGCAGCGCAGTTCTTGTACCAGGTTTAGGTAGCGGTGTTCCTGCGCCGGATCGCTGAACTGGTATTGTTCTGCGGCTTGTGCCAGGCTGAGGCTGCTGCACAGCAGGATCAGGCGCAGCCAGTATGCGGTGGACATGGGATGTTACCGGGTGAAGTGGGGGGCAAATTTTTGTTGCCAGTGGGTGGGGTTGAGGGCGCCTTTGTGTCTGGCGCGGATGATACCGTCGGCATCAATCAGGAAGGTTTCGGGCGCGCCGTATACGCCCCATTCAATCACCGCTTCGCTGTGCGGATCGAAGGCGACCTGGATGAATGGGTTGCCCAGTTGTTGCAGCATGTTCAGCGCATCAGTGCGATCATCGCGCCAGTTCACTCCGACAATCGGGATGCCGTTGTTGGCCAGGTGCACCAGGTAGGCATGTTCTCGCCAGCATTCCGGACACCAGGTGCCCCAGACGTTGAGTAGCCAGGTCTGACCGAGGTAGTCTGCCGGGCGGATGCGCTGTGTCTCATCCTGTAATCCGGGCAGGGTGAAGTCGGGTGCGGGTTTGCCGATCTGGTTGCCCGGAATATCGCGCGGATCGTATTCGCCTGCGTTCATCTGGTTCAGTACCAGCCAGAATAATCCGGTGAGTGCCAGGAAGATGGCGAGTGGCAGAGCCGTTTTTTTCAGCATGTCAGGATACGTAAAGTGCGGTGGATGGTATAGCGTTTTGCGGGCACTACTGAAAATGTGGTGAGTGAAGCAAATACGAGGCGAAAAAGTACAGTGTACGAAGGAGTACATGAGCATTTTTTAACGAAGTATTTGCGAGTGCAACAGTTTTCAGCAATGCCCTTATGGGGTGTGTAGTTGTGTCAGTGGTGGCTGGCGTAAGATCGGTCGGGTTGCCAGCCAGCCGATACTGCTGACACCCAACAGGCCGCCGACGCCACCGAGTAGCCAGATCAGCGGGCTGAAGCCGATGCTCAGGTCGAATAGGAATTGTCCGAGCAGGCTGCCGATGCCGTTGGCCAGGGCGGCAGCGAGCAAGCCAGACAGGCCGCCGAGCAGGGCAAATTCGTTGAGGATATGTCGCCGCAGTTGCTGTCGTGTTGCTCCCAGCACGCGGAGCAGGGCCAGGTCGCGCTGGCGTTGTGCCCGGCTGATACGGATCGCAGCGAGGCTGATCAGTCCGGCGGCCAGCAGGGTGAACAGGAAGACGCCTTCAATTGCCAGGCTGCCCTGGCGGATGATGTCATTCACTTTGTTCAGCAGTGGCTGGATGTTGATGGCTGAGACGGTTGGGAATTGTGCTGAGAGCTGGGGCAGAAAGGTGGTGTTGTGTTCGGGGATATGCAAGCTGGTGATATAGGCATGTGGTACTTGTGTGCTCAGGGTGGTGCCTGCCTGCACAAAAAAGTTGATGTTGAATGAATCCCAGGCAACCTGGCGGATATTGGCAATGCGAGCGCTGAGGGTCTGGCCGGCAACGTCGAATGTCATCTGGTCGCCAATCTGTAGTTGTAAGGTGTCTGCCAGTTCCTGTTCGACCGAAAAGGCGGGTGTGCCGGGTTGCCACCAGGTGCCGCTGGTCAGTTGGTTACCGGCCTGTAGCTGGTCGCTGAAGCCGAGGCTGTATTCGCGACTGGCCAGTCGTCTGGCGCGCTGTGTCTGGTAGCTGTCCGGTTGCACCGGTTGTCCGTTGATGGCGATCAGGCGGGCGCGGGTAGTCGGGTACAGGCCAGTATCTGCCAGTTGGTGCTGGCGCAGTCGGGCCTGTATCGGTGCGGCCTGGTCTGGCTGGATGTTGATCAGGAAGTGGTTCGGGGTATCGGCTGGCAGGCTGTTCTGCCAGGCATTGATAATATCCGTCCGGATCAGCATCAGTAATAACAATAAGGTCAGGCTGATACCATACGCCGCAATTTGTACCCGGGTCAGTCCCGGGTTGCGCCGGAGAGCTGCGCGGGCAGAGAGCAGGTGTCCTGATCTGCGGGGCAGCGCCAGTATCAGCCAGGCACCACCGAGCAGGACCAGTGCCATCAGTCCCAGTCCGGCGGCGATGCTGAGCGCTAAGGTGATGTCACCTGCCTGCCAGTAGAGTAGTCCGCAGAATGCCAGGCTGGCGCTGGCCCAGGCGATGCCCTGAGTCAGTCCGGCTGGTTCCAGGTCTTTTCGCAAAACCCGTAGTGGGGTCATGCGCTGGACGGACCACAAGGTCGGCAGGGCAAAGCCGCTCAGCAGCAGGGCGGCATGGAATAAGGCCAGCGGTACCGGTTGCCAGCCAGGTGCGGGTAACGCCTGGTCAAACCAGTCGGCCAGCCAGATGGCGAGGCCGGACTGTAGCAGGTAGCCGAGTATCAGTCCGGCACTAGCTCCGGCCAGTCCGGCCCGGGCCAGTGGTTTCACATGATAATGAAAGACCTGGCGGCGAGTCATACCCAAGGTGCGCAGTATCGCGGTCTGGTCAAACAGGCGGTGGACATAATGTCGTGTTGCCAGCAGAATGCCGACCCCGGCCAGCAGGCTGGCACATAACGCGGCCAGGCTCAGGAAGCGTTGCGCCCGCTGGATCGCTTGCTTCAGTTCGGGCTGGTTATTTTCCAGTGTCAGCAGTTCGCTGGTTGGCGGCAGTCGTGGAGTCAGCCAGGCGCGGAAGTCTGCGATGGCGGCTGGCGTACCTGCCAGCATAAGCCGATACCGGGCGCGACTGGCGGGCCCGAGTAAGCCGCTGGCTGCGGCATCCTGGCGATGGATCAGCAGGCGCGGGGCTAGTTGAAACAGATTCAGGCTCGCATCCGGTACTTTGATCAGTTGTCCGTTCAGTTGTAACGTTTGTGTGCCCAGCGGGAGTGTGATCGGTTCCTGTAGCGTGGCCCCCAGCGCTTGTAGCAGGGCTGGATCTGCCTTGGCCTGACCTGGCTCAGGGGGTGTGGTCTCTGTCCCGTGCTGGCGCTGAATCTGGAGTTCTCCCCGCAGCGGGTAAGCGGCGTCCACTGCCTTGACTTGTACCAGATGGGGTTTTCCGCCTGCAAAGATCACGGACGGAAAGGTGATTTGCTGGCTGTGTTGCAGGCCCCGTGCGGTGGCCTGGGTGATCCAGTCTGCCGGCATCGGCTGGCCCTGCTGGACGACCAGATCGGCTGCGAGGGCAGCGGCGCCTTCGCGATACAATGCCTGTTCGACCCGATCAGTGAAAAAGGCCACTGAGCTGAGCGCAGTCACCGCGATGACCAGTGCCCAGAATAACAGGCCAAGTCCTGGCTGTATGATTTTCATACCAGTCGTCCGTCGTCCAGTCGCAGGGTGCGGTCACAGCGCTCTGCCAGGCGCGCGTCATGGGTGACCAGAACCAGCGTGGTCTGATGCTGGTCCCGCAGATTGAATAGCAGGTCTTCGATCTGGTGGCTGGTTGCACTGTCCAGGTTGCCGGTCGGTTCATCAGCGAATAATAGCCTGGGTGGCCCGGCAAAGGCACGTGCCAGGGCGACTCGTTGTTGTTCACCACCGGATAACTGGGTGGGCAGGTGGTGCTGGCGGTGCGCCAGGCCAACAGATTGCAATAAGTGTGTTGCCTGGGCCTGCTGATCAGATGTGTTGGTCAGTTGCAGTGGCAGGCGGACATTGTCGAGTGCACTTAGATCCGGCATCAGTTGGAACGATTGAAACACAAAGCCGACCCGGCCTGCCCGCAGGCGCGCTCGGGCGTCTTCGTCCAGCGTGCTCAGTGCCTGATCAAAGACCCGGATATCGCCGCTGCTGATGGTATCCAGCCCGGCCAGCAGGCCCAGTAGGGTTGATTTGCCGGAGCCGGAGGTCCCCAGTATCGCGACTGCTTCACCGGTGTGAATCGCCAGGTTGATATCGGTCAGCAGGGTCAGTTCGTCGCCACTGGTGGTAATGAGTTTTTTTGTCACCTGATGAGCAGATAATATGGGTGTGTTAGTCAGATTTTGCATGGTTTGGTTATGCCTGTGCGTTAGTGTCAGTCATGCGGTCCCACATCATCTTCTGGTGATGGGTGACAGTTTGAGTGCGGCGTATGGTATCTCGCGTGAGTCGGGCTGGGTAGCGCATTTGCAACAGCGTTTGCAGACGGCAGCGCCTGATTATCGGGTGTTGAACCTGAGTCTGTCCGGCGAGACCACGCAGGGTGGTGTGTATCGCCTGCCACAGGCATTGCAGCGTTATCAACCGAAGCTGGTGGTGCTGGAGCTGGGCGCAAATGACGGATTGCGCGGGTTTGATCTGGCGCAGACGACCGAAAATCTGCGGCAGATGATCCGGTTGTCGCAGCAGGCAGGTGCACAGGTCTTGTTGCTTGGGGTGCGTCTCCCGGTCAATTATGGCCCGGGCTATCGGGCGGCATTCCAGCAGATGTATGCAGATCTGGCGCAGCAGGAATCAGTGGCACTGGTGCCGTTGTTACTGGCCGGGGTGGCTGAGTCGCGCAACCTGATGCAGCCGGACGGAGTGCATCCGAATGCTGCCGCGCAACAGCAGATATTGCAGAATGTGTGGTCCGGGCTGGCACCGTTACTGGTGCAAGAGTGAGCAGGAGTCAGCACATGATACCCTTATTTTTTAATGATGCCGGGCCTTCGGTGACGCACTTGAATTACATGATAGATCCGCTGACCCGGATCAATCTGCCGAAGATCAGGCGTCTGATAACACAGCAGCGCTATTTTGTATTACATGCGCCGCGTCAGACCGGTAAAACAACCTGTTTACTGGCACTGATGGCGTATCTGAACCGGCAGGGTGATTATCGGGCGCTATATGCGAACCTCGAAGCAGCTCAGGCCTGGCGCAGCAACCTGACAGAGGCGATGCGTACAATCTGTTACGCTCTGGCGAATTATGCTGAAAGTGATCTGCACGATGATTTTATGCTGCGACATGCAGAATCAGCATTGCAGCATGGTGCAGGGCAGGCACTCACCCGCTTGCTGAATCTGTGGGTTCGTCATTGTGATCGACCAGTGGTGTTATTTCTCGACGAAGTGGATGCTCTGGTCGGCGATACGCTGGTGTCAGTTCTCCGTCAGATTCGGGCAGGTTATGCACAGCGTCCGGCAGTATTTCCGGTATCGATTATCTTGTGTGGGGTACGCGATGTGCAGGATTACCGGATACAAACCAGAGACCAGGAAGTGATTACCGGTGGATCGGCGTTTAATATCAAGACGACTTCGCTGCAGCTGGGTAATTTCACTCAGCAGGAAGTTGAAGCGCTCTGGCGGCAACATACTCAGGCAACCGGACAACCTTTTGCAGATGATATTTTCCCCGAATTATGGCGTGACACCCAGGGACAACCCTGGCTGGTGAATGCGCTGGCCTATCGTTTGACCAACGAAGTGCCGCACCTGTCTGATGTACAAATCCCGATAACGCTTGAAGATTACCGGTCAGTACGGGAAGCATTGATCCAGTCACGAGCGACGCACTTAGATCAGTTGACCGATAAGCTGAAAGAGCCGCGCGTGCATCAGGTGATGTCGGCAATCCTGGCGGGTACTGGCAAGCCTGCGGATATCCCTGCAGACCACGTGCAGTATGTCGCTGACCTGGGTCTGATCGCTGTGACACCTGATATCCGCATCGCGAACCGTATCTATCAGGAAGCGATTCCGCGCGAAATGATCTGGACCAGCCAGATTACGATTACCGAGCAACAACACTGGTATCTGACTCCGGAACGGCGCCTGGATATGATCCGGTTATTACAGGCCTTTCAGCAATTCTTCCGCGAAAACAGTGAGGCCTGGATACAACAGTTTACTTATCAGGAAGCCGGGCCACAATTGTTGCTCCAGGCGTTTTTACAGCGGATCGTGAACGGTGGTGGGCGCATCAGTCGTGAATATGGTCTTGGACGTCGGCGTACAGACCTGTATCTTGAATGGCCGGTGGACAAGCAGTCAGGTTTTCAGGGGAAGACTCAACGGATTGTGCTGGAACTGAAGATCCGATATGGATCGGTGGAGACCACTTTGCAGACGGGGCTGCCGCAAACCGCAGACTACGCGGAGCGATGTGATGCGGATGAAGCACACTTGCTGATTTTTGATCGTCGCAGGCATATATCATGGCAAGACAAGATCTGGCAGCGCACCGAATATCAGGATGAGCGTGCCATTACTGTGTGGGGTCTGTAACCAGAGGGCTCTCAATCCGCTTCATCGTTCGGTTTCGGCTTTTTTTGCGCTGACTGTGATGCAATTCGTGGCAATAGAGTCACCATGATTCCTCATGACGCCTTGTCAGCACAAAAAATAACTCGAAATCATTTCTACTCAGCCAATTGAAAATGCCCCAGAGGCACTTTGCAAAACGACCAGGAGAGAAAATCAGCTATGACAGACCAGACGGATGCAGCACTCAGCTATGCGGGTGCTGGCGTGGATATTGACGCCGGTCACGCCTTGGTAGATCAGATCAAGCCCTGGGTGCAGCGCACCAGGCGACCAGGTGTTGCTGGTGATCTGGGGGGGTTCGGCGGCTTGTTTGAACTGCCGACCGGTTATCAGCAACCAGTGCTGGTTTCGGGCACGGATGGTGTTGGCACCAAGCTGAAGCTGGCACTGATATGTCAGCAACATGACACAATTGGCATCGATCTGGTTGCGATGTGTGTGAATGACATCGTTGTATCCGGTGCTGAACCACTGTTTTTTCTGGACTATTACGCAACGGGTAAGTTGAGTGTGCCGGTCGCTGCGGCAGTGATTCAGGGGATTGCGGAAGGTTGTGTGCAGGCAGGTTGCGCCCTGATCGGCGGCGAAACGGCAGAAATGCCAGGCATGTATCAGGGAGAAGAATACGACCTGGCCGGGTTCGCGGTCGGCATCGTGGAAAAGTCTGCGATCATACAGCCGATCCGGATTCAGGCCGGTGATGTGCTGCTGGGTCTGGCCTCGTCCGGGCCACATTCAAACGGCTATTCACTGATCCGGCAGGTATTGGAGGTGAGTCAGGCCGATCTGCAACAAAGCGTCGGTGGTCGACCGCTGGGAGAAGCCTTGCTGGCACCGACCCGGATTTATGTGAAATCGTTACTGGCACTACTGGCGCAGGTTGAAGTGCATGGCCTGGCGCACATCACTGGTGGCGGCCTGACCGACAATGTGCCACGGATGTTACCGGCGCAATATGCGGCACAGATTGATCTGGCAGTCTGGGACCGACCGGTACTATTTGACTGGTTGCAGCAGACCGGCAGAATCACTACCTCTGAAATGTTGCGAACCTTCAACTGTGGAATCGGTATGGTCGTGGCCGTGTCACCGGATGCAGCAGAACGCGCGACCGCACAACTGACGGAGGCGGGTGAGACGGTATACCGGCTGGGCCAGGTAGTGCCAGCGGATCCGGCGCAACCGCAGGTGGTATATCTCTGATGTCGCGATGTCGTCTGGTGGTATTGATATCAGGGAGTGGTACGAATCTGCAGGCGATACTGGATGCATGTCAGGCTGGTTGGTTGCGGGCACAAGTGGTTGCGGTGATCAGCAACCGCTCCGGTGCGTATGGATTACAGCGTGCCGCTGACGCCGGAATACCACATCAGGTAATTGATCACACCGGATTTGCCGATCGGGCAGCATTTGATCAGGTGTTAGCGCAACATATCTGCGCTTATGCCCCCGATCTGATTCTGCTGGCGGGCTTTATGCGGGTACTGACGCCGGACTTTGTGACACAGTTTGCCGGGCGCCTGCTGAACATCCATCCGTCGCTGCTACCGGCCTTTCCGGGACTGCGTACCCACCAACGTGCGTTGGAAGCCGGCGTCACCCGGCATGGGGCCAGTGTGCATTTTGTTACACCAGCGCTGGATGGCGGGCCGGTGATCGCACAGGCAGAGGTACCCGTGCTGCCGACGGATGATGTGGCACAACTGGCCGCGCGCGTACTGACAGCCGAGCATCAGCTATATCCTGTTGTGGTGCAGTGGTTCGTAGCGGGGCGACTCAGTCTGAATGGCCAGCAGCAGGTGGTGTTAGATGGCGACATGTTGCATGAGCCGACACCGTGGCGCTGACAACGCTGGAAAGCTTATGTGCCATTTTTAACACTATCAAGTTATGAAAAAGATAGTTGCTGATTTTTACAGACCTAGAGTTTAGAGTTTCAGCAGCCTAATCGGAAGGCAAAGCTGGCCAAAGTCA
>CAWUID010000046.1:0-10513 GCA_963922315.1 uncultured Gammaproteobacteria bacterium
CATGCTCAGCTTGGTCGCTACTATGATCTGGCTTAATTGAGAACGCTCCCTAGCAAATACCTGTCGTTCTGTGCGAAGCGAAGCCATGGTCACAGCATCTGCCGGATTGGCTACCAATCTATTCGGTCTGACAGGCAAACGAAGTTCAACGAACAGTCTTCTGGTCGATTTGTTTCTGGCGCACAGGCTTCCTGTCACGGTACCGCATAATTGCGACAATCAGTGTCGCAGGTTTTCAGCGAATGTGTGCAAAGGCCGCCCGGTTTGAAAATGGCTACGAAGGTGGTTGCACCACTGTACTAAAACGGGGCGTTATCCCGACCGGATTTCCGAGGGCGTCTGCGGCCATGGACGGCCGCAGCCGAGCCCCCACGGACGGGTATTCTGGCGTCCCTCGGAAATCCGGTCGGGATAACGCTTGCGAAAAGCCGGCAGTAACAGATCACCACATCAGTTTGAATTGCTGACTGGTAAATGCAGATCAATGATGCATGATATAAACTCAATGCCATATATTCTGAAATCAAGCTGTGATGCAGCACTGGTTGCGTTCGGAGCTACAGGTCGCCATGGATGCCGGCATCAATGATGCTGTACATGGTATCGCGTACCTGCTCCGCCAGTGGTTGCAGCTCGATGGGTAGTTGAATGTTGCCCAGCACCTGATCAATGTTCATAGTGACAAGCCAGCCTTGTCCCTGAGCATCCTTGACTACCGCAATCCGGCAGGGCAGAAAGGCTGCGAATAACAGGTTATGTTGCACCATTTTGCTGGCAGTCAGTGCATCGCAGAATGCCAGGATATGCATATATGGACTTGGTTCACCCATTGCCCGGACTTGTTCTGATAATGGCAGTTCTGCGACCAGTTTGAAATTACGCTGGTTAGCGCGCAGTTTCATTGAGTCAACAGCGTCTTCTACGCTGACGCCGTCAGCAAGTTTAAAGCGTTGTACTGCCTGACCTGCAACTGCTGCAGGTTGTGTATGTTTGCTCAGGGTCTGGTCTTCTCCCATCATAGAAGCTGCAATAGCTGCATTCAGGCTGAATAAAAAGCTGAGTATTAACAAACGCATGTCACAGTCTCATAAATTAGGTTAAGCAGGTGTCTGGTATTGATTTGATCTATCCGACAGGCAGAGAAATACCGGTGATTTTTTTGTACAGGGAGACCGCGTAGGAGTCGGTCATGCCGGAAATGAAATCGGTCAGGTGCAGCAGCCGGATATAGGGTGTACCTGCCGGATCATCTGGTGGCAGGATGAATTGCGTGGGTATCAGTTTGATCAGCATCCGGCTGTGTGCACTTGCCCGGTTGCCGTGTTGTGCCATGTCATCAATCACCGGGAGAAAGTATTCGAGCAGATCGCCGATGACCCGGAATCCGGCGGCCTGTATTTCGATCACTTCTGGTGCGCAATAGATGTGTGTCCGGGCCAGAGCCAGCAGTTCATCCAGCTGAGCCCGGCAAGCGAGCTGATCGCACAGAGGTTGATCCAGTTTACCCTGCAGAATATCAGCCGCCTGTTGCACAAAGCACTCGGAGACCTGTTGAATCATCGCGCCGATGCTCTTCGCCCGTAAAAATTCGATTCGGTCTTTGGGTTCTCGAATCTGATGCAGGCGGTCTCTGGCCGGATCTTTGGCCGGTAGCAGTGCGCTCAGGGCGTCTTCAGCCGTGCGATAGGTGAGATGTCCCAGACGGTAGCCATCTTCTATGTCGATGATGCGGTAGGCGATATCGTCGGCTGCTTCGAGCAGAAAGGCGAGCGGGTGTCGTTGCCAGGCGTGGGTGTGCCCTGCGTGTGGTATCAGTTGGGTTGCAGCTGCGACTTGTTTAAATAAGTCGAGGTCAGCGACATGGATACCATGTTTTTTTGCACTGACTCCGGATAATTCCGGACCAGTCAGGTGAGCAGTGCGAGGATATTTGCTGAAAGCAGCCAAGGTGGCGCAGGTTAGTTGCAGCCCGCCTGAATTGTCCGGATTTTGTAGTCGGGTGACGATGCGAAAGCCTTGTGCATTGCCTTCGAATGCCAGAAAGTCAGCGCGTTCGCCATCGCTCAGTCGTGCCAGATAGTCGCGAGCATAGGGTGAAGTGGTCGCCCAGTGGCGGATCGCTTCTTCGCCTGAATGACCGAACGGGGGGTTGCCGATATCATGCGCCAGGCAGGCCGCAGCACAGATATTGCCAATGTCACCGGCTTGTGTATTTGCCAGTTCATCCGGGTGGCGTTCAATCAACACCTGGCCAACTTGTGTGCCGAGTGATCGACCAATGCTGGAAGCCTCCAGACTGTGCGTCAGCCGGGTACGTACATAATCCACCTTAGACAACGGGAAGACCTGGGTCTTGTCTTGCATGCGACGGAAGGCGGTGCAGAAGATGATCCGATCAGAATCACGTTGATAGTCTGTGCGCAACGCATTGTTTGCACAAGTGTACAGCTCTGTGCCAGTACCGAGGCGTTGTGGCGTGAGGAGGTGGGTCCAGGACATAAATTCAGTGTTGGCAATGAGGACAATAGACGCTGCTGCGTTGTCCGATGCGCTGCATCCGCAGACGGGTCTCGCAGTGATAACAAGGCTCGTCAGCACGACCGTAGACTTGTAATTGGTGCCGGAAATAGCCCGGCTTACCGTCTTCCTGCTGAAAGTCGCGCAGGGTAGTGCCACCTTGTTGTATGGCAGCGCCAAGTATCTGTTGCACCGCATCTACCAGTCGATCCAGTCGTGTGCGGGCGATACGGCAGGCTGCCCGGTCCGGACGAATCCCGGCAGCATATAAGGCTTCGGTGGCATAGATGTTGCCGACACCCACCACGACCTTGCCATCCATCAGGACGGTTTTGATTGCTGCCCGGCGTTGCCGGGTGCAGGCATACAGGTAGTCTGCATGAAATGCCGGACTCAGGGGTTCTGGTCCCAGGTGTTGGAGCAAGGGATGCTGATCTGGTGGTGCATCAGTCCAGAGCACAGCACCGAACCGGCGTGGATCGCGCAAACGCAAACAACGGGTGCCGAACCGGATGTCCAGGTGATCATGTGGTTGCGGGGGAGTCTCAATTGGCAGGACGCGCAGGCTGCCGGACATCCCCAGATGAATCAGTAAGGTGCCGCTATCGTCGCAGCGGAGCAGCAGATATTTGGCGCGGCGGGTGATCTGCTGTACGGTTCGACCTGGCAACAGAGTCGCCAGATCAGGCAGCGGCCAGCGCAGCGTAGCGCGACGGACGATCACGCCGGTGATTGTCTGACCGGTCAGCCACGGACTGATACCACGCCGGGTGGTTTCGACCTCGGGTAGTTCCGGCACAGCCTAAAATCCGTTGGTGATCGGATAGCGTCGTTCCCGCCCGAACGCACGCCGGGTGATTTTGATACCAGGCGCTGCCTGGCGTCGTTTGTATTCGTTCCGGTCTATCAGACGGGTGATATGTTGCACAGTCTCTGCCTCAAATCCGTCGGCGATGATTTGTTCCACCGAGGCTGCCTGTTCGACATAGCGTTCAATGATTGCATCCAGTACGGCATAGTCTGGCAGACTATCGCTGTCTTGCTGATCCGGACGTAGTTCGGCGCTGGGCGGACGTTCCAGCACACGCTGTGGGATCACCGGCGCAGATGTGTTGCGCCAGTGTGCCAGGGCATATACAAGCTGCTTGGGTACATCTTTCAACGGAGCAAATCCACCATTCATATCGCCATACAGGGTGGCATAACCCACTGCCAGTTCGCTTTTGTTACCGGTCGTCAGCAGTAAGGCGCCGGTCTTGTTGCTGATCGCCATCAGAATCAGACCCCGGCAGCGGGATTGGATATTTTCTTCGGTAATATCAGCTGGCAGATCAGCAAACAGCGGATCCAGAATCGTCTGAAAGGCTTGCACTGCCGTTTCAATCGGCAGGCTGTGGTATGTGATACCTGAGACTCTGGCCTGCTCAGCTGCGTCCTGGTTGCTGATTTCTGCGGTGTAGCGGGATGGCAACAGAATCGCCTGGACGGCATCGGCACCCAATGCGTCTACGGCAATCGCCAGAGTCAGTGCTGAATCAATTCCACCAGACAGGCCCAGGATGACCCGCTGAAAATGATTTTTGTGCACGTAATCGCGGGTGCCGCAAACCAGTGCCTGATAGGTGGTTGCAAGTGGCGCTGGTGGCGGTGGGAGTGGTGTGTGTGACGTTGGCTTGCCTGTGGCATCCAACGTGATAATTAACTCGGTGCTGGTGAAGGCCGGGCAGCGGGCGATGAGTTGTCCGGTATTGGCCGTGACAAACGAACTGCCATCGAACACTAGTTCATCCTGTCCGCCGACCTGGTTGGCATACAAAACAGATAATTGATGTTGCTGTGCCAGTTGTTGCACGCGGGCTTCGCGTTCTGCTGCTTTGCCTTGATGGAACGGTGAGGCATGCAGGCTGAGCAGCCAGTCAGCTCCGGCCATCGTCTGCATTGGCGGGTCGTGCCAGATATCTTCGCAAATGGCGAGTGCAAAGCGTATCCCGGCCTGACAGAAGGTGACTGTCTGATCGCCGGTTACAAAATAACGCCGTTCGTCAAACACACCATAATTCGGCAGATATTGTTTGCGGTATTCTGCCAGTACCTGGCCGTCGCGGATTGCAGTAGCCAGGTTGTAACGCTGGCCGTCACGTATCCCCGGCAAGCCGAACACCAGGGTGATGCTGGATATCTGAGTCAGTAGTCGTTGTACTGCGCGATCCACCCGTTGTTGGCAGGTCGGTCGTAACAACAGATCTTCCGGCGGATAGCCGGTGAGCACCAGTTCCGGGAAGACAATCAGATCAACTTGTTGTATGCGCAATCGTTCAGCACACTCAAGCATCAACTGGCAGTTTGCCTCGATAGCCCCGACAGTGGGATTAATCTGCGCCAGTGCAATTTTCATCAGAGGTGGCATTCATTCGCTGAATTGTCAACAAACCGGGAGATTTTTTTCATATCTTCAGAATAATCACTGGCATGTTGTATATCCATACCGACAATCTCGCCTGCACTGTTATAGTCCAGGATCAGTCCGCCTGAGAGTTCTTCACTTTCTGTGCTGGTTTCTCCGTTCAGGCTGATATATAGAGAATCTGTCGTGGCATCATAATCAAACTGCATGGTGTGATCTCTCATCGCAATTTGTGCGTGGCGATTATGCGTCCGGAAAGCTTTGGGTGAGGTCGGCGAGCTGTTGCAGTCGGGTGGCAGCGGCGCCACTGCCCAGTATTTCCTGAGCGCGTGATACCCCGCCGTTCAGACTGGTTGCAATGCCAGCGACATACAGTGCAGCGCCTGCATTCAGTGCCACTATGTCACTGGCCGCACCGGGTTTGCCGGACAGCAATTCGCGGATTGTTGTCAGGCTCTGGTCAGAGTCTGTGGCCTGAATGTCTGCCAGGTTTGCGGTTGCCAGGCCGAAATCACCAGGTTTGACCCGGTATTGCCGGATGTTGCCCTGGTGTAATTCCGCCACCAGGGTTTTGCCGGTGATGCTGATTTCGTCCAGGCCATCGTCGGCGCACACGACCATGGCATGCTCTGTGCCCAGGTGTTGCAACACCTGAGCAAGTGGATAGACCCAGGCCTGATCAAAGACACCGAGTAACAGGTTGGAGACTCCTGCCGGATTGGTGAGTGGCCCCAGAAGATTAAAGATGGTCCGGGTTGCCATCTGTTTGCGTGGCCCGATCGCATGTTTCATTGCACTGTGGTGACCAGGGGCAAACATAAATCCGACGCCGACCTGACGGACGCAGTCGGCGACCTGTGCCGGGCTGAGTTGTAGTCTGACACCGGCAGCCTCCAGCAGGTCGGCGCTGCCGGAACGGCTGGAAACAGCGCGATTGCCATGTTTTGCAACATGGCAACCGGCAGCAGCAGCGACAAAGGTGCTGGCCGTCGAGATGTTGAAGGTGCCACTGGCATCGCCTCCGGTGCCGACAACATCAACCGCATGTGTCAGTCCGCTGATATCGACACCGGTCGCCAGCTCGCGCATCACTTGTGCGGCGGCCGTAATTTCGTCAACCGTTTCACCTTTCATGCGCAGGCCGATCAGAAAGCCACCGATCTGCGCATCGGTTGCACCGCCGCTCATGATGGTCTGCATCACTTGGGTCATGGTGGTGGTATCTAAGTCCTGGTGTTGCACGACCTGGTTGATCGCCGTCGCCAGATTGATTGCTGCTGCCATGCTGGTCTCCTGATTGGTCAGTCGCTGAGGGAGTTCAGGTAGGCCTGATCAGATATTTTTGTCCAGGCCCGGACTTTTTCCAGGTACGCTTGTTGTGACTCGATGATTTCTTTCGCCAGTGGATCTTTCGCGGCTCGTTCTGCCAGTAATTGCTCGTTTGCCGCACGCATGGCGTCAATCACTGGTTTCGGGAAGGTCTTGATCTGTACCTGTGGATACTCCTGTTTGATTTTTGCCCAGTTCATGGCGCTCTCGTGATACGAGCGGGCATACATGTCGTGTGCGGCACTTTGCATCGCAACCCGCAGAATCGCCTGCAGATCAGCAGGCAGCCGGGCGAATTTTTTCTTGTTGATCAGAAATTGTAATTCGGTTGCGGGCTCATGCCAGCCGGTATAATAATAAGGTGCGATCTTGTGGAAACCCATCCTCAGGTCGAGTGACGGGCCAACCCATTCCAGTGCATCAATCGTGCGGCGTTCCAGTGCGGTGTACAGCTCACCTGCCGGAATGTTAGTCGGTTTTGCACCCAGTTTGGCGAGGACTTCACCGGCGAAGCCGGGGATGCGCATCTTCAGACCCTTCAGGTCAGCCACATTGTTGATTTCTTTCTGGAACCAGCCACCCATCTGATTGCCGGTATTGCCACCCAGAAAGGACAGCAGGCCGTATTTGTCGTAGACTTTTTCCATTAACTGTATGCCGCCGCCATGGTAAAACCAGGCATATTGCTCAGGTGCGGTCATACCGAATGGCATGGTAGTGAAATACAGGGTATTCGGATCTTTACCCTTCCAATAATAAGAAGCGGAATGGCCTATGTCATATTGGCCGGAACGGACCATATCGAAGATGCCAAACGGGGCCTTGTGTTTGTTTTTGGCATGGATGGTAATCTTCAGCCGTCCACCGGAAAGTGTTTCAACTTGTTGTTTAAATGTTTTGGTAGATTCACCAAAGATCGGAAAATTAGGTGGCCAGCTTTCTGCCAGACGCAAGTGGTAGGTTTTAGCAGCCAGCGTCGGTGTGCTGAGCAGCATCAGGCTGAATAACAGACTGAGAATCCGGGTTTTTTTTAACATGGTTACTCCTATGCAAGTGTCTGGTGCGGAAAATCGAAAACATTATCTGATGTCGCCGCAGCGTCTCTTTCTGGTTGGTCCGATGGGTGCTGGTAAAACGACCGTAGGCAGGCATCTGGCTAAGCGTCTGGCATGGCACTTTACGGATACAGATGCAGAGATTGTGCGTCAGGCAGGGCAAAGTATACCGCAAATCTTTGCAGATGAAGGTGAAGATGGTTTTCGCATCCGCGAACGACAGGTGATTGACCAGCTGACGCAGGTAGATCGGCGTGTGCTCGCGCTGGGTGGTGGCAGTCTGTTGTGCGAAATGAACCGTCATCATCTGATGCATCGGGGTCGGGTGATATTTTTATGTTGTTCCCCGGAGCAACAATATCAGCGCACGCGTTACAGCAAGCATCGTCCTTTGCTGAATACGCCGAATCCATTGGCGCGTTTGCAGGCTTTATGGCGGGAACGTGAACCGGTGTATCGGGCAGCAGCAGATCATGTTGTATCGGTTGAACAACGCACGGTTGCGCAAGTCGTGGAACAGGTTTTGATGGCTCTGACTTAAACGTTTTAACAGGAATAACGCAAGTATGGAAACTGATCAGGTACAGGCTTTGCTCGCAGCAGGATTACCAGGTGCGCAGATTGAAGTGAGTGGTGACGGACGGCATTTTTCAGCTCTGATTGTGAGTGCTGATTTTGCTGGCAAAAGCCTGATTCAGCGGCATCGTCAGGTGATGGCGACAGTACGAGATGAGATTGACAATGATGCTCTGCATGCTTTGTCGATTACGGCAAAAACGCCGGACGAAGTCGCGGGTAGCCAGTGATGACTGCTGCGTTTCCGCACTTGCGGATGCGGCGGATGCGGCGGGATGTGTTTTCGCGCCAGATCATGCGCGAAACCGTGTTGACCCCGGCTGATCTGATTCAACCATTGTTTGTGATTCCGGGCGTTGATCAGACAGAACCAGTGGTGTCCATGCCAGGTATACAGCGTCTGAGCATTGATCGGCTGGTGCGCGAGGCAGAACAGTTATATCAACTGGGTATTCCGGCCATCGCGTTATTTCCGGTGCCGGATGCGGGATGTAAAAGTCCGGATGCGGCAGCTGCATATCATCCGGAAGGGTTGGTGCAACAGGCAGTGCGAGCCGTCAAACAGGCAGTCTCTGAGTTGGGTGTGATCACGGATGTTGCGCTGGATCCGTATACCAACCATGGTCAGGATGGCTTGATTGACGCACAGGGTTATGTGCTGAATGATGAGACGATTGAGGTGTTGTGTCGTCAGGCCCTGTCGCATGCTGAAGCGGGTGCTGATATGGTTGCACCTTCCGATATGATGGACGGGCGGATCGGTCGGATCCGGGCTGTATTAGAAGACGCAGGTTATATTCATACGCGTATTCTGGCGTACTCGGCAAAATATGCCTCAGCGTTTTATGGTCCGTTTCGGGATGCGGTGGGATCAGCTGCGAACTTGCAGGCCGGGGATAAAACGACCTATCAGCAAGATCCGTCCAACAGCAATGAAGCCCTGCGTGAGGTTGAGCTGGATTTGCAGGAAGGGGCCGATCTGGTGATGATCAAGCCAGCGATGCCATATCTGGATATTGTGCGGCGGGTGAAAGATCAGTTTGGTGTGCCGACGCTGGCGTATCAGGTGAGTGGCGAATATGCCATGCTGAAGACTGCGGCGCAGCAGGGTTGGCTGGATGAGCGGTCGGTGGTGTTGGAATCTTTACTCGGCATCAAACGAGCTGGGGCGGATGCGATACTGACTTATTTTGCGAAGTCTGCTGCCGGTTGGTTATAAAGATCTTCTGAGGGTATTTCGTCCCCCACAAACTGCGCCAGGCATTGCCATTCTGAGACATGACAGTACGATCAGGCAGATCCCAGCCACTGTGCAGCCGATCATACAACAAGGCTACCCATTAGCCGCAGCACCTGTATGGATACCATTCGGTTTTTAAAAGAGAGGTTATACAAATGACAAAAATAAATAAAATCCAGATGGATATTGAGTCATTACCACATAATGAATTTATAAAATTATTACACTGGATTTATGAAAAAGACATGAGTGAGTGGGATATGAAGCTGGCAAAAGATTCAAAAGATGGAAAGTTGGATTTTTTGATTGATGAAGCATCAGAAGAAGAAAAATCAGGGACGCTTTGGCAACTCTGAATGCATAAAGCGACAAATCATGCGGACAAAAATCATCATTCCGGCCTTACTCAGCCTGGTGCTGAGCCATGGATTGTTCGCTGCATCTGGCGGTGGACTGATCGCTGACACCACAGCCGTCGGCACTCAGGTCAGCCTGCAGGACCAGACTTTCGCGATCACAGGCGGCACAGCCCGGAGCGGTAACCTGCTGCACAGTTTTCGCGAATTCAATGTCGAGACCGGGCAGACGGCAGACTTTCAGGCAACTGCCGGTACGCAAAACATCATCAGCCGGGTGACTGGCACGAACGATAGCTGGATAGACGGCCAGATCAAAAGCACTACCAGCGAAGCGGACCTGTACCTGGTCAATCCGAATGGCATCGTGATGGGAAAAAATGCCAGCCTGGATGTGCAGGGCGCTTTTCATGCCACTACCGCTGACTATGTCACCCTGGCAGATGGACAGCGGGTGTTTGCGGAGGCCGATCAGGGTGTGGCCCTGACCGTCGCTGCACCGGAGGCATTCGGCTTTCTGGATGACTCTGCTGGCCAGATCCGGATCGACGGCAGCCAGTTACAGGTCCAGGCAGGTGAAGTACTCAGCCTGGTCGGTGGTGAGATCACTCTCGAATCAAGTGCCAGACTCCGGATACCAGGCGGGCGTGTCGATTTAGTGGGTGTCGCTTCAGACGGTGAAGTACGGCTTGCATCGGACCAGATTAGTAACACCGTCGCAAATCGGGCGAATATCACCCTCAACGACAGCACAGTTGATGTCAACAACCAGACCGACAGCACAACCATTGGCAGGATACGGGTGCAGGGTGCGCAAATCAGCGCGAACAACGGTCAGTTGCGGGCAGATAACCACAGCATGGTTGATGCAACAGGCAACCAGGTAGAACTGCAGGCCGATACTATCCGGCTCACCGGTTCACAGATCACGACCATTGTGAACAACAGTGGACAGGGTGGCTCAGTCCGGCTGGAGGCTCGTGATCAGGTCGGGATGCACAATAGTTTGATCACGATGGAAACACGCAGTGAGACC
>CAWUID010000047.1:0-9537 GCA_963922315.1 uncultured Gammaproteobacteria bacterium
TATGAAATGGCTGCGACAGGGCCTCATGTACCGTGCAGGTGACGACCATCACTTCAGCACCTTCCAGGGTGCAGGTGACGCGATAGTTGGCGGTGCTGCTCATCAATGTCTCCGGAGTGTGTCGTTGGGGTTTTTGTGCGGAGTATTGGGTCGGTGGTGTTGTCAGGCCAGTTTGGACAAACAGGGTTAGTCTGGTGGATTCAGAAGTAATCGTACCTGTGTACTGTTTGGTTGTTGTTCCAGAGCAATCTGCAGGTAGCGAGTATCGGGGCAGTGACCTGCCAGTCTGGTATCGGTATCCCAATAGTAGGGGGCTGCTGCGGCTGGTTGCAGGTCACAACCCAGATGTGTGAAGTACAGGGTATACAGGTTCAGGATGGCATGCGCCGATGACCGGGTCTGATATCGCAGGCTTACCAGTGCTCTTTTTTCTCCGTCGCGTGGGGAGTAGTCGTATTGTGGTTCAGTGATTGGGTTAAGTGCTGGCGCATCTTGTAATAAATCAAGTGGTACAAACCAGTGAGCCCAGCGATACCAGGTATGTTTGTCAAATGGTTCTGGCACATAAAAAAGCAGATAGGCACTCAACATCAGGCTGAGCAGAATACCTGCTGTGATACTCACCAGAACCGTCGTGGTTTTTGCGGAGTGCCTGGGCATGCAACGGGTTATCTGAGGATTTTGTTGTAACGATCTAGGCCGCTCATGACCAGGTCAATTTCCATTTTTTCCTGTGCTGTATCTGCGTTCAGGTAGCCGATGATGCGGAAGGTCAGTTCCATCGGGTAGTCCGGATCCCGTTCACAAGTCACAGTTTCTACACTGACCCGGGGTTCGTAACGTCGGATGGTCTGTTTGATGTCATCCATGATCTTTAAAGTCATGTCTGCGGTGCTGACCGCCGCATCGTTAAAGTCGGTCAGTCCATAGTCCGGTGTGCTGGCGGAAGCACCCTGCCGGGCATTCAGCAGGATGTCCAGCTGGCGCTTGATCATAGCGACCTGTTCGGCTGTATCCGGCTGTTTGCGGGTGCGCTGTCGCTCGGCTGGTGGTGGTTCCAGTCGTTCAAAGAAGCTTCCGGCAGCCACAGTCAGGGCCCCCATATTGAGGTATGGGAGCCAGTCTGTGTCTGCCAGGTGTGGTTCTGGCGGTTCACGTTATTCCTGATCCAGTCTTCCGACCAGAGATAACGTAAAGTTGGCACCCATGTATTTGAAGTGGGGGCGCACGGCCAGTGAGACCTGGTACCAGCCTGGATCGCCCTCAACATCCGCAACTTCTATTTTGGCGGCGCGTAGTGGTCGTCGGCTGCGGACTTCTGCCGGTGGGTTTTCCTGATCAGCAACATATTGTTTGATCCAGGTGTTCAGCTCCCGTTCCAGATCCTGGCGTTCTTTCCAGCTACCGATCTGTTCGCGTTGCAGTACTTTAATATAATGGGCCAGGCGGTTGATGATGAACATGTAGGGTAGTTGGGTACCCAGTTTGTAGTTGGTCTGGGCATCCTGTCCTTCCCGGGTTTTCGGGAAGACCTTCGGGAGTTGGACTGAGTTGGCTGAGAAGAAGGCGGCATTATCGCTGTCTTTGCGCATCGTCAGCGGGATGAAGCCTTCTTCTGCCAGTTCGTATTCTTTGCGATCGGTAATCAGGATTTCGGTCGGGATTTTTGCCTGTAGCTGTCCCATTGACTCGAACAGGTGTACCGGCAGGCCACGGACTTCACCCCCGCTCAGTGGCCCGATGATGTTCGGACACCAGCGGTATTTCGCAAAGCTGTCGGTGATACGGCTCGCCATCAGGAAGGCGGTGTTGCCCCAGAGGTAATGTTCGTGGTCATCGGTGACCTGTTCGGTGTAGTTGAACATTCTGATCGGGTTTTCTTCCGGGTCGTACGGGGTGCGCAACAGGAAGCGCGGCAGGGTCAGCCCCAGGTAGCGGGCATCTTCATTTTCGCGCAGGCCGCGCCAACTGGTAAAGCGTGGTCCTTCAAAGATGTCTTTCACGTCGTTCAGATTCGGTAGTTCCGGATAGCTGTCGACACTGAAGAATTCGTGTCCGGCTGCTGCGATAAAGGGGGCATGCGCCATGGCGCCGACGGCAGCCACTTTGCTCAGCAGTTCTATATCTTTGCCTTTCGGGGTAAAGGTGTAGTTGCCAACGATGGCGCCGACCGGTTCGCCACCAAATTGTCCGTAGCCGGATGAGTACACCAGTTTATACAGGCCACTCTGGACTATTTCGGGAGCAGATTCAAAATCGTCCTGCAGCTCGGCCTGGCTGACATGCACCATGTCCAGTTTGATGTTTTCGCGGAAGTCGGTTTTGTCTACCAGGTGTTTCAGGCCACGCCAGGCAGATTCCAGTTGTTGCAGTTGTTCGGTATGCAGGATCGCATCTATCTGGGCACCGAGTTTTTTGTCAATTTCGGCGATCATGCCGTCGACCCGGCGTTTGTTGACTGGCTGTTCTTTGTCGTCACTCTTCAGCATTTCTGAGATGAATTCAGCAACGCCTTTCTGGGCGATCTGATATTCCTCATTTTTCGGTTCCATCCGGGTCTGGCTCATGATCTGTTCCAGCAGGCCCGCACTGTCCGGTGCTGTTTCCGGGGTCGCTTGTTGTTGTGTTTCGCTCATGTTATTTCCTTATCAGATGTCGAGGTGCTTTTCTAAGAGGTATTCAGGCAGCATCATCCGGTTTCTGGTTCAGTACCAGTCCGATTTCGTCAGCCAGTTTGCTGCGGGCTGTGTCATCACCAAGCAGGTTCTGCAGTTGTTTGCGAAATTCCGGCACATTGCCCAGCGGGCCTTTCAGTGCGACCAGAGCCTCACGCAGCTCCAGCAGTTTTTTCAGCTCCGGTACCTGCTGGGCGATGTTATCCGGTGAGAAGTCGTTCAGCGAGGCAAAGCTCAGGTTGGTGCTGATTTCAGCGTCTTCTTCTGCCTCTTCTGACAGGTGGTCTTTCACCTTCATTTTCAGCTCCAGCCCCGCTTCCTGCATCACAGAATTGAAGTTTGTTTTGTTGACGCTGACCACTTCGCGGTCTTCCAGCATGGTATCTTCGCCATGCCCTTTGAAGTCGCCGACCACCATCATGCGTAATGGCAGCTCAATTTCTGCCTGCTGATCGCCGGTGGCCGGTATGTATTTGATATTGATACGCTCTTTCGGCGCGACACTGCCTTCGTTTGCCATAAGGGCATTCCTCATTTAATGATAAAGTAGTAGGGTGGGGCTTATCTGGCACAAGGGTAAATTATTGTGCCTGTTCAGGTTTTTTTTGCGCGAATGTTCCCCGATTGTAGCAGATAAAGTCGAGCAGGTGTGTGGGGTTATTTTTGCTGGCACCAAGGCGGCCAGCCACAATCCAGATAGGGGTGCTGGTGATTCAAGTGCAGATACAGAGCGGCCAGATGCCGTTGTGACTGGTTGCCATGTTGCAGGATGTGCTGCAGAGCCGCAGTATCTGTGATCGGGGCACCGGCCAGCCAGGCCTGATCGGTTGCAAAGTCGGCTTGGTGTTGTTGCCACCAGGCCTGAATTGCGGTGGGATCCGGCACCGGCAGGTCATCTTCCCAGTCCGACATGGATTCAGCTTCTGGGGTGTCGCTGGTGGTCGCATCCAGCTCCGCTTCTTCCAGATCAACTCCGGTGATCAGGCTGAAAGCGGCGCCTGCGGCACGACATAGATGCGGATCAGCGAGTGCTGCCCGCAGATGTGGCAGATAAGCCGGATGCCCGGCGATGCCGACGGCATGCACAAAGATATGCGGTGGCAGTGTCGTATCGGCGCGTAGCTTATCCAGCCAATTTTCACGCTGTGTCAGATCTCTGGCCCGGGCAAAGATCAGGGTCAGTACCTCGGGCAGATGTACATTGTCCCGCAGAGCAAACGGCGTCAGAGCCTGTTGTGCGTCCGCATCACCGAGCAGGATGCCGCTGCGTGCAGCGGCAAACGCAATATCCGGGTCAGCGTCTGTATAGTGATCCCGGATCAGGCCGAGCTGATCCGCTTGTTGTCGTTCTCCCAGATAACGCAAGAGCTGGCAACGCACCAGCGGTGCCGGGTCATCGCAATAGTCTTGCAGGATGCGGTCATGCAGGGGTTGTGCCTGACTAACAGCTATTGCGATGGCACTTTGCCGTGCTACCGGTGAAGTGTGCTGATGCAGGGTTAATAACCAGAGCGTCAGGTCTTCTGAGGGATGCCATAAACAGGCGTCAACCAGTTCGCGACGATGGGTTTCTTCATCGGTATTGAGTAGATCCAGCGCTTGTGCAAACAGGTCGGGTTGCTGATAACGGATGCCGAGGGTGGCCAGCACAAAGGGCGTGCCCCAGTCATCCGGTGTCAGCCAGTCAGCGACGGGCGCACCAGCCTGCCAGGCCAGACCCAATGCATCCAGGTGAGCCTCCAGCTGTGCTGCCTGGTGGGTGAAATCGGCCAGGTCGTAGCGTGGGTTGCGTTTCGCACGGTCGTACAAAAACCAGTGGAATGGGGCGTCTTTGCTCAGTTGTTCGATCAGACTGGTGGCGTAGGTCATGGCTGTGTCCGTTCCAGCACAAAAGCAGCCCTTTGTGCATCGTCGTTGCTGAGTTGCGCCAGGGCGCGTGGCCCGGGTGCGTAGCCCTTCACAAACGCATAGTGCGCCATCACCACAATCGCCCCGCCGACAGCGGCACCGACTTCACCGATATGGTCCGCCGGGTGCCATAAAGGATGCTCGGGCTTCGGGTCGTGCAGGGTGCGGCCCTGGGCGATGCTCAGTTCGCGAAAGAAGTAGGCCTCGCCGGAGGCACTGCTGAGCCGGAAATCGGTGGCGTCGCTGGTGATGCCGCTGGCGGTCTCTGCGGCGCGGATGGCGGCGGTCAGGCCGTCTCCGGTGACTGGCTGCTGGCCGCTGATCGGGTGCGGTTCGGTGCCGAATCCGGCACCGCAAATCGCGCTGGTAGGGGTGTCGGGTGCCTGAGTGGTCAGCAGGATTGCAGTGGCGGCCTCGCCGGGGATGAAGGCATCCGGGTTGTCCGGCCCGAGCAGGCGACCGAGGCCGTGGTAATAGTTCAGGTGTTGCGGGTACAGGCAGGAGCTGATGCCGACGATCAGGGCGTAGGCGTGGCGGGCGTGATCGGCCTGCGCTGCCTGGATGGCGCGCGCAAAGCTGATACGTCCGTGTGGTACGTGTCCGGCATGGTTATAGTCAATGGCATAGCTGAGGTTTTGTTGATCCAGTTGCTTGTGCAGCAGTTGGGGCAGGTTCGGGCAGGGGTCGCGCAACCGGTCAGTGGTTTCGGTGCCCATGTACAGGGCGGTCTGGTGGCCGTCGGGCAGGCCTTGCAGGGCTTCGCGGATCACTTGGCAGGTCATGTCGGCCAGTCGGGCACTGCCGCGTTGCTGGCCAGGCAGGGGTGCCTGGGCAACGATTCGATCCTGATGTTCGCTCAGCCGTTCGGCTCCACTGTAGCCGCAGCGCATCGCGGCGGCGTTGAAAGGCGCACCTATCGCCAGCGCGGAGATCATGCCGAGTCCGGCGACGTACAAGCGGGGTTCAGGCATCGGTTTGCTGCTTGGCGATGACAAAAGGGATGGTGACCGGCGGGTGTCCGATCCGGATGTCGCCGATTTCGTGGATGGTATGGATGAACGGGTGGTGCGCCCGGGCGACCAGGGTCAACTGGCGCGCTTCCGCATCAATGGTGATGGTATCCACCACGGGCTGTAGCGTGACCCGCTGACCTCGCTGGGTTTGCAGGCTGATTGGCACGCGGAACCGGGGCAGGACGAAGGATAGCTCGCCTTCTGGTGTGAGGTGGGTCAGGGTGATGATTTCGCCGCCCTCAGGGTAGGGGATTTGCTGGTCGGGCAGGGCCGACTGGTAGTACTGGGTGTCAAAATCGGCGGGCAGAAAGGGTTTGGTGTGACGGATCCAATCGTCATCATAGGTGCCGCCATAGGTACTGCGCGGTTGCCAGTTGCGTGCAATCGGGCCGAAGCCTTGCGGCAGGTAGCGGGCTCCCGGATCGTTGATCGGCTGATCCAGTGCCTCGGTCCGGGCGATCGGGCTGCCGTGCAGGTATTTGCGTTTCGGTTTGCGCCAGTAGCCGATGCCGACCAGGTTGTACAGGAAGGCGTCCACCCGGTCGGGTTCGGGATAGGCGACTGTGTCAGTGCCGCCGTAGGCGATTTCCCAACTGAGCGGCTGCCGGGTGAAGGGCTGCGGCTTGCTGGCGGTGGTCATGATGCCGCGCTCCCAGAGGCGTGGGCCGACCACGCGAAAGGTCTTGCGCCAGTTGCCGATCTGTACCGCGACCGGCACCTGCGTGGCCGGTCTGCCGTGCGGGGTATAGGCCACCGGAGTGGGCAGCAGCACATCGCATTGCGGTTTATAGGGCGCAAAGTCATTGTCGTACAGCGGGCTGCTGTCGCCGGGTTCGCCGCTGTAGCCATCGGTATCGTGCAGCGGCTGCTGTTCTTCCGCCAGCGGCAGTTCCGGGTCATCCAGGCTGGTGATGCGGTAGGTCGCCTTGACGGCGACTACCACGCAATACTGGCCTGTCGTCAGGATGCCGGTGGCATATCCGGCCTGGTAACGGGTGTGGTTATGTAGTTGCATCCGGGCACCTGTGGAAACGGCTGCGCTGTGCACCGTATGGCAGGCATTCGCCGAGTGGTGATGCCGTCATGGTCTGGATGGTGATGATTGCAGGGCATCGGTCAGTTCATCCAGTTCCCGTTCCAGGCTGTCCAGTTTTTCGCTGACGGCGGCAAACTCAATGGCCTTCTCCAGCGCATCGTTGTTGTAGATGTTTTTCCAGCGTTCGCCATTAAACACACACGCATTGTGCGTACCGGCAGACAAAAGCTGGCCGTGATTGACATAGAGGGAGCCATAACTGACCGGGGCTGCCTGTTCGCCGAAATCAACGACCTGTAATTGATCATCAACCAGCGTGTATAGCCGGTATTCGGTGCACAGATAGATGTTTCCCTGATAGTCGGCGATATCCAGAAAATCTTTTTTTGTCAGATCCTGTTCAATCACCTGCCAGTCGTCATCCTTCCCTTTCAGTAGCACACCGAAACGCCCGGCAATATAGATGTAACCATCGCTGGCACAGCAAATATGCTCAATCCGCATATCCGATAGCGGGATATCAACCGGGTGCCAGTCTTTGCCATCATAGTGCCAGACGTCACTTTTTCCACCAGCAGCGTATAAGTCATGATCTGAAGCGAAGCCATCTATGCAGTCGAAGCCTGGGTCGAAATCACTGTTGGCTTCATAAAGCTCTACATATATTTTCGCAGTTTCTTTTTGTAATTCTTCAGTCATTGATGTCCATTGATTCATTCCATCACGACGTAAAATGGTGCGCAAGTTATCAGAAATATATAAACTATTACGGATATTTTTTATTGTCTTCGGATTGCCTGCAATTTCTTCAGGAATTGTTTCTGCAGCAGTTAATTTATGATGCGATTTTTTTTCGCCCAAGCTGAAATCATATACATATCCTTTTGATCCAATGATGACTGCTGAGTTTTCTATTGGTCCATGGCATATTAACCATTTAAAAGATCTTTTGTCTAGCTTAGATAGTGACCAATCATTATTTTCTATACTATAAGAAACAATTTTTGCGTCGGGTAATTTTCGGTAAGGATCATAATTTTCTCCCATATCTTTTTCGATAAGTAGTATATAATGTGATTTGGTTGTGCAACCACCAATAATTAAATATTTTTTGAGAGTGTTAGCAATCCTTTCAGGTATTTCAGACATTTTTTGATTTGCGTCAAAAAATGAGGAAGTTTGTAAAGTCATAAGAATATCCTTAAAATGTCAGATTCTCTTTGGGGAAAATTTTCCGCAAGATTTATAATAGTTTCTCAGTTGTGATTTAATGCATTCCTTGTTGCATTTTGCGTCTTCGAAAGTTGCTTCATGTGAGTTTGCTGCCATTTCAATAACATTTTCTCGGCTTTTAATATTGGGTGGTTTTCTTTTTATAATATCGGGCAGTGTTTTTTTTAGTATCTTTATACTGTTTACTAATATTTTCATTTTATTTAGTTCATTATTCAATGCATCATGAATTCTTCCATGACTACCATGCCTCTGAGTTATACCTTCTACACAAACCACTGGTGCATCACCATGAGTATAATCTTTACATTTAGCACTTTTGGCCCAGCTATCAGGAATCAGGTGATGCCCAGTCTGTCCGGGGCAGCAACCATCGGGATTTCCCATGCGTAACTTAAGAGACTCTTCTTTTTCATCATGTTTCTTTTCCGTTTTATTATAGGGGGTTAGCATGCATTTTCTGGCTCTTAAACAAGATCCATCTTCATTGCTTTTCTTTTCCATATTAGAGATATAGCCGTCTTTAAATTTCTTTAATGCCTCTTCTTTTTGTTCTGCATTTCCGGTACTAATTGCACTTTCTAAAGTCAGTAGCTCGTCAGTTAAATTGCTAAGGTCGATCTTTTCTGTTTTTAATTTTCCTATTATTTTCTTCATATATTTTATTTTTGTATTTATAGTTTTCATTGTATTATTAGGTGGCTTAAATATCATATCCTTGCAATGATCATCCTTCCATGTTTTAGGACGTTTTTTAGAATCTTCTGCTCCACTAACAGGAACTGTTTCGCCTTCGTGACTGGCACAAGCTTCATTAACTTTTTTTATATCATCTGCACAAGCTGTTTTGGAGGCTTTGTCACTAACAAAATGCCAGATACCCGCATTACCTGAAGTCGGATTATGGTTATGCGTGATTAAGTCACCGTGGCGACAAACATTCTGGCCTTCAATCTTGACATCCATCGACCAGCTACGGAAATAGGCCTTGCCTTTCTTGGTGTGGGTGATCAGGCCCTTGGGGCCGGTCGCCGGTTCATTGCCGGTACTCTTTTTGATATACGATTTATCCTTCAGTATCACCGGTTTGTTGCCGATAAAGACCGTTTTGCTGGTTTTGGTGGCATGTTTCGTATGGGCGGTATTGGCATAGGGGATGACCGGCCAGCCTGCCGGGGGTGCGGGCGGGCTGAAGCACGGATCAGGAAAGCTGCACGGTGATTTGCCGTCACTGGCCTTGCAGGCGATTTCCAGGTTGTTGGCGTAAACGTGTGTCTTGCTCATCGTGGACTACCATGAAGTGTCGGTATTATCACGTATTTTGTCGTGTGGTGTGAGCACCGGAACGGGCGGTGCTGGCTCAGTTCAGCTTGATGGCACCGCCCACCAGATGGTTCGGGCCATACGCCTGCGAGCGGATGTAGCGGCCCTGCAGCAGGATGCGGCCATCGGCGTGCAGTTCCAGTGTCGCCTGCCCGGTCTGCAGCCGGATGCTCTGGTCGGACTGGATCTGTACCGGGTCTGCGCTGGCCGTGCTGGTGTCGGGTTGCAGCAGGCCGAGCAGGATCGGCTGTGTCGGGTCGCCATTGGCAAATACGAGGGTGCATTCGCGGCCCCGATCGGCGGGGCTGACGGGCACCTGGCTGCGCGCCGGTACCGGCGCGTGGCTGAG
>CAWUID010000048.1:0-9453 GCA_963922315.1 uncultured Gammaproteobacteria bacterium
GATGACTTTGGCCAGCTTTGCCTTCCGATTAGGCTGCTGAAACTCTAAACTCTAGAATGGTGATTAAATTTGAAAAATAGTTTAATTCCTGGCGTCGTTAATAAAAGCGCTACAACATTTTATAAATATAAACACAAATTACCTGATATAAAACGCTTATCTCATCAGCTAAAAAACAATGTGTGCAACTATACGAAACAACAAATTGCAGCAGATAAGAAAAAATCAGCGCCTGCAATCGTCAGCACTGATCGTGATTTAATCATTGCCAGTACTGCTCTTGGCCTGGCTACTGCCGGCAGTTTTTATCATCCATTAGCCATACTCAGCATACCCGGATTACTATGGGTAAGCACAATGAATGCACAGGATGCTTACATCAGTTATAAAAAGGGCCGTGGTGTTGTCAATCTGTACACTCTGAGTACTCTTTTCTCCAGTGGCACTGTGTTAACCGGTGCTTATTTTGCGGGCAGTTTAGGGGCATTTTTTGTACGTTTGAGCAAAAAGATGCTGGCTGCAACAGAAGATAATTCAGTCCGGGATTTAGTACAGGCGTTCGTACAGAAGCCGCGCTCTGTCTGGTTATGGCAAGCCGGCAGCGAAGTTGAAGTCAGGCTGGATCAGATATCCGCGCAGGATGTGATTATCGTACATTCCGGAGAAGCGGTGCCATGTGATGGCAGGGTACTGGCTGGTGAAGCAGAAATTGACCAGAGCATGCTGACTGGTGAGTCAGAATTGATACTGAAACAGTCAGGTGATCAGGTATTCGCTGCAACTTTAGTGTTATCCGGTCGCCTGGAGGTACAGGTAGAAAAGACTGGCCAGGACACGATAGCGGCAAATATTGGCAAATTGTTACACCAGACCACAGAATTTAAACAACAGATTGTTTCCTGGGGTGAACATATTGCGGACAGATCAGCACGCATTACAGTAACACTGAGTGCACTGAGTTTACCCTTGTTTGGTATGACAACAGCACTGACACTGCTGAACGCCAGCTTTGGCATTTATATGATGGCATTAGGCCCATTAAGTATGCTGCGCTTTTTAAGCCAGGCGAGTCAATCTGGTATTCTGATTAAAGATGGTCGTTCTTTACAGTTACTGAGTGAAATTGACACTGTCATTTTCGACAAAACAGGCACTTTAACAGAAGATACCTTACAAGTTTTCGAAATTCATAGTCTGAGTGAATATAGTAAGGCCACGCTATTAGCGGTAGCCGCAGCTGCGGAGTATCGACAAAGCCACCCGGTTGCACTGGCTATTCTGGCAGCAGCGGAAGAGCAACAGCTAACCGTCCCTGAAATATCACAGACTGAGCTGAAAGTAGGGTATGGCGTCAGTGTACAGATACCATCAGATCAGCAGTATGGCGAAAATATACTGCCGACAGGGTGCCGGGTGCGGGTAGGTAGTGCTCGCTATATGGCATGTCATGACATTGATACAAGCTCAGCATACCATCTGATTGATACCGCCCGGACGTCAGGAGAGACTTTGGCTTATATTGCCATAAATGGTCAACTTGCCGGTGTGATACAGTTGCAGGCAGTGATCCGCTCCGAAGCCAGTGACATGGTACACAGTTTGCAGCAGCGTGGTTTAGAAGTCGCAATTATCTCCGGGGATCGTCAGCAACCCACGCAACAACTAGCAGAACAGTTAGGCATTACAACCTGGTTTGCTGAAATACTGCCTGCTGATAAGGCGGATATTATTCAAAGCTATCAGCAACAGGGAAAATCAGTTTGTTATATCGGCGATGGTATGAATGATGCTATCGCCCTGAAACAAGCGAATGTCTCTATCTCGCTCCAGGGTGCCGCTCAGGTAGCAACAGATATCGCACAAATTTTGTTATTGCAAAAAAATCTGGGCCAGATTGTGCAGAGTATGGTATTAGCTGAGCAATATAAAAAGACCATACAGCAAACTCAGGTGATCACCACCATTCCCGGCGTGATTACAGTGTTGGGCGCCTGCTTTTATGGATTAGGTGTCACTCAGTCGGTGATGTTAAATGGCCTGAGCTTATCGCTTGGCGCCGCTAATACATTCCGTGCTGGTAATCAGACCAGGACAAGAATACTGAAACAAAAGAATCAACCGCGCATTACCAGATAATTCATACCACACCGGCAGCCAGCAGGTCATGCATATGTACCGCACCAACCAGTTTGTTATTATCAATCACTAGTAAGGCATTGACCTGTTGATCCTGCATCAGCTTCAGTGCTTCGGCAGCCAGTTTATCCGGATGAATATGCAGGCCAGGGCGTGTCATGAGTGCATCAATGCTGGCCTGATATAAGTCTTGCTGATTGGCCAGGCAGCGACGCAGATCACCATCAGTAAACACACCTAGTACCTGGTCTTGCTGAGAAACAACAGCCGTCATACCTAACCCTTTCGCACTCATTTCGATCAGTGCTGCGGACATGCTGGCATCTGCGCTGACTTGTGGGATACGCTCACCCGTATGCATGACATCACTGGCGCGCAATAACAAACGCCGCCCCAGACTACCGCCGGGATGGGATAACGCAAAGTCTTCCGGAGTAAAACCACGGGCCTGCAATAACACCACTGCGAGTGCGTCACCCATCACCAGCGCCGCTGTAGTGCTGGCAGTCGGTGCCAGGTCCAGTGGGCAGGCCTCACGGGAGATGTTCAGGGTGAGCGATATGTCAGCTTGTTTTGCCAGAGTCGAATCTTGGTTGCCAGTCAGGCTGATCAGCGGTATACCGAGCCGTTTGATCAGGGGCAGGATGGTGAGTAGTTCGGCAGTTTCACCAGAGTGGGAGAGAGCCAGGACAACATCAGCAGGGGTCAGCATCCCTAAGTCGCCATGGCTGGCTTCGGCGGGGTGAACAAAGAAGGCGGGGGTGCCGGTACTGGCGAGAGTCGCGGCAATTTTGTGACCGATATGACCGGATTTTCCCATCCCGATGACAATCACACGTCCGTTGCAGGCCAGGATAGCTTGGCAGGCAGACACAAACGACTCATCCAGTTGGGCTTCAAGCTGGCGGACAGCATCGGCTTCAATCCGGATCACTTGCCTGGCCCGATCCAGCATGTCAGACGATGTAGCGTCTGATACTGTGCAGAAGCTGGTCATGCTGCGGTTATGAGTGGGCAGCTTGGTGTGCTTTGATATGTTCCTGCGTGATCTTCCAGAGTGTCGCTAAATCGTCACCCTGATCCGGTATCTGAGTCAGAATCTTTTCTGCGTCATAATGGGCAAGCACAGGCGCCATCTGGATATCATATAAGCGCAGTCGGTTGCTGATCGTTTCTTCATAGTCTGCCGGACGTTGTTTAAGGCGCCCGCCACACTCATCACACACCCGATCTACCAGAGGCGGATTCGTATACAGGTTATATTCTGCGCCACAGTGAGTACATTGAATATAGCCTACCTGCCGTTCGACCAGCGCATCATTATCCACCTGCAAGTTAAATACCAGATCCACTGCACGACTTTCTTCAGCGAGCAGATTACGCAACAGTTCTATCTGATTTTCATTCTGCGGCAGGTCGTGCAGCACATAACCAGCCGGATGTTTCAGGCCAGACCACTGGTGACGTAACGCAGCAAAGGTTAATTCATCTGAGCTGCGACCGTGTTCGCGAGCTTCTTTCGCAATGTGGCCCAGATCGGAGTTTTCTGCCGCAACCTGATCCAGGGCATCATTCGGATTGACGAGGGAAAGCTGACAGTTGCTGGCAATCTTACCTGCCAACGCCAGCGTGCTGGTGCCTGGTGGTCCGAGTAGCACAATCTGCATGGGTATTCCTGTTCCGGATATAAAGGAAACCTCTGAAAACTACTGTGCTTGCAAAAACTTCGTTGAAAAATGCTCATGTACGCTTTGTACACTGTACTTTTCCGCCTCGTCTTTGCTTCGCTCGCGACGTTTTCAGAGGTGCCCTGAAGACAATTAAAGCAATGATTTCCGATTTTCTAAAAAGGCAATGTTTGAATGATGACCTGAGTTTGCATAATCCCTTTTATTTTCAGTCACAAAGACTGCTTCAGTAGTACGAAAATTCCTGACCATTACACATAATGAAATCCCTGGGGGTAACAATGGATGTTCCCTCGAAGGGATGCAGGGGCAAAAGATGCTTTTTATCACCCGTGATCAGATACGCTGCCTGACAGGCAACGGCAACCTCAAGGAACCGATTATCAGAGTCATCAATACTGGCGGAAACAGGTCTCTCAGGTCGCACAAAGTGCAGATTTGACTCCAGCATAGTGTCTAAGAATGTATATCTGGCATTTGGAGAGGCGAACCGATCAAACGACGAACGTGCGAAAACAGTAGTGAGTTCCTCAAATGTTTTCCGGGAAAAAAATATGTCATGATTATGAATACAACGGTTCACCATTTCCCGAATGGAAGATTGCGGAAAAAGTGCTGCACTAACGTAGACATTAGTATCAATAACGAGCTTCATGCGGTATTACGGAAATAATCTTCCCCCAGAAGTTCGAGGACTTCTGCTTCATCCGTTTGCAACAGTTCCATTGCTTCGGGAAGGGTTGGTTTCGGGGCAGCATCTACTTCCGCACAGAGCACCCGAAAGGCATCACAGAGCTGCTTTTTTGCTTGCCGTTTTTCTTGCTGAACCAATGCATCAAAACGGTATTGGTCAATAAATCCACCGACAGGACGACCATTACGAGTAATACGCACCGGCGCACGCTGGGCAGCTTCGAGAACTTCCCCAAAGCAGTTTTTGGCTTGTCGGGCTGGATAGGTTTTGATCTGCATATTCAGGAATCTTTACTATTAAAGCGAAACACCATTTTAAGAGTAGCTCTAAGAGCCACATAGTGTCAAGCACTCACTATAGTAGGGGGGTGCGATTCAAACTGATGTGGAATCATCAGAGGGGCATGAAACTCAATGATATCAACTACGCTGCCGCAAAGCTTCATACAGGCACACCCCGGCAGCGACCGATACATTCAGGCTTTCGACCTGGCCCTGCATCGGCAAACGTAATAACTGATCGCAACAGGTGCGGGTCAGGCGTCGCAGCCCCTGATCTTCACTGCCGAGTACCAGGGCCAGTGGCCCGGTCAGATCAGTCTGATACAGACTCACTTCACCGTCTTCGGCCAGACCAGACACGATCAGTCCATGCTGTTGTTGTAGCCGTTGCAGGGTACGTACCAGGTTGGTGACCTGAATAAAGCACACGGTCGCTGCGGCACCACTCGCCACTTTGCAGACAGCCGGAGTGCGCCCGACACTGTGTTTGTTCGGAACCAGCACCGCATCCGCCCCCACCGCATCGGCTACCCGAAAACAGGCTCCCAGATTATGCGGATCTGTGACGCGATCCAGAACCAGCAACAACGGCGGCTGTTCCATCTGGCTGAGCAATTCATCCAGTGTGGTTTCATTGCCAACGGGTGGCAACTCCACCTGAGCGGCAATCCCCTGATGATTGACTGACCCCAACTGACGCTGTAGCGCTTGCATATCGGTATATTCGACCGGTATGCCACGCTGTTGCGCCTGGGTGATCAGACCATGCTGATGCGGCCGCCGTGCCACCGCAATCAGTCGTTGCATCCGACCATGTTGTATCGCGCTGCGCACCGCGTGTATGCCGCCAATCCAGCAAGTCGACATTGTTTTGTTTTGCATCATTGGTTCAGCGCTTCGTACGTCGTTTGGCTCGTTTTCCGGTTTTTTTGCGTGTCTGGGCAATGGCAAAATCAATCCGGCGTTCGGCCGGATCGACCGCCACCAGTTGTACCTGAATCGGATCACCCAGGCTGTAACGTTTGCCGCTGCGTTCGCCACTCAACCGGTGGCGAGCCGGATCGTAATGAAAATAGTCTTTTTCCAGTGCGGTGATATGCACCAGCCCACTGATCGTCAAGCCATCCAGTTCGACAAACACACCATAATTATGCACACCAGTAATCACACCGCTGTAACTGGTGCCGATTTTATCCTGCATAAATTCACATTTCAGCGCACTGGTGGCATCGCGGCTGGCTTCGTCCGCACGTCGTTCGCGGGCCGAACAATGTTCTCCGGTGACCGCCACTGACCGGGGAAATACCTCAGTCACCTGGTCGCCTGCCTCGCGGGCAATACATTGTTTAATCGCACGGTGCACCAGCAGATCGGGATAACGCCGGATCGGCGAGGTAAAGTGGGTATAGGCCGGAAAGGCCAGACCAAAATGACCTTTGTTGTCCGGGCTGTACACGGCCTGTTGCATGGAACGCAGCAGCAGTACCTGGATCATCGCAAAATCGGCGCGCCCCTTCGCCTGTGCCAGCAGGTCGGCATAATCCTGCGTGGTTGGCTCCGCACCGCCAGCCAGGTGCAATCCGGATTCCTGCAGGGTGCGCCTTAGTTCCGTCACTTTTGCCGCGCCGGGCCGCTCATGCACCCGGTACAAGGCAGGTTGTTGATGACGCAGCAAAAAGCGTGCAGCAGCCACATTCGCCATCAGCATACATTGTTCAATGATGCGATGGGTATCGTGCCGCACCATCGGCTCAACTGCTGTGATACGTCCGTCAGTATCAAACTGAAAATGTGCTTCCGTGGTATCGAAGGCAATCGCACCACGTGCAATGCTGCCTTTTTGCAAGACCTGGTATAAAGCATGCAGGGTGTGCAGTGCCGGTAGCAAATCGGTATAACGGCTGCATAACTCGGGGTCTTCTCCCAACAACATCTGTTGCGCCTGCGCATAGGTCAGACGGGCATGTGAATAGATCACTGCCTCAAAAAAGCGTGACCGGTACAGTTCGCCCTGTTGGTTAATATACAGCTCCGCGACCAGACACAGCCGATCTGTGTGCGGATTCAGGGAGCACAAACCGTTACTGAGAACTTCCGGTAACATCGGCAATACCCGATCCGGAAAATAAACCGAGGTACTGCGTTCATATGCTTCATGATCCAGTGCGCTGCCAGGCGTGACATAGGCTGACACATCTGCAATCGCAACTAATAAGCACCAGCCTTTGGGTGTCGCACGACAATACACTGCGTCATCAAAATCTCTGGCATCCGCCCCGTCAATCGTGACAAATGGCAATGACCGCAAGTCAGTACGCCCCGCCTTGTCGGAGGCTGACACGTCGGTGCCGAGTCCGCTGATGTCGTCCGTTACCGCATCCGGCCAATCAGTCGGTAATTGATGCGACCGGATCGCAATCTCGGTCTGCATCCCCGGCGTACCCGAGTTACCCAGAATCGCACTGACCCGGCCCAGCGCCTGGCGACGCCGGGTCGGATGTTCCAGAATATCAGCAACCACCACCTGACCATCGCATGCGCCACTGAGCTGATCCGGCGGAATCAGTACCGTCTGCGTAACCCGCTTATTGTCCGGATACAGCGTGGTGATACCACGTTCGGTGCGTAAACGACCCACCAGGTGCTGCACCGCACGCTCCAGAATTTCGACAATCGCCCCTTCATGGCGTCCGCGCCGGTCTACCCCGGAAATCTGCGCAACAACCCGGTCACCATGCCACACCTTATGCATTTCGCGCGGGCTCAGAAACAGATCCTCACCCGCTTCGTCCGGCTGAAAAAAGCCAAACCCGTCCGGATGGCCAATCACCCGGCCAGTCAACAAATCCTGCTGATTGACCACACACAGGCCACCGCGTCGATTCCGCAATAACTGCCCATCCCGCACCATCGCCTTAATACGGTGGCTCACCGCTTCATGTTGTGCCGATACCACCGGCAACAATTCTGTCAGCTCGGTCAGCAACAGCGGACTCTGCTGTTGCTGCAGAAGGCTCAGGATAAATTCACGGCTAGGTATCGGGTTCGGATATTTTTTCGCCTCACGTGCGTAATGGGGATCCTGCGGTAAAGACTCGTTACTGTGTTGTGTCACCAAAAATGCCTAAAAATGTAAGGGCACCTCTGAAAACGACTGTGCTTGCAAAGACTTCGTTGAAAAATGCTCATGTACGACTTGTACACTGCGCTTTTTCGCCTCGTCTTTGCTTCGCTCGCGACGTTTTCAAAAGTACCCGTAAATAAAACTCTATACTTCTAACCGATTCACCCTACCACATATCCCAACTGACCACTACGCCGGTACGATGGCAAAATCGTGTGTGATGGTCGCCGTCGCCCCGAGCATGATCGCCGCAGAACAATATTTTTCAGCGCTCAGACTGACTGCCCGTGCGACCTTGCGCTCATCCAGCTCATCGCCACTCAGACAAAAACGGGCATGAATGCGGGTAAACACCTTCGGTTCCGTCTCAGCCCGCTCGGCATGCAATTCCACCTTGCATCCAGTCACTCGCTGCCGCCCGCGCTTCAGGATATGGATCACATCCACCTCACTGCATGCCCCCATCCCGATCAGCAGCAACTCCATCGGACGAATCCCCAGATTACGCCCGCCCTGTTCCGGCGGACCATCCAGCACCACCGCGTGGCCACTGCCGGACTCGCCCACCATCAACATATCTTCGACCCATCGCACACTGGCCTTCATGCCAATAACTCCTGTAATGCCAGACCTGGCTGTGCCGCCCGCATACAAGCCTCGCCAATCAAAAAGGTATTTACGCCATGTGCCTGCATGCGCTGAATATCTGCGGCAGAATGAATGCCACTTTCAGTCACTATCCGGCGCCCGTCCGGGATCAGCGGCAACAGATCCAGTGTCGTATTCAGATCAGTCACAAAGGTGCGCAGATTGCGGTTATTGATCCCGAGCACACAATCCGGCACTGCCAGCGCGCGCTGCAACTCAGCCGCATCATGCACCTCCAGCAACACATCCAGCCCCAGCTCATGCGCCAGCGCACTCAGCTCAGCCAGTTCAGCATCTTCCAGACAAGCCGCAATCAGCAGGATACAGTCCGCGCCGAGTACCCGTGATTCAACCACCTGATACGGCAACAGCATGAAGTCTTTGCGCAATACCGGCAGCGTACACGCAGCTCGTGCCTGCTGCAGATAGGCCGGATCGCCCTGAAAAAAATCCCGGTCAGTCAGCACTGACAGACAGGCTGCGCCATGCGCTGCATAATCTGCTGCAATCTCAGCAGGCACAAACTGTTCGCGCAACACACCTTTAGAAGGTGATGCCTTTTTGATCTCAGCGATCACGCCGGGCACACCCTGCGCATAGCAGGTATCCAGCGTCCGGGCAAAGCCACGTGGCTGATCCGGCTGATCCGGCTGATCCGCGAGCTGTGCCCGCAATTCTGCCAGCGGCACCCTGGCCTCGCACTCCGCTACCTCAACCCGCTTGCGAGCCATAATGTCCCGCAGGATATCCGGGGTATTCTTCATAACAACTTATCACTCAGAAATTAACTGTAACGCTCAGCCAGCAAGACGCTATACTGGCTAGTTTATTCTTGAAATACCCCGCCGCTTGCGGCGGGGATAAAACCATGGGGGTTTCCAA
>CAWUID010000049.1:0-6525 GCA_963922315.1 uncultured Gammaproteobacteria bacterium
TGACACTACAACAGTTTAGCTCACGAAACTGATACAAACGCTGAATAGTTACAAAGATTTTGTACGTGATTACTGTACGTTTTTGATAGTCTTTGTCAAGACAGATGACCGGGCCTCTCACAAACTGAAATGGGAATGCCAGGTCTGAGGGTGGACATCTTTAGGTGGGTTGACCCAGACGACAGGGAGTTCTGAGGTTAAAAAACTGGGTACGCCTCTCCGGATCAGACGGCGGGCAGTTTGGCGGGGGCTCCAGCGATTTCGCGTACCATGCGTGGCACCAGGTAGCCGGGTAATTGGGCGCGGAGTCCGGTTTCAATCTTCGGGATGAGTGTATCGCTTACCGCAAAATGTGCGGCACCCTGAACCGGGTCTAAGACATGCAGGTAATACGGCAGAATACCATACGCAAATAACGTTTCGCTCAGTTGTTTCAGGACGGCAACCTGATCATTCACCCCGGCAAGTAACACCGACTGATTCAGCAGGGTCACTTCAGCCTGGCGTAAAGCGCGCAGGCCAGGCATCAGTTCAGGAGTGAGTTCTGCCGGGTGATTGCTATGCAGCACCAGGCTGGCGTGCAGGCGGCTGTGTTGCAGCCGGTCGATCAGGGTATCAGTCAGCCGGTTCGGGAGTACCAGCGGTAACCGGCTGTGCAGCCGCAATCGCTGAATATGGGGTACGGTCTCGATTTCTGTGATCAGTGCATCCAGACGCTCGTCGGACAGGCATAACGGGTCGCCACCGCTGAGGATCACTTCGCTCAGTTCCGGTTGCGTAGCCAACTGTTGTAACATCCCCTGCCAATGCCGCAGGGCATTATCGGCCTGATACGGGTAATGGCGCCGGAAGCAATACCGGCAATGAATCGCACAGGCGCCGGTGGTGATCAGCAGGGCGCGGCCCTGGTATTTGTGCAGCAGGCCGGTGCCGCTGGAAGCATGCGCATCGCCGACCGGGTCAGTGTGGTAGCCGGGGGTTGGTGTCAGTTCTTCTGCCAGGGGTAGTATCTGGCGCAGCAGTGGATCCTGTGGGTTTCCCGGTTGGATCAGGTTGAGATAATGTTCAGTAACCCGCAGCGGAAATTGCGCGGCGGCGTCTTGTGCCGCAGGTAGCAGGGCCAGATCCAGGTTGAGTCGTTCCAGCAATTGTGCCGGATCGCTGATCGCACGGGCCAGTTCCTGTTGCCAGGATAATTTCAATACCGGGGTGTCTGGCGTTATCATAGGCGGTTTGGTTTTTAACGGCGCAGGGCAACCACTGCGGAACAAAATTTAAGTGAGTGTTTATGGCAAATTATAGTACCAGCGAATTTCGCGGCGGGCTGAAGATTATGCTGGATGGCGATCCGTGCAATATCATCGAAAATGAGTTTGTTAAACCCGGCAAGGGCCAGGCATTTAACCGGGTGAAGATCCGTAACCTGAAGACGGGTCGGGTGCTGGAAAAGACGTTTAAATCAAACGAAACAGTGACAGCCGCCGATGTGGTTGAACGGGAACTGGAATATCTGTATGCAGATGGTGCTTTCTGGCACTTTATGGATAGTGAAAATTACGAACAATACCAGGCAGATGCAGCAGCGGTGGGTGAGGCAGTGAAGTGGCTGCAGGCACAGGATCGGTGTCAGGTCACTTTGTGGAATGATGCACCGATTCTGGTGGAAGCACCGAATTTTGTCGTTTTGCAGGTTACGGAAACAGATCCGGGACTGAAAGGTGATACGTCCGGTGGTGGGGGTAAACCGGCCACGCTGGAAACTGGTGCAGTGGTGCGGGTGCCGTTGTTTGTGCAGACCGATGAGCGGATTAAGGTGGATACCCGGACGGGTGAGTATGTCAGCCGCGTCAAAGACTGACTGGCGACCTGGCGCGTCGCTGCAGGCGATACGGGTGCGAGCGCAATTGTTGCGCCGGATAAGAGATTTTTTTGCGGCGCGCGATGTGCTGGAGGTGGAAACCCCGTTATTGGGTCGGGCATTCGGTACGGATCCGGCGATTGCGCCGCTGGTTGTGCAGGAGTCGTCGAAGAAGGAGACCTGGTACTTGCAAAGCTCGCCAGAATTTCATATGAAGCGCCTGCTGGTGGCGGGTAGTGGGCCAATTTATCAGATCAGCAAGGCATTTCGCCAGGGCGAGGTCGGACGGCGGCATAACCCGGAGTTTACCCTGCTGGAATGGTATCGTCCGGGCTTCAGTGCAGCCGATCTGATGCGTGAGCTGGCCGATCTGATGCAACATCTGCTGGATACCACCCTGACAGTACAGACATGCACCTATGCTGCATGTTTTATACAGCACCTGCAACTGGACATCTTTGCGGCAGATACTGAGATGTTACGCGCTTGTGCGGTTGCACAACAGATACCAGGTGCAGCTGACTTAACACTGGAGCATGATGCCTGGCTGGATTTGCTCTGGACGATGTGTATTGAACCGCAATTGCCGTCGACACAACTGACCTTTATCACGGATTATCCGGCGAGCCAGGCGGCTCTGGCTGAACTGAATGTACATGATCCGCGCACTGCGGCGCGGTTTGAGTTGTATTATGCCGGTCTGGAATTAGCGAACGGTTTTCAGGAACTGACCGATGCCACTGAACAAGCGGCGCGGTTTCATGCGGATAATGCGCAGCGCAAACGTGCCGGACAGCCGGTTTTGCCACTGGATGCGCGCTTTATCGCCGCATTGCAGCACGGCCTGCCAGGGTGTGCCGGGGTTGCAGTTGGTGTAGACCGGATATTGCTGGCGCAGTCTGAATTGTCCAGTCTGGATCAGGTGCAGACTTTTTCTGCAGAACGAGCTTAAATTTTATGACATATCCATTGCACCAGGGTGTCGGGCACCCCATACCGGGCATCCGTCTGGCCAGTACCGCCGCAGGCATTCGTTATCCGGATCGGGACGATCTGTGTCTGCTGGAGATGGCAGCCACCGGCCAGGTGGCAGCGGTATTTACGCAGAATCGTTTTTGTGCGGCGCCGGTGGTGGTGGCAAAACAGCATCTGGCAGCGGACGAGACGGCACGTTATTTGCTGATCAATGCCGGGAACGCGAATGCCGGCACCGGTGCTGCTGGGGAACAGGTGGCCCGCGCCAGTTGCGCGCTGGTGGCGGAACAGGCCGGTTGTGAGCCAGAGCAGGTGTTGCCCTTTTCGACCGGCGTGATCGGCGAAGATCTGCCACTGGCGCCGATCCGGGCAGCCTTGCCAACCCTGCTGGCGAACCTGGAGCAGGATGCCTGGGCTGCCGCAGCGGCCAGTATTATGACCACCGACACGCGACCGAAGCTGTGCAGCAGCACGCTGGAGATCGCGGGCCAGCAGGTGACTATCACGGGTATGGCGAAGGGTTCCGGGATGATTCATCCGGATATGGCGACCATGCTCGCCTACATCGCGACCGATGCGCAGATTGCCCGCCCTGTGCTGCAACAGATGTTACGTACAGCCGTAGCGCAATCGTTTAATGCAATCAGCGTGGACGGGGATACTTCGACCAATGACGCATGTGTGCTGCTTGCCAGCGGCGCGAGTGGGGTGGAGATTCAGCCAGATACTGAAGCAGCGCGTCGGATGCAGGCTGCGCTGAATGCGGTCAGTCATGATCTGGCGCAGCAGATTATTCAGGATGGGGAGGGTGCCACGAAGTGTGTCACGATCCGGGTGGAACAGGCTGCGACCGAGCAGGAAGCGCGCGTGGTGGCAGAGACGATCGCCGGTTCACCATTGGTGAAAACGGCCTTGTTTGCGTCTGATCCGAACTGGGGGCGTATTCTGGCGGCGGTGGGCCGTGCGCCGGTAAATCAGCTGGATATTCACGCCCTGCGCATCTGGCTGGATGAAGTGTGTATTGTTAGCGGTGGCGGACGAGACCCGGACTATACCGAGGCAGCTGGGCAGCAGGTATTGAGCCAGGATGCGTTCACCATCCGGGTCGTGCTACAACAAGGAGAGGCTACAGCAGAATTGCTGACCTGTGATTTGTCTTATGATTATGTTCGAATCAATGCGAATTATCGTTCTTAGTGGGCTGTTACTGAGCAGTATAGTTGCCGCTGCGCCGGATGGTGGTCTGATCGAGGATCAGACCGCAGGTACCTGGGTGATGCCAGATGATCAGGTATATACCATCACGGGTGGCACGGCTCTGGGTGGGAACCTGTTGCACAGCTTTCTGGAATTTAACGTTGAAAGCGGCGAGATAGCGGCCTTTCAGGCCAGTGCGCAGACGCAACAGATTATCAGCCGGGTGACTGGGGATCACGATAGCTGGATTAACGGCACTATCCGTATCGACGGAGAAAGTCAGGCTGATTTGTACCTGGTGAATCCGAATGGGTTGATATTCGGCCCGGAGGCGAGTCTGGATGTACCGGGTGCCCTGTATGCGAGTACCGCAGATTATGTCGCGCTGGACGATGGGCAGCGGGTGTATGCCGATTTGGAGCGGGGGATCAACCTGACGGTTGCACCACCGGAGGCATTCGGATTTCTGGATGCCAGTGTGGCAGACATCCAGGTGCAGGGTAGTAAGTTATCCGTCCGGTCAGGTGAAACAGTCAGCCTGATTGGTGGAGAACTGACTCTGGAATCAGATGCTGTGTTGACAGCACCTGGTGGCCAGATCAATCTGACAGCGGTTGCCTCAGCTGGTGAGGTGGCGCCGGCTGGCACGTCTGTCACGAACCCGGTGCGGGCGAATATCAGCATGCAGAACAGTTGGTTGAATACGGATAATCAGAAAGACAGCATCACCACAGGCCATATCAGATTACGTGGAGACCAGATCATCATCAGTGGCAGCGAACTGTGTGCAACCAACTTCAGTGGATATGACCCGGATGCCGGGTTTGGTGACACCATAACCCTGCAGGCGGATAAACAAGTCATGTTTAATACCAGCACGATTGATCTGGATACGCACGGAGCAGGGAATGGTGGTACCTTGGTTATCCAGGCACCGAACATTCTGCTGACCAAAAATTCAGGAATACTATCTGATACTCTGGGCTCCGGTCAGGCTGGTAAGGTTTTGCTGGAGGCACAGCAGCGGGTGTTGCTGGATGGTCAGTCTATCATCGCATTGGTAACAATCAGCACCCAGGGTGTGGATCAGAGCCGGGGTGGTGACCTGATTATCAAGGCACCGATCATTGAGTTAAACAATACCGGAGTGATCTATGCGCAAACCTTTGGTACGGGTTCCAGTGGCTTAGTGTCGCTGAATGCGACAGAAGCGATCCGGCTCAGTGGTCAGGAAACGATTATCAGCAGTGCTGCACATGGTTCGGGATCTGCGGGTGGGATACAGTTACAGACCAGATATCTGGAGCTGACTAATGGTGCCAGGATCCAGTCAACCGGTAGTTCTGAGTTTGTACCGCCCAGTTGGATGGAGCCTGTTAAACTGCCGGTCGGTGTGCCGCATACTGGCGCGGCTGGTAAGATTCAGATTGACCTCACTGGTACGTTGCATCTGAGTGGCCGCAGTGAAATCAATACATCGACTAAAGGCAGCGGGTCTGCCGGAGATATCCTGATTGGCAGCCAGCAACGTCCGGCCAGGATACGGTTGACAGAGGCATCACGCATTCTTTCAGAAAGTCAGTCCACAGCAGCAAATGCGGGTCGGGCCGGCCAGTTATCCATTCTGGCGCAGGAGACGATGGAGTTGTATGGTGGCAGTACCTTCAGCACAGCATCTGGCAATGCGGGTGGTGGTGGTGTTTTGCTTGAAACACGTGACTGGTTACGTTTACAGGACAGTGACATCACCACCAGCGTGCGTGGTGGTGGTGGTCAGGGTGGTAATATTGCGATTGATCCGGTCTTTATCTTATTAGAAAATAGTCAGATTAAAGCGAATGCCCATGGCGGGCCGGGCGGCAATATCAAACTGGTTGCTAATTATTTAATGTTATCCGGCCCGTCAGTCATTCAGGCATCTTCTGCCTTGTCGACACCCGGTGAGGTCAGTGTGCAGGCGGTTACCATAGATGGTGGCAGTTTGCAGGTTGTGCGAAGCATTGAGCCGCTGGATGTTGCACAGCGCTTGCCTGAGTCCTGTTCTGCACGGCATGGCCGGATTGGCCACTTGTATAGGGTCGGTTACGATGCCCATCCTACCCCGGCAGATGACCTGTTATCGGCGGTATCCGTGCGGATGATGCATTCGGAGTCGGATGAAAAATACGGCACAAAAAAAGGCTTACAGTAATATTACTGTAAGCCTTTGTAGTATCTGGCTCCCCCGGTTGGATTCGAACCAACGACCAACGGATTAACAGTCCGCTGCGCTACCGCTGCGCCACAGGGGATCATTGCAGACTATATATTGTACTGGCTGACGATGCTTCGTTCAACCCGTTGTGCTGCCTGGGGTGCGATCCAAACTGATGTGGATTAATAAGCTGAGCTAGATGAAATACAATGTTGTCGATGTCAGGTTCGGCGTTTCCCGACCGGACTCTCCGAGGTACGCCAGAATACCCGTCCTGGGGGCTCGGCTGCGGCCGTCCATG
>CAWUID010000050.1:0-5769 GCA_963922315.1 uncultured Gammaproteobacteria bacterium
GTGTTTTAGCGCAATAGCGCAATGACAGGCCTTTTAGCTTTCTTTGTTCACTTTTGATTGCGAACACCCACTCCCGTCAGGTAGTACGACAATACTTGACCACTACAACTGTAACACGGCAGGTGATAGGTTAATACGCCCCTGTCAAACAGGTTTCAGGGGTGTTTCCGGGTATAGTCGAGCTGGATGGCAGCTTCGTTGCCGAGCCAGTGGCTCAGTTGTTCAAGCAGGGTGTCGCTGACGGTCAGGCGCCAGGCCTGTCCGCAGGTCAGGTGGACTTCGGCTTCGGTGTTTCGATAGTGCAGTTGCAGCCGGGTGCCTCCGCCGAGGTGTGGTCTGAGGTGCCCGGCCAGTGTTTGTGCGGTCGCCGGGTCGGTGTGGTGCAGGTGCAGGGTGATGCCTCGGGTATGGGCGGCGCGATAGTCTGCCAGTGGCTGAATCTGATCGGCCCGGACCGCCAGGGTACCGCGATAGTCGTCATAGATCAGGCTGCCGCTGGCTACCAGCACCGCGTCTGGTGTCAGGTGTTGCTGGTGTTGTTCGTATTGCTCGCTGAACAGGGTGATTTCTATCCGTCCGGTTGCGTCTTCCAGCAGTACTGAGGCCATCTGGCCGCGCTGGGTGGTGCGACGGCGCAGGGCGACCACTTGTCCGGCGATACTGACTTTTTTATCGTCGCGTTTTTTTCTGTAGCCTGTGTCTGGTGCCAGACGCAGGTCGCCGATCTGCTGCCCGATCAGTTCTTGCAGCAGGGTGGCATACGCCTGCATCGGATGCCCGCTCAGGTAATGGCCAAGTGTGTCTTTTTCGCCCTGCAGGCGTTGTTGTTCCGGCCATTCGTCAATCGGCGCAGGCAGCAGGCTGCGGCTGACTGGCACTTGTTGTGGGGCGGCGAACAGGTCCTGCATCCCGGCCTGGTTGTTACTTGATTGTTGTTCAGCAACCTTCAGTACCAGATCCAGTTGGTGTTCCAGGGTGGCGCGGTGTTCGCCGAAGGTGTCGAAGGCTCCGGCACGGACCAGGGCTTCCAGCACGCGCCGGTTGGTTTTTCTGCTATCGAGGCGGCAGCACAGATCAAGCAGGTCGCGAAAGCTGCCCTGCTCGGTGCGGGTTTGCAGCAGGTCGTTGATGGCTGCTTCACCTACACCTTTGATCGCACCCAGTCCATATAGGATGCCGTCTTCGCCTGCGGTGGTGAAGCGGTAGTCGGACTGGTTGATGTCTGGCGGGATGATGTGCAGTTTCAGGTTGCGGCAGGCTTCGATCAGGGTGACGACCTTGTCTGTATTGTCCATATCGGCGGACAGCACAGCGGCCATAAAGGCTGCCGGATAGTGGGTTTTCAGCCAGAGTGTCTGGTAAGACAGCAGGGCGTAGGCGGCGGAGTGGGATTTGTTGAAGCCGTATCCGGCAAACTTTTCCACCAGGTCGAAGATTTTGATTGCCAGGGTTGCGTCAATGCCGTTTTTGATCGCACCCTGTTCAAACACGCTGCGTTGTTTAGCCATTTCGGCGGGCTTTTTTTTGCCCATCGCGCGGCGTAACAGGTCGGCTTCGCCTAAGGTGTAGCCGGCCATCACCTGTGCAATCTGCATCACTTGTTCCTGGTACAGGATGATGCCGTAGGTGGAGTCCAGAATCGGCTTCAGGCAGTCATGCTGATAGTTTGCATCCGGATAAGCAATCGGCTCGCGCTGGTGTTTGCGGTTGATGAAGTTATCTACCATGCCGGATTGCAGCGGGCCAGGGCGGAATAGCGCAACCAGGGCGATGATGTCGTCGAAACAATCCGGCTGTAGTTTGCCAACCAGTTGTTTCATGCCGGGTGATTCGAGCTGGAAGATCGCGGTGGTATCTGCCTGGCGGATCGCGGCGAAGGCCTGCGGGTCGTCCAGCGGTATCGTTTCTATCTGAATCGGTGTCTGGTCTTTTGTGGCGCGTTCAGCATTGATTGTGGTCAGGGCCCAGTCGATGATCGTCAGGGTACGCAGGCCCAGGAAGTCGAATTTGACCAGGCCGACTTGTTCGACATCGTCTTTGTCGTACTGGGTGACCAGGTTGCTGCCGTCCGGCTCGCAATATAGTGGGCTGAAGTCGGTCAGGCTGCCGGGTGCGATCACGACGCCACCGGCATGTTTGCCGACATTGCGTGCGAGTCCTTCCAGCTCCAGCGCCATGTCGATCAGTTGGGTGACTTCTTCGTCTGCGGTGTAGGCCTGTTTCAGTTCGTCACTGTCTTCCAGCGCTCGGGTCAGTGTGATGCCCAGGTCAAGCGGGATCATTTTTGCCACCCGGTCGGTAAAGCCATACGGATGCCCCATCACCCGCCCCACATCGCGTACGACGGCTTTTGCCGCCATCGAGCCGAAGGTGATGATCTGCGCGACGGCCTGGCGACCATAGGTTTCGGCGACATACTCAATCACGCTGTCGCGCTTATCCATGCAGAAGTCGATATCGAAATCTGGCATGGAGATCCGTTCCGGGTTCAGGAAGCGTTCGAACAGCAGTTCCAGTGCCAGCGGATCCAGGTCGGTGATGTCGAGCGCATACGCAACCAGCGATCCGGCGCCGGAGCCACGTCCGGGGCCGACCGGTATCTGTTGTTGTTTCGCCCAGCGGATAAAGTCAGCAACAATCAGAAAGTAGCCGGGGAAGCCCATGTTGTTGATGACATCCAGCTCGTGTTGCAAGCGTTCGTCATACGGCTGGCGTTGCTCATTGTAAGTGGCTGAGGTTGAATCCAGCAGGTGTTGCAGGCGTTTTTCCAGTCCTCGTCTGGCTTCGGCCTGCAAATAATCTGCGATCGTCATGCCGTCCGGGATTGGGAAATCCGGCAGGTAGTTTTCTCCCAGGGTCAGAATCAGATTGCAGCGTTGTGCGATCACGACGCTGTTTTGTAGTGCAACCGGTATGTCGCTGAATTGTTCGTACATCTGCGCCGGGGTGCGCAGGTATTGTTCGGTACTATAGAGGCGTGGACGTTGCGGGTTATTGAGTGTATCGCTCTGCTGGATACACACCCGGACTTCGTGGGCCTGAAAGGCCTCCGGTTGCAGAAAGCAGACCGCATTGGTCGCCACGACGGGTACCTGATGGGTGGCAGCCAGCGCCAGGCCGGCATGCAGGTAGTCTTCTTCGTGCTCACGTCCGGTGCGTGCCAGTTGCAGCACATACCGGTCGCCGAACAGGGTTTGCCAGTGTTGCAGACGACGGGCAGCCAGGTCGGGCTGATTGCGCAGCAATGCCTGGCCGACGTCGCCTTCGTGGCCGCCGGACAGTGCGATCAGCCCAGTGCAGTTGTCCGGTGTCAGCCAGCCCGATTCGATTTGCGGTTGTCCGTATTGCTGGCCGGTCTGATAGCTGCGGGAGATCAGATGGGTCAGATGATGGTATCCGTTATCATTCTGAATCAGCAGGATTAGCCGGAACGGCTGGGTTGGTCGATCCGGGTTGTGCAGCCACAGCTCTGCCCCACCGATTGGCTTGATTCCGGCAGCGAGTGCGGCCTGATAAAAGCGCACCAGTGCAAACAGGTTGCCCAGATCGGTCAGGGCAACTGCCGGCATACCGGCCGCAGCGGCCTGCTGCACCAGCGCCGGGATGCGCACAACACTGTCTTGCAGCGAATATTCCGAGTGGACATGCAAATGGACGAACGGATCAGACATGATTTGTTTGTGGGGTGGGTGTGAGATGTGTCGCATGATTTCAGAATAGGCTTTGTAGCTTTACAGCCCCCATACCATGATGGAGCGGTGATCCTGATGTTTTGTCTGATGCCAGATTTTGTCGTCCCAGGATACGTCAGCACGGCGATCAAAAATCAACAAGTGAGCTTCCTCTGCCCCGCACTGCGTGGCGTAGTCTGCGGTTTGTAGCAAACCATCTGCCAGCGTTGTCTCCAGCGAGCCATAGCGGATCTTCAGCTCCAGTACGATGCGCTGTATTTTGCCATGGAAACCTGCCTGTTCATCCACTGGCCATTCGATGTACAGATCGGTACGTTTGCGTCCGAGCCCGTATTCGCGGCTGATGCGCCCACCTCCATTCACGATTCGTTGCAGAAATGCCTGGAGCAACAATTGTGGCCCGGCTTCCTGGTACGTAAATTGTTGGATCCAGGCATCGCTGTGTTCGCGGAAGAATTGCTGGAATGCCCGTAACAATGTTGGCATATTCAACTGTCGCTCCGGCGTCAGATACCAGTGTTGCTGGTGGGTAATCGTGGCCTGGCTGGTCCAGGTCAGTTCGCGTGGTATCACTTCCTGATAAATGCGATTGGCTATACGAATCTCAGGTTGCAGGGTGACCAGTCCAAGATCGGCGACATACTGAGTATCATCTGTCGGTATGTCTGAAGGTTTGCCAGTACCTGTCAGCAGGTTAGCGATTATTTGATGCACACGCGGTTCTTTGAGTTTATCGGTCAGCTGATCCAGGTGGGTCGCACGGGACTGGATCAGTTTCTCCCGAGCGGCACGGTAATCTTCCAACGTCACTGGCACCTGCCGGTCTGCAAGATGTGACATCTCCTCAGTCAGAATCCAGGCCAGGGCATTCACCAGCCAGGGCTGTCCTCGGGTATCCGCCCAGAGTTCCGGAAGGATTGCTTCTGCAAATGTTTGCCCGGTCTCCTGTGTATGTTGTTGCCAGAGTGCTGCCACTTCTTGCTGAGTAAAGTTGCCCAGACGGAGTGAAGTCGTCTTGATATTGAACGCGGAGCCGCCGGTGATGATGTCCTTACCACTGGTCTGAATCCGGTAGTCGCGTACATCACGCACCCCACAAAGAACGATCGAAATCGGAAACGCTGCCGGGCGTTGTGCGTAACCACTCCGGATCTGGCGCAGCACTGAAATCAGGGTATCGCCAACCAGGGCGTCGATTTCATCCAGGAACAATACGGTGGGTTTGTCGCTTGTTTCTGCCCACCAGCTAAGCAGGCTGGTCAGTGCCTGCCCTGCTCCCTGTTGTAGAACTGTCTCGGCCTGATCCAACATAACGTTGTCGTTCAAATCACGCTGGGCACCCCGTGCCAGAACATAACAGATGGTCCGCATCGCTTCCGGAATGTTATTACGCCAGGCCTGCGCTGATTCAATATTTGCATACAGCGCGCGGTAATCGCCCTGTTGATTCAGATATGTCATCAGGGCCATCAGACAAGTTGTTTTGCCGGTCTGACGCGGTGCATGCAGCACAAAGTAGCGTTGTTGCGCGATCAGCCGTTTGATATCCGGCAGATTGATCCGGGTCAGCGGGTCAATCATGTAGTTCAGCTTTGGCACCGAGGGCCCGGCGTTATTAAAAAATAAGGGTGTCATGGCGTATGCCTCAGGGGACGTTCTCAATGAGCTGAGTGGAAATGATGTCGAGTCATTTTTTGTGCTGACAAGGCGCAATAAGAACCTGTTTACAATCTTCGTAATAATAAGGAAAGAAAAGTCAAGTTAGCAAACTGTAAACTGGTATTGAGTTTTCTTTCACAGTTTTTCTACAATCTGCGGCATCTTTCCAACCAGGCAAATGATCGCTCAACGATCCAACGTTTCGGAATCACAGCAAAGGTGTGCAACTCGTTTCGTCTTGCCACTTCTACTATGGCCTCTAATATGTTATTTACCGCATCAGCAAAAGGTTGGCCTGTACAGCCTCCGCCTGTCATCATATGGTTGACTTCGGACAACCTTGTTCTATCAAAACAGCAGGCGATTAATGCGCCTTCTCTATCCGTCACATCGGCTGTCGTCACTGCTATCGCGTGCG
>CAWUID010000051.1:0-4293 GCA_963922315.1 uncultured Gammaproteobacteria bacterium
AAACCAAGCTCATACAACGAGGCTTGGGAAGACCCGCTCGCTCTAAACTCTAGTCGTAAAATACAGGAGAATAAATTATGAGTGCCTTTGAAAACGCAAAACGTTTTTTTGATGCATGCGAAGAGCCTGCCGGCTGGGCAAAATGCGCTCCTTATGTCGCAGCAGGTGCGACCTTTCGCGCCCAGAGTGAACCACTGGTCGACATTACCACAGTAGAAGGCTATTGCGAATGGATGGCAGCATTCGGCCAGAATACGGTGCCGGGCGCGCATTATGAGCTACATGCCTCGGCCTATGACGAGGCCACCGGTACAGCAGTGTTTTTTGCGACTTATCATTGCACCCACACAGGTGAAGGTGGCCCGGTACCGCCGACCCACAAAAGCACACAATCTGATTATGTGTATGTGCTGACCATGGATGCTGATGACAAGGTCGCCAGCATGGTAAAGATCTGGAATGCACCCTGGGCGATGAAAGAACTGGGCTGGATGTAACATCAGCTCTGTTAACGATGCGGCGAGGCAGACACCAATGACACATCAGACCAGAACCGCAGTGATTGGCTTGGGCGCCATGGGCGCTGGCATGGCTGCAAATCTGCAACGAGCCGGGCATCTGACTGGCGCCTGGAACCGCACCGCGTCGCGAGGCGAACAGGCTGCGCAACAATACGGTTTTGTGTTGTCGCCCAGCCTGGCCGCTGCTGTCCGGCATGCCGAACTGGTGGTAGTGTCTGTCTCGGATGATGACGCCATGCTGGCAATAGTGGCACAGCTGGGCCCTCTGCTAACAACAGATACCGTCGTTTTGGATACCTCCACTGTCAGCCCGACAACTGCACGTCAGGCCGCAGACAGTCTGGCATCCTACAGCTGCCACTTTCTGGATGCGCCTGTGTCAGGTGGACGGGAAGGTGCTGCGCAAGGCTCGCTCGTGATGATGATCGGTGGTGATGCGTCGCAGATCACACGCGTGGAACCCGCATTACATACCATCTGCAGCCGCATCCTGCCGATGGGGCCAATCGGCTCCGGCCAGATGGCCAAAGCAGTGAATCAGATGATGGTAGCTGGCATCAACCAGGCAGTGACTGAAGCACTCGCATTTGCACAGGATGCTGGCCTGGATCAGGATCAGGTGCTGGATGCTGTCAGTGGCGGTGCTGCAGGCAACTGGTTTGTGCAGCACCGTGGTCAATCCATGTACCAGGAGCAGTTTGCGCCTGGCTTCCGGGTTGCGTTGCACGCCAAAGATTTACGCATCTGTCAGCAACTGCTGGCCGAACGCCATATCCGGTTGCCAATGGTTGAAATGACTTTGGTGCACTACCAGCGCCTGATAGAGGCCGGATACGGTGATGAGGATATCTCCGCGCTGTTCCGCCTGAAACAACAACTTTTCACATCCGATAAACCAACCACAGCCTAACCCGGCAGGGTGGTGATTTTTGTACAATAATCGCCTCCGCATTACGCAACTTTTCATCTCAGGAGCCTGTCATGATGAACCCCCTCAAATCTCCCTGGTTAACCACCCTGGCGGGCGTATTACTCGCCATCGTTATCAGCCTCATTTTTGGTCAGTCTGGCACTAGTCTCGGCCTGATGGTCTGGCTGCACGTGATCTTCGGTATTATGTGGATCGGCCTGTTGTATTACTTTAATTTTGTGCAAGTCCCCGCTGTTGCCGAAGCCCTGAAAGATAAAGACCCGGGGCCTGCTGCGATCAACAAATATGTCGCGCCCAAAGCGCTCTGGTTCTTCCGTTGGGCAGCGTTACTCACCTGGCTCACTGGTGTCATTGCACTGGCACATCTGGGTGGTGGCATGCAAGGTGTCTGGAGCGCTTTCCTGCTTCAGGATGGGATGGCACTGATCGGCATCGGCGCCTGGCTGGGTACGATTATGCTGCTCAATGTCTGGGGACTCATCTGGCCAAATCAGAAAAAGATTCTGGGTATTAAACCTGCCACTGCAGACGAAATAGCACGAGCAAAAATAGTCGCGCTGTATGCTTCACGCACAAATACATTGTTATCTATTCCGATGTTGCTGAGCATGGTCGGTTACGGTCACGGCGGCTTATTGCCATTCTGAGCTGACATTCACCCCTACGAAAAAAGCCAGTGAGTGGTTTTCTCACTGGCTTTTTTTGTGCCTGCTCCGGTCACAAATGTTGCGCCGGATCGAAAACAAAGATGTGCTCCCGAAAACTCGGATCCGCCCGCAGGGCTTCAGCTTCCGGCATCGGTAACGGATCCGCCTTCCAAACGGCCTTCTCTACCGACTGATCAAAGCTGGATTGTCCGCTCGATTCCGTGATCACGACACTCAGTACCGAACCCGTCTCACCCAGCCGTACGCGAACACGGCACATCAGGCCGGTGAGACCAGGTGGACGCCGCCAGTAACGCGCCACCTTCCGTTGTATTAACTGGCTAACCCGTATCACTTCCGCCTGTTGTTGCACAGCGGCATATTGTGCCTGCAACGCCTGCTCCCGTTCTGCTATTTCACGTTGCCGCTCGGCTTCTGCGCGCTGCCTGGCTTCCTCGTCAGCCTGCTGGCGAGCCTGTTCCGCCGCACGCTGTTTTGCCGCCTTCTCCACCTGCCGTTTCTGCTCAGCCAACTGACGTGCACGCGCTTCTGCCGCTTCGCGTTCTGCTGCCTGTGCCTTTTGCTCTGCAGCAGCCTGTTGTGCCGCCGCCTTTGCCTGATGCTCTGCTTCCTCTTGTTGCCTGGCTTGCTCTTCTGCCTGCAAGCGAGTCTGCTCTGCCGCACGCTGTCTTGCTGCTATCTCAGCCTGTCGTTTCTGCTCAGCTACCTGACGCGCACGTGCTTCTGCCTGCGCTTTTTGTTTCTCTGCCCGTTGCCTTTCCTTCTCAGCACGCCGCCGTGCCTCTGCCTCACGCTGCGCACGCTCAGCAAGACGAGCTCGCTCTGCCCAATCCCGTATCTGTTGTGCTGACACCATATCAGCTTGTATCGCAACCGCCTGCGGCTCTGGCACAGGTAGCCGCCAGGGCACATAGCCTGACAGCCAGATCACCAGCAGACCATGCAACCCGATGGCCAGACTCAGAGCGAATACACCAGACTGAGTGATAGAATGCGGCGGTTCATTCATTGTTTCAGCAACCCTTTTAAAGTAGGCGTCAATCAGGACACCTGCATGATGAGGAACTGGTATGCCATTATTTTTTAATCGGGCCGGGCCTTCCAGAGTCGGCAAACATTACCTGATAGATCCATTGCAACGGATGGACATGACCCATATCGGGATGTTGCTGGAAGAAGAAAATTATTTTGTGCTGCATGCGCCGCGTCAGACTGGCAAAACCACTTATTTGATAGCCCTGATGGATGAACTGAATACACAAGGAATATACCAGACACTATATGTCAACATAGAACGTGCACAAGCGGCACGTGAGCATGTACAGCGCGGAATAGATGCCGTCGTGGAAGCGATTACTTCGTCTGCAGAGGTGTATTTACAGGATCACACCTTATCTGACTGGCTGCACACACAACGCCACAAATATACCGCAGAATCTCTGCTACATGCCTTGCTGCAATACTGAAGCCAGCAGGCAAATCAGCCAACCGTCTTATTTCTGGATGAGATTGATGCTCTGGTTGGCGACACCCTGATTGCCGTATTGCGCCAGATTCGTGGCGGTTATGCCCAACGTCCGACAGCGTTTCCAAGCTCTATCGTATTATGCGGTGTACGCGATGTGCGGGACTACCGTATCCACACCCGGAACAAGGAGATTATCACCGGTGGTTCAGCATTCAATATCAAGGCCACGGCATTGCGGCTCGGTAATCTGAGTGAATCTGAAATACAGGCTTTGTGGCATCAACATACCACAGCGACTGGGCAGGCCTTTGAGTCAGCAATCTATCCTGAACTCTGGGCTGATACTCAGGGACAACCCTGGCTGGTGAATGCATTGGGCTATCAACTGACCCGTGCTCCTGATATGCGCCACTTGTGGGATCGGTCTGTCATCATCACACTGGAAGATTATCGAACCGCCCGGGAGAAACTGATTCAGTCACGCGCGACACACCTGGATCAACTGACCGATAAGCTGAAAGAACCGCGTGTACATCGTGTCATCGCCACCATACTGGGCGGTGAAGAACATCATGACAAACTCCCAACGGATGACCTGCAATATGTCGCCGATCTTGGGTTGATCACACTACGGCCAGCCACGCAGATTGCTAAGAACCTGTTTACGATCTAATATTAAGCCTGCCAAAATATATTATGAGGACA
>CAWUID010000052.1:0-3559 GCA_963922315.1 uncultured Gammaproteobacteria bacterium
CAGCATACCGCCAGTGATATGCCAGACACTCAAATAATTGAGAACGCCCCCTAGCAAGCTTTGGGATTCTTATGATAGAAATTATTGGAATACACTTGAACAAAGTAATATACAGCGTGAAGGAGAACTGTCAGAATATGTGCTGAATGATTGCATGTATACTGGTTCCAGGCTAAAACAAAGTTACTGCTATTTGATGAGCCGTGCTTATCGTGTGTCTTGGCCCATACGAAGATATAAAAATACTAAAATAGTAAGATATAAACGCGGCAGTTTTTGGCGTAAAAAAGAAAAATTGTTGAATTATTATTATCAATTGCAACTAAAAATTATAGAAGAACCAAATAGTGCTCTTCATGTCTCTTATTCTTTGTCAGATGCATCACAGACCATGTCTGACATGATAAAAACATTCAATTTACCAAAAGAACTTGACGTGTATAGTACCGCTGCTTCTGAAAAATTTGGTGTGAAAGACAAATACCTTTTGCCCGTTAATCTATACACTTATAAAGATAGAAGTCGGCAAATGATAGGTAAATTTGCCTGGTATAATGACCGAGCTACTCATACTTGCATGGAGAAACAAGAAGATGATCCACCTTGGCTTTGCCGTTATCCTCACCCACATGTGAAAGATGTTGACTAGCTGAAAAGCTGACTTTAACTCCTTTGTAAGTAGCTTAACAGAAAAGCCTGATGGCATTGCCATCAGGCTTTTTCAGTTTATAAGATACAATACCAAGATAAATAATCAGTAACTAGATGATATATTGATTGACTGTTTCATCCGATTTTTTGCGGGTAAATTTTATAATGAGGATGCTCTATTGCTTGCAGCGGAGATAACACAATGCCGGGTCCGAAAGGGAGAGCGGCATAGCTTTTGCTTTTTTGGTCGCGAATGAAGTTTTTTATTCTGCCTGTAATGTAATCTTTATTTTTAACTGGTAGAGCTGCTGGGATCAGAGACGCTGGTGCTGTATAACGTCGGTTTTTTTTGTGGGTGAGTTGAGCATGATAACAAGAACGCAAACATATTTTCCTGCTCACCTGTATGATAAAAATGCAGCATGTGGGTGTTAAATGCCTGTTGGTATTGGTACGGAATGTTGATCACATCATAGCCTGCATGCAGCAGGATGCCATTCATCACCAGTCTTCCGGTACGTTTATTGCCATCGAAAAAGTATTGGTTGCGCGACATGTCTAAAAACAGCGTCATCGCCCGGATGTAAGGGTCAGAGATTGCATGCAGTGTTTGCAACAATTGTTCGAAATGATCATTAAGTGTTGCTGCGTCCGGTGGTATCCATTCGGTGCCGGCAATACTGACAGGACGATCGCGGAAGCACCCCCATTCGAGTGCTTCATTGCGTGCAACAATCCCGTTCAAATGGCAGGCAGTTGCTTTATTCAGATGGAAACGCTGGTTTCGCACCAGATCAAGCAGCATTTTCCAGCTTGCAGATTGATTTTGTACCTGTTCTGCATCAGACAGCCTGTGCCCTCCGACAGTCACGCCATCAAGCAGTGTTTGTACCTCCGGGAGAGTAAATGGATTACCCTCCAGGTTGACGGTATCAGTAACCAACCCGGCATGGATTTTTTCCGCTCGCCAGAGAGCTGCTGGTTGATCTGGTGGGGGAGATATGACGGAGAATGACATCGTAGTTGTCAGGTTTCCTTCACAGTGTATCCAGATAACGTTCTGCATCCAGAGCAGCCATACAACCGGTGCCAGCTGAAGTGATTGCCTGCCGGTAGATATGATCCATCACATCGCCGGCCGCAAACACACCGGGGATTGATGTGGCAGTGGCATTGCCCTGCAAGCCACTGTTGACCTGCAGGTAGCCGTTGTGCATTGTTAATTGTTCGTTAAACAGGTCGGTGTTTGGCTTGTGTCCGATAGCAATAAAAACACCCTGTACGTCCAGAGTCTGCGTTGCGCTGGTTTGGGTCTGTTGCAGGCGTACGCTATGCACGCCCTGGTCATCGCCGAGTATTTCATCGACTGTGTGATGCCACAGCAACCGGATATTGCCATTTTCTGCCTTTTCGAATAGTTGATCCTGCAGAATTTTTTCAGCTCGCAGCGTGTCGCGCCGGTGGACCAGTGTCACCTCGGCTGCAATGTTCGACAGGTACAGAGCTTCTTCTACCGCAGTATTACCACCACCAATTACAGCGACTTTCTGACCGCGATAAAAAAAGCCATCGCAGGTGGCGCAGGCGGATACACCTCTGCCCTTGAAGGCTTCTTCTGAGGGCAGGCCCAGATATTGGGCGGAAGCGCCAGTAGCGATGATCAGCGCATCACAACTGTAATGCTGACTGTCCCCCTGTAACTGGAACGGGCGTTGTTGCAGGTCGACAGTATGAATATGATCCAGAATGATGTCGGTGTTAAACCGTTCGGCATGCTGCTGCATGCGTGCCATCAGGTCTGGCCCTTGTAATCCATGCGGGTCGCCTGGCCAGTTATCGACATCAGTTGTGGTCGTGAGCTGCCCACCCTGTTCCAGCCCGGTCACCAGCACCGGGTTCAGATTGGCGCGTGCTGCATAGACCGCAGCAGTATAACCTGCCGGGCCGGAGCCCAGAATCAGCAGACGGCAATGTTTTGTGGTTGGCATGGCATGATTCCTCAATAAAAGTCAGGATAAGGTGGGGGGATACAGGACTGTTCTTAAATAGTCGTCGGTTGCTGTAAACGTCGGGTCTTTACCGGTCAGCAATGCAAAAATACGGTCAATACACAGAGTGGGAACGTCTGAAAGCCAAGGTCATTTCCCTGTATCAGGCCAGCCGACAGGCTGCCGGTAGCCGAACGCTGACGGGCTAACTGAAACAGCAATGTGAACGTATCAGGTGTTACAAAGTGAGAAGCCTGATGAAAGAGGCTAGCCTGACCAGCAAACAACCCGGAAAACATCGTTATAAGCCAGCGACTGCGCTACTGATAGTGATAGCGACATGATAAAACGATCAACGCTTCATTCTGTACTTGGTACACCAGCCGGTGTTCCTGATCAATCCGACGTGACCAACACCCTGCCAGATCATGTTTCAGTGGTTCAGGTTTCCCGATACCACTAAACGGATCACGTAAGGCAGCGTCGATCAGATCAAGTATCTTGCGTGACTTGCGGGTATCCGCCTTGATCCAATATCGCAAATCCTCAAGTGCCTGAGGGTCAAGCTCCAAGCGCATGTTTCAGATCCGTGACAGAGGAAAATTGATGTCGCTCTTTGGGATCACGTGACAGCGCAGCATCAAGTCTTTGAGCATTGGCGGGAGAACGCAGCAGATAAGCGGTTTGATCCAGCGCTTCATAATCGCTCAAAGGCAATACAACCATATCCTCGCCATTGCGCCGTGTAATCCGTAACGGCTGACGCGAACTTGAAAGATCATCAAACACGGTTTTGATATGTTGCCGTAACTGACTGACAGAAATAGTTTGTGGAAGGGACATCAGCATATCTCAATCAAAAAAGATTTGTAACTATTCAGCGGTTCTGGACATTGTGTCACGAGATGAGGTATTTTTTG
>CAWUID010000053.1:0-3519 GCA_963922315.1 uncultured Gammaproteobacteria bacterium
GTTAACCTGGCTTTTCTCACCTTATTATTGCGAAGATTGTAAACAGGTTCTCAGTTATTACAGTTCTGGAACTTGAAACCGGCATCCTGTCACTCGAACGGCGCAACACTGAACAAGCAAACAAATTGCGCGACTGGCTGAACAGACAGGTTTTGCCAGCCTTTGCAAAGCGTACCCTGAACATAGATACAAAGATTGCCCAACGTTGCGCCAGCCTGCATGTGCCGGACCGGCGCTCAGAGCGGGATGCCCTGATCGCAGCCACCGCACTGGAACACAACATGATCGTTGCTACCCGTAATGTGACTGACTTTGCTGCGACCGGTGTCGAACTGGTAAATCCCTGGGAATTCTGAGACCACCTCCATGCCAGACACAGCACGCCATTACAATGCTACTGACCACTGCCTGAATATTCTGGATCAGGCAATACAGACTGTATTCGGTAAACCGAAAACCACACAGCGTGACAACCCGGCCCGAGGCATTCCGGAAGGCAATCTGACCGCAACCGAACGTGAACACCATGCGCGTCTGATGCGCATTAACCATACCGGCGAAGTCTGCGCTCAGGGCCTGTATCAGGGTCAGACATTAACGGCACGCAGCGCAGCCACCCGAGCAGCTTTGCAACAGGCCGCTGCCGAAGAAAACGATCACCTGGACTGGTGTGATCAGCGCATCCGGCAGTTGGGTGGGCGACACAGCTACCTGAATCCGTTATGGTTTGCCGGTTCTTTCGCACTCGGTGTCGGCGCTGGCATGCTGGGAGATCGCTGGAGCCTTGGCTTTGTGGCCGAAACTGAACGTCAGGTCGAGGGCCATCTCGGCAGACACCTGGATCAGATAACTCCGGAAGACCAGCCAACCCGCCGTATCCTGACACAAATGCAAACTGATGAAACTGCACATGGTGCCGAAGCGCGAGCACAGGGCGGCACCGAACTGCCAAGACCGTTACAATTAGCAATGCAGACAACTTCACGCCTGATGACCAGTACTGTCTATTATTGCTAACCCAATCATATGTCATACTCCCCTCTCAGCCATCTGCCTCTGATCCATCAAGGCAAAGTCCGTGACAGTTATGCTGTGGATGAACAACATCTGCTGATCATCACCACAGATCGTCTGTCTGCTTTTGATGTGGTACTGCCGCAAACTATCCCAGGCAAGGGAGAAGTGCTGACCCGCATCACTGACTTCTGGCTGAATCGAACCCGGCACCTGATTCCGAACCACCAGACCGATATGCCACTGGCAGCAGCGATACCAGATACTGCTGCCTGCACGGAACTACGCGACCGGGCACGCATTGTAAAACGGCTGCAACCAATATCCATTGAAGCGATTGTACGTGGCTATCTGATCGGATCTGGCTGGCAGGACTACCAACGCACCGGTACTGTCTGCGGTATGCACCTGCCTGCCAACCTGCCACAGGCCGCACGACTGCCGGAACCAATCTATACTCCGTCCAGCAAGGCCACGGTTGGGGCACATGATGAAAATATTGACTATGCTGCAACTGAACAACTGATCGGATCATCTCTGGCACAACAGATTCGCGATACCAGCTTGCGTTTGTATCGCGAGAGTGCGGCTTATGCGTTGACATGCGGCATTATTATTGCTGATACCAAATTTGAATTCGGGTTGGACAGCACCGGTCAATTACATCTAATGGATGAAGTCCTGACCCCTGATTCTTCACGCTTCTGGCCGGTCACCGAGTATCAATCTGGCATCAGCCCACCCAGTTTTGACAAACAATTTGTACGTGATTATCTGGAAACACTGGATTGGCCAAAAACCCCGCCTGGGCCGCAACTACCCGCTGATATCATTGAAAAAACTGCGGCTAAGTACCATGAAGCAGAACAACGACTCATCCCAGCCTGACTATTTATCACACCGGAGTCTGATATGAAAATACGCACCCTGATACTCTTTGTCACCCATGGCATTGTCGGCTTTGCCGGGTTTGCTGGCGGCATCTACACTTTGCCAATTCTGACTGCACCCCCGGCGCCTGGCATGGCCGAAGTACAGACCCTGTCGGCTCAGGCAACTTATACCGCTGAATTTCGCAAAGACTTACAAGACAGCGATTTTTTACACTGGGGCGAAGGTATAGTTTCTGTCGGACCGGAAGTGATCACGCTGATGGGCCAACTAGCTCCCGGACCTGATTACAAGCTGTATTTGTCACCGCAGTTTGTAGAAACAGAGTCAGACTTTAACCGCTTAAAAACCGACATGGTTGAAGTTGGTGATGTCAGAACATTCGAGAATTTCGCTGTTCCAGTGCCAGCTAACATTGATCCGTCGGCTTTCAGCACAGTCATCGTATGGTGTGAATCATTCGGTCAGTTTATTACTTCTGCCAAATACCAATAAGATCAGGCCATTTGTACAGGCTATCAAAGATAGCCTGTCAATAGGCTAGCGTCAGGTTGAGGCCAAAGTGTACTCCGTCATCTTGTAAAGTCTGACTGGGTTGTTCCGGTCCGGTTTCTAAGGCATGTCCGTAATCCAGACGTAAATGGACAAGGTTCTGGTAGTGCCAGCGCAGACCCAGGCCAACACTGTGTAATACGTTGACACTAAGTGGCGTTGCGCTTTTATTACGTACATAACCAATATCCATAAAAGACGCCAGTTGCCAGGCATGCCAGCGGCTTTCAGGTTCCAGGTCTTCTAACATGTCAGCCAGACGTAAACGCCACTCCAATGACATCTGGATGCCCTGGTCAGCACTGATTGGCCCTTCGCGATAGCCACGAACACTGGATACACCACCAATTGAGAAACGTTGTTCAGTAAACAGTTCGTCATCGCTGATCTGAGCACTCCCCCGAACCAGCAGATTGCCCAATGGCAATCGCCGGAACCACTCGCCCTGTGCTGACAGAATATGGAATTGGGAGTCAGGACCCGCAGCATGTTCAGTCGCACCAAATAAAGCGGTACCCAGGCGCAACTCGGTATTGAGAGCGAATGCGGCATCAGCGCTACGCTCAATCCAGGATTGAGTGAAAGAAATAACGCTACTATCCGTTTGTTTATCCGACAGGTTACGGGTGAAAGAATAGGGTTGTCCCAATAATGTGGTAGACGCACTCTGATGTTTCAATCGCAAACCGACCGTTACATTGCGTCCGAGCTGATGGATCAGTGGGTGTTGTACCCCAATCGCATAACTGCGCCGGGCGCTGACAATGTCCAGCAGTGAGAAGGGCGGTTCAACCACAGACGCATCTGAACGCACATAGTCCAGCAGCAATTTGCTGTTGCGCCAGTTCAGGGGCCAGGCATAGTTCATCTGTAGGGTATTCAGGCCGCGGGTATTACTGTAACTCAGGCCCAGTGTATCGCCCCACCCGGTCAGATTCAGGGTGTTCACATCCAGCCCGTAACGAATGCCGTGCAGAGCAGCAGACCCATAATTGTCATAACGCAGATGTAACTATTCAGCGTTTGTATCAGTTTCGTGAGCTAAACTGTTGTAGTGTCAGG
>CAWUID010000054.1:0-3356 GCA_963922315.1 uncultured Gammaproteobacteria bacterium
TTAACCTGGCTTTTCTCACCTTATTATTGCGAAGATTGTAAACAGGTTCTAAGGATCGGGGATAAACAAGATATGTGTGGCATAGTGGGTGCAGTAGCGCAACAGGACGTGACGCCGATTCTGCTGGATGGATTGCAGCGACTGGAATATCGTGGTTACGATTCAGCTGGTCTTGTAGTACAGATGGCAAACGGAGAGCAACGACGGGCACGCCAGGTAGGTAAAGTTGCTGCACTGGCTGACTATCTGGCTGATCAGCCAGTAAATGGTGCAACTGGTATCGCACACACACGCTGGGCAACGCATGGCAAGCCAGCGGAACACAACGCCCATCCGCATACCAGTGATCCGGTAGCGGTCGTGCATAACGGTATTATCGAAAACCATCATGAGCTGCGCCAGGAACTGGAAACGCAAGGTTATCAATTTTCTTCAGACACCGACACTGAAGTCATCGCTCATCTGGTTGCCAGTTTGTTAGTACAGGATGTCAGTTTACTGACGGCAGTACAGCAAGCAACTGAACGACTGGTTGGTGCTTATGCACTAGCAATCATTGCATCAGATGCTCCAGGCGAAATGATTGCAGTCCGGGTAGGTAGTCCGCTGGTGATTGGTATTGGTGCAGAAGGCCACTTTGTGGCTTCTGACGTCTCAGCATTATTACCAGTCACACAACAATTTGTATATCTGGAAGAAAGTGATACTGCACAGATCACCCGGACTCAAGTAAAGATCCTGAGTGCGCAGGGTCAACCAGTCGCTCGTGCCGTGCATACCTCTGCGCTGAATGCAGCTCAGGTGGAAAAAGCAGGCTATGATCATTACATGCAAAAAGAAATCTTTGAACAGCCTGCCGTAGTAGCAGAAACTTTAGAAGGACGTATCAGCCAGGATCGGGTGCTAGAAGATAGCTTCGGATGTGAAATCAGATCCTTGCTGGATCAGACGGATACAATCCATATTGTGGCATGTGGCACCAGTTATCATGCTGGGCTGATTGCAAAATACTGGTTAGAAACCATTGGCGTTGCGTGCCAGGTTGAGATTGCCAGCGAATATCGGTACCGGACAGTCGTGGTACCGGATAAGACATTATTCCTGACTATTTCACAGTCGGGTGAAACAGCCGATACACTGGCCGCGTTGCGTATGGCAAAACAGCACTCATATCTGGGCAGTGTGGTGGTGTGTAATGTGCCGGAAAGCTCGCTGGTGCGCGAATCAGATGCGGTACTGATGACCCGGGCCGGGCCAGAAATCGGCGTTGCCTCAACCAAGGCTTTCAGCACGCAATTGATCGTGTTGCGTTTATTAGTGCTGAGTCTGGCACGGCGGCGCGGTATGGATTCAACACAGGAACAGCAACAGGTTGCCGCATTACAGGCACTGCCGCGTCAGATTGAAGAAGTTTTACAACAGGATGCCCGGATTGCGGCTCTCGCAACCCACTTTACTGCAGCCCGTAGCATGCTGTTTCTGGGGCGCGGGCCATTCTATCCGACCATGATGGAGGCGGCGCTGAAGTTGAAGGAGTTATCTTACATTCATGCTGAAGCCTATCCGGCTGGTGAGTTAAAACATGGACCACTGGCACTTGTGGACGAACAGATGCACATTATCTGTGCTGTGCCGGATAATCTGCTGAGTGATAAAGTATTGTCTAATCTGCAGGAGGTGCGTGCACGTAATGGACGTGTGTGTGTGCTGCATGACGAGACAGTAGCACCGGATCTGGATGATTATGCGGCGTGTGTGATGCCAGCAGCGGATGCTGATCTGTCGCTGATTGTGTATAGTGTCGCCCTGCAGTTGCTGGCTTATCATGTGGCTGTGCTGAACGGCACTAACGTAGATCAGCCGCGAAATCTGGCCAAATCCGTCACCGTTGAATAAAGAGTGCCCCTGAAAACTGCTTCGCTCGCGATATTTTCAGAGGCGCCCTGAACTTTTATCAAGAGGTACCTCATGAAAAATTCTCAGGTGCTTTTGCGCGATGAACAATATTCTCGTTTACAAAAAACGTATGTGCAGACAGATAAAGAGCGAAGTACTCTGATCCGGGATGACAGTGCTTCTGCATCGCAAACACAACTGAAGAAAAAAGATCAGTGGAAACAAGCATTGGCCGATGTTTGCGGTATCTGGTCTGATCATGCAGGGATAGAAGAGCATAGCGGTAATTTCAGACAAGATTTCGCCCGTCGTTTTCATAGATAGACATGATGGTATATCTTCTTGATAGCTGTGTATTAATTGACTATTCCAGAGGACACATCGGTGCTGCGAATTTTCTTGATTCCCTGCAATCTCCACCTGTCATATCCGTACTGACGCTGACTGAAGTCTTATCCGGTGTCCGGAATATAAAAGAAGAGCGTTTGTTTGAGAAACTATTTTCGACTATAGGGCACCTCTAAATAAACGGCTGATCGGTTGATAAATTGAGGTTTTTTCAAAAAACCGTTTTTAACGCAAACTGTGTGCCAGTTTTCAGTCTAAAACTGGTCACTTTCTGATCAATTTCAGGTTTTCAGGCCCACCAATCCCTCGACTCATGCCAACGCCTGCTTGAGTGTGCTCCAACGTTTGATGTTATACGCGATATTGATCATGCCCAGCTTTACCCGTGCCCTGGCATAGCCAATGGTGCGGACAACATCTCCCACCATGGGTTTGTGTGTTGCAAACACATGCTCAACACGAACGCGCACTGTTGAGCGTTTTTTGTTCGCACGTTGTTGTGTGTCTGATAACGGTTTACCAGACTGACCCTTGGTGTGGATGTGGCTGCGATAACCCGCTTCTTTGAGCCAAGCTTCGGTACGCCGTGAGCGATAAGCTGAGTCAGCCCAGACGTCTTTGGAGGTATTCGCTTCGTCAACCAGATACGGAAACATTTGGCTGTCATGGACAGAAGCCGACGTGACTTCAAAATGACGAATCATTTTGTATTGGTTGTCGATGCTGATGTGGTTCTTGTAACCATAATAGTTTTCACCGTTTTTCTTTGTCCAACGCGCATCAACGTCTTTTTGTCTCAGTTTGGCTGGGTTGTCTTTCCAGCTTTCAGGGATTTCTCCTTGCTTGATCTTGGCATTCTCCTCCCGACTGTTGCGCTGACGCGGTGCTGCTATCAAACTGGCATCCACGATTTGACCTTTGCGTGGACGATAGCCCGCAGACCGAATCTGGCGATCCAACGCGGCAAAGAGCTCATCTATCAGGTCTGCCTCTTTCAGGGCTTCACGGAATACCCAGATCGTCTTCGCATCAGGAACTTTGTCTTCAGGCGACAGACCTAGGGAGCGTTCTCAATTAAGCCAGATCATAGTAGCGACCAAGCTGAGCATGGC
>CAWUID010000055.1:0-3234 GCA_963922315.1 uncultured Gammaproteobacteria bacterium
TATGAAATGGCTGCGACAGGGCCTCATGTACCGTGCAGGTGACGACCATCACTTCGGCACCTTCCAGGGTGCAGGTGACGCGGTGGTTGGCGGTGCTGCTCATGTCGGACTCCGGGGTGGGATTAAGGGATCAGGTGGTAGGGTGGTCATTCCATGCGGGTCTTTTCAAACAGATAGATCTGTCCGCCATCAGTGAGTGTGATGTTGACATGAGTCTTCAGATCGCTCACCTCAGCGTGTAACTCAAAAGGTTTGCCCTGATTGGTTTCGGCAAATTTTTCAAATGCCCGGATCGCCTCTGTTTCATCAAAATGCACACGATAAAACTCTTTATGAACCTCATCGTCTCTGTCCGATAAAGTAAAGATATCCAGCATGTCCGGTACCCCATGCGTGTCATATCGGTCAGCCGGGGTTCTGGGGGCACCAAAGGTATAATATTCTCCACCGAAGGTACTGAGTTTTGCGTAGGCGGGTTGCTGCCGCATGCCACTTACTTTGATGGTATAGGGATAACGTCTGGTATAAATATCACGCCAGGTATTGACCGGGAAGGCCTTCTTTCCCAGGTCTTGCAGTTGCTCCGGTGTATAGTCTTCTATATACGCATCGACATACTCTTTCCAGGATTTGTAGCCGCCACCCTGACTTAGACGGGTCTCTGAAAAGGAGATATTGACCGGTTTTCCCTGACACGAACTGATGGTGATGTGTGCAGCCCCGATCGCGAATGCCCAGATCTGAATGTAGCCGCCTGGTGCAATACCGGTGACAAAACGATTAAAAGATTTATCCTGCCACCCGACGGGTAGATCTGCGCTGAAGCCGTTTGCGCCATCCTGTTGTAGTTGTTCGAACGGAACAGGACATTCGGCACTATAGGCCTGGTTTTCCAGTATTGAAAACCAGGTGATGTTTAATTGTCTGGGTAGGTATTTTTTTGCCGGGCCGACAAGACGCAGGCCACTGGGACTTGCCCATTTTCCCTGCGGGAGAAAACCGGTATGGAAGTACATCTTTGTCTGATCTTCCAATGTAAAATACCCGCCGGTAATACGCATCCGGTTGTATCCCTTCGGTGTTGTAAACTGTGCATACCACTCGTATTTTTTCATACCTGTTAACTCCTCAGGATTTATTTCAGTAGTGGCGTCTGGCAGCTTGCAGGCACTCAGCAATGTCAGCAGTGAAATAAGAAGCGGATGTTTCATAGATTACCCTGCCTGAATAGTGCGTTGTCGTTTGCCGTCAATGGTACCTTCATCAGACCATTGTGGATCATTGCCTATGCCATTATAGCGAGCGGAAAAATGAAAATATGTGTGACGCACTTTTTGCATCTCAGTACTGGTATCATTCATCCAGTCATAATGAGTACCTTTATTTAGACAAGTTTCCAGCTTAGTCTTTAACCATTTCAGATCCGGGGGAATGGCTTCCTCTTTTAGTTTATCTTTGTCATATTTCAGATTCCCATATGTCATTGAATGATCAGCCATAATCTGCATCGGGATATAAGTATAGCCATTGCGTATGCCGTTGCGTTTTGCTGCGAGCATATAAAGACCTTTTACTTCTACTGAGGTTAGTTCATCATCATGATACCAGCCGCGATCCGTCAGCCACTTTTTTTGTTTTTTCAGTGCTTTGCTTTTAGTCCATGGCCAGGCCAGCCCTCTGGCTTGATAAACTATTGACGTTCGATCTTTCTTCTTTTCACTAATATCGCCGTAATCGTTAGAATTGTCACGGTAGCCACCACCAATGTCAGCATGCACACCAGGCAGAAAGAGTTCACAGATGCCTGGACTATTGCGGGTATCGGTCAACCGGAACTTCTCACGATGTTCTTCTGCGGCACACAGGTGCAATCCGCTTTCTGCCAGGCGCACGGCATCCAGATTGAGGTCTGTAGTATCATCATCATGGTCCCATCCATAAGATGCCACCGTATCAAACAGGCCAGCATATTTGCAGTAGCATCGAATAATGGTTTCATAACCAATCTGTGCTGCTGGGGTGTTGCGAAAACCATCCTGATTATTCAGAAAGGCATGGATAAAATAACGCGCACAGGCAGCACCCCGGCTGAAGCCGAAGACATCAATTGTGATATCCAGTCGCGCAGACTTAGATATTTTTTCAGAATTCATTTCTTCAAGTGCCCTGTGCCACCCGGCTTTGGCTTTTTCCTTAACACCAGTATCACCGATGCTAAATGCAGCATCGGGGAGCAGGTCATCATCCTCGCCCGATATTGTCCCTACGCCTTCCGTATAGATTGTCAGATGATGAGAAAATGAGTCAGATTCTGCTAACAGGGCATCATATAGACGAACGACATTGGTCAGATCGTTTGCATAGCTCCCACCTTTGTCAGGTGTCCCTGCTCTAACGTTTTCCATGTTGTTCAGTGTGCCATCGAAAAAAAAGCTGATGCGTACTTTAAGTGGCGGTTTGGTCAGGCACGGCTGGCAGACCTGTTGTTGATCGGTTTCTGATGGATTCATACCGTATTATCCTCATCCAGCCGGATGCGTCGCAATGTCTGTTTGGTGTGCAGGGAGCGCACCGCATCAGCATAGGTTTTTTCGGGAGAGACACCGGACCGCGCCAGTATCGCCTCAGTCGCCGGTGGCAGTGGTGGGGAAAGACCATGCTCCGTGCACAGTTGCAGATACTGATACAGCAAGCCTTCATGGTGGATGCCGTAGTTAAACAAATAATCTGTCAGAGTCTCAATATTCTGATGCGCTTGATGAAATATCTTTTGTGCCCGGTGGCTTAAGCCGGTGCGCCGGGCGGCAATCAGGGCTTGCCAGTCCGGTAGGGTGCGGTTCTGACCGTGCGCTTGCTGCAACAAGGCGGCCTGAGGTCTGGCAACCAGCGTGATGTTGCCTGCGGGCAGCAGGATGGTGGCCAGATTCTGCCAGAACAAGCATGGGTAATCCGGGTGAAACGCGGTGCAGAAGTCCAGTAGCCAGGTGCCTTCCCAGAAGCGCGAAAAGACCCACTCCTGCGTTGCCTCAATCTGTATCCGCACAAACGGATGAAAATGCGTCCAGACAGCGTCCATATCCGCCGTTGTGCGTACCAGGATACCAGTGCTCTGCTGCCAGTGGTGGGCAAAAAAGTCGATATGGAAATTCGGCACCTGTCGGCGATCATCCCAGGCACCTTCCGGTAGCGTCATATCAACCAGATAGGGTGCGACCTCGCGCAGGTCTTCTGCCA
>CAWUID010000056.1:0-2427 GCA_963922315.1 uncultured Gammaproteobacteria bacterium
ACCACACATTGCGCCGTTGGTCACTTGATGGCAAAGAATTAGCTTGCTTTTCTGGCCACTCTGGTTGGGTGACGAATGTTATCCAACTCACTGATGGCTCGCTCGTTTCAACCTCAAACGATCACACTTTGTGCCATTGGTCGCCTGATGGCAAAGCATTAGCTTGTTTGTCCGGCCACTCTGGCTGGGTAACAGGCGTTATCCAGCTGGCTAATGATTCACTTGTCTCGACCTCAAATGATGACACATTGCGGAGCTGGGATCTGAAAGCCAACCGATGTACTGCTTACTGGCAAGCATTACGGAATGGCTATATTGCGACCGTAGACCAGGAAGGCATCCACCTGCACAGCGACACACCCATCCACACTATCGAATGGCAGGGCCAGCGCGTACCGAACGACCCGACTCTGGCCCGGTATGCAGGCTTTCTGGTGGATGGGCAACGCTTGGCGGCCTGGCGTTTTCCGCAAGCGCTGCGCTGGCCGGAACCAGATGCCACAGGCGACTACCACAGCCTGACCCTGCTATGGCCCGACGGCCATGATCCGGCCCAAATACTGGGTCAGATCGTCACCCCCTAATCCCGGCGCACTGCTCAGTCGCACTGAGTTCCCACGCAGCAGCGTGGGAACGACCAACCAGGCGGCGAGAACCAGGCGGGACAGATAAGCTGCATTTTTCTGCATGGCAGCGGGCAACCCGCTGCCATGCAGAAAGCAGCAGTGGTTCTGTCACGACTGATTCCGCCGCAAACATCATCAACACCGTCAACACCGTTGCTACAACCAGCACAACACCATGCGATCACCACACAAGCCCCTCAGCTTCCGACTCCAGTACCTGCTGCTGCGTATGCTGCCACAACATGCGCTCAGCCGGGCGATGTACCACCTGGCACGTAGCGAACGACCCTGGATCAGAAAACGCCTGATCCGCTATGTGATCCGCGAATACCAGGTAGACATGACTGAAGCGGCACAGCCTGATCCTGACCAGTACCCCAGCTTCAATGCGTTCTTTACCCGCACACTCAGACCTGACACCCGACCGATAGCGGCTGACAGCATCATCAGCCCGGCGGATGGCCAGGTCAGCCAGAGCGGCACCATCGACGACCAGCAACTGATCCAGGCGAAGGGCCAGCACTATACCCTGCCTGCCCTACTCGGCGACAACACCGACCTGGCCGACATGCTGCGCCATGGCAGCTACCTGACCATCTACCTGGCGCCGAAAGACTACCACCGGGTGCACATGCCACTCAGCGGCACATTGCAACACATGACCTATATCCCCGGCGACCTGTTCAGCGTGAATACCCACAGTGCACAACACATCCCGGGACTGTTCACCCGCAATGAACGCCTGGTCTGCACCTTCGATACCGCGTGTGGCCCGATGGTAGTGATCTGGGTCGGCGCCATTTTTGTCGGCAACATCGAAACGGTCTGGGCCGGTGAAATCCAGGCGAAAACGATCACCCACCGGGACTATACCGATCAGCCACATACCTTCGCGACCGGCGACGAAATCGGGCGCTTTAATATGGGTTCGACCGTCATCGTCCTGTTCGGCGCCAAGCAGATAGACTTGTTGCCTACTCTGACCGGCCAGAAGATCCAGATGGGCCAGCAGATCGCTCCGATACCTGATGCCAGGAGAGCCCAATGATCCGGAAGGCTGTTTTTCCGATTGCCGGTGCCGGTACCCGCTTTTTGCCAGCCACGAAGGCCATACCGAAAGAAATGCTCCCGGTAGTCGATAAACCACTGATCCAGTATGCGGTGGAAGAGGCGTATCAGGCGGGCATCCGGCAGATGATCTTTGTCACCAATCACCGGAAACAAAGCGTTGCGGACCACTTCGATCCGGCCGTTGCACCAACCGACCAATATGCACAGATACTCCGTGCGATCACGCCCGATGAGATGGTCTGTACCTGGGTCCGCCAGCCACAACCGCTCGGTCTGGGGCACGCGGTGTTATGTGCCGAGCCACTGGTCGGTGCCGAACCTTTTGCAGTATTACTGGCAGACGAGCTGATGCCTGATCAGCCAGGCATCACCGCCCGGATGATGCAGCAGTTTGATCAGCATGCGAGCAGCTTGGTCGCAGTGCAGCCAGTACCGCGTGAACACAGCCGACGCTATGGCATGATCCGGGGCACCCCTCTGACTACAGATCTGATCACCTTACAGAATATTGTGGAAAAACCCGCACCGGAAGATGCCCCATCTGATCTTGCGGTCGTCGGACGTTACCTGTTCACCCCGGCGATCTTCCGGGCATTGGAACACCTGCCCCCCGGTGCCGGTGGCGAAATTCAGTTGACCGACGCGATTGCCCGCCTGCTGCGCCAGGAAGCGGTACTAGGGGGCGTTCTCAATTATTTGAGTGTCTGGCATATCACTGGCGGTATGCTGT
>CAWUID010000057.1:0-2370 GCA_963922315.1 uncultured Gammaproteobacteria bacterium
TGTTAACCTGGCTTTTCTCACCTTATTATTGCGAAGATTGTAAACAGGTTCTAACAGTGATTCTGGTGCATAATCTCTGCGTTGTGCCTTCAGCCATTGTGTTAATGACGGATCCTGCAGATACACTTCTGCAGAAGAGGCAATGGCTTCAACGGTCGCATCTATGCCTGCCTTAATCCTATTACGTGCCGCCTGTGCCGTTTCAACGTTCGCATACAAGGCCTGGTAATGACCTTGTTTGTTCAGGTGGTGCATCAGCGCCATTAAACAGGTGGTTTTGCCGGTCTGACGCGGGGCATGCAGCACAAAGTAGCGCTGTTGTGCGATCAGTCGTTCGATATGCGGCAGATTGATCCGTGTCAACGGATCAATCATGTAGTTCAGTTCCGGCACCGAAGGCCCGGCATTATTGAAAAACAAAGGAATCATGATGTGTGCCTCAGATGGGCCCGGATCGCTTCGGCGAGGGTTTGCACCTGGGGTCTGGCCATCATGGTGACATGGGTGCCAGGTACGGATATCTCATGTACCTGGTCTCCAGTATGGCCATCCCAGCCCTAGTGCGGACGATGATCCGCAAACGCAGCGGCAGCATCAGGCTCCCGAGTCTGTTCGTTGGCTCGGAACAGATGAATCGGACAAGTGAGACGTGCCTGTGATTGGTATCGGGCGTGGCCCTGCACGGTGGCCCGGTAAGTCTGTACCCAGCGGTACAGGTTGGTGGTGGTATCGGTTTCGGTAAAGACGATCTGATGTTGCTGTAGCCAACCCAGTACCTGTGCAGGGGCCTGGTCTCCCTGTGCGTGTAATTCAGCCAGAGCATAAGGCGTGGCGTGCCCGGTCAGTTCGGTGAACACCTGCAACAGGCTCCAGAGCTGATAGGTGTCGCTGCCATCGTCTTGTGGATCCTGCCAGTTCTGCTGTGGGTCGGGTGCGCTGGTATCCAGTATGCCGAGCAGGGCGACAGATTCTCCGGCAGCTTCCAGTTGGCGAGCCAGTTCAAAGGCGACTCGTCCGCCAGATGAATGCCCCAGAATCTGATAAGGCCCATCCGGTTGTTGCTGACGAATTGCCGCCAGATGGTAGGCGGCCAAGGCCTCGACTGAGTTCGGTGTTACTTCATCCGGTTGCAGCCCGGGTGTTTGCAACGCATAGATCGGTTGTTGCATTCCCAGAGCGGCGGCGAGGGGTTGCAGATACAACACAGAACCGATTGCACCTGGCAGGATATAGATTGGAGTACCCTCTCCCTGTGTCTGCAGCGGGACACAATTCGACCAGGCGGGAAGTGATGCCGATTCAGCCTGCCGGATCAATTCCGCGAGTGCTGCTACAGTGCCCTGCTGAAACAACACAGCGACGGGCAACTGCAAATTGAATTGTTGCCGGATCAGACTGACCAGACGCATCGCCAACAATGAATGGCCACCAACGGCAAAAAAATAATCCTGTATCCCGATCTGATCTGTTCCCAGCACCTGTTGCCAGATTGCCAATAACTGACACTCAATCAGGTCGCGTGGCGGTACTGAAGTGCCAGAATTCTGAATCTGATCGGGTTCTGGTAGCGCTTTGCGGTTAATCTTGCTATTTGGTGTCAGCGGCATCTGATCCAGCATGGTGAAACTGTTCGGCACCATATAATCCGGCAGACGTGCTTTGAGTGCGTCGCGGAGTTTGGTGGTATCAGGTACATCCTCATCCGCCGCAGTGAGATAGGCCTCGAGAGATTGATTGCCGTCCCGCTCATGTACCACCACGACGGCCTCACTCACCACATCCTGCTGACACAGCACCGCTTCAATCTCGCCCAGCTCAATGCGAAAGCCACGCAGCTTCACCTGATGGTCAATCCGGCCGAGGTATTCCAGATTACCGTCCGGCAGCCAGCGTGCCAGGTCGCCGGTTTTGTAGAGGCGTTCGGTCTGGCCGAACAGCTCGACTTCGATGAACTTCTCAGCGGTCAGCTCCGGGCGGTTCAGGTAGCCACGCGCGAGTCCGGCGCCGGCAATACACAATTCGCCCGGAATACCGATCGGCACCGACTGGTGTTGTTGATTCAGGATATGGATGCGGGTGTTTGCGATCGGTCGACCGATGGTGACGATATCAGCATCGGTGGCACCTTGCACCATACTGGCACACACAGTGGCTTCGGTTGGGCCATAGGCATTGTAAAAATCACAGGTATTTGACCAGGCTCGCATCAGTGGTAGAGGGCAGGCCTCACCGGCGACCACCAAAGTTCGTAATCTGTAATGATCCGGGTTCAGGTTCATCACCACTGACGAAGGCAGTGTTGCATGCGTGATGTGCTTAGAACCTGTTTACAATCTTCGCAATAATAAGGTGAGAAAAGCCAGGTTAACA